>NZ_JBIEKG010000002.1:0-604543 GCF_043496965.1 Halomonas sp. B23F22_3
ATGAACGAAGGCAAGACCTGCATCCTCGAGATCATGTGCACCCGGGAGCTGGGCGACCCCTTCCGCCGTGACGCCCTGAAGAAGCCGGTGCGCCTGCTCGAGAAGTACCAGGACTACGTCTGATCGAGAGCGAACCTATCATCGAATGTGCTGCAACGTGTTCCCCCGGCTTCGCCGGGGGTTTTTTTGTCTGACAAACGACCGATCACGGCACAAGAAGCCCCGCCCCGACGACGCCGGTCGCCGTCGGGGCGGGGCTTCTTGCGGACTGAGCCGAGGGCCATCGGGCCGCTCGAGTGGCGTGACGAATTGCGCACCGCGCGAGGCCGATCACGGCGAGCACGCTGGTCCAACCGCCGGGGCGTATCTGGCGCTAATGCCCCCTCGGCTTTGTCAGTAGGCTGGATCCGTTCGCGGCCGATGTGCCGCCCGATGTGTCACCCATTGCGTCACGACACAGCCAACAACGACAACCGTCAGGAGCCCGCCATGAGCCAGCCGACCACCGAACTTCTCGAAGCCTTCAGCGACGCACTGAACCGTCACGACATCGATGCCGTTATGAGCATGATGACCGATGACTGCGTCTTCCACGCCATCGCCGGTCCCGAGCTGCAGGGCAAGAGCTTCGTCGGCCAGGCCGAGGTGCGCCAGGGCCTCGAGAACGCCTGGAAGACCGCCCCCGATGCCAGCTGGACCGACGCCGAGCACCACGTGATCGGCGACAAGGGCTTCACCGAGTCCACCTATCAGGGCACCACCACCGACGGCGTACGCTCCGAGGCTCGGATGATCGACGCCTTTACCTTCCGCGACGGCAAGATCGCCGTGAAGAACGCCTTCCGCAAGAACCGCCCCCCCGTCAACGCCTGATTGCCTCGGGTTCGAGCACGCCATCCAGACTGCTAGGAGTCCGATCATGGAGACAACAATGCCAAGAAGCGGGACGGAGACCGAGGCGACCAGGACCTCACCCTCCCAGCCATATGATCCGGCCTATGACCCCCTGAAGAGCTCCACGCCGGGGGCGGGTCGTGACTATGCGCCGACCTACTGGATCGGCACCGCCGGCGAGCCGCCGGCCGATGACGGACCCATTACCCAGGACACGGATGCCGATGTGGTGATCATCGGCTCCGGCTTCACCGGACTCACGGCGGCGATCTTCCTGGCCGAGGAGTACGGCATCAAGGCCACGGTGCTCGAGGCCAATCGCGCCAGCTGGGGCTGCTCGACCCGCAACGGCGGCCAGGCCCAGTGTGCCTCCGGTCGCCTCAAGCGCTCCCAGTGGATCCAGCGCTACGGCCTGGATACCGCGCTGAAGCTGCATCGCGAATGCCTCGATGGCATGGCGACCTTCAAGGCGCTGATCAAGGACATCGACTGCGAGCCCCAGCCGGGTGGCCACCTCTACGTGGCCCACCGCGACAAGGTGATGCCGACCCTCGAGAAAGAGGCGAAACTGCTACGCGAGACCTTCGACTACGACGCGCGGATCATCGACGCTGATACGGTGAAGCGCGAGTGGCTCGGCGACCAGGAGGCGGCCGGCGCCATGCACGAGCCCGAGGGCATCGGCATCCACGCTGGCAAGCTGGCCTTCGGCTACCACCGCAAGGCCCGGGCGCTGGGGGTGAAGATCCATCCGGCGAGCCCGGTGCAGGGCTTCGAGACCCGCGGCGGCGTGCACTACCTCAAGACCCCGGGGGGAGTTGTCAAAGCGCGGGCCGTGGGCATCGCCACCGGCGGCTACACCTCCCAGAGCCTGCATCGCGAGCTCAAGAACCGGCTGCTGCCGATCCTCTCGAACTCCATCGTCACGCGGCAGCTCACCGACGACGAGATCGAGGCCTGCAGCCTGCGCACGCGCCAGGTGATCACCGATACCCGGATCCTGCGCCACTACTATCGCCTGCTGCCGGACAACCGCCTGCAGATCGGCAGTCGCAGCGCCATCACCGGCCGCGATGCGCCGCAGAAGAAGTACGAGTCGATGCTGATCGGCGACATGCACCGCAAGTTCCCGGCGCTCGATGGCGTCGATATCGACTACTCCTGGTGGGGGTGGGTGGATGTCAGCCACGACATGATGCCGCGCATCCATCAGCCCGATGCCAAGGAGACGGTCTATTACGCCCTGGGCTACGGCGGCAACGGCGTGATGTACTCGGCCCAGGCCGGACGACGCCTGGCGCAGTGGATCGCCGGGCATGGCCAGGAGCTGGACCTGCCGATCTTCACCTCGAAGCTGCCGTTCCCCAACCTGCGCGAGAAGGTCGAGTCCCAGGCCTTCGCGCCCTTCCGGCGCGTCGGCCAGCGTTTCCTCTATCGCTGGTACCACCTGAAGGACGAGGTGATCTGAGTCGCGCCCTGTCCATTGCCTTAAGCCGCCCTAGAGGCGGCTTTCTTGTGGGTGCGAGCTGAAGAGAGGAAGGCCGCTCCAGGCGGGCGGTGCTCAGGAGGGGGTGATCGCCTGGGGAATCAGCGCCGCCAGGCGTTCGATGCCGGCCTCGATGCGCGCCTCGGGAATGGCCGAGAAGCCCAGCCTGAAGTACTCGAGCTGAGGGCCGTCGAAGAAGTGGATGTCGCCGCACTCGATGAGGATGCTCTGCTCGGCCGCGAGGCGGCGCAGTTCATGGCAGTCGAGCCCTTCGGGCCCCTTGACCCAGAAGCACGAGCCGCCATAGGTCGAGGGCACGAAGGCATCGGGCAGGTGCCGGGCCAGCGCCTCGTTCATGCGCTGCCAGCGGCTGTGGAACACCTGGTGGATCTGGCGCAGCAGGGCATCGTGATAGCCGCGGTCCAGGAACAGGGCCACGGCGCGCTGGTTGTTGGTCGGCGGGTGGCGCAGCATCAGCCGGCGCAGCGCGCGGGCCTCGCGGATCAGCGCCGGCGGGCCGACCATGTAGCCCAGGCGCAGGCCCGGCGCCAGGGTCTTGGAGAGGCTGCCCACGTAGATCACCCGGTTGTGGCGATCCAGGCTCTTCAGCGCCGGCGTGGGGTTGTCCAGGTAGTTGGTCTCGCTCTCGTAGTCGTCCTCGATGATCAGGAAGTTGTCGATCTCCGCCATGTCGAGCAGCTCGCGGCGCCGCTCCAGCGGCATGGTGACCGTGGTCGGCGACTGGTGGCTCGGTGTCACGTAGAGCAGCTGGCAGTCGGCGATCGTCGGATCGAGGCGCATGCCCTGTTCGTCGACGGGCAGCAGGTGGATATCGTCGGTGAAGGTGCGGGCGATGTTGTAGACGTCGACGTAGCCGGGATTCTCCATCCCGAAACGACGGCCGGCCTTGAGCAGCAGCATGCAGCTGATCCACAGCGCCTGCTGGGCCCCGACCGTGACCAGGATCTCCTCGGGCTTGGCCCACACGCCGCGGCGTGGCAGCAGCCGCTTGTGGATCTGCTCGATCAGCAGCGGGTCGTCGTCGTTGAGGTGGTCCACCGACCAGCTGCGGATCGCCGGCACGCTCATGGAATCGCGGCTGCACTCCCGCCAGTGCTGTGTCGGGAAGAGCTCGGGATCGATCTGGCCGTAGAGGAACGGATAGTCGTAGCGATGCCAGTCGCTGGGCTTGTTGATGGTCTGCTGTCGGGAGGGGTGCATGGTCAAGAGCTCCTCCCAGGGCAGGCGCTCGGCGTCGATATCGTTCAGGCGCACCGGTTTCTCGGCCCGGCCCTCGAGGATCTCGGGATTGACGAAGTAGCCGCTGCGCTTGCGGGCGATCAGGTAGCCATCGTCGAGCAGGTGCTCGTAGGCCAGCATCACCGTGTTGCGGGCAACATGCAGCTCCTTGGCGAGCTTGCGGCTCGAGGGCAGCGGCTCGTCCAGGGGCAGATGGCCGTCGAGGATGGCGCGGGCGATCTGCTCGCGCAGCTGTTTCTGCAGGCTCTCCGGTAGGTCGGGATCGAGATGGAAGAGAAGCTGGCTCATTGAAATTGTGTCTCGCCAAGGTGCTGGAAAAGGCAGCTAGAGATTATGCCATAGCGTTGAGGCATCATGGCGGCCGACTCGGGGCCCGCCCGGCGTGTCGATGATCGTTCTCTCATGCGACGGGCTGGACCAATCGATGTCGGAAGACTGGTTCTAGTGGCGCTCTGGGGGAGTGCGTAGAACGTGGTAGTCAGGATATGGCGTACAGCATGTATCCCGATGATCGGCGAGGGGCGAGATCGCGGAGTCGAGGCAGGCGCGGTGAGAAACACAATAAATCACCTCGAATCGCCGCCTTGGGCCGCCCTCGATGGACACCCCGGCTCGCCGTCATCCAGGAGCGCCTCGCATCACGTTGGCATCCTGTCTTTCCGACAATAACAAGCTGTGGAGATCACAATGCGTATCCAGAAACTACTCCTCCCCATGGCCGTCTCTGCCGCGACCCTGGCACTGAGCGGCCAGGCCATGGCCGAGACCTGGAAGATGGCCCTGGGCGACGCCGCCGGCGGTACCCAGTACGAACTGGGCACGACCTTTGCCGATCTCGTCGAGGAGAAGACCGAGGGCGAGGTCACCATCGACCTGTTCCCCAACGGCCAGCTCGGCAGTGAGCAGGACACCGTCAACAATGCCAGCATGGGGATTCTCGATCTCTCGATTCTGGCCATCAACAACATCACGCCGTTCTCGCCGACCGTCGGGGTATTGACCCTGCCCTACGTGATCCAGAGCCCCGAGGATGCCAAGGCGCTGACCCAGGGCGAGATCGGCGAGGAGCTCACCCAGAACACCATCCGCGATGCCGGCGTACGCATCCTGGGCTGGGCCTACTCCGGCTGCCGTCGCCTGACCAACTCCGTGCGTCCCGTGGCCTCGCCCGAGGATCTCGATGGCCTGGTGATCCGGGTGCCCAAGAACGAGATCATGATCTCTTCCTACCAGTCCTGGGGTATCAATCCCAACCCGCTGGCCTGGTCCGAGACCTTTACCGCGCTGCAGCAGGGCGTGGTCGACGGTCAGGACAACCCCTACATCACCATCGACACCATGAAGTTCTATGAGGTCCAGGACCACGTCACCGACAGCTGCTACGTGTTCTCGTTGCAGCCGCTGATCATCAGCGAGGGCAAGTTCCAGAGCCTCAGCCCCGAGATGCAGGACCTGGTGCTGGAAGCCGGCCAGGCCGCCACCGAACACAGCTATGACTTCCTGTTGGAGAGCGAGGAAGCCATCAAGCAGCGCCTGGTGGAAGAGCACGGCATGCAGATCACCCAGCCCGCCAACGACGAGCAGGAGTGGATCGAACAGGCCACCAGCATCTGGCCCGACTTCTACGACAGCATCGGCGGCAAGGAGAAGCTCGATCAGGCACTCTCCGTCCTGGGTCGTGATCCCGCCCCGCAGCCGTAACTCTCATTACCGCGGCATGCAGTGTGCCCCCGTACCGGCCCCCGGCCGGTGCGGGGAACTGCCCATCGGGAGTCTGATCGCAAGGGGCCAGTCTCATGAAATCGCTACTCTTCAAGATCATCGATAACCTGGAGAGCGTCCTCTGTCAGCTCCTCCTGGTGTCCTTCGTCTTACTGCTGTTCGCCCAGATCGTGCTCAGAAACCTCTTCAGCTACTCGCTGCCCTGGGGCGATGAGCTGGCGACCTACGCCTTCGTGTGGTTCGCCTACCTGGGGGCGGTCTACGCCACCAAGATGTCGGCGCATAACCGCGTCACCTTCCAGTTCAAATTCTTCCCGCGCTGGGTCGAGACGTTCTGCAGTGTGCTCACCGACCTGATCTGGATTGGCTTCAATGCCGTCTTCATCTATTTGAGCTACGACTTCGTCTTCAACAAGATGAACCTCTTCTGGAAGTCCCAGACCCTGGGCGTTCCGATGAAGTATTTCTACCTGATCCTGCCCATCGCCTTCGTCGCCATGACGCTGCGAATCCTTCAGAACAACTACCTGAAGTTCGTCAAGAAGGTGGACCTCGTGGACCCCGAGTCCCAGACGGTCGAGAAACTCAAGCACAACGATGACGCGGCGGGCGACGGCTCGACGCCGCGGGAGCACTGAGTATGGATGCCACGATTGTCTACGTACTGTTCGGCGCCTTCTTCCTGCTGCTGATCCTCGGGGCACCCATCACGGTGTCGCTGGGCGTGGCGGCACTGACGACCTTCATCAGCCTGGGCGAGAACCCCATGGCGTTCGTGCAGATCGCCTTCACCTCGGTGGGCTCCTTCCCGCTGATGGCGCTGCCGGCGTTCATCCTGGCCGGGGCGCTTATGGAAGCCGCCGGCATCTCCAAGCGCCTGGTCGACATCGCCGAGGCCTTCGCCGGCCCCGTGACCGGCGGGCTCGCCGCGGCGACGGTGTTCGCCTGCATGTTCTTCGGCGCGATCTCCGGCTCTGGGCCGGCGACCACGGCCGCGGTGGGCATGCTGATGATCCCGGCCATGGCCAACCGCGGCTATGACCGCGGCTATGGCTCGGCCATCACCGCCTCCTCGGGCGGGCTAGGGGTGGTGATTCCGCCCTCGATCCCGATGGTCATCTTCGGCATCTCCGGCATGGGCCTGCAGCCGCCGCCCGAGGCCATCGCCGAGCATGGCGCCTTCCAGACGCTGTCGATTCCCAAGCTGTTCATCGCCGGCATCATGCCCGGCGTGGTGATCGCCGGCTGCCTGCTGACCATCAACTACTTCATCTCGAAGAGGCGTGGCTATCGTGGCCTGACCGATCACTGGTCCTGGCCGCAGATCCGCGGCACCCTGCGCAAGGGCATCTGGTCGATGTTGGCGCCGGTCATCATCCTCGGCGGCATCTACAGCGGGCTCTTCACGCCCACCGAGTCGGCCATCGTGGCGATCTTCTACACGCTGATCGTGGGCGTCTTCCTGCACCGGGAGCTGGCCTGGAAACCGGCCCTGCGCACGCTGCAGACCACCACCTGGATCACCGGACGGGTACTGCTGATCCTGTTCACCGCCACGGTGTTCGGTCGCCTGCTCGTCGAGCAGCAGGTGCCCGCCATCATCGCCGAGGCGATGCTCGGGTTCACCGACAACATCTACCTCATCTGGGGCATGATCATCTTCTTCCTGCTGTTCGTGGGGATGTTCATGGAAACCCTGGCGGCGATCATGATCCTCACCCCGGTGCTGCTGCCGATCATGTACATGCTGGGCATGGACCCGGTGCACGTAGGCATCGTGGTGGTCTGCGCCCTGGCCATCGGCTTCCAGACGCCGCCGCTCGGGGAGAACCTCTTCGTGGCCTCGGGGATTGGCGGGGCCTCGATCGAGGAGATCTCGCTGAAGGCGCTGCCCTTCGCCGCGGGCTCCATCGTGGCGCTGTTCATCATCGCCTACTTTCCGCAGATCGCGCTCTGGCTGCCCGGCGTGATGGGCTACTAGTCGCTATCCGTCGCTGACATCGGCACGGCGTCTTCGATGCCGCGCCGAAGGAGGAACCATCATGACGCATGGCATTCGACGCATTCTCTGCTGCGTGGGACTCAGGGGGGACTGCGACCTGGTGCTGGCCCAGGCGGTGGGACTCGCCCAGGCCACCGGCGCCGAGCTGCACGTGCTGCACGCGGTCAAATCGCTCTCCGACGACGTGCTCAATACCCTCAAGACCAGCATTCAGGATCGCCAGATGCTCGAGAGCCTGATGGCGCAGCGTCTCGACCAGGCACGCCAGGAGCTCGATGAGCGGCTCGCGGCCTTCTGGTCTCGTTATCCCGAGCGGCGCGAGGCCTTCGGCGAACGCGAGGTGACCTGCCGCGTGCTCGAGGGCTATCCCTCCTCGGTGATCAGCCACTACGCCACGCGCACCGGCAGCGACATGATCGTCATGGCGGCCAACAAGCGCAGCTTCACGGCCACCTATGCCGGCAAGGTCACCAAGGGCGTGATCAAGCGCGCCCGGGTGCCGGTGGTGGTGGTGCCTACCCGGCAGGATTAGTCGCCGAGCGTCCGGTTTCGTGCTGCCAATGTGCGTTGCCGCACCTTGTGTCGCGCTCTCTATTCCCCTCCTTCATGCCCTGAATTGCGCCCGGCCTCGTGCCGGGCGCCGTCGTTGAGGCCGGCTCCATTCGTGGTCTTACCTCTCGCCGCTAACTGGTCCTAACCTCGCTTCCATCCTCCCGTCACCATGATGCCCATGCCGGCCGGTGAGGGATTTCCCTGGTCGGCATCGACGTCCCGTAAGGACGTCATCGGCACGCGAGCCGAGCGCCAGTGGCAACCCTATTCCAACAACGAAGGGCCGATGACGTCGCAGGATGCGACGCTCGTTCCATAGCTTATCGAGGTGGCGATATGACTCGTCGAGACGCCGACGCGGCAACCGATCCGTCGACCTTCCAGGCCGACAAGCGGGTTCTGCCCCGACGCCTGGAACCCCTCCAGCGCGTGCTTCCCGGGCTGATGATCTGCGTGACCATCGCCCTGGCGACGACCTTCATCGCGGATCATTACGGCGGCCCGACGCTGCTATACGCCCTGCTGTTCGGCATGACCCTGCACTTTCTCTCCGAGGAGGGACGCTGCCTGGCCGGCGTCGAGTTTGCCGCCAAGAAGGTGCTGCGGATCGGCGTGGCGCTGCTGGGCGTGCGTATCACCATCGAGCAGGTCGCCGAGCTTGGCATCGGACCGGTGCTGACCGTGGTCTGCGGGGTGATGCTGACCATCGCGCTCGGCGCCCTGCTGGCGCGCCTGCTCGGGCTCGACAAGGACATGGGCCTGCTGACCGGCGGCTCGGTGGCGATCTGCGGCGCCTCGGCGGCGCTGGCCCTGTCGGCGGTGATGCCGCGTCACGAGACCCATGAGCGGAACACCATCATGACGGTGGTGGGGGTGACCACGCTCTCCACCATGGCGATGGTGATCTACCCGCTGATCGTCGGGGTGCTGGGGCTCGGCGATACCGAGGCGGGCATCTTCCTCGGCGGCACCATCCACGACGTGGCCCAGGTGGTCGGCGCCGGCTACATGATCTCCGAGGGCACCGGCGACGTCTCGACCTTCGTCAAGCTGCTGCGGGTGGCGATGCTGGTGCCGGCGGTGATGGTCTTCATGTTCCTGTTCCGCCGCGAGCGGCGCCAGGAGGAGGGCGCCAGCAAGGTGCCGATGCTGCCGACCTTCCTGGTCGCCTTCGTGGCGCTGGTGATCATCAACAGCCTCGGTTGGATTCCGCCGGTGGTCACCGAGGGCTTCACCGACCTGTCGCGCTGGTGCCTGGTCACGGCCATCGCCGCGCTGGGCATCAAGACCTCCTTCCAGAAGCTCGCCGTGGTCGGCTGGAAACCGGTGGTGCTGATGGTGGCGGAGACCGTCTTCCTGCTGCTGCTGGTGCTGGCCTTCATCTATTTCGGGGTGGCGAGTATCTGACCACGTCCTGAACCCGGCAAGCGCTCAGCGGGCGCCCCCTCGAGCGATCGAGCGGGGCGCCCGCGCCGTTGGGGGCGGCGAAGCGGCGGCCGGGGAGGGCGCCGCGGCCTCAGGGCGCCTCGGCGGCCTGGATGGCGGTCAGGGCGATGGTGTAGACGATGTCGTCGACCAGGGCCCCGCGCGACAGGTCGTTCACCGGCTTGTTGAGCCCCTGCAGCATGGGGCCGACGCTGACCACCCCGGCGCTGCGCTGCACCGCCTTGTAGGTGGTGTTGCCGGTGTTGAGGTCGGGGAACACGAACACCGTGGCGCGTCCCGCCACCGGCGAATCCGGCGCCTTCTGGCGGCCCACGCTCTCGATGGCCGCGGCGTCGTACTGCAGCGGGCCGTCGATGCAGAGCGACGGCTCACGCTCCCGGGCGATGCGCGTGGCCTCGCGGACCTTGTCGACGTCGGCGCCGCTTCCGGAGGCGCCGGTGGAGTAGCTGATCATCGCCACCCTGGGCTCGATGCCGAAGGCCGCGGCGGAGCGGGCGCTCTGGATGGCGATCTCGGCCAGCGCCTCGGCGTCCGGGTCCGGGATCACCGCGCAGTCGCCGTAGACCACCACCTGCTCGGGCAGCAGCATGAAGAAGATCGACGACACCTGGCGATAGCCGGGGGCCGTCTTGATCAGCTGGAAGGCCGGGCGAACGGTGTTGGCGGTGGTGTGGATCGCCCCCGAGACCAGGCCGTCCACCGCGCCCTCGGCGAGCATCATGGTGCCGAGCACCACGCTGTCCTGGAGCTGGTCCGCGGCGGTCAGGGCGTTGAGCTTGCCGGGACGACGCCTGACCATCGGCTTGACGTAGGCGAGGCGGATCTCTGCCGGATCGAGGATCTCGAGCTCTTCGGGCAGCTCGAGGCCGCGCTGGCGCGCCACCGCCTCGACCTCCTCGCGCCGTGCCAGCAGCACGCAGCGGGCGATGCCGCGCTGTTGGCAGAGCACCGCGGCCTCCACGGTGCGCGGCTCGCTCCCCTCGGGCAGCACGATTCGCTTGCTGGCCTGCTGGGCCAGCCGCACCAGCCGATGGCGGAAGGCGGCCGGCGAGAGCCGGCTCGGGTAGCCGAGATTGAGGTTCTCCTTGAGCCAGCGAAGGTCGAGGTGATCGGCCACGAAGCGGGTCACCTGCTCGGCCCGCTCGGGGTCGTCGACGGGGATGTCGTTGGCCATGCGGTCGAGCTGCTGGGCCGTCGAATAGCTGTCGGAGTCCACGGCGAGCACCGGCAGCCCGCTCGCCAGCGCCGGGCGGCAGAACTCGATCATCGCCTCCTTCGGCAGCTCGCCGTGGGTCAGCAGCAGGCCCGCCAGCGGCACGCCGTTGGTGGCCGCCAATGAGGCGGCGAGCAGGATGTCGTCGCGATCCCCCGGGGTGACCAGCAGCCGGCCGGCGCGGAAGACGTGCAGGGCATGGGAGGCGCTGCGGGCGCACAGGCTGGTGCCCAGCACCCGGCGCCGGTCGGCCTCGCCCTGATGCAGGATGCGCGCTTCCAGGGCCCGGGCGACGTCCAGCACCCGGGGAGCCGAGAGGGTAGCGTGCCAGGGCACCGCGCCGATCAGGTGGAAGCGGTCGTCGTCCAGCGCCGGCAGGTGGCGGCGCAGGCGCGCGAGCTGTGGGTCGTCGAGCCCGGAGGTGAGCTCGGGCGCCGCCAGCGGCGCGGGGGTCTCGTCGTCGGGCTGCGGGCGCAGGCGCATCAAGATGCAGCCGAGGGTGCGCGGGGAGTCGACGCCCTCGAAGGGTTGGGCGTGCAGGTCCAGGCGCTCCGCCAGGTCGCGCGGATCGCTCAGGTCGCCGTCGGCCACGAGGATGACACGCGCATTCAGCGCGTGGGCCAGCGCCTCGTTGAGCCGGCTCGCATAGCTGCTGTGGGGGCTGGGGGCGAGCCCCTCGATCACCACCAGCTCCGGGGCGTCGCCCGCCTCCGGCAGGGCGACCCGGGCATGGCGCTCGACGGCTTCTTCCATCAACTCGTCGGCGCGCTCGTCGCGCAGCAGGCGCTCGAGCCGGGCCTGGGGCAGCGGAGCGGGCGGGTCGAGGCCCAGGGTGCTGGCGGCCAGGGCGCAGGAGCGATCGGGTCCCTGGCCGTTGATCTCGTCCTGGCGGAACGGCTTCATGAAGCCGGCCTTGAGCCCGAGGGTATCCAGGGCGCGGAGCAGGCCCAGGCAGGCGGAGGTCAGGCCGACGCCGCTGTCGGTGGGCACCAGCAGGAGGTTGCGGGGGTCGGGTCGGCGATCGCTCGGACGGTCATTCGGGCGGTCACTTTGGCTCATGGGGGACGGCCTCTTCCTTCAGCAGCTGGCGGGTTTCCTCGGCGATGCGCCCCTCCTCGTCGGTGGGGATGACCCACAGCTCGGGGGCGCGGCCGTGCTCGCCGGAATCGATGCGGCCTTCTCGACCGCCCACGGCATCGGCATTGGCTCGGGCGTCCACGCGCAGGCTGAAGTGACGCAGCTGCTCGACCACCCGGGCGCGCACGTCGCTGTCGTTCTCGCCGATGCCGCCGGTGAAGACGATGCCATCCAGACGCGGCAGGGCGCAGGTGAGCCCCGCCAGCGACTTGGCCAGGCGATAGCAGAATACCTCGATGGCAAGCTCGGCGCCCGCGTGGTGCTCGGCGGCGGCCTGGTGCAGGCGGCGCATGTCGTTGGAGAGCCCGGAGAGGCCCAGCAGCCCGCTCTCCTTGTTGAGCAGGGTGTCGATGCGCTCGAGCGACCAGCCCAGCTGGCGGGCCAGGTGGGCGTGCAGGCCGGGGTCCACGTCGCCGCTGCGGGTGCCCATCACCAGGCCCTCCAGCGGCGTCAGGCCCATGCTGGTGTCGACGCTCGCCCCCTGCCAGACCGCGCAGGTGGAGCAGCCGTTGCCCAGGTGCGCGATCAGCCAGCCGCCATGGCGGCGCTCGCTCAGGGCGCCGACCCGGGCGCTCACGTAGGCGTGGCTGCTGCCATGGAAGCCGTAGCGGCGAATGCCGTGCCGCCGGTAGAGCGTGTCCGGCAGCGCATAGCGATAGGCCCGAGGGGGCAGGGTCTGGTGGAAGGCGGTATCGAAGACCGCTACCTGCGGCAGATCGGGGAACAGTGCCTGGGTGGCCGCCATGCCTTCGAGGTTGGCCGGGTTGTGCAGCGGCGCCATGGCCACGGTGGCCTCGATGGCCCGCTTCACCGCGGCGTCGATGCGGGTGGCGCGGGTGAAGCGCTCGCCGCCGTGAACGACGCGATGCCCCACCGCCACGGGATGCTGTCCCTCGAGGCCCTCGAGGATCTCCGCCATGGCGTCGGCATGGCGGGCCCCGTGCAGCGGCCGCGAGAACGGACGACCCTGGCCATCGATGCCCGTGAGGCGCGCATCCTCGCTGCCCAGGCGCTCGGCCAGGCCGGAGAGTCGTGGCTGATGGAAAGCGTCGGGCACCAGGGCATACTTGATCGACGAGGAGCCGCAGTTGATGACCAGTACCGGGTCGTTCATGGCACATCCTTTCGTGTCGAGGGGAGCGGGGCCGGATTCCTGCGAAATTAACACGTTGCGAGTCGGTAAACAGTGACGTGGATCGCGGACGGCGACGCAGGCGCTGCTCTTACTTGTGCGACGCCGCGGCTCGTCGCATGGAGGTGAGCATTGCACCTTGGTCGAAGGTGTACCAGAATGAAGGCGTGTATGAAAACAGTGTTTTCTAACTGGAGAGCTGCCATGAAGACCTTCACGATCTCTGCCGTATCCGCCGCCCTGCTGCTGGCCGGCACTAGCGCCTTGGCTCAGGGCAGCCCGATGAACTACGACCCGAGCCCCTACCTCGGCGGCGACGCCCTGTTCTGGGAGCTGGATCCGGACCGCGGCCCCGGCAAGGCCGACAGCACCGGCCTGCGCCTGCGCGGCGGCGTGGCCTTCAACGACTACTTCGCCCTGGAGGGCCATCTCGGCGGCGGTGGCTCCGACGGCAGCGTCGAGCTCGACTACCTGGCCGGCGCCTACGCCAAGGGCATCCTGCCCATCACCCCGGACTTCCGCCTCTACGGCTTGGCCGGCTTCACCGAGGTGGACTTCGACGTCGACGATGAGACCGGCTTCTCCTGGGGCGGCGGCGCCGAGTTCGACGTGGCACCGAACCTCGCCCTCGGGGCCGACTACGTCCGCTACCTGGACGAATCGAACTACACCTTCGATGCCGCGAGCGTCGGGATGACGTTCCGCTTCTAAGCGTCCGGCGCGCGTCCGCCGCGCCATGATAAAACGCCCCCGCCGGAGAGCCGGCGGGGGCGTTTTTCATGTCGCGATAGGAGCCGACGACCGTCTTTGACGGCAACGGTCGCGGCGTCGTCTCAGACCTCCTTGTAGAGCTCGGCACCCTCCTGGCGGAACCGTTCGGCCTGCTCCTGCATGCCACGCTCCATTGCGTCCTGGTCGCCATTGAGGTCCTTCTCCTTGGCCTCGCTCTTGAAGACCGAGTCGCGGACCTCCTGGCTGATCTTCATCGAGCAGAACTTGGGCCCGCACATCGAGCAGAAGTGCGCCACCTTGGCGGAGTCCTTGGGCAGGGTCTCGTCGTGGTACTCCCGGGCGGTGTCCGGATCGAGCCCCAGGTTGAACTGGTCCTCCCAGCGGAACTCGAAGCGCGCCTTGGAGAGCGCGTTGTCGCGGCGCTGGGCGGCCGGGTGCCCCTTGGCAAGGTCGGCGGCGTGGGCGGCGATCTTGTAGGTGATGATGCCGGTCTTGACGTCGTCCTTGTTGGGCAGGCCCAGGTGCTCCTTGGGGGTCACGTAGCAGAGCATGGCGCAGCCGTACCAGCCGATCATCGCCGCGCCGATGCCGGAGGTGATGTGATCATAACCGGGTGCGATGTCGGTGGTCAGCGGCCCCAGGGTGTAGAAGGGCGCCTCGTCGCACTCGGTGAGCTGCTTGTCCATGTTCTCCTTGATCAGGTGCATGGGCACGTGGCCGGGGCCCTCGATCATCACCTGGACGTCGTGCCGCCAGGCGATGCGGGTCAGCTCGCCCAGGGTCTCCAGTTCGGCGAACTGCGCCTCGTCGTTGGCGTCGGCCACCGAGCCCGGGCGCAGGCCGTCGCCCAGCGAGAAGGCCACATCATACTGCTTGCAGATCTCGCAGATCTCCTCGAAGTGGGTGTAGAGGAAGCTCTCCCGGTGGTGGAAGAGGCACCACTTGGCCATGATCGACCCACCGCGCGAGACGATGCCGGTGGTGCGCTTGGCGGTCAGCGGCACGTAGCGCAGCAGCACGCCGGCGTGGATGGTGAAGTAGTCCACGCCCTGCTCGGCCTGCTCGATCAGGGTGTCGCGGAACACCTCCCAGGTGAGGTCCTCGGCCACGCCGTTGACCTTCTCCAGCGCCTGATAGATCGGCACGGTACCGATCGGCACCGGGGCGTTGCGGATGATCCACTCGCGGGTCTCGTGGATGTTCTGCCCGGTAGAGAGATCCATGATGGTGTCCGAGCCCCAGCGGATGCCCCAGGTCATCTTGTCGACCTCGTCCTCGATGGAGGAAGTGACCGCCGAGTTGCCGAGGTTGCCGTTGATCTTCACCAGGAAGTTGCGGCCGATGATCATCGGCTCGGACTCCGGGTGGTTGATGTTGCAGGGGATGATCGCCCGGCCGGCGGCCACCTCGTCGCGCACGAACTCGGGGGTGATCTCCGCCGGCAGGCGCGCGCCGAAGCCCTGGCCGGCGTGCTGGTGGCCGAGGATGCGCTCGACCTCCTGAGTCCCGAGCGCCTGGCGACGCTGGTTCTCGCGAATGGCGATGAACTCCATCTCCGGGGTGACGATCCCCTGGCGGGCATAGTGGAGCTGGGTGACGTTGCGGCCTTGCTTGGCGCGACGGGGGGCACGGGTCAGGTCGAAGCGCAGGTTGGCGAGCATCGGGTCGTTGGCCCGGCGCCGGCCGTATTCGGAGGTCGGGCCGTCGAGCCATTCGGTGTCACCGCGTTCCTCGATCCAGTCGCGGCGCAGCTCGGCAAGGCCCTGGCGCAGGTCGATCTCGGCCTCGGGATCGGTGTAGGGGCCGGAGGTGTCGTAGACCAGCAGCGGCGGGTTGGCCTCGTCTTCCCCGGAGGTCCCGGTCGGCGACAGGCTGATCTCGCGGAATGGGACGCGGATGTCCGGGCGCGAGCCCTCGATATAGACCTTGCGCGAGCCGGGCAGCGGCTGGATGGCGGCCTCGTCGACGCGGGCACTCTCGGCGAGGAAATGGGCGGTCTTGCTCATGGTGTTCTCCCTAGGATTGTCAGGGTCTTGTCAGGGAGGACACAGGCGGGAAGGACAGGGGCCATGGCGTCGGGGCACACGGCCTGTCGCTTGATCCCTACGCTGGTCCTAGCCAGTTCAGGTTCAACGGGATCCATGCTGGCAAGCGCATGGTCTCAGCCGTCATCAACGGCGCCCCGTCAAGCGTGGTGGTCGGGCAATCTCGCGATTCCCCTTCTATCCCGTGGGTGGGCGGCCTGACCAGAACCAGCCCGGGACGACAGGTGGGACCAGCTCAGAGGCGCCGGTCGAGCCCCATCTGCCAGAAGTCGATCTCGAGCCGGGTGGCGTCGCGGAATACCGCGGTGAGCTCCGCGAAGCGCGCCGGCGTCACCTCCGCCAGGCGCGCGTCCAGCCAGGCGCGCTCGTCCGCCATGGCCTGCTGGAACGTCTCGCTCTCGTACATGGCGATCCAGGCGTCATAGGGGTTGGCGGCGCCGCGCACCGTGGTGGTGCGGCCGTTGAGCCACCGGGCGATCTCGCCGTAGCCGACCAGGCAGGGGGCCAGCGCCACGTGCAGGTCCAGCAGGTCGCCGCGGTGGCCGGTGTCGAGCACGTAGCGCGTGTAGGCCAGCGTCGCGCGCGCCTCGGGCAGGCGCGCCAGGTCCTGCTCCGAGATGCCCCAGCCGCGGCAGTAGTCCACGTGCAGCCCCAGCTCCACGTCGAGGATCGTCTTCAGGCCCTCGAAGGCGTGGCGTAGCTCGCCGAGGTCGCGGCTCTTGTAGGCGGCCAGGGCGTAGGCCCGGGCGAAATGGATCAGGAACAGGTAGTCCTGCTGGAGGTAGTGGCGAAAGGCGCCTTCCTCGAGGGTGGCGTCGCCGAGCCGGCGCACGAAGTCGTGCTCGATATAGGCGCGCCAGTCGTCCTGGCAGGCCGCGGTGAGATTGTCGAATCGGTAGCCCATCATGCCTCCGGTCGGGGGGAGATCCGGAAGCGGGGCGGGGGAGGGTGGCCAGGGAAGGTGCCGAGGGGGCACTGGTCACCGCTTGATTCCTACGCCGGTACTAGCCGGATCAGGTTCACGGGACCAGCGCTCGGTGTCCTGAGTCTGTTTCGACAGTCTCTCGACACCCCGCGCCATCTCAGCCGGCTCTACCGGCACCCCGTCAAGCGAAGCACTTACCTTAGCATCCTGGCGTCGTCTTGCCACCCTCCGGGGGGGAGGCCGGTGTCGTCTCGCCGGGGTGCGGGGGCGGCGCGTCATTCCGGCTCGGCGTCCAGCCACTCGACCCACTCCTGGCGCTCAGGAAGGGTCAGCTCGCTGGCGGGCCGAGCGCTGGCATACCACTCGCGGACGTTGCGCAGCTGCCATCGCCGGCGGTCGCCATCCAGCTCGATGCCCAGTCGAAAGGGCCCGTAGCGGGCGAGGGCGCGGCCAGACAGGCGGGCATCGCGCAGGGCGACGTTGGCCAGCAGCTCCAGCCGACTGCCGCCCTGCACGGCGAGGTCCTCCAGGCGGAGGGTGTCGTCGTCGAACATCACGCGCGCCTTGCCGCGCACCTCGCCGAGCGTCAGCCTGTCGCGCAGCCAGCCCCGCTCCCGGGTCGAATCGACGAACAGGTTGACCAGCAGGCCACTGTCGCGCATGGCCAGGTCGAGCCGGGCGTCGAGGGACAGCGGTGCCTCCCAGCGCATCTCTCCCTCGGGGACCTCGAGGCGCGCCCACCAGCCCCGGGTGAGGCCGCCGGCGGCGTCCTCCAGTCGCACGTCGCGCATGCTCAGCGTGGAGCCTGCCACATCGAAGCGCAGCGTCTCCAGGTCGCCATCGGAGAGGCGCGTCGTCAGCGTCAAGTTGCCCTCCAGGACCTGCTCATCGATGGCGAGGCGGGCGTCGGAGGCGTGAAGCTGCAGGCTGCCCTCGGCCCCCAGGCCCTCCAGCCGCAGGTGGGTGGCCATCGTCGCCTGGCCCGAGAGGAAGGCGATGCCGGCATCTTGGGGCAGGTAGTCGTTGAAGGCGGCGAGATCCGGTATCGCCACATCGGGCATGTCGATGCGCGTGCTGAGTGCCTCCAGGCCCTCACTGGGGTCGAGGTGGGGCGACCGGCTGCGGATCTCCAGCCGGCGGCCGTCGATCAGCGCGTCGCTTCCCCCCTGGCGGCGCAGGCCGAAGCGGGGCAGGGAGAGGTGCAGCTGCGCGCCGGGGGCGGTGGTCTCGAGCACCAGCGAGCCGTCGCCGAAGGCCTCGTAGTGCAGGAAGCGCACGGCGAGCCGGTCGGAGTGCACGCGAAGCCGGCTTTCCGGCATCACCTCGCCGTTCGCCAGGTCGAGGTCGAGGCTCAGGCGTCCGCCCCCCTCGACGCCCAGGCCATGTTCGTCAGGCAGAAAGGCATTGAGGAAGCCGAGACGGTCGAGCTGGCCATCCAGCCGCAAGGTGCCGGCCAGAGGGCGGCGTGGCGCCTCCCGGCCGGGCCAGTCGAAGCCGCCCTCGAGGCGCGCCCGGGGCAGCACCAGCAGGGTGCGAAGCGTCTCTCCGCGACGCGACGAGGCGGTCAGGGCCAACCGGCTGCCGGACAGGTCGACTCGCTGGCGGTCGGGAACGATCTCGCCAAGCTCCAGGGTCACGTCCAGCTCGCCCTGGAACTCCTCCTCCAGCAGGCGGCCCCTGATCTCGTCGCCGGCGAGGGTGATGCGCCCGCGGCCCCGGTCGTCCTCCAGCACGATGCGCCCGCGGCTGTCGGCCCATCCGGCCGCCAGCTCCAACGGCGCAGCCTCCGGCAGGTAGGCGTCGAGCACCGCCACATCGGGGATGCGCGCGCCGTGCCACTCCGCCGTCAGCGAGCGGGAGCCCGGGAACGGCGCTCGTGCACTCGCCGTGCCGGTGAGGGAGAGCCGCTCGGCCTGGAAGAGCCGGCGGCCATCTGCGAGGCGGGTGAGATCCACCTCATTGAAGACGAGGGCGAGGTCTGCCTGCGGATCGGTGCCGTCGGGGCGCAGGGTGAGCAGCGCCCGACCCTCGCCGCGGGCATGGACGCCCAGGAAGCGCGCCCCCAGCGCCTCGGAGTGCACCTCCAGCTGGCTGCCCTCCAGCGGCTGCCCCTCCTGGATGCGCAGGGTCCCGGCGAGCCGGCCGCCGCCTTCCAGGGCGAGTCCGACGCCGTCGAAGCGTTCGGCGAGGAAGGGGGTGAGCATGCCGAGATGGCCCACCCGACCATGTAGTTCCACGTCCGCCGACCAGGGCGGGGCGGCGTCGGGCGGGAGGGCGTCCGCCGGGGCTCGCCAGGCCCGCGGGAGCTGGAACCGAGCCGTGGGCAGTTGCAGCTCGGCGGTGAGCGGCTGCGCCTCGCCCGAGGCGGTGGCGTCGAGGTCGAGTCTCGCGCCGGAGATGTCCACCAGGCCGCGTTCGACGTCGAGCTCGGCAATCGGCAGGTGCAGGTCGAGTCGTCCCGTCAGCGACTGCTCGCCGAGGCCCAGAGCCAGGGCCTCGCCGGACAGGTCGAATCCCCCGCTCAGGCGCTCGCCGTCAAAGGTCAGCTCGCCCTGCAGCCGCGACACGCCCCCTTCCAGTGTCAGGGGCACCTCGGCAGGGAGATAGCGGTCGAGGGCGGCGATGTCGCCTACCTCGGTGTTCCGCCACTGCAGCTGGGCCCGGACATGACGCGCCTCGTGACGCGGGTCGGGGAGCACCTGAAGGCGCAGGGCGGGCGTGGTGAGGTCGAGCCGGAAGCCGTCGCCGCGGAGCAGGGGCGCAGACGCGGGGGGAGCGGCGACATCGGTCATCTCGATGTCGTCGAGATCGACTTTGATGCGGGTGCGCTTCTTCATCTCGGCCACCACCGACCCGGCCCCATCGATCCGGTAGCGTGCTCCCTCCTCCAGCCAGTGGCTCTCGTCGAGCCGCACGCTCAGCTGCGGGGAGTCGAGGCGCAGGCGGCTGCCAGGCCGTACCTCGCCCCCCTCGATCACGACCTCGCCGCGCAGGTCGCCGCGGCCATCGACCTCCAGCCAGCCGAGCGAGGCGAGGTAGGGGTTGAAGACGGTGTAGGCATCGCTGCGCCCGGCCAGGGCAACGGTGCCCGAGACGGCGCGTCCCGCCTCGGTGCCGGTCGCCTCGGCCAGCGCCAGCGGAGCGAGGGACAGGTCGGCCTCCAGGGTGACGCCCTCCACCAGTCGCGTGTCGTCCTTCAGCACGGCGCCGTCGTCCAGCGTCAGCCGCACCGCCTCCGCGGCCAGCGTGCCGGCTCCCCAATGAAGGCCCGCCAGGTGCAGGCGGCCGCGTCCCTGCAGGCGGTAGGCATCCAGCCTGGCGTGGCGGATGCCCTCGGCATCGAGGCGGCGAAGCCAGACCTCACGGCTAAGCAGCGGGGCCAGGGCGACGCCCAGCGTGGCGGTCTCTGCCTCAAGCGCGACGTGGTGTTCGGCGGCGGTGCCGGCAAGGCTTAGACCGGCCACCTGCAGGTGGCCGGGAAAGGCGGTCCAGGCCCGCTCCCACTCCAGCGTGAAGTGCGGCGCGCGGTCGAGTTGGCGGCGTCCCCAGTCGCTGTTAAGCAGGGCGTTGGCGATGACGAGGTAGAGAACATGGAGAGCCGCCAGGAGGAGGGCGAGCCGGGCCAGCGTCCTGAGCGGCGTGAAGCGAATCATGGAAGGCGCTGGCGTGTCGGATGCATGGGCCACCTTCGAGTCGGACGGCAACGGCCGCCCTCAGTAGAGCCGGAAGCGCTTCCAGCCGGGTTTGCCCTCGGCCTCCTCGGGAGTCTTGCGATAGCGCTTGTACTCCCATTGGTACTGGGCCGGGTCCAGGGCGATGGTCGACTCCACGCAGGCGTTGACCCCGGTGGCCGAGATGGTCTCGTCGGGATCGTAGACCCGCTCGTCGGCGGCCAGGAAGTGCAGGGCGAAGCCCCGGCCGGGCAGGCGCAGGGCGACGCCGGTGACGACCCGCGCCTCGGTGCGGGCTACCAGCTTGGGCAGCAGGGTGGCGGTGTAGGCGGGCCGGCCGAAGAAGGGCGCGAAGACGCCGCTGCCCCAGCTCGGCACCTGGTCGGGTAGGATGCCCACCGCCTCCGTGCGCTTGAGCGCCTTGAGCAGGGCGGCCACGCCGCGGGGGTTGGTCGGCACCAGGCTGGCGCCGCGGCGTTCGCGGCCCCGGCGGATGATCGGATCCAGCGCGGCGAGCTTGGGCGGCTCGTACATGGCGGTGAAGGGGAAGTGGCCGGAGAGCCAGAAGTTCAGCACCTCCCAGTTGCCGAAGTGGGGCGCCAGCACGATGACGCCGCGTCCCTCGGCCCGGGCCTCGTCGAGGAGCTCGCGGCCGTGCACCTCGACGATTGACGCCTCGACCCGCTCGGGGTCGCCCATCCAGGCGAAGCCGAGCTCCAGCATGGTCGCCGTGGAGTGGGTCAGGCTCTGTCGCGCCAGCCGCCCACGCTCGGCGTCGCTGCGCGTGGGGTAGGCCTCGGCCAGGTTGATGCGGGTGACCGTGCGCTCGCGGCGGCTGAAGCGCTCGACCAGCGGGCCGATCATCCGGGCCAGCCGCCACAGGGTCGTCAGGCGACGATTGGCGAGGCCGCGCCACAGGGTGGCGATGGCGCGCGCCTGGCCGGCAGGCGCGCGGGGTTCATCGTCGCGCATGGCTCACACCCACCAGGTGTCGACGTTGTCCGGCGCGCGCCGCTCGTTGAGCGCCTTGAGCCCCTTCACGCAGCGGATCACCAGCCACACCACGGCGGCCAGCCAGGTCAGAAAGCCGATCAGTACCAGGGTGAGCAGGCCGGAGATGCCGAAGTAGAGCAATGCCATCCAGAAGGTGCGGATCTGGTAGCGGTAGTGCTCGTCGAGCCAGGCCGGCCCGTTGCCGCGGTAGACGTAGGCAATCACCACGGCCACCAGCGAGGTCAGCCCGCCGGTGACCATGCCCGCCAGGTGCAGCACGTACACCACAATGGGAATGGTCGTGTCGGGGGTGCTGCCCTGTTCGGCGACGGCCCGGTCGTCATCTCGGTGCAGGTTGTCGTTCATGGCTCGTCCCTGATGGTGGCTTCGCTGGCGCCAATGATACCGACCGAGGTGAACAATGACACCAGGCCGAGCGTGCCCGAGGGGCCGTCAGTGCCCTGCGGCGGGCTGGGGCTTCACGGGGCGGCTGATCTCGATGAGGTTGCCGTCGGGGTCGCGCAGGTAGAGCGAGCTGAGCTCGCCCGTGGCGCCCTGGCGCGGCACCGGGCCGAGCTCCACCTCCACGTCCAGCGCCTCCAGGTGGCGCTGCACCTCGTCCAGCGGCAGCAAGCTGCGCACGCAGAGATCCAGGCTGCCGGGCGTCGGCGTGGCGGCGCGGGGGGTGATGTCGGTGGCGGTCCAGTGCAGGCGCAGGGCCATGTCGCCCAGCATCAGGTCGACGCGTTCACGGTCGCGGTAGCGGACCTCGAGCCCGAGGACGCGGGAGTAGAAGTCCACGGCGCGGGAAATGTCGGTCACGGTGATGACCAGGTGGTCCAGACCTGACAGCATGCATGTCTCCTCGGAATGATGGCCTGGCAAGAGAATACGATGATGCTGATCTGTCCGCTATGCGCGTCGGTCGATACCGCGCCCTTTCATCGCGACGCCAAGCGCGACTATCAGCGCTGCGGGCGCTGCGCGCTGGTCTTCGTGCCGCCGGCCCAGCGCCTCGGCCCCGAGGCGGAGCGAGCGGTCTACGACCAGCATGAGAACTCCCCCGACGATCCCGGCTATCGGCGCTTCCTCTCGCGGATATATGACCCGCTGCGCGAGAGGCTCGCCCCCGGCGCGCCCGGGCTCGACTTTGGCGCGGGGCCGGGGCCGACCCTCTCGGTGATGTTCGAGGAGGCAGGCCACCCCACGGCCATCTATGACCCCTTCTATGCACCGGATGCCTCGGTCCTCGAGCGTCGCTATGCGTTCATCACGGCCACCGAGGTGGTGGAGCACCTCTTCGCTCCCGGCGAGGAACTCGACCGGCTGGTCGACCGGCTCGAACCTTGCGGCTGGCTAGGGCTGATGACCAAGCGCGTCACGAGCCCCGAGGCCTTCGCCGGTTGGCACTACATCCTCGATCCCACCCACGTCTGCTTCTTCAGTGAGGCGACCTTCACTTGGTTCGCCCGTCGCCATGATCTGCGGGTGCAGTTTCCCGCCGACGACGTGGTATTGCTGCAGCGGGGGTGACATTTAGTGGCGGTCCAGGCGTTACTCGTGACGCAGTTAAATAGTTAACGCTAATAAAGTTTGATGTTTTATTTACTAGCTAATTATTAGCTTGTCCAACATGGCTTGCTCGTCGTTCCCTGGCCTGCGACGGGTGCTGTGCACGCCATGCCAATCGACAGTGCATCCTACGACAAACGCTTCTCGGGGCTTTCTGCCTAAGGTGTGTGGGTGCCGGTCAGTTACGTGAGCGCGGAGGCAGTTCAAAAATAATAGCTGCGCACTCGACATGGCCTTGCTCGGTATTCCATTAACCACTCCCTATGTGAGTTTTATGCTATCTAAGGATGCATAAATAAGGGTATATAATAACAATGGAGAAAGCGATGAAAGCAACCACTAATAGTGAGGCTAAAGACCTCGATTTTTCTGAACGCCCCGTGCCGGAAGAAGGCAGGATGCCACGTGTCAATTTGATGATGGCCTGGTGGGCGGTATGTAGCGCGATCTTCTATATGGTGGTGGCGGCCGCCATGGCGCGCACTTATGGAACTGCCAACGCCTTGCTGGGCATTACCTTGACGGTGATCGCCTATGGCCTGATTAATGGAATTATCAGTCGTTACTCCATGAAGACGGGGTTGACGGTTGCTCTTTTCTCGAAGGTTCTTTTCGGCCACTTCGGTGCCGTCGTAGCTACGCTGATATTCTTCGCGACGGCTCTCTACTACGCGGTATTTGAAGGCTATGTCATGGCGCTGGTGCTTTCAGAGTGGAGTGGAAACCTCTCCATGCCGTTGGCCACGGCGATCGTGGTTATATTCGGTGTCGCCTTGATATTCGGTAGCGTGCAACACTGGCTGGATAAGTTTAATGGCGTTCTGTTGCCAGTCTATGTGATCGGCATGCTGGTTGCGGTTGGCATGGCAGTGGCTGAGTTCGGTTATCCGTCGGGCTGGTTGACCCGCGTGCCGGAAGGCGGTGCTTCCCCCTGGGGCTGGCTGCATACCTTTGCCTACTACATGGGCGTCTGGGTGCTGATGATGTTCACCTTCGACTATGCGCGCTTTGGGCGCAAGAAGGACTCGGGGTTTCATGCCCGCATCACCTTCGGGGTTCCCTTCTATGCTGTGACCTTCCTGTTCAGTGGTGTTGTCGGCATCCTTCTCGACTCAATGATCCCCACGGATGGACTGTCCGAGGCCTCCATCGTCCTGGGTCTTCTTGAGCTGATGGGAGTTGGGGGACTGCTGCTGGTCTGGGTGACTCAGAGCCGTATCAACACGGCCAACTTCTATCTCGCGACCGTCAACTTCGAATCCTTTGTTCGCAAGGTGACGGGGATTCGCCTGTCCAAGGTGCTGGCGGGCTGCATGATAGGCGTGATCGCTTATGTGTTGATGATGGCGGATGTCTTCTCCTACATTCTTCAGGCCCTGGCCTATCAGGGAGTCTTCGTGGTGGCTTGGGTGGGAGTCGCGCTGGCGCACATTCTGTCCCGAACCTACCAGGACCGCTTCAATGGCCATGTGGAACTGGACAACGCCTATATCCCTGCCTTCAACCCCTGTGGACTGATGGCATGGTGCGGAGCCGCGTTGCTCGGCATCGTGATCATGCAACTTCCTTCCGTATCGGGGTTCTCTGCGCCGGCCACCTTCCTGTGCGCCTACGTAACCTATGCGCTGGGCCTGCGTGTCGCCAAGGCGGAGTGGTACGTCGCCAGCCTCAAGTAGCAACAAAATCGGTCGCGGCTGAATCTTCCAGGATTGAGTCAGCCGAGACGGTTCATCACCTGACTACAGAAACTTGACCCGAGGTAGTCGCTCGTTTCGCCGCGATGCAAGTTAGATAAATAACCAATAATAAAAATAATCGCAACAATGAAGGTCGTTAAAACAGTAGCTTTAAAAACAATAGAGGAATCACTATGTCAAAGTTGAGAGTCGCCGTAGATGCCGGCGGAACCTTTACCGATGTCTGTATCTATCATGAGGATACTCAGGAATTCCGCGTCACCAAGGTTCCCTCCACGCCAAGTAACCCCAAACAGGCCGTGATCGATGGGGTCCGGCGTGGTGAGATCGATCTCTCGGACGTGGACCTGTTCTTCCATGGCACCACCGTTGCCACCAATGCGCTGATCACCCGTCGCTTTCCCAAGGCGGCACTGGTCACCACCAAGGGCTTTCGCGATGTGATCGAGATTCGCGACGGCACCAAGGACAACCTCTGGGATGCCTACGAGGACGTGAGTGGGCCCTACATCCGCCGCCGCGATCGTTTCGAGGTGACCGAGCGCGTCGACTATGCCGGTGAGGTGGTGACCCCGCTGGATGAGGAGGAGGCCCGAATCCTGGCCCGCAAGCTCAAGCGGCGGGGCGCCACCACGGTAGCGGTGTGCTTCATCAACTCCTATGCCAACGCCGGGAACGAGAAGCGCATGCGCGAGATCCTCGAGGAGGAGATTCCCGAGGCCAGCGTCTCGACGTCATCGGACATCCTGCCCGAGATATTCGAGCATGACCGCTTCAATACCGCGGTGGCGAATACGGTGCTGGGCCCGCTGGTGTCTGACTACGTCAAGCAACTCGACGATGAGTTGAGTGCGGGTGGCTACGACAACGACCTGCTGCTGCTGCACTCCGGTGGCGGCTCGATGACTCCGGCCATGGCGAAGCACTTCCCGGTCCGTCTGGCGGCATCCGGCATCGCCGCGGGGGCGATCGCCGCCCAGCATATCGCCGAGCAGTGCGGTTATCAGAATGCTGTCGGGCTGGACATGGGGGGCACCTCGACCGATATCTCACTGATACATGATGGTGAGCTGCGCGTGACAAAGCAGTGGGGAGTGGAGTATGGCCACCCCATCGTGTTCCCGAGCATCGAGGTGCTGACTGTCGGTGCCGGCGGCGGCTCCCTGGCACATATCGACATCGCCGGCGCCTTGCGCAATGGGCCGCAGTCCGCCGGTGCCGATCCCGGTCCGGCCTGCTACGAGCGCGGCGGCACGGAGCCTACCAATACGGACGCCAACCTGACGCTGAATCGTCTGGGGACCGTTCTTGCCGGCGGCGCGCTAGAGCTGAACCGGGACAAGGCGACCCAGGTCATCGAAGAGCGTGTCGGCCAGCCGCTGTCACTGGATACGGCCGAGGCGGCGCAGGCGGTCATCAAGGTGGCGAATGCCAACATGGCCGATGCGGTGCGGCTGGTGTCGATCCGCCGTGGCCTTGACCCGCGTGACTTCGCCCTGATCGCCTTTGGTGGTGCCGGTGCCCTGCACGGTGCCGAGGTGGCCAAGGAGCTGGGTATCCCGGCGGTGATCGTGCCCCCCAACCCCGGGGTGACCTCGGCGATGGGGTGTCTGCTGGT
This sequence comes from Halomonas sp. B23F22_3, assembly GCF_043496965.1. Classification (NCBI taxonomy): domain Bacteria; kingdom Pseudomonadati; phylum Pseudomonadota; class Gammaproteobacteria; order Oceanospirillales; family Halomonadaceae; genus Halomonas; species Halomonas sp. B23F22_3. The sequence continues at coordinate 26,098 of NZ_JBIEKG010000002.1, forward strand.
GGATATCCAGCACGATCTCTCGATGATGTACACCGCGGCGGCGGAAAGTGCCGACCTGGAAGACCTCGACCGCCAGTTCCGGTCGCTGGAGGACGAAGCGGTGGTCCGGCTGCGCCATGAAGGCGTCGCCGATGCCGATGTAGTCCTGCAACGTGGCATCTCCATGCGCTATCAGGGTCAGTGGCGCTCCCTGCAGGTGGCGATGGGCAGCGGCGACGCATCACTCGAGGAAGCCATCGAGAGGTTCCATCAGGAGCATGAGCGGCAGTTCTCCTTCCGTCAGAATGCGCTCCCCGTCGAGATCTACCAGCTTCACCTGCGTGCCGTGGGCAAGACGCCCAAGCCGGCGTTTGCGCGCAGCGAGCGGCAGCCTGGTGCTCAGGCAGAGCCGCAGGCGCATCGTGAGGTGTACTTCGAGGGGCAGTGGCACCAGACGCCGGTCTACGACCGGGCAACCCTGCCGGTAGGGTTCGAGTTCTCCGGCCCCGCCATTATCGACCAGCTGGACTCCACCACCGTGGTACCGCCCGATACGGTGGCGTCGATCGATGAGTGGAAGAATATTCGCATTCAACTGATTCAGTCGGGAGAAGAAGCATGAGCATGGCACACACCAACAAGGATAACGCTCTCGATCCGGTCACATTCGAAGTCCTCAAGAACGCTTTCGCCACGAGCGTCGACCTGATGAGCGAGCAGATCCTGCGTACCTGCTACTCGTTCGTCATCTATTCGCGCGACTTCTCCTCCGCACTGTGCGATGCCCAGGGCAATACGGTCATGCAGGGAAGCGGCGACATCGCGGTACACGTCGGCACCCTGCACTTCCAGTGCAAGGCGGTGCTCGAGGAGTTTGCAGGCGATATTCACCCCGGTGATGTCTTTGCCATCAACGATCCCTATCGTGGCGGCACGCACCTCAACGACGTCAGCTTCATTCGGCCAATCTTTTCCGAAGGGGAGATCATCGGCTTTGCCCAGAACAAGGGACACTGGGCGGATATCGGCGGCAGTGTGCCGGGCTCCTTCGACGTCAACGCCAGCACCCACTTCAGCGAGGGGCTTCGCATCACGCCGGTACGTGTCTGGCGGGAAGGCGTCTTCCTGCACGATGTCGCCCAGCTGCTGGTCTCCAACACCCGCGCCCCGGCTCAGGCCCTAGGGGACCTGCAGGCCCAGGCAGAGGCCACGGCGGTCTGTGAGCGTGAGGTCCTGCGCCTGGTCGACAAGTACTCCAAGGCCACCGTCGTGGCGGCCATGCAGGAGACCCAGGACTATGTCGAGAGGGTCGTGCTCAAGAGCCTGGCGGGAATGCCCAAGGGCGAGTGGGAGACGGTCGACTATATCGATGCCGACCCTGCGCTGGGCGAGGGGATGGTGCCGATTCGCATCAAGCTGACGCTGGATGGCAACGGCATTCACTATGATCTGTCGGGTTCGGCGCCCGCCGTCTCCACCTTTCTCAACTCCAGCTACGGGACAACGCACTCCGCCATCTACGCGGGTACCAAGACCTTCTTCCCCGACGTTCCGCTCAACTCCGGGTTCTATCGCGCGGTAACGGCCAATATCGGTGCAGAGGGCAGCGTGGTGAATGCGGGCTGGCCTCATGCGGTCACCGGCTTCTGTTCCGGCCCCTACGAGAAGGTCATGAACGGTATCTTCGAGCTGTGGAGCGGGGTCATGCCGGAGCGTGCCATGGCCTGTGCCTTCAACCTGGAGTATCTGCTGATCGGGGGTAATGATGGGCGCACTGGCAGTGGCGACTACTTTATGTGGTACGACTGGATGGCCGGCGGCTGGGGCGGGCGTCAGACCAAGGACGGTTCGTCGGCCACCTCGCCGGTGTTCGGCACCGGGCTGGCGGTTCAGCCGGTGGAAGGGCAGGAGAGGCTGAATCCCGTGCTGACGATGTGTCACGAGATCAGCATGGACTCGGCCGGGCCAGGCCGTTTCCGCGGCGGCTGCGGTGTCGAGAAGGGGGGTAAGCTGACCCAGGTCGACAAGACGGTGATGAGCTACTGCTGTGACCGCGGTCGTTCGGTGACCTGGGGGGTGAATGGTGGGCTGCCCTCCGTGCCACACGGGGTGTGGATCAACAAGGGAACGCCTGATGAGAAATACCTGGGTGCCACCTTCTCGAACGTGACGGTACGTTCCGGTGATACCTTTACGCGTCCCTCGGCGGGCGGCGGTGGCTTCGGTGACCCGCTGGAGCGCGAGGCAGAAGCAGTGCTGGAGGATGTGATCGATGGCTATGTGTCCGTCGAGCGCGCGGAGTGCGACTACGGCGTGGTGATCCACGTCAACGATCCTGATATCGATGACTATGAGATCAACGTCGAGCGAACGGCCAAGGCGCGGGAGTGGATCCGGGCAAATCGGCGCGAGTGGTTGAAGGCACCTCCCGAGGACGTCGCCAAGCAGTATCGGGATGGCGAGCTGAATGCCCTGGATGTGATTCGTCGCTACGGCGTAGTGCTGGACTGGGGCACCGGCGAGCTGCTGGAGAAGTCCACCCAACAGTCTCGTGACTCGCTGGCCAAGCGCTCATCCAGTTACTGGACGTGATATTACGATCGCTAAGGTGAACGGCGAGACTTCGGTAGGACCTTGGCCTGATCAGGTCGGGCCGAGTCTCCGGGGTCTCGTCTTCGTTGCGACACGCGCAGACATGGCGCGTGAGCAGAGAGAGGAATGGCATGAAAACAACGACGACAATGCCAGGCACCGCCGAGTTGCCAGGATACGCCAGGCCGACAAGGGCTGGTGGAGCCACAAGTCCCGACACACGGTTAAGCTCCAACTCGAAGGATCGCTGGACGCAGATCATTTCCGACACTTACTTTCCATTGACACTCAACTACGGCGGCCACAAGGAAGACGCCTTCCAGGGGTCGCTGAAGGTCTGGAAGGCTGCGGGCAGTGACTACTCCCTATCGCGACTCACCTCCGACAGGGCTGAGTATTCCCGATCGTGCTCGCAGATTGCCGAGGATAGCCAGGCCTCGTTTCTGGTGACGATCCCGTTACAGGCAAAGGTGTTTTTTTCCCAGCATGGAAGAAGCTTGAATTGCCCCCCGGGCCACTTCATCGTCGAGCAGGGCGATGCCCCTTATCGGTTCGGCTATGCAACGCCGAATGACATGTGGGTCTTCAAGGTGCCCGAGGGTTCGATGAAGTCCCGCATTCGGCGTCCGGAACGCTATTCACAGCACTGCTTCTCCGCCCAGGAGGGCATAGGCTGTGCCTTCGTGGAATTCCTGAAGATCTGCTCGCAGCATGTGAACGACTGCAGCGTGGAAGATCAAAGCCGCCTGTTCGAGCAGGCCCTGAGCATGCTGTCGATGGTGCTGGAGCAGGACGAACGGGTGCTCAACAGCGACCAGTCGCATCTGAAGACTGCCCACTTGATGCGGATCGAGCGCTATATCTCGGCCAACTTAGGCGATCCCGAGCTGTCGCCCGCTCGCACCGCCCATTACTGCGGCATCTCCCTGCGCTACTTACACAAGCTCTTTGCAGGTTCAGGATATACGGTTGGCGAATGGATACGCGCTCAGCGGCTGGAGGCCGCGCATCGTGAGCTCGAGTCGCTACCCCTGGGAGTCAATATCGGCGAGGTGGCCTACCGCTGGGGGTTCTCGGAGCAGGCACAGTTCAGCCGTGCGTTTCGCAGGCGATTCGGTTATTCCCCCAGCGAACTTCGGGATCGCCAGACGTGAGTGGCGGCTGTGTGATTCGAAGCAAGTAGTTAATCGTTCAGCATTAACAGAAAGGAGGCAAGTCTTGCCATGCAGAGAGCGCAGGCCGTGAGCCAACTTCAAGCCGACGATAGTCAGGTGATAGTGACCCGCTGGGACTTTCCTCCCGGGTCGGAAACGGGCTGGCATCGTCATGCGCATGATTATGTGATCATTCCGTTGACCGACGGCCGGATGCGACTGGAAACGCCCGAGGGAGAGCGGGAAGTCATCCTCGAGGCAGGGGGTTATTATACGCGAGTCGAGGGCACGGAGCATAACGTCATCAACGATGGCAAAGAGCCGTTTGCTTTTGTCGAAGTTGAAATAAAAAAGGTGCCGACTGAATCCGCGTAACACCTGCTATCAGAGTTACTTTTTCAAAACCGCTAGAGTGAGGATGTTAAGTCGCGCGGTCCGCGCCTTTCGTCGGTAGATCTGAACAAGCCCGAGGCCTTCATCGGCTGGCACTACATCCTCGATCCCACCCACGTCTGTTTCTTCAGCGAGGCGACCTTCACCTGGTTCGCCCGGCGCCACGATCTGCGGGTGCAGTTTCCCGCCGACGACGTGGTATTGCTGCAGCGGGGGTGATCGAGCAACTTTTGATAACGTGTCGTTATCATAAGGAAAAAGCCTCGATCTGGCCTCGATAAAGGGATTGGCGGCGCCCGGCGCCGAGCGTATATTCCACATGCTAATGCTTGCTGCCGGCCCCGGCGGCGCCTCTCCCACTCCGCGTTTCTCGAGACTCTTGCCCATGTCCCGGCAGCTGCTGCTCATGGCCCTGGCCCCCCTGCTGGGGCTCTTCATTCTGGGGATCGGCAACGGTTTCCTGGCCACCGTGATCACCCTGCGCCTGGACGCCGCCGGCGAGTCGCCGGTGGTGATCGGCTGGGTCTCCTCCGCCTACTTCATCGGCCTGGCGCTGGGCGCCATGCTCAACGACCGGCTGCTGCTGCGCATCGGCCATATCCGCGCCTACGGCAGCTTCGCCTCGCTGGTGGCGGTCACCGTGCTGCTGCAGGGCCTGGTGGACGCGCCCTGGGCCTGGTTCGCGCTGCGCCTGATCGGCGGCTGGGCCACGGTGGGGGTGTACCTGGTCATCGAGAGCTGGCTGCTGGCCTCCGGCGATGCCCGGGTGCGCGGTCGCCTGCTGGCTCTCTACATGATCGCGCTCTACGCCGCCGGCGTGCTCGGCCAGCTGCTGCTGGGCGTCACCGAGGCGATGGGCGGGCCGGCCTCGTTCATGGTGATCGGCCTGCTGGCCTCGCTCTCGGTGCTGCCCATGGCGATGATCCCGCGGGTCTCGCCGCTGATCGAGAAGGCCGAGCCGCTCTCGCCGCTGCGCCTGGTCACCCTGACCCCCACCGGGGTGATGGGCAGCTTCGGCTCGGGGCTGGCGGTGGCCGCCGCCTACTCGCTGCTGCCGCTCTACCTGCAGCGCACCGGGCTGTCGGTCGACCGGGTCGGCCAGATGATGGCGGTGATGGTGCTCGGCGCCATGCTGCTGCAGTACCCGGTCGGGCGCTGGTCGGACCGTCACGACCGCCAGCTGGTGCTGATCCTGATCGGCGCCTTCTGCACCCTGATCTCCGCGGCGGTGATCTGGCTGCCGATGAATACGGGGATCCTGGCCGTGCTGCTGTTCCTGCTCGGCGGCGGCGTCTTCTCGCTCTATCCGGTGGCGGTGGGCCACGCCGCCGACCGCGCCCCGGCCGGCGCCCTGGTGCGCATGAGCCAGGGCCTGCTGCTGATCAATGCCATCGGCTCGGCGGTGAGCCCGCCGCTGGTCTCGCCGGTGATGAGCCTGCTCGGCGATACCGGCCTGTTCTGGTCCTTCGGCGGCCTGGGCCTGTTCCTGGTGCTCTTCTTCAGCTGGCGGCGCAGCGTGCGCCCGGCGCCGGTGCCGGTGGCGCCGTTCTCCGCCTCCACCCCGATGTCCTCGGCGGGTGCCGAGCTCGCGGTGACCGAGGAGTGGGTGCAGGGCGCCCTGGAGCACGAGCACGTGGAGGATCTCTCCGGCGCCGTGGCCGAGGTCGAAGTGGCCGAGGCGCTGGTGGGACCGCCGCCACCGGACGAGCCGCGCATCGTTTACTACGAGGATGAGGAAGCGGCCGAGCCGGCTCGTGCCTATGCTTCACGGGCGCCAGGGGCGCTCGAGGATCCGAAGGCTTCGGGCCTGGAGGAGTGAATGCCGGATCGATAGCACCGGCATTGAACAGGGCGTGAGGCGACCGCTCCGGGGGCCTTCAGAAACGATCGGAGCGGAAGGGCGCCATCTCGATATCGGGGGGCTCGCCATCCATCATCTGCCCGAGCAGCCGGCCGGTGATGGGCCCCAGGGTAAAGCCTTGGTGACCATGGCCGAACGCGAGCCACAGTCCGGGCTGCCCGGGAGCCGGCCCGATGACCGGCTTCATGTCCGTCGTGCACGGGCGAGCACCTTGCCAAGGGATGAGATCGAGTCGCTCGCCCAGGGGGAAGAGCTGGCGGGCCACCGCTTCGGCGGCGGCCAGCTGCTGGCCTTGCGCCGGGGCGTCGAGAGACGACAGTTCGGCGCCGGTTGTCAGGCGGATGCCGCTCCGCATGGGGGCCAGGAGATAGCCCAATTCCGCATCCAGTACCCAGTGATTCAGTCGGGCGGCATCGTGGCTGCCGTAGTGCATATGGTAGCCACGTTTGGTGATCAGAGGGATCGATAGGCCCAGCTTCGATAACCAGCGTACCGACCAGGGGCCTAGCGCCAGGACCACCCGCTCCGCACCTAGGTCGCCCCTGTTCGTAGTGACTCGCCAGTGCGGTCCCTGGCGTGATATCCCGCCTATCGACGCCTGCAAGAAGTGACCGCCTCGCGCTTGGAAATCAGCCGCATAGGCCGCCACCAGAGCTCCGGGGTCCGTCGCTGTCCAGGGCTGGGTCCAGTGGATCGCACCGGCGAGTCCTGGCGCCAGGTGCGGTTCCAGGTCAGCGAGCGCCTTGGGATCCAGAGCGCGATAGGTCACGCCATATCGCGCCGCATCCTCATCGGCCAGCCTGCACTCTGTCTCCATCGCTGCGGCCGTGCGAAAGGCCTTTACGTACCCTTGACGACGAATCAGGTGCTCGGCTCCCGTGGCCTCGATCATCGACGCATGGGCTTGGAGGGAGTGAGAAATCAAGGCCGCGTAGTCAGGCACGATACCCGCGTATCGCTGTGGGGATGATTGCTGCCAATAGCGACACAAAGGGCCAGCGGATCGCAGCACATCTAGCGCCCGATAGCGGATATCTACCTGCCGGTTGGGAAGCACCCTCATCAATGTCCCTAGGTCGCGAGGAAAGGGATAAGGGCGTACGGCCTCCCGCTGGATGATGCCGGCATTGCCAAAGGAGGTTTCACGCCCCGCCTCACGCCGATCCACCAGGGTTACCCTGTGTCCCCGCTCTAGCAGGTGCCACGCTACCGCGACACCGACCATGCCGGCTCCGAGTACGATAATCTCACGTGACATCGTGACTCCCTCCTGCCGTGTTATGAACGCACCAGGCCTTGGGACTTGGCCTGACGCTGGCGGATCCAGGCCACAAGAATCGCCGCCATCAGGAAGAAGCCGAGATAGCCGAAGAAGGGATAGACTGTTCCCACCAGGCTGACAAAGCCGAGCAGGCTGCAACCATAGGCCACCAAGCCGATCAGCAACGAGCCTTGCCGGAATCGCGGCGTACCCGCGGGGAGAAAGCGGGCGGAGAAGGAGTAGAGCGTGCCCACAGCGGTGCTGATGATCATGCCAAGGATCACCAGGGCCACCAGCACTGCGACCAGCGGAGAGATCTCCATGACCAGAGAGAGCATGGGCATGGGCAGGCCGGCGACGCTATCCAGCCGTGACAACAGGCCCAGGGCGATGATCAGCATCAAGCCACCCAGGATCACACCGCCGAGTATTCCGCCCCAGCGGGCCGACCGCTCATCGGGGGCCGTACCTCCCATGATGGCCAGAATGGGAATGCCGGCGACAATGTTGTAGGAAACGTAGAGCAGGGCACCTAGCCACCAGTGGCTGGCACCCGCCGTCTGGGTCGCAGCGACGCCCTCGAGCGTGGCCAGGTCCGCATCCCGGGTCATCACTGCAAAGGTCGCTACGCCGACGGAGACGATGACCAGGAGAGGGGTCACGGTACCGATCAGGGTGATCACGCGCCGGATATCCAAGCACACCATGCCCACCACCAGCAGCGTCACCAGAGCACTCCCCAGTGCCGCTGGAATCTCGAACTGTTGCTCAAGCAGGGCTCCCGCGCCAGCTAGCATCACGACGGTCACCGCGAACATGAAGAAGGTGATCAGTCCATCCACCAATACCCCCAGCTTGGGGCCGCAAACGGCATGCACCACCTCCTTGTGGGACTTTGCCTGCAAGCGACTCCCCATGCCGGCCAATGCCATGCCCAGGAAGACGAAGACCGCCGCGCTCAACAGGGTGCCCAGCAGTCCCCATAGTCCGAAGTTGACGAAGAACACCAGGATTTCGCGTCCGGAGGCAAACCCTGCCCCTACCAGCACACCGACGAAGGCTCCCGCAATTTTGAAAGCATCTCTCATGGCCCGTGACTCCTATATTTGTGCTTGTTGTTTTCTGGATTGAGTACCGCCGCTCAGGCATCGCCCACCCAGGCCTGTACCTCGACTTCCACATCGACCCCCAGTGCCAGTCCGGCCGTGACCGTTGAGCGGACTGGCAGACCCGCCTCGAAGTAGCGCTTGTAGACCTCATTGAAGCCGGCGAAGTGTGTAATGTCGGAGAGCCAGACCGTTGCCTTGACCACCCGGGAGAAGTCCGTGCCGCAGTGCTTCAGAGTCTCTTCGATACGCGTCATGACGGCTTCGGTCTGCTCCTGAATCGTGCCGCGGACAACCTCTCCCGAGGGTGTCATGGGCACCTGGCCTGAGAGCAGCAGGAAGCCGCCGACTCGGATAGCCCGGGAGAAGGGAAACGGCAGTGCGCTCGGGTAGCGCTCGATGTGGTCGTTCATCTTGTTTTCTCTCTTGTGTCTTGTCGGTTGCTTGATTGGGTGGGGATGCCGGCGAGTGGGCTTGGCACCAAGGTTTTCGCAGGGGCCCGATCGAAGGATAACGATAGCCGGGAAATTCTCTTATAAGAGAATGTCAGATATGAGAACTGTAAAGTCAAGCGACTCTCAGGCTAAACTGTCGGTCTAATCCAGCCAGGTCTTGCGCAACGCCTCTATGACCATGTCCTCCTCACCTCAGCCCCCGCAGCCCTTGATTGACAGAGCCTTGGTAGGCGCTCGCCTGCGTGCCAGCCGCAAACTGCAGAGACTGACCCTCAAGCAGCTATCGGAGCGCTGCGGTGTTGCGCTTTCGACGCTCTCCAAGATGGAGCTCGGGCAAGCTGCAGTGAGCTACGACAAGCTCGCCGCGGCGGCTCGCATCCTGAATATCGACCTGCCTCAGCTGTTCACCCCGGGGGAGGCCTCCGACGGCACGACTCAGCCTACGGTGGTCAGCACCCGCATCACCGATACCATGGGGTATGGAACGGGAAGCTATGAATACCACCCGCTGGCGGGCGACTTCCCCCGGCGCAGCATGAGTCCGCTCTATGCGAGGATCATGGCTCGCGATATTGGCGAGTTCGATGACTACATCCGGCATCCGGGGCAGGAGTTCACGGTGGTGCTTTCGGGCCGTATCCGGATCCTCTTCGAAAATGGCGAACAGATCCGCCTGAAGGAGCGGGAAACGGCGTATTTCAACAGTGCAATCGGACATATCTACCTGGCGGAGGGGGAGAGCGATGCTGAGGTCATTGCGGTGATGTCGGAAGCGCCGGCTATCAACGCATCAACGGCGATGGGTTCTGCCTGACGTTGACACCGTGCAATGTTGAGACCTTGGGCTAATGGCCAACGAAAAGTAGGGAATCTACTATCGTTGCTATCATTTTTCCCAGAGGTGCTCCATGACCCCCTATGCCGCCCCCGTCCGCGACTTCCGCTTCGTGCTGGAGGAACTGCTCGAGCACGGCTCCCTGGCCCTGCCCGGCTTCGAGGAGGCCAGCCCCGATCTCGTCGAGGCGGTGCTCGAGGAGGCGGCAAAACTCGCCGGAGACGTCTGGGCCCCGCTCAATGCCAGCGGCGACCGCCAGGGCTGCACGCGCCGCCAGGACGGCTCGGTCAGCGTGCCCGACGGCTTCATCGAGGCCTATCGCGCCTACGCCGAGGGCGGCTGGAACGGCATCGGCGTGTCCGAGGCGCGGGGTGGGCAGGGCCTGCCCGAGGTGGTGGCCAGTGCGGTGCAGGAGATTCTCCACGGCGCCAACATGGCCCTCGGGCTCTGCCCGATGCTTACCGCCGGAGCCATCGAGGCGCTGGCCCACCACGGCAGCGAGGAGCAGCAGGCCACCTATCTGCCGAAGCTCGTCGAGGGCACCTGGGCCGGCACCATGAACCTCACCGAGCCCCAGGCCGGCTCCGATCTCTCCAAGGTGCGCACCCGGGCGGTGCCGTGCCCCGAGGGGGAGGGCGACTACTACCGGCTCAGTGGCCAGAAGATCTACATCACCTGGGGTGAGCACGACGCCGCCGAGAACATCCTGCACCTGGTGCTGGCGCGCACGCCGGACGCCCCCGAGGGCAATCGGGGGATCTCGCTGTTCCTGGTGCCCAAGTTCCTGGTCAACGACGACGGCTCGCTCGGCGAGCGCAACGACGTCACCTGCGCCTCCATCGAGCACAAGCTGGGCATCCACGGCTCGCCGACCTGCACCCTGAGCTTCGGCGAGAATGCCGGCGCCATCGGCTACCTGGTGGGCGAGCAGGGGCGCGGCCTCAACCACATGTTCACCATGATGAACGAGGCGCGCCACAAGGTGGGCGTGCAGGGCATCGGCGTGGCCGAACGGGCCTGCCAGCACGCCTTCGCCTATGCCATGGACCGCGTGCAGGGCAAGCGCCCGGCGCACCGCGGCGGGGGCGAGTGCGCCATCAGCGACCACCTGGACGTGCGGCGCATGCTGCTCTCCATGCGCGCCCGCACCGATGCGCTGCGCGCGCTCGCCCTCTACTGCGCCGCCCAGCTCGACGTGGCACGCCACGCCGAGGACGAGGACGACCGCCAGGCCGCCCAGGCGCGGGCCGAGGTGCTGATCCCGGTGGTCAAGGCCTTCTCCACCGACCAGGCGGTGGAGATCGCCTCGCTCGGCGTGCAGGTGCACGGCGGCATGGGCTTCATCGAGGAGACCGGCGCCGCCCAGCTGCTGCGTGACGCGCGCATCGCGCCCATCTACGAGGGCACCAACGGCATCCAGGCCCTGGACCTGGCCGGGCGCAAGCTGCAGCGCGACGGCGGCCGGGCGCTGGGCTCCCTGATCGACGAGGTGGAAGGCACCGCCCGGGCGCTGTGTGCCGCGCCCGGCCTCGCGCCGCTCGGCGAGTCGCTCGCCGCCGGCGCCGCCGATCTCACCGCGGCGCTGGCCGTGCTGCTGGAGCAGGGCTGCGATCCCGAACGCGGCCCCGACGCCGTCCAGGCCTACGCCACGCCCTTCCTGAACCTAGCCGGCCACGTGCTCTGCGCCTGGCAGATGGGACGCTCGGCGCTGGCGGCCACCGCCGCCCGCCAGGCCGGCAACGACGATCCCTTCTATGCCACCAAGCTCGCGAGCGCCGACTTCGCCATTCGCCAGTGGCTGCCCGTGGGACGCGCCCAGCGCGCGGTGATCGAGGCCGGCATGGAGAGCCTCGTCGCCTTCGAGCCCGGCGCCCAGTAAGCCTTGAGTAGTGAGCCTCTTCGTCGCCGGCCGTCGGGCCGGCGACGACCCACCGGAACCTCCGTGGAGCCCATCATGACCCAGAGCATCTTCGAGCAGGGCCTGCCCCAGACGCCGGCCAACCACGTGGCGCTCTCGCCGCTGACCTTCATCGAGCGCAGCGCCAGCGTCTATCCGGACTACCCGGCGGTGGTGCACGGCGAGATCCGCCGCACCTGGGCCGAGACCTGGGAGCGCTGCCGGCGCCTCGCCTCGGCGCTGGAGCGCCGCGGCATCAAGCCCGGCCAGACCGTGGCCGCCATGCTGCCCAACGTGCCGGCGATGTTCGAGGCGCACTTCGGCGTGCCGCTGGCGGGCTGCGTGCTCAACACCCTGAACATCCGCCTGGACGCCGAGGCCATCGCCTACATGCTCGAGCACGGCGAGGCCCAGGCCGTGCTGGTCGACCCCGAGTTCGCAGAGGTGATCGAGGCCGCGGTGGCCGGGCTTGCGCACCCGCCGCTGCTGATCGACGTCGACGATGCGCTCTTCGAGGGCGAGGCGCGCCGCATCGGTGAGGTGGAGTACGAGGCCCTGCTGGCCGAGGGAGATGCGGATTACGCCTACGTCCTGCCAGAGGACGAGTGGCAGGCGATCTCGCTCAACTACACCTCCGGCACCACCGGCAAGCCCAAGGGCGTGGTCTACCACCACCGCGGCGCCTACCTGAACGCGGTCAGCAACATCCTCGAGTGGGCCATGCCGCACCATCCGGTCTACCTGTGGACGCTGCCGATGTTCCACTGCAACGGCTGGTGCTTCCCTTGGACCATCGCCGCCAATGCTGGCGTCAGCGTCTGCCTGCGCCGGGTCGACCCGAAGCGGATCATGGACCTGCTCGCCGACGAGGGCGTGACCCACTTCAGTGGCGCGCCGATCGTGCTCAACGGCCTGGTCAACCTGCCCGACGAGCAGAAGCGCGACTTCGATCATCCGGTGAAGGTCACCACCGCCGGCGCGGCGCCGCCCGCCTCGGTGATCGCCGGGGTCGAGCAGCTCGGCATCGACGTGACCCATGTCTACGGCCTGACCGAGGTCTACGGCCCGGTGACCGTGTGCGCCTGGCGCGAGGCCTGGGACGAGCTGCCCCTGGAGCAGCGCGCGCGGATCAAGTCCCGCCAGGGCGTGCGCTACCACATGCTCGAGGCGCTCTGCGTGGCCGACCCGACCACCCTCGAGCCGGTGCCCAAGGACGGCGAGACCATCGGCGAGATCCTGATGCGCGGCAACAACGTCATGAAGGGCTACCTCAAGAACGAGACGGCCACCGAGCAGGCGCTGGAGGGCGGCTGGTACCATACCGGCGACCTGGCGGTCTGGCATCCGGACGGCTACCTCGAGATCAAGGACCGCTCCAAGGACATCATCATCTCCGGCGGCGAGAACATCTCCACCATCGAGGTGGAGGACGCCGTCTATTCGCATCCGGCGGTGGAGGAGGCCGCGGTGGTGGCCAAGCCCGACGAGAAGTGGGGCGAGACGCCCTGCGCCTTCGTCAAGCTCAAGGTGGGCTACGGCGAGGTCACCGAGCAGGAGATCATCGAGCACTGCCGCAAGCACCTGGCCCGCTTCAAGGTGCCCAAGACCGTGATCTTCACCGAGCTGCCCAAGACCTCCACCGGCAAGATCCAGAAGTTCGTGCTGCGAGATGAAGCGCGCAAGCAGTAATCCGACAGGAAGCACGGCCCAGTGCTTCCTGTAGCGAGAGGCGCCGGGAACAGGTCGAAGAGGAGGTCTTTGCCAGGAAGGCAAAAGTAGCGCCCAGGGATGGGTTCACAGCGCCTCCTTGATGGTCCGACACTTCGGGGCCTGTTGCCGGAAACGCCTCGAGCGAGCCGTACAATTGCAGTGGTCCTGCCAACGACACCTAAGGAGAGTGCAATGAGTGAGCAACCGATCGGCGTGGTCGGCGCCGGCACCATGGGCCAGGGCATCGCCCAGGTACTGGCGGCGAGCGGCTTCGAGGTCAAGCTCTACGACGTCGCCGACGAGCAGCTCGGCCGCGCCACGGCGGCCATCGACAAGGGCCTGGGCAAGCTGGTGGCCAAGGAGAAGCTCAGTGACGCCGACAAGTCGGCCGCCATGGGGCGCCTGGACACCACCACCGCGCTGGACGCCCTGCGCGAGTGCGAGGTGATCATCGAGGCGGCCCCCGAGCAGCCAGCGCTCAAGGAGAAGCTGTTTCGCGACCTGAGCCGCCTTACCCATGATGCGATCCTCGCCTCCAACACCTCCTCGCTGTCGCTGACGCGCCTGGCGGGGGTGTGCGAGCGCCCGGAGCGGGTGGTCGGCATGCACTTCTTCAACCCGGTGCCGGTGTTGAAGCTCGTCGAGGTGATTCGCGCCGAGCAGACCAGCGACGCCACCGTGGCGCGCATCGAGGCGCTGGCCGAGGCGCTCGGCAAGACCGCCGTGCCGGTGGGCGACTCCCCGGGCTTCGCGGTGAATCGGCTGCTGGTGCCGATGATCAACGAGGCGGCGTTCCTGGTGCAGGAGGGCGCGGCCACCCCCGAGGCCATCGACGAGGCGATGAAGCTTGGCGCCGCCCACCCCATGGGGCCGCTGGCGCTCGCCGACCTGATCGGCCTGGACGTCTGCCTGTCGATCATGGAGGTGCTGCAGGAGGGCTTCGGCGATCCCAAGTACCGCCCCTGCCCGCTGCTGCGGCGCATGGTCGATGCCGGTTATCTGGGGCGCAAGTCTGGGCGCGGCTTCCATGTCTATGAGTGACACCCGGGGGCTTTGCCGGAGACAGGTCTACGAGGAGGCGCTGTAAATACCTCCCTGTACGCTACCGACGCCATCCATGGCGTAGGACCTCCTCTCCGACCTTTCCCCGGCGCCCCTTTCGTCACGGGTGGCCAGCCCCGACAAAAGAGGGGATTGCCGCCCAACCAAGCGTTCGCTAGGGTTGGGCGGTCTGCTTTCAATAACGCCTTCCCCCTCAACAACAATCCCAGGAGCCATTCCATGAGCGAGACCCTGATCGAGGTCGCCGACAACGCCGGCATCGTCCGCCTGACCATCAGCCGCCCCAAGGCGCTGAACGCCCTGAACAGCGCCGTGATCAGCGAGCTGGCCGGCGTGCTGGACCAGCTTGAGCAGCGGGACGACCTGCGCGCCGTGCTGATCACCGGGGCCGGCGAGAAGTCCTTCGTCGCCGGTGCCGACATCGCCGAGATGCGCGACAAGACCCCGGAGCAGGCCCGCGCCTTCGCCGGCCAGGCGCTGAAGACCATCAAGCGCCTGGAGACCCTGCCGGTGCCGGTGGTGGCGCTGGTCAACGGCTTCTGCCTCGGCGGCGGCTGCGAGCTGGCCCTGGCCTGCGACTGGGCGGTGGCCAGCGACAATGCCATCTTCGGCCAGCCCGAGGTGCTGCTCGGCGTGATCCCCGGCTTCGGCGGCACCCAGCGCCTGCCGCGCCGCGTTGGCCCGGCCATGGCCATCGACCTGGTGACCACCGGCCGCAAGATCGATGCCCAGGAGGCGCTGCGCATCGGCCTGGTCAATCGCGTGATGTCCCAGGACGAGCTCGAGGCCTACGCCGAGGAACTCACCAAGCAGCTCGGCGGCAACGGCCCCGAGGCGGTGCGCGGCGCCAAGCAGGCGGTCCACGACGGCCTGGATCAGGACCTCGACAGCGCGCTCGCGCTGGAGACCAGCCTGTTCGCGCTCTGCTTCGCGGGTGAAGAGCAGCGCGAGGGCATGAGCGCCTTCGTCGAGAAGCGCAAGCCGAACTTCTGATCTCGCGCTTCCCGCCGCCATGCAAACGGCCGTGACGCTCGCGTCACGGCCGTTGTCGTTGGAGACAGGCGGGTTGTGCCGGTCGGCACGCTCAGCGCAGCGGCTCGACGCCCTGGCCCGAGAGCTCCGGAAAGTCGTCATGCATCGTCAGCGGCTCGATGTCCTCGCGGGTCGCCAGGAACTCGGGCCGCCGCGAGGGCGCCGCATAGGGCTCGTCCAGGGTGTTGTCCACGCTGTTGTAGACGAAGAACAGGTTGGAGCGCGGCCAGGGCGACATGTTCTCGTTCGAGGCGTGCAGCGTGTTGCATTCGAACAGCAGCAGCGAGCCCGCCGGTCCCTTGGGCGCCTGGATGCCGCCATGCTCGGCGAGCCGCGCGAGGGCCTGCTGATCGGGCACGCCGACCTCCTGGGCCTTCAGCGACTCCTGCCAGTTGGCCTCCGGGGTTTCCCCCATGCAGGGCACGAAGTGGCGGTGCGAGCCGGGAATCAGCATCAGCGGGCCGTTGAACTCGTTGTTGTCGGTCAGCATCAGCGAGGCGCTGACCGCCCGCATGCGGGGCATGCCGTCCTCGGCGTGCCAGGTCTCGAAATCCGAGTGCCAGTCGAAGCCGCTGCCCTGGAAGCCGTACTTGTCGTTGATGCGCGACTGATGGATATAGACCTCGCTGCCCAGCAGCTGGCGCACCATGCCGAGGATGCGCGGGTCGCGGGTCATGCGGTCGAAGTGCTCCGAGAAGCGGTGCATGCCGAACACGGAACGGATGGCGCCATTATTCGGGTCCTTGATGACCTGCTCGGAGCGCATCAGCTCCTCGTCCTTGGCCATCTCATTGAGCTCCTCGAAGAACGGCTCGATGCGATCCCGCGAGAAGAAGCCGTTGAACCACAGAAAGCCATCCCGTTCGTAGCGCGAGAGTGCCACCTCATCCAGCGGCCCCTCCCAGCGACGCTGGTTGCGGGCATGCACCACCGGCTCTCGGCGGGGCAGGGGGGCGCGGTAGTCGTTCAGGCGAGTGGGATAGGGATCTGCCAACATGAGAAACCTCCTCGTGATGTCAGTTACGCTAAACCCGGATGTGCGTGGGGACCTGGGGAGACGGGCCGTGCTGCCGGTGCTCCGAGCCGCCGTGGATGTTCTATGTCGCTTCGTGGTCAAGCCCCCTCACTGGGATAGGTATAGCCAACACCGATGAGGTTCAACCCTTGGCGGGACAAGCGCCGCCGCTTTTGCACCAGCGATGCGAGCCCGATCCGCCTGCTCGAGGCTCGCAAGACGGCCGTGGCGCAATCGCCACGGCCGTCTTGCGTTGGGCATAGACTTATGGATAATCGCGACCGCAAACGTTTGCGTCCTACGCTGAAGCTCATTATCGCGATACCTCGCCTGGATGTGTCATGAAACGCCACGGCCTTCTCAATGCCCCCCTCGCCACGCTCATCGCCGAGCTTGGTCATACCGACACCTTCGTGATCGCCGATGCCGGGCTGCCGATTCCCCCGGGCGTGCCCCGGGTCGACCTGGCGCTGCGCCCGGGCCTGCCCGGCTTTCTCGAGGTGTTCGACGCGCTGACCGACGAGCTCTGCCTGGAGGGGGTGACCCTGGCCAGCGAGCTTCGCGAGGTGAGCCCGGACCTGCATGACCGGCTCGCGGCCCGCCTCGATGCCCTGGACGCCCGGGACAAGGGCCCCCTGGAGCGCCAGCGGGTTTCCCACGAGGCCTTCAAGGGCCTGCTGCCCGCGGCGCGCTTCGTGGTGCGCACCGGCGAGTGCACGCCCTACGCCAACGTCGTGCTGCGCAGCGGGGTGCCGTTTTGACCTCCACGGAGAACCCGATCGAGGCCGCGCTGCCGCGCATGGCGTTGCAGGGCATCGGCAAGTCGTTCGGCGCGGTCACGGTGCTGCAGGACGTCGACCTCGACCTCTATGCTGGCCACGTGCTGGCGCTGGCCGGCGAGAACGGGGCCGGCAAGTCGACCCTGATGAAGGTGCTGAGCGGCGTCCACCAGGCCGACGCCGGGGCGATCCGCCTGCACGGCCAAGAGGTGCGCTTCACCACCCCGCGCCAGGCCATGGATGCCGGCATCGCCATCATCCACCAGGAGCTCAACCTGGTGCCGACCCTCTCCGCCGGCGAGAACATCTTCCTCGGCCGTGAGCCGCTCACGGCCTGGGGCAGCGTCGACTGGCGTCGCCTGTTCCGTGAGGCGGCCGCGCTGCTCGAGGAGCTCGAGCAGCCCATCGACCCGCGCGCGCCGGTCTCCGAGCTGAGCATCGGCCAGCAGCAGATGGTCGAGATCGCCCGGGCGCTGTCGCTGGATGCCGAGATCATCGTCATGGACGAGCCCACCGATGCGCTGACCGACGTCGAGACCGCGGTGCTCGAGCGGGTGGTCGCCACCCTGCGCGCCGCCGGCAAGTCGCTGGTGCTGATCACCCACCGGCTGGCCGAGATATTTCGCATGTGCGACGACGTCGCCGTGCTGCGCGACGGCCGCCTGGTGCATCAGGGCCCCACGGCGGAGTCCAACGAGGACCGGCTGATCCAGCAGATGGTCGGCCGCGAGCTGGCCGATCGCTACCCCTACGAGCCGCCCGAGGCCGGCGACGTGGTGCTCGAGGTCGAGCACCTGGTGGCGCCGGGGGTCGAGGACGTCTCGTTCACCGCCCGCGCCGGCGAGGTGCTGGGCTTCGGCGGCCTGATGGGCGCCGGGCGCACCGAGATGTGTCGCGCCCTGTGCGGCGACGTGGCGCGCCGCGCCGGCCGGGTCCGCGTCAAGGGGCGCGAGGTTCGCTTCAGCTCGCCCCAGCAGGGCCTCGAGGCGGGCCTCGTCTACGTGCCCGAGGATCGCAAGCAGTCGGGCCTGGTGCTCGAGCACTCGGTGGCCGACAACATGTCGCTGACCGCGCTGCCGGCCTTCTGCGGCCCGCTGGGCGTCATTCGCCACGGCCGCGAGGCCAGCGCCATCGCCCACTACATCGAGGCCTTCCGCATCAAGCTGAGCGACCCCCGCCAGCCCGTGAAGACCCTCTCCGGCGGCAACCAGCAGAAGGTCTCGCTGGCCAAGGCGCTGATGCCCGAACCCGAGATCGTGATCCTCGATGAGCCCACGCGCGGGGTCGACGTCGGCGCCAAGCGTGAGATCTATCTGTTGATCAACCGGCTCAAGCGCGAGGGCAAGTGCGTCCTGCTGATCTCCTCGGAGATGCCGGAGCTGATCGGCCTGTCCGATCGCATCCTCGTGCTGGCCAACGGGCACGTCAGCGGCGAATTCACCCGCGACGAGGCCACCCAGGAAAAGATCATGACCGCGGCGGCACATGTCGCCACGCCGATGGAGACTTGAGAGACCATGACTGCTACCCCCATGAACCGATCGGCGGTGCGCCTGCTGATCGACAACAAGGCCTTCCTGGCCCTCGTGCTGCTGGTCGTGGTCAGTGCCGCCATGAGCGACAACTTCCTGACCGGGGACAACCTGCTCAACGTCCTTAGGCAGACCAGCATCAACGCCATCATCGCGATGGGCGTGACCTTCGTCATCCTGACCGCCGGCATCGACCTCTCGGTGGGCGCCGTGCTGGCGCTGAGCGGCGCCTTCGCCGCCTCGATGACCGCCTCGGGGCTGGCCCCCTGGATCAGCGTGCCCGGCTCCATCGCCGCAGGGGCGGCGATGGGCATGGTGTCGGGGCTGTTCGTGGCCTTCGGGCGCATCCAGGCCTTCGTGGTCACCCTGGTCGCCATGACCGTGGTGCGCGGGGCGACGCTGGTCTACACCGACGGCCGGCCGATCTCGATCGGCGGCGGGGACGTCGCCGACGCCTTCTGGCAGCTCGGCGGCGGCTACTGGATGGGCATCCCGATTCCCATCTACCTGATGTTCTTCGTCTTCGTGCTCTGCTGGGCGGTGCTGCACCACACCCGCTTCGGCCGCCACGTCTACGCCGTGGGCGGCAACGAGCAGGTCGCGCGGCTGTCGGGCATCAACGTCAATCGCATCAAGGTCAGCGTCTACGCCATCGCCGGGGCCTGCGCCGCCCTGGCCGGCGTGGTGCTGACCGCGCGCCTGGGCTCCGCCCAGCCCAACGCCGGCATGACCTATGAGCTCGACGCCATCGCGGCGGTGGTCATCGGCGGCACCAGCCTGATGGGCGGGCGCGGGCGCATCTTCGGCACGCTGGTCGGGGCGCTGGTGATCGGGGTGCTCAACAACGCCCTGAACATCCTCGGCGTCTCGTCCTACTTCCAGATGATCGCCAAGGGCGCGGTCATCCTGCTGGCGGTGCTGATCGACAGCCGCTCGCAGTCCTCGTCCTGACTCGCGCCTAGCCCGGACACTCGACAACAAGACCTCAGGAGCCTTGCCACATGAAAAAGCTGATCCTGGCCACCGCCGTGGCCGCCACCGTGGGCCTCGGTACGGCCCAGAACGCCATGGCCGATCGTATCGCCCTGGTGATCTCGACCCTCAACAACCCCTTCTTCGTGACCCTGCAGGAGGGCGCCCAGGCCCAGGCGGAGGCGCTCGGCCACGAGCTGATCGTGCTCGACTCGAGCAACGACGCCGCGCGCGAGCTCTCCAACGTCGAGGACGCCTTGTCGCGTGACATCGACGTGCTGCTGATCAACCCCACCGACTCCGATGCCGTCGCCTCGAGCGTGCGCACTGCCAACGCCCAGGACGTGCCGGTGATCACCCTGGATCGCAGCGCCAACGGCGGCAACGTGGTCTCGCACATCGCCTCCGACAACGTGGCGGGCGGCGAGCTGGCCGGCGAGTTCATCATCGAGCAGCTCGGCGGCGAAGGGCAGGTGGTGCAGCTCGAGGGCGTGCCCGGCGCCTCGGCGACGCGCAACCGCGGCGAAGGCTTCATGACCGCCATCGAGGCGATGGACGGCATCGAGCTGGTGGCCACCCAGCCGGCCAACTTCAACCGCAGCGAGGGCCTCAACGTCATGGAGAACCTGCTCCAGGCGCACCAGGGGATCGACGCGGTGTTCGCCCAGAACGACGAGATGGCCCTCGGCGCCCAGCGCGCGCTGCAGGCGAGCGGGCTGGACGACGTCGTGCTGGTCGGCTTCGACGGCACCGACGACGGCATCCAGGCCGTCAACGACGGCAAGATGAGCGCCACCATCGCCCAGCAGCCGGCGCGCATCGGCGAGTTCGGCGTGACCGCCGCCGACCGCCTGCTCAAGGGCGAGAGCGTCGAGGCCAACGTGCCGGTGCCGCTTCAGCTGGTGACCCAGGAATGATGCCGGTGACCCAGGAGTAACGCCGGTGACCGCAAGGTTGGGCGCCGCGCCATGATTCGCCTCAAGGACGTCGCCCGGCAGTCGGGCGTATCGGTGACCACGGTCTCCCACGTGGTCAACGGTACGCGGCGCGTTGCCCCCGCCACCCAGGTGCGGGTGCAGCGCGCCATCGCCGAGCTCGGCTATCGGCCCGACAGCATCGCAAGGGCCCTGAAGTCGAACCGCAGCCGCACCATCGGGATGATCGTGACGGCCGCCAACAACCCCTTCTTCGCCGAGATCATCCGCGGCGTGGAGGATCACTGCTTCGCCCACGGCTACAGCCTGATGCTGTGCAACACCGGCGATGCGGATACCCGACAGCTCACCTACCTGCAGGCCCTGCGCGACAAGCGCGTCGACGGCCTGATCGTGATGACCGCCCATAGCGGGCCCGATTTCCTGGCGGCGCTGGCGCGCCAGCCGCTGCCCACCGTGCTGATGGATGCCGACCCGACCAGCGGCGAGGAGATCGCCGTGGTCAACGACGACTCGCGCCTGGGCGCCAGGCTCGCCATTGAGCACCTGCTGGCGCGCGGCCTGACCGACATCGCCCTGTTGACTGGACCCGCCTCGCATCCGCGCTCCCGCGAGCGCCTGGCCGGCGCCCTGGAAACGCTGGAGAAGGCGGGCCTTCGCCCGCCCGACTCGCGCATCGTCGCCACCAACCTGATGGCCGACGGCGGCCATGACGCCATGCAGCGGCTGCTCGAATCGTCATCGCCGCCCCAGGCGCTGTTCGCCTTCAACGACCTGGTGGCCATCGGCGCCATGCGCGCGGCCCGCGAGCACGGGCTCCGGCTTCCCGACGAGCTCTCGGTGGTGGGCTATGACGACATCGAGCTCGGCCGCTACTTCAGCCCGTCCCTGACTACGGTGCACCAGCCGGTCTACGAGCTGGGGGCGATGGCCAGCGCCCAGCTGATCGATCGCCTGGAGCACGGCAAGCCCCTGCAGCCGGTGCTGCAGCTCGATCCACGCCTCGTGGTAAGAGAGTCGGTAAGAGCGTCGGCGGGCGAGTCGGTCAACGCTCCCTCTCCCTGAGCCCCTGCTGCCTGAGGCCTCGTCGCCGCAGGCGCTCCACCCGCGCTTCCAGCCGCGCGACATGGCTGCCGTGCCAATAGAGCCGGCCGCACTCCTCACATTCCAGAAACGTCTCCACGTAGCGTCGCGTCAGCGGCTCCAGGCGGTCGATCACCGCCGCCTTCTCGACGCTGGCCAGCCGGCCGTTGCAGCGCGCACAGCGGGTGAAAGGGGCAAAGGCGGGATAGAGGTCGAACTCGTCGCACACCTCCTCGACCTGGCGCCAGGGATCGGTGTGGCGTACCCAGTGGGCGAGGCGGATGCGCTTGCGCCGAAGCAGCGGACGATCGCGGGTCAGCACCACGCGACCCTCCCGCTCGGCGATGGCCGCCAACTCGGCATCGTCGATGTCGCGGCGGTAGTGGCAGTCGAAGCCGAGCAGGCGCAGATAGCCAGCGAGCCGGCCGAGGTGGGCATCCAGCACGAAGCGCGGGCATGTTGGGGGAGCGGGGCGCAGATGGCGCGCCGCCGGCGGGGCGCTGGTCCAGGGGTAGACCTCGACCCGCTCGCCGCCGGCCAGGATGTGCTCGAAGCCCACCGAGTCGCCATCGACCAGGATGACGTCGACCTCGGTATGCGGCACCCCCAGCGATTCGATCACGTCCTTGATCGCCGCCCGCCGCGTCACCGCCTGGGTGTGCGTGCGGCCGCGCCGGGCCGGCGGCAGCAGGTCGTTCAGCCGGTCATGGAAACGGATCTCGGCGTCGGCCATGGCGTCTCCCGTCCGCGGAGCCTGTCCCCGGTCAGTCTAGGCCAGCGGGCGCCGGCCCAGCCGAATCATCCGCGTGGCGATGGCGGTGCCCGCCAGGGTGATCGCCATGCCCGAAAGGATCTGCAGGCTGAGCTCCTCGTCGAGCAGCAGGAAGCCCCACAGCAGGGCGCTGACCGGCACCAGGAAGGTGACGGTGGAGGTCGCGGTGGCGCCGGCGCTGGCGATCAGGCCGAAGTAGAGCAGGAAGGCCAGGGCGGTGCTGAGCACCGCGAGCGCCAGGCCATTGCCCCAGGCCAGGGCGCTGATCGGCGCCTCGGGCCACAGCAGCAGCCCCGGCACCAGCAGGATCAGCGCCGAGGCGCTGGTGCTGCCGGCCGCCAGCACCCGTACCGGCAGGTGGGCGAGGTGGTTTTTGGCGTAGTTGCCGGCCACGCCGTAGCAGAAGGTGGCGCCCAGCACGGCGAGGATGAACCAGCCGTCGCCGCCCAGCGCGAAATCCAGCCGGTCCGCCGAGAGCACGTAGACGCCGAACAGCGCCATGGCGAGCCCCAGGTACTGCTGACGCTGAATCGGCGTGGCGAAGAACAGCGCCCCGATCAGCGCGGTGAAGATCGGCGTGGTGGCGTTGATCAGCGAGGTGAAGCCCGCCTCCAGCCGGGTGGTGGCGAGCGCCAGCAGCGAGAAGGGCAGCACGTGGTTGATCAGCCCCAGCAGCAACAGCCGGCCCGCGTGCTCCCGCACCAGGCGCAGGTAGCGAACGCTCAACAGCAGCGGCACCAGCAGCAGCGCCCCGATGCCCATGCGCAGCAGGATCAGCGGCACGGGGCCGAACTCGGGCACCGCCACGCGCATGAAGATGAACGACATCCCCCACAGCGTGGAGAGCAGGATCAGGCGCAGGGTATCGGCCGCTGACATTCGAGGTCCTTGGCGTTAGGGAGCGGAGTGCGTGACGGCGCAGGACGCTAGTTGATGCGTCCTTGACGTGCATCACGGGCAAGAGGACAGATGGCTGTTATAGCTTACCCGCTTAATATTCTAATACATGCCAGGAGCCCTTCATGCCCGCCATGATGAAAGCCGCCATCTTCGTCGAACCCGGCCGCATCGAGATCGACGACAAGCCGATGCCGGAGATTGGTCCCAACGATGCCCTGATTCGCGTGACCACCACCACCATCTGCGGCACCGACGTGCACATCCTCAAGGGCGAGTACCCGGTGGAGCGAGGCCTGACCGTGGGCCACGAGCCGGTGGGGGTGATCGAGAAGCTCGGTGCCAACGTTCAGGGCTATCGGGAAGGGCAGCGCGTGATCGCCGGGGCGATCTGCCCCAGCTTCACCTCCTACGCCTGCCAGGACGGCTGTAGCGCCCAGGACGGCGGCCACCATGCACACGGCTACAAGCCCATGGGCGGCTGGCGCTTCGGCAACACCATCGATGGCGCCCAGGCCGAGTACCTGCGCGTGCCGGATGCCCAGGCCAACCTCTCGCCGGTGCCCGACGGCCTGAGCGATGATCAGGTGCTGATGTGCCCGGACATCATGTCCACCGGCTTCGCCGGGGCGGAGTCGGCCAATATCAAGATCGGCGACAGCGTGGCGGTCTTCGCCCAGGGGCCCATCGGCCTCTGCGCCACCGCCGGTGCCAGGCTGCGCGGCGCCGGGCTGATCATCGCCGTGGACGGGGTCGACGAGCGGCTCGAGATGGCCCGCAAGATGGGCGCCGATGTGGTCATCGACTTCCGCAAGGTCGACGTGGTCTCCGAGATCCTCAAGCTCACCGGCGGGCGCGGGGTGGATGCCTCCATCGAGGCGCTGGGGCTGCAGCAGACCTTCGAGTCCGCCCTGCGGGTGCTCAAGCCCGGCGGCACCCTGTCGAGCCTGGGCGTCTACTCCGAGGACCTGACCATTCCCCTGGACGCCTTCAGCGCGGGCCTGGGCGACAACCGGATCGTCACCTCGCTCTGCCCCGGCGGCAAGGAGCGCATGCGCCGGCTGATGCAGATCATCGACAGCGGCCGCCTGGATCTCGGCCCCATGGTCACCCACCGCTATCCGCTGGAGCGGATCGTCGACGCCTACGACCTCTTCTCCCACCAGCGCGACGGCGTGCTCAAGATCGCCCTCGAGGTGTCGTGAGCGCGTGAGGGGAATGAGAGGGGTTTCGCTTGCCGAGAGGGGACGATAAGCTGTCGACCTTCACTACCTCACGCGTTTCACGGCGGCGTTATACGATCGGTCTGTGATGAGGGGCGATGCCGAATGGCCGCTCGCCCTGCATCGCCATGACCTCTCGTGCAGGCCCCACGCCTGTGGATGACCGCGAGCGCCACGCCGCCTGCCGGTGGGCGCTAGCCCTTATATTTATCGCCGAAACGCTGTCGGACTCATCACCGCCATGCTGGTGGCCTGGCGGCCATCGCGTGTCGAATCGGCAGTGCCGAGCAATGGATGTCGCCCCCTTTGGTAACTCGCCGCATGCGGACATGCGGCCCACGGAGCAACGATGGAAACAGAACTGAGCGAATTCGAACAGGTGATGCGTCGCCAGATCGAGGACTTCATGAGCCCCAAGCAGGGCGACAAGAAGCGCGGTGGCGCGACCACCGCCTCGCCCGCGTCCGAGCCGGCGCCCAGGGCGCCCCGCAGCAAGGCCGCCGGCGCGCCGAAGACCGGCCACCTGGTCAAGCTGGCGGTGCGCACCAAGCCGCTGGAGATGGATACCGTGTTCGAGCACGCCTCCACCAGCATCTCCAAGATCGAGGCCCAGCTCGAGGCCGAGAAGGCCGCCAAGAAGGCGGGCTATCCGATCATCGGCTACGTGATCGAGACCCAGCGCCTCTGAGGCCGCGCCCTCAGGACGCCGACACCCGCCGCGCCGCGTGAGGCCGTCCGCCAGATGG
Organism: Halomonas sp. B23F22_3; assembly: GCF_043496965.1. NCBI lineage: Bacteria > Pseudomonadati > Pseudomonadota > Gammaproteobacteria > Oceanospirillales > Halomonadaceae > Halomonas > Halomonas sp. B23F22_3. The sequence continues at coordinate 51,389 of NZ_JBIEKG010000002.1, forward strand.
CTATGCTGAACAGACCAGCCACTCACGCCAGCGAGGAGTTCGGCATGACGGAGATCGTCACGACATCGACCCTGACCTGCCCGGAGTGCGGCCATCGCAAGACCGAGACGATGCCCACCGACGCCTGCCAGTATTTCTATGATTGCGAGCAGTGCCATCGCCTGCTGACGCCCGAGGAGGGCGACTGCTGCGTCTTCTGCTCCTACGGCGACGTGCCCTGCCCGCCGGTCCAGCAGGACATGGGCTGCTGCGGCGGCCAGTGAATGGCGAGTCAGTCACGCCTGACGCCGATCGCGCGTTGACGCGCCCGTGCCGCGTGCCTCTATGCCCGGCGGTCCCGGCACGGCACGATAGGGGCCCCATCGGCGAGAGGAACGCCCCGTGAAGATCACCCAGCTCACCATCTACCCGGTGAAGTCGCTGCGCGGCATCTCCCTCCAGCGCGCCGAGCTGACCGAGCGTGGCCTGGCCCATGACCGGCAGTGGATGGTGGTCGACGACATCGGCCGCTTCGTCACCCAGCGCCAACTCCCCGGGATGGCCCAGATTGGCGTGCGCCTGACCGACGAGGCGCTGGTGCTCGAGCATCCAGACGCCGCGCCGCTCGCCATGCCGCTCGATCGCGCGGACCAGCCGCGCCTGCCGGTCTACGTCTGGGACGACCTGTGTCAGGCGCTGGACGAGGGGGCTGATGCCGCCGCCTGGCTCGGCGCCGTGCTCGGCGACTTCAAGGGCAGCGGCCTGCGCCTGGTGCGCTTCGCCCCGGACCAGCGTCGCGACGTCGAGGCCCACTACCTGGCCCCCGACGAGCGGGCCCATACCGCCTTCGCCGACGGCTATCCCTTCCTGGTGGTCACCGAAGGGTCGCTTGACGAGGTCAACCGCCGCCTGCACGCCAAGGGCCTAGAGTCCGTGCCCATGGAACGCTTCCGGCCCAGCATCGTGGTGGATGCCAGCGAGCCCTTCGCCGAGGACAGCTGGGGCGAGCTCGCCCTTCACGAGGGCGCGGTGCGCCTCGGCCTGCGCAAGCCCTGCCAGCGCTGCAAGATCACCACCGTCGACCAAGCGACCGGCGAGATCACCGTGCCCGGCGAGCCGCTGCGCACCCTGGTGGAGATGAACACCCGCCTCGCCCCGGGCGGCTACTTCGGCCAGAACGCCATCCTGCTGGCCGGCAGCGGCCGCACGCTCGCCGTCGGCGATGCCCTGGTGGCAAGCCCGCGCTGACCCGCCGTGCCGCGAACCTGATCGAGGCCGGGCTATACTCCGAATACGGGCGGGCAACGTGACGTCCGCCGGTTCCCATCGACGCCCGCGGCCCGCCTGCCCCCTTTTCCAACGGGGAGGGGGAGATAGGGGAGGGCGGGTGATGAACGACACACCGATGGCTCAGGAGATCGAGGCGGCCCGCGCCTACGAGGCGCTCTTCGTGGCCTCGCTGTTTCGGCAGTGGGCCACGCCACTGCTCGACCTGGGGCGGGTCGCGACCGGCGATCGCGTGCTGGACGTGGCCTGCGGCACGGGGATCCTCGCCCGCGAGGCCCAGCCCCGCGCCGCCCCCTCCGGGCTGGTGGTCGGCCTGGATGCGATGGGCGGCATGCTCGAGGTGGCCCGCGAGCTCGCTCCGGAGATCCTCTGGCGCCAGGGCAACGCCCAGCAGCTGCCCTTCGAGGACGAAGCGTTCGACGCCGTGCTGTGCCAGTTCGGGCTGATGTTCTTCATCGACCAGCCGGCGGCCCTTGGCGAGATGCACCGCGTGCTGGTGCCCGCGGGACGGCTCGCCGTGGCGGTGTTCGACGGCCTGGACGGCAACCCCACCTACGCCCGCGAGGTCGCCCTGCTGGAGCGCATCGCGGGCCCCGCCGCCGCGGAGGCGCTGCGCGCCCCCTTCGTGCTCGGCGACGAGGCCGCTCTTGAGACCATGGCCCGCGAGGCCGGCTTCGAGGACTTGGCGGTGGCCACCCGCCAGGGCATCGCCGACTTCCCCAGCATCACCTCGCTTCTCGAGGCGGACCTGCGCGGCTGGCTGCCGGTGATGGGCGTGCACCTCGACGAGGCCACCATCCAGCAGGTGCTCAGCGAGGCCCAGGTCGAGCTGGGTGACGTCATCGACCCCCGCGGCCGCGCGGTGTTCGAGGTCTCCGCGCACCTGCTCAGCGGCCGCCGGGGCTAGGGCAGCCACCCTCCACGAAAACCATCAACCCACGCCAAGACATCCTCTCTACGACCTATGCATTAGCGCTCGTTCACACATCCCAAAGAAATCTTTGGTAGCCTCGTTGTTACCAGATATTTCCGCGTGGATGTGTGCTGTCGCCTAATGGCGACGCTTTTCTCCAGCAGCGGCCAGCAGCGGCCAGGAGGCGGCACCTCACGGGCCTGTCATAGCGGTAGCGTGCCTTCCTCCGAAATGTGGGTTCGTTGCGGGGGCATTTGCGTTGATGGGCGATGGTTCTCTCCAAGTCGTGGGAGCCGGGGCATTACTTCTGCAGAGACTGCTATCGACCCAAAGCGGACGTGTCGGCAAGGGTGCGAGGTGCGCTTATCGGTGTTGAATGAAGTCAGGTGTCGCGCATATTGCTTGAACTCAGGAAAAATATTTAAAGAATAATGTATATATGCCGATAGTTAGACACGACACGAAAGTCCTAAACGTCAGTGTCATAATTATTTCAGCGCTATACTGTCATCGTATGCGCGGCCTATCCAGGCTTATGATTTATAGAATAGCCTTCTATATTGGATAAGACGGCAGTACAATGGGTGTCTCTCCGCAGGATAAGAGGCTTATCTGCGGAGAAAATTTAAATATCGCCTCGAAAAATGGTGATAAGACTCTATACGGGAAAGTAAGCATGGATCTCCAGGGGCATCTGCTTTACATCGATATTACCCAGGTCTGCGGTGTGGGCTGCGCATTCTGCATGTATGCTGACAAGCATAAGGCGGGCGAGAGCATGACACTGTCGACGCTAGCACAGGAAAACTTGTCTGCCCTGATCAATGGGTCCGATGTGAAGCGGATCTCTGTTAGTGGGGAAGGCGAGCCGCTCAATAACGTAAAGGTATTTCACGAAATTCTCAGGCTTTCTGGTGGCGGGAACAGCTTCGAGTTTATTACTAGTGGATTCCTTCCTCATGACAAGATGGCCGAGTTCTACGAAACAACAAACCAGATCGTGCTAGATAACGGGGACACTTGCAATATTCGCCTGAGCACAGATAGCCATCACATCAAGCAAGTGAAGTGGCGGGCTCACGGATTCAGCATAAATTTCCTGCGAGAATTTCGCCCAGCTGGGCTGAGCTTTTCGTTCCGCTCCATCGATACCGACCGTGATTTTACACGGGATTACTTAGCCTCCGAGCTGGCACGTTGGGGGATTCTCGCCGTCATAGAGCCGCGGGATACCCTTGAGGATATATTGGTCGTTGGTAAAGACAGCTTTAAAATTGATTACAAGAACCTTGTGCACCCTGCACCGAGTACGCCTGACGGATACTTGGATCTGTATGACTATATCGAGGCCACCGAGAACAAGGTCAACAAACGCTTCACTTTTGGCAGCTTGAATAAGCCGCCGCTAGCTAACGGAATGGATTTAACAATAAAGCCCAACGGAGATGTCTACCTGTACGGGGTTGAGAGCCAGCGACTGGGTAATATTCACTTCGATACCGTTCGTTGGAAATACTTAGCCTCCCATGTAAGGGAAACTCCGTTGGTGAGAGCGCTTTATAGTCAGCCGTTGACCGACCTGCTGGCTCGTATCGACAACGTGGAACTCGTACAGTCTATCGTGGCGAAGGCAAACAACCCCTATTGGCTAGTCAAAGAACTGGCGATTCACGACGGCCTGCTTGAGAAATTGGTGCCCGCATGATTGATTCTCATAGCCACACTTTTTATTCGAAACATGCGACCGGTTCTGTCGACGAACTAGTTCGCGCGTCAATAGCTGCGGGTGTGAAGGTTCTAACCATTACCGATCACGCGCCTTTCGCCGTGGACTCGGACAATCGCCTTTTGGAGGCTGAACTCGACTACTACTTCGCCGATATTGATCGAGCGCAGCAGGTATATCAAGGGCAGATCAAAATACTGCGTGGCTTGGAGTTCGACTATATGCCGGGTTCCGAATCCTACAATCATGACCTTATGGCTCGCTACGAGTTGGACTTCGCCATCGGCTCAATCCATTACGTCGAGGTGCCCGGCAATAGAATGGTGAAGGTATGGGAGCTGCCACGCCTGGCTGGACAAGCGTTCCTTGATCGTTACTGCGCGAATCTAGAGGCACTGCTGGAAAGTGGCTTGTTCGATGCTGTGGGTCACGCAGACACCTTGCTGAGAGGCGTTTCCGAAGAAGTCGTCTTGCGTCGTCTTGAGCCGTTACTGCCGCTCTTCGCCCGCAATGGCATCGCTTATGAGTTGAATGCTTCGGGCATTCGCAAATCGAGCCTGGATCTTGAGTCGGGAAACGAGATACATGGGGTGTGGTCCTATCCGTCTCGCGCACTGTTGACGCAATTGATGACACACAACGCAGCTTTCACCGTTGGCTCTGATGCTCACGACCCTTGCGATGCTGGCGCGGGAATCAGGGATATGCTCAATGCTCTGCAACCTCTTGGCTTGCAGAGTATCAGCTACTTTGAACGCCGCCGCAGAATAGACGTGCCCTTGGACGAGCCGGCCGCTCTGGCGGTAGGTCAAAGCAACCAATAAATTATTTTACAGTGAACATCGAAATGTCTGACAACTTGCTCCCGATCCACTGGAGCGAAACCGCAGCAGCACCGGCCGATGTCCAGTTGGCAAGGTTTCACCAAGCTCGGATGCAGATTCGTCCCGAGGACGTGAAGCTGGGGTTACGTGCATTCGCAGCCGACCTGCTCAAGCGCGCCCTGATAAACATGCCCGAGTACGTCTCTATTTTCGGTGGGAGCGCCTTGAACTATCTGTCGCCGGACGGTTTGGGCTCGTTCCGGAATATGGGCAGTGACTCCGACGCCTCGGCCTTGGTCGCAACCTATAGCCGCGCTAAGTATGGGAGCATGAGGGATATACGCTACTTGGCATGGTTACTGATAGAGCATATATGTGCACAACTTGACGAGCCTGAATCGCATTGGGCGCGCCTGTTCCACACCGCAAAGGCCTGTAATGATAACGTGGTGATGATGACTACCGGCTTGCGCAATGTGCCATCCACGGCGAACGTCCTTTATGACATCGTGGTAGAGGAGGTCAATCTCAAGCTTGCGCATATGGATTTGCCTACGATTATTAATGTCAAGTTGCCTCGGATTGCGCCACCGTGCGAGAACTACGCCAGCCTGAGTACCGAGGAGCGCGAGCGCGTCAACCTAGTTCAGGATCATGTCATCCCCGCTGAGAACTTCTACCGCTGGAGCGGTGTGCATGTGATCTTTGGTGATGATGTGCTGGTGACCGGATCGACCGCTGACAAGGTGCTGTACGAGTCCATGCTTAACGGTGCCAAGTCGTTCCAAGCAATCTACCCAGTAGCGATTGATCCGAGGGTAGCGCTTGTTGATGCTACAATCGAGGAGCGCCTAAATACGATGGTCATTAACAACCGTCTCGATGGTGATTTGGCCGCGCTTTTGTCCGAGGCGGATTACCAGCCGATCCTGCGGACGCTGCGTTTGGTATTTTCCGAAGTCAACAGGAAGGAGTTCGCAGCGTTCCTGCCTAGGGTGCCCATTATGAATTGGCTGAACCTGTACAAGTCCGCTTTGGGTAACGATTTTCTGAGACAGTCCGAGTGTGCACCGTCGCTGGCAATACTCAAAAGGCACCTCTCAGACGCTGGCCTATTAACCCCAGACGGAATGGCGGTCCAGTTTTGAACCGCTGTAAAGGGAATAAAGTGCGCTATGTGAGCTTTTGGGAGACGGCTCCGGGGCAGTCGATGCCACCCTATATAGCTTTAGCACTTGTTTCGATCAAGAGGGCCCTGGGCGACAATTTTCTTTTGTTGACGCCTCAAACAGTCCCGGAATACATCGACTCGAATATCTTAGGCAAGGATTGGGGGTTCGAGCCTCTAGCCTTCACGCTGGCAGAGGGCATCGAGGCGATAATTGCCAAGAGTGACTTCATTCGCATGGCTTTTGTCCACCGGCATGGTGGCGTTTGGGTAGACGCTGATACTGTTTTCTTTCGTGATCCGACGAGCTTGCTTTTTCCAACAGGACTCAGTTGCAAACTGCATTGGTTAAGTGAATGTATGTTCGCTTCGCGGGCGGGCAACCCCTTGCTTGCCAAGGCTCTGACCGCCGGGTTAGCTGGTGGGCCGCACTCTTGGGGAAACCCGGGAGGAATCAAAGAGATTGTGGAGCAAAGTGGCGAGGAATTGGTGCCGATTCCGCCAGCAATCGTCGACCCCGGCTACCGCCCACTCTACAACTTCAGCAGTTGTGATGTGATGCGTCGGTTGGATTTAGAACCCGCCGATTTTCTGGTAACTGATGCGGCCATGATCAAGCTTTACAACACGTACTTTACACGTACGACCAGCCGTGTCGTACCTGTTGCGGAGTTTCTTTCCGAAGGTACCTTGCTAGCCAAGCTGTTCCTCCACATCGAGCCTGAACTCTCTTATTGGCTTGACGAGACTGACCGACTAATCGAGTGGTTTGGACAATGATGGCCAAGGTGGCCAAGGCGAGTTTCGGAAGGCCTTAACACTCCGTTGGAGCCACTGCGCTTGCGCGGAGGTGAACACGGCAGCTTGATACGTCGGCTAGATCCATGGGGCCAGCAATCACCTCATGGATGGTCGGAGTATGCCTATGAGGGGAGGCATGGGCGATATATAGCCATGCCGGTAATATTTTTTCCTCGTGGTCGAACTCCAACCCAATTCTCACTAGGTCAAAAACCTCGGTTGTTCGGCCACTCGGTGTCCAAGCGAGTGGGGCAGTGCGGTGATCCGGCTTGTTTACGATCAGGGGGCGGTCAAGTTCCAGATTGACAGTTCCGGGATGACAGTCTTTGACTTCAGGAAAATTCAGGCTAATAAGGGGGAGCTGACGGGCCAGAGTCCTGGAGGCCACCCCCAAGCCAGGAACGATTCGCGCTTGAAACGAAAGCAATTCGTCAGAGTCGATATCGGTCGCCAACAGACTGTCTAAGCTCGCAATTACCTCCTCGACTTGAAATCCGTTCATTTCCTTCATTCCTGTACGGTGATACCGATGTACGTCTTGTTGACTGTAGACCACTGAGGTTCTTGGTGAGGGCGGTGGCAGCCACGGATTGTGTTCAGTTCCCATGGCTGGGTAAATGGCTACTAGCCTTGTTTCCAAACCGACCGCCATGTGTACGATGGCGGTATCAACACTGACCACCGCCTGCGCACAGCTTATGTATCCAGCAGCTTCTCCAGGCGTTGTCAAACTTTTAAGGGCATTGACATTTTTGCGTTTGACTTCAGCCTCTAGGTTCTGCGCGTCTGTGCGGGAAGAGGGGCTGCACATTATCCCGACCGATTTCTCTGGATAGGCGTCAGCCACGACGCGTAACAACAACACCGCTTTGGTAAAATCTAAGCTCTTGTCGGGACGGCTCGCATAGGGGTTTACCAGTATTTGCGGGGCATCAAAGGCGCAGTAAATCTGTGAAGGCCGGGGGACGATGTACTTCCGCTCGACTTCACTTACGCCTAGGTCCATGAGCACTCGCTCGAAACGTTCGGGGACACTGAGGCCAGCCGTTGCGGCACCGAACTTACGGTTGACGCACCGCAAGCCGTCATCGAATGAATAGACCCGTGCCGGTCTCAGAAAACGTAGAAATAGAATCTCTGCTGGCTGGATCCTTCCGACCAGATGGACTACGACATCCACACGGCCAAGTTGTCGCACGACCTTGAAGAGCTGTGCGGTGCCGGGATTCGCATCAGTTACAATGACCCGGTCAACTCCAAAGTCCTGCAAATGTAGTGGCGCAAGCTCCGGCACCGTCAATACAGTCACCCGCGCATTCAGCTTGCGCGCCTCCCGAAAGAAGAAGGATGAAACGATCGCATCACCCAGCTTGGCGTCCCACCTAGGAACCACGATGTGCAAGGGACCACTCGAAGCCGCAGATACTTGGTGTCTATCCGCTAGGCAGCGAATCAAAAAGCGCGCGATTACCTTCCAAGTTTTTTGTAGATTTAACATACTGGTTTAGCACACATGGAATAACCGGCTGTAATATTAATGATGGTTGCTCATTAGGTGTAAGCATAGCTCTGCACATCCCCGAAGCCAATGTCTATTATGCCTCTCTATCGTGGATGGTGCTCGATTCAGGCCCTAGGATGTGCACTTCTGACTTCAAATATGTCTCTTCGCCGTTGGGCGTGGAATTCTCCTAGCTAGGCTATGGCCTCCACGATGACTGTAGACATGACAAGGCCGCCATCAAGACGTTCATAGCCTTCCTAGCGGAGCATGGAGGCAACCCGGACAACGTGTGGAGGTCGTCTGGTAGATGTCTCAGGCCTTCCTGAGCAGGGTTGCGGATAGCTTTCCCAACGCCGACGTGACGTTCGACTGGTGTAGATCTTCACCAATGCGCTTGACGAGGTCCGAAAGAAAGAGCGCCTTGAGAGAGGTTGCCTAAAAGCCCTTCGGTGGGTGGTCTTGAAAAATCCGGATAACGGCAACCTGACGGCCAAGCAGGTCGCCGCTCTTCAGGAGTTTGTAGCTGACTAGTGGGCCACAGTCGATGCCTGGGTGATCAAGGAAAAGCTGCGCTGGACCCAGAAGGCACTGACGCCGCGTGCCGCCCTGTGACACATCACGATCTACCGCAAGTTCATGCGGTAGGACCGTGACCGGGCAGGCGTTACTCAAGCCCATGGCGAAGGCCCCCGACGACGCTGGAACGGTATTCCGAGCAGGTGGTGAGGCGGCGGATCTCCTGTCTTACCAACGCACATCTGGAAGGTGTGAACGGCCTGTGCCAGGTGGCCCAATCACGCGCGCGTGGTTACAGCAACGAGGCCAAATTCATCGCGATGATCTATCCTCATCGGCATTCCCGTGGGGCGCCTGCTCAATCAGGCCAAATTCACCTGATATGACGAAGAAGCTTACAAAGACAGGAAAACGGACTGCAAAGGCATTCAGTCGAGCTAAACGGGGGGCGCGTGGTGATGCTTACTGTGATAACAGTCGACTCTCCACGTCCGCATCTGGCCGATAGCGACAGCATAGAGACTATGCCGTCGCTGGCTCCTGCTAGACTTCTGTCTGCTCAGCCATGACCAATGCATCATCCACCTCAATACCAAGGTATCTGACGGTGCTTTCGAGTTTGGTATGACCTAACAGAAGTTGAACGGCTCTCAAGTTTTTCGTTCGGCGATAAATTAACGATGCCTTGGTACGTCGCAACGTGTGAGTACCATACGCCGAAGGCTCCAGACCAATAGCGGTCACCCAGGATTTAACGATACGAGCGTACTGCCGAGTAGACAAGTGACACGAGCTGCGCAGGCGACTTGGCAACAAATAGTCATCGTTATGGAGATGTGCGAGCTTCATCCACTCTTCTAAAGCTGTGCGGGTCTGCTCGGTTATCTCAAACTGTACTGGCCTCTTCGTTTTCTGCTGTGTGACGATGGCTCTTGAAGACACTTTGTTGCCATGGGATACATCTCGGACGCGTAACTTGACTAAGTCACAGGCTCTCAGCTTGCTATCGATCGCCAGCTCGAATAGTGCCAGGTCTCGGATCTTCTCAGCAAGCTGCAGCCTGACACGAATGGCCCAGATGTCTTTGAGGCGAAGCGGTGTTTTCTGACCGACCAGCTTGCCTTTGTTCCAAGGCTCGCGGATAGCAGGTGTTGAAGTATTCATGGCATGGACCTCCACGGATGGAATGTATAGGATGGTCCAGTACATGCTCGACGTGTGCTGGAGCCTCCAATCGATCGCAAACCGATACTAAGAGACCATGCCGGCAAAGGCAGCAAGCGTGCGCGTGTTAGATATATAGACTAATGTTAGTTAATAGTCGAAAGGATCAAAGGATTGCGAGAATCTTGGTAGGCAGCATTCGCTGGACAAACGTGCCGGCACGTTTGTCCAATCATAGAACGCGCCGTCTAATAATTGAAGCACAATCTGAAGTGAGGGGAATTTGTGGGTCAACTAACTAACTGGTTACCAGCACTGACAACTACTACGCTATTTGGTGGAGCCTTATGGTTAGCGAGATCCCTAATATCAACTCGCCTCACAAATAGTGTCAAGAATGAATTTGACTCAAAGCTCGAAATTCTTCGCGCCGAGCTCAAGTCAAAAGAAGCACAAATCGAGTCTCTTCGGTCAGGTGCTATGTCTGGGTTAATTACAAGACAAGAGGCCCTCTACCAAAGAAAATTAGAAGCGATAGATCAAATATGGGGAGCGGTGAAAGAACTAGATAAGGCGAAGCATGTGTCTTCAACATTGGCGATTTTGAAGTTTGAAACATGCGCAACGGAATCTGCTAAAAATCCTAATTTTCGAAATTTCATGGAAATTGTTAGCGGTAACTTCGATCCTGCAAACCTAGATCTATCAGGAGCAGCTTTAGCGAGGCCGTTCATAACTCCACTAGCTTGGGCATATTATTCAGCGTTCTCCTCAGTAATTATGTCTGCCGTTGCGAAGATGCAAATATTAAAAGTTGGCGTGGACGACGCAGAAAGATTTCTTAACTCTGAGCATCCAAATAAACTGCTAAAAACAGTTCTTCCTTCTAGGTCAGAGTATATAGACAAGCATGGGCATTCTGCCCATCACTACCTGCTTGATGAGATAGAGCAGCTTCTATTGATTGAATTAAAGAATATTCAAGATGGTAAAGAGTCTGACAAAGATAATGCGAAAAGGGCCGCTGAAATCACAAAAGAAGTTGAGAATATTACAAATGAAATGGCAAAAATGCAGGCAGTCGCTTAACAAATTTCTGCACACGGAAAATTACTCGCTGCGCTCCTAACTTCCCGGTGAGCAAAGCGTTAGTCAGCTTTCGTGCTTGATTATGGAATAAGCATGACTTGCCAATTTTGGAGTTTCTATGCACGGCTTTACAGAGCTCGTTGATAGGTGCGCAACGTTTACCCTTGAGGCTCTAAGGGAGGCGAACGAGAGTGCGATTGAAACACTCCAAACAAGCGGTGCTACCTCATTAGTAAAAACTCTTCAAATGATACAGCTTCAAAAAGCGATCTTGTCGGTTGGCATGTTTTCTATTTTTGAAGCCAATCTGCAAGATGGTCTGGGATGTTCTAATGGGTTTGGTAGGACCAAGAAAATATTGGTTGATAAAGGAGAGCTAGATACGAAAGAACGCTTTGATGATCTGTATTTGGCTATCAACGTGATCAAGCATGGACGTGGTCGCAGTTACGATGCTCTTGTTGCGAAGGCTAAAACGCTGCCTTTCAGAATAAAGCTACCTGACGAGTCCTTTTTATTCGAGGGTGATGTATCAGAGGTATCGACATTGGTCGAGGTTGACGATGCATTCGTTCAGTATTGCGGGGACGTGATTGGCGATGTGTCAGATGTGATACGCCGAGTACGCCCCGAGTTCATATAGATGTAAGTGACACAGCAGGCGGCTGGGTCAGATCCGGCAAACTAATTGTTTCAGGTGTTATCTGAACCACTTCGAGCCGGCATCAGCAACTCAGCCCAAAAGGCGTGAGTATATCAGTATTTACTGAATGGCAGCTTCTGGCCGTTTCCAGCCCTTCCCGATCGGGAGCTGTATGCGCTGCTAGCGCTAATCCGCCTGCTCAAGCTCCGGATAACAATCCTTCAACACGCAAAAGGGCCCGCGATATCGCGGGCCCTTTTCGTTGCGCTGCCGGTACGTCCTAGGCGACGTCGGCGGCCGTCTGGAAGTGCGCCCTGGCGTGGTGGTAGAGCACGCCGGCGTAGCCATTGCGCTGCATGACCTTGAGGATCTTCGCCGGGTTGTTGTCCTCCAGCGCCTTGTGCAATTTTGCCCGCTGCTCGGCATCGAGGTCTTCGTACCAGTGGAAGGGCTCGCCGCGCGCGTCGCCGTCCTCGGCCTTGGCGATGAGGTCCATCTCGACGCGACCGCCGTGGCGGTAGAGGATGTCGTAGCCCTCCTGCAGGAGAGTCGACGGCACGTCGCTCGGCTTCTCGAGACCTTCCAGCACGTTGTAGTAGTAATAGCTCAGCGGTTGCATTTGGCTTCTCCGGGGGTAGGCCATGGATCCGTCCCTGGCATGTGCTCCTGAACCTTCATCCTGCCTTAGCCATGGCGAGGCGCTCAACCGAAAAATGCACCCCCGGCGCTTCCGTCGCCTCACCCCTCGAAGATATCCGGCCAGTGCGCGTCAGCCGCCTCGATCTTGCCGGGAATGTCGCGCTCCCAGCGCCACTGGATCCACTTGCTGTAGTTCAGGTAGAGCCTGTCATCGACGATCTTCCACGCCTCGGGTACGGTCGAGGCGGCCTCGCCGTTGGCCGCCGCCCAGGCGCACCAGCCGCCGTACTGCGGGGCATAGGCCTCGGGGTCGGCCTGGAAGAGGTCGCGATGCTCGGCCGAGGCGAACTGCCAGGTGGCCTCGTGCCACTCCCACTGGAACTCGGGGGAGCCCGCCACCGGCTCGCCCTGGGTGAAGTAGGCCACCGGGTCGGTGCCGCCGATGGCCAGGCCATCGCTTGTGAAGATACGTCCGTCGGCGGCCGCGCCTAGCGACCACGCCAGGCCGATCGCCAGGGCGAGGGCCATCCACCAGCGTTTGAGATTCATGATCGGTCTCCTCTCGAGCCTGCGTTCATGGCGCTCTGTCGAGATGCGGCTCCCGGCCTTACAGGCGGGCTCGGTGAGGCGCCTCTCATATATGGAAGGGATTTCCACTCGCACCACGGCTGGGCTACCATGGCGGTCACATTTCCCTGTTCTGGAGCCCGCATGAGCTTTTACGTCTATCTCTCCGGCGAGATCCACACCGACTGGCGCGACGAGATCCAGCGCGGCGCCGAGGCCGCGGGCCTCGATGTCGTCTTCACCGCACCGGTCACCGATCACGACGCCAGCGACGCCGCCGGCGATCACCTGGGCCCGCAGAGCGAGGGCTTCTGGCGCGACCACAAGTCGTCCAAGGTGAACGGCATCCGCACCAAGACGCTGATCGAGCAGAGCGATCTGGTGGTGGTGCGCTTCGGTGACCAGTACAAGCAGTGGAATGCGGCCTTCGATGCCGGCTACTGCGCGGCGCTGGGCAAGCCCTACGTCACCCTCCACGGCGAGTCGATCATCCACCCGCTGAAGGAGGTCGACGCCTCGGCCATGGCCTGGGCCACCACCACCGAGCAGGTGGTCGAGATCCTGCGCTACGTGCTCAAGGCCTGAGGCGGCGGGCGCCGCGCGCCTGCGCTCGACCGGGCTCCCGCCCGCCTGGTCGGGCGGGGGCGCTGTGCTAGCTTGAAGGAACCGGGCAGGGCCACCTGCCGCTCACCGCGAGGTGGTCCTTCATGCTCTTCATCACCAATCGTTTTCCCACCCAGAGCATCCGCACCCGGGCGAACCGCCCCTTCGACTTCGACCTCAGGAACAACGCGGCCAGCAACTCCGTCTTCTACTGCGAGGAGGTCGGCGCGGGGCAGTACCAGGAAGTCGGCAGCACGGCCTTCCTGCGGCGCCTGAAGGAGTCCAATGCGCGGCAGGTGCTGATCTATATCCACGGCTTCTCCAACCTGCCCGAGGACGTGTTCGCCGCGGCCCGCGAGTTCCAGGACCTCTGCGATGCCGGTGACCCCGGCGAGGTGCTGGTGGTGCCGCTGATCTGGCCCTGCGACAACGACCTGGGCATCGTCAAGGACTACTGGGACGACCAGGAGTCCGCGGACCTGAGCGCCTTCTCCTTCGCCCGGGTGCTGCAGCGCTTCCTCGACTGGCGCGAGGGCGACCAGTTCGCGAAGGACCCCACGCCCTGCCTCAAGCGCATCAACGTGCTGGCTCACTCCATGGGCAACCGGGTGCTGCGCGAGACGCTGCGGCTGTGGCGCAAGTACTACCTGCCGGGCGGCGTGCCGCTGCTGTTCCGCAACACCTTCCTGATTGCCGCCGATATCGTCAACGAGTCGCTGGAGGAGGGGAACGCCGGCGAGCCCATCACGCATGCCTCGCGCAACGTCACCGTCTACTTCGCCTCCGATGACCTGGCGCTGCGCGCCAGCAAGGCCTCGAACCTGCGCAACCGCATCGCCTCGCGGCGCCTCGGCCACTCCGGCCCGGAGGACATGGCGAAGGTGGGGCGCAACGTCTTCGCCGTGGACTGCGACGACGTCAACACCCGCTACGACTACCCCAAGGGGCACTCCTACTTCCGCTCGGGCGAGGTCTTCGGCGAGCCCGGCGTGGTCTTCCTGCACCTCTTCGCCGCGCTGAAGACCGGCCGCGTCTTCCCCGAGGACGAGACCCGCCGCATGACCATACTGCGCGACTGACGCGCGCGTCGGCTCAGAGCTTGGCCGCCTGCACGTGCATCCAGTCGAAGTTGCGCGTGCGGCCGAGGCTGACCCAGCCCTCTTCCTCCCAGATTTGCCACCAGGTGTCATAGTCCGGCCGCGCCATTCGGGCGCGGTCGCGCCCCCACTTGAGCTTGTTATGGGCGGGGTCCCAGTCGATGGCGATGCCCCAGGCGTGGGTCGACCAGGCGGTGCCGCCCCGCTTGCGCCGCTTGTTGTAGCAGCCGCCGTAGCGGTGAAGCCCCAGTTCCCGGAGGCGCTCGGGGCCGTAGTGATCGTTCACTCGCGCGAGGATGCGCGTCAGGCTCTCCGCGACCCTCTCGTGGCAGCCGATCCCGCTCGGGTGGGTGCCGAGGTCCCAGGCGAGGCAGAGCTGCCAGGGGCAGGGGACGACCACCATCGGCGGCTTGCGAGTCGGTGAGCCGAGCGCCTGATGGAGCTCCGCCTCGCGGACCCAGCCGTTGGGGTTGGCCTCCAGCGGCTGCTGATCCCGCCAGGGGGCGGGCGGCTGGCCGGTCTCCTGGATGGTGGCCAGCACCTCGGCCGCGTACTCGCTCTGCGGGCCCCACAGGCCGTCGATCGGGCCGACCTCGATCTTCTTCAGGCGACAGGCGACCTGCAGGCAGGTGACGGCGCGCCGTCGGTCGCTCCAGGTGGCGGCCGCCGCCGGCACCAGGGCGGCATGGGCGTCGAGGGCGGTCTTCACCGCGGCGCGGGTCTTCGGGCCGCGCAGGCCGTCGATCTTGCCTCGGTAGCTGCCGCTCTTGGCGAGGAATCGCTGAAGGGTCCTGACGTCCGTCCGGTTCATCTCGACCTCCCCCCTTTACAGGCCAGGGCACCCGCGTTTCGCCGGGTGCCTGATGGCAGTGTAGGTAGGGATCTCGATGCCGACCTCGTCATGGCGAGCCGGGCTCGGGCCAGGGGGCCGCGGATCAACGGGGCCGATTCCCGCCGGGATGGCAGGCAGCACGTCAGGCCAGATAATGTATGCTGTGGTGCAGTAACAGTGGGTGTTAATTTAGGTTCTGCATCAGGCAACATGCGCCAGGGACACTAGAAGAGGCGGAGAAAAGGCCATGGATTTTGCAACCATCATCGGCATGCTGGGTGCCGTTGCCCTGATCTCGGGCGCGATAGGGCTCGGCGACTCGCCGATGATATTTCTCAACCCTGTCAGCCTGCTGATCGTGTTCGGCGGCAGCCTGATGGTGGTGCTGTCACAGCTGCGCTTCAGCGAGTGCCGCATGGCGCTCAGCGCGGCGAGCCGCGCCTTTCGCAATACCCTGCCGGATACCTCCGAGACCATCGAGGAGATGCTCGAGGTGTCGAAACTGGCGCGCAAGGGGGGCCTGCTGGCGCTGGAGGGGTTCGAGACGCGCTCGCGCTACCTCCAGCAGGGCCTGCAGATGCTGGCGGACGGGTTCGATCAGAAGGTGGTCAAGGAGATGCTCGACAAGGAGCGCCTGATGACCCTGGATCGCAACCAGACGGGGGCCAAGGCCTTTAGGCTCTTGACCGACGTGGCGCCGGCCATGGGCATGGTCGGAACCCTGATCGGCCTCATCCAGATGCTCTCCAACATGGACGATCCCTCATCGATCGGCCCGGCCATGGCCGTGGCGCTGCTGACGACGCTCTACGGTGTCCTGCTGGCCAACATCGTCGCCAAGCCGATCGCCGAGAAGCTGGAAACCCGCATGGATCATCAGGAGAAGCTCCAGTCGCTGTGGACGGATGCCCTGATGGCGATCCAGGACGGCAAGAACCCGCGGATCGTGGAGCAGATGCTGCTCACTTACCTGCCGGATGACGTGCGGGATCGGCGCAAGCAGGGCGGCGAAGGCGATGCGCCGTCGATCGAGGAGCCGGCCGAGCAGGGCGCGTCCAATGGCTAGGCAGCGATCGCGTAGCGGGAACGAGATTCCGGCCTGGATGGTGACCTACGCCGACCTGATGTCGCTGCTGCTCTGCTTCTTCGTGCTGCTGCTCTCCTTTGCCGAGATCGACCTGGAGCGCTTCAAGCAGCTGGCCGGGGAGATGTCCCGGGCGTTCGGCGTTCAGCGCGACGTGCCGGCAGAGACCATCCCCAAGGGCACCAGCGCGGTGATGGATCGCTTCTCGCCGGCCGAGCCCGAGCCGACCCTGCGAGACGAGGTGCGCCAGACGACGAGCCGTGAGCGCCCCCTGCTCGATACCCATCGGCTGCGGGAGCAGCGACTGAAGGCGCTGCAGCGACGCCTGGAGGAGCGGCTTCGCCCCGCCATCGCCGAGGGAGGCGTCAAGGTCGCGCGGGACGGCAGCAGCGTGGTGATTCGCGTCAACGAGCAGGGCTCCTTTCCCTCGGGCTCGGCGGAGGTGACGCCCTCCTTCGCCGCGCTGCTGGACGATCTGTCCGACACCCTGGCGGACGCTCCGGGAAGCATTGCCGTGCGCGGCCACACCGACAACGTGCCGGTTCGCAGCGCACGCTATGCCAGCAACTGGAATCTCTCGGCGATGCGTTCGTCGGTGGTGGCGAACCGGCTACTGGAGAACGAGGCGTTGGCGGCCGGACGGTTGACGGTGACCGGGCACGCCGACACGCGACCGATCGCCTCGAACGACACCGCCGAGGGGCGTGCCCGCAACCGCCGCGTGGAGATCATCATCCAGCTGGACGACGGCGAGGCGGCGGACATGCCGTCCTCGCTCTCGGGTCAGGCCGCCTCCCGTCAGCTCCCCTCGGGGTAGGGGCTCACCAGCTCCAGCGCCACGCACAGGCGCACCAGCTCGGCGAGGTTGGCCGCACCCAGCGCCTTCATGGCGCGCAGGCGGTAGACCTCCACCGTCTTGGCGCTGATGCCGAGCTCGGCGGCGATCTCGCGGCTGGTCAGCCCCTCGGCCACGTGCACGAGGATCTGGCGCTCCTTGGGCCGCAGGCCGGCATAGCGCTCGCGCAGCGCCTCGAGGCGGCCCTGGGCCTGGCGGTGGCGACGGTGCTGGGCCAGGGCCTGCTGCACGGTATCGATCAGCTGCTGATGGTTGAAGGGCTTCTCGATGAAGTCGCAGGCGCCCGCCTTGAGCGCCTGTACGGCCATGGGCACGTCGCCGTGGCCGGTCATGAAGATCACCGGGGTGTCGTCGCCGCGCTCGCCGAGCCGCTGCTGCACCTGCAGGCCGGAGAGGCCGGGCATGCGCACGTCGAGCAGGATGACGTTGTGGCGCCCGGGCTCGGCGTCGAGCAGCGCCTCGCCGTCGCCGTAGGCCAGGGTCGCGAGGCCCACCGAGTCGAGCAGCCAGGTGAGGGAGTCGCGCAGGGCCTGGTCGTCGTCGACCACGGCGATACAGGGCTTGTCGGGCACGGGCCCCTCCAGGTGGGGTGAGCGAAGGAAGTGGGGTGAACGAAGGCGCTCAGCGGGCCGGCGGCAGCGGCCCGGGTTCGGCGAGCAGTGTACCGGCAAAGGTGGCGCCGCCGGAACCGCCGGCCGGTGCCAGGACGAGCCGGCCGCCCATGGCCTCCATCAGCGAATGGCTGATGGCGAGCCCCATGCCGAGGCCCTCGGGGCGACCCGAATGGAAGGGCGCGAAGATCCGCTCGCGCTCGGCCTCGGGCACGCCGGGGCCGCGGTCGGCGACCGTGAAGTTCACCTCCCGCGGGCCACTCTGCCGGGCGCTGAGCGTCACCCGGTCGGCGCCGGGGTGGGGGCGGCTCGCCTCCAGGGCGTTGAGCAGCAGGTTGACCAGCACCTGCTCCAGTGCCACGGGATCGGCCTGCACCCGCGGCAGATCCTCGGGCAGGGCCTGATCCAGCGCGATGCCGGCCTGCTGGAACTGCCATTCGCAGAGCCGGCAGGCGGCCTTCACGACCTCGGAAAGTGCCACCGGCCGCGGCCGGGTCTGGCCCTTGCGCACGAAGGTGCGGATGTGGCGCAGCCGTTCGGCGAGGCGCTGCACCTGTTCGCTGATCCGCGCGAGCGGCACCGCAAGCTCGCCGGCCGGGCCCGATGGGTCGGCCTCGAGGCGCATCAGCGCGCCGCTGGCGTAGTTGGCGATGGCGCCCAGCGGCTGGTTGAGCTCGTGGGCAATGTTGGAGGCGAGCTCGCCGGTGGTCGCCAGGCGGTTGGCGTGGGCGATCTGCTCCTGGTGGCGGCGCTCCTGGGCCTCGGCGGCCTTGCGCAGGCCGATGTCGCGGTTGATCAGCGAGAGATGGTCGGGCGCGGCGGCGGGGCCGTGATGGGCCATCACCACGCTGAGCACCGGCACGGGGCCGCGCGGGCCCCGCATCGCGAGCTCGCCGCTCCAGGAACCGTAGCGCGCCACGGCGGGCAGCACGACCTCGCGCAGCACGGACAGCGACTCGGCGGTATAGGCCTGCTCGAGGTGCTGGGCATCCCCCTCCCGACGATTGCGGCCCGGGCGGTCGCGCCCCGGGTGCGCCAGCAGCCGGCGGGCCGCCTCGTTGGCGGTGAAGATGCGCTCGTCGCCGTCGAGGAACAGCACGTAGTCGGTGGTCGACTCCACCACCCGGGCGAGGCGCTCGCGGTGGGCCTCGGCCTGCAGGCGTCGGCCGACGTCCCGGGAGACGCAGAGCACGTCCAGAAGCTCCCCGGTGTCGGGATCGCGGCGGGTGCGGCTGGTGGTCTCGAACCAGACGTAGTGGCCATCCTTGGCCCGGAAGCGGTAGGTCTGCTGGTAGAAGCCGTCGTGGTAGTAGATGCGCGGCGACTTGTTGATCAGGTCGGCGAGGTCCGCCGGGTGGAAGAGGTCGTAGGCCGAGACGCCGATCAGCTCCTCGGGTTCGAAGCCGAGCAGCTCCCGGGCCGCCGCCGAGGCGTAGAGGAAGGTGCCGTCCCGGGCGTGGCGCGAGATCAGGTCGGTGGTGCTGTCGGCCAGCCACTGGTAGTGGCGCTTCTCGGCGTCCAGCGCCGCGTTCTCTGCCTCGAGGGTCGCGTTGTTCTCGATGAGGGCGGCGTTGTCGGCCTCCAGTGCCGCTCTTTCCGCTTCCAGCGCTGCGTTGTCCGCTTCGAGCTCGGCTTTTTCCGCTTCCAGTGCCAAGCAGCGCGCCCTGAGCCGCTCGTGCTCGTCCTGGTCGCCTGCACTCGCCATCAGCGTGCCGGGTCCACCAGGCCACCCAGCGAGGCGTTGCGCCGGAACCAGCCGGCGATGCTCGCGCGCGGCAGGCGGGTCGGCAGCACCTCGTGGGGCACGCTGTCGGAGAGGAAGCAGGCGAAGGTGCCGGCCTCCGGGCGCACCCGGGCCACCTCGCGCTCGGGGTCGTCGGCGGCGAAGATCACCATCTCGCCGCCGCCGTCCGCGGGCCAGTCGGGGTTCAGGTAGCCCACGGTGGAGATCACGCGGTTGGCGCGGCCGCGGAAGCTGTCGAGGTGGCGGCGATAGAAGGCGCCGGGCGGGTAGTGGGCGAAGTGCGCCTCGTACTCGAAGAGCCCCAGGAACAGCGCCCGGTTGAGCTCCTGCTGCAGCTCGGCCATGGCCTCCAGATACTGTCGCCGGGCCTGGCTCTCGCGATCCAGCCAGCGGATAGCGTCGCCGCGGATGTCCCGGCGCAGGGCGTGCTCCTGGCCGCGGCCGATGCCGGCGGCCTCCAGCACCTCGTGCTCGGCCATGGCGCCGAGCTCGTGGTGCAGCGTCGCGCACAGATCGGCGGGGATGAAGTCCTCGCCGACGTACCAGCCCTGTTCCACCAGGGCATCGACCAGCTCGGCCAGGCGGGCGCGGGGCAGGGCGGTGGCGAAGGCGTCGCGTGTCGGCATCATGGGCGGGAGACTCGGCGTTCGGGAAGGTGGATCAAGTCGCCCGACGGGCGCTCGAAGAGGCTGATCGGCATGGCGAAGCCCTCGGCGAGCAGCTCCACCAGCATCATCGCCGAGAGCCCCCAGATCACGTGGCCGTCGGCGCGGTAGCTGGGCACGTAGTAGTCCCGGCCGTCCACGCGGATCACGTCGGTGTGGGTGCGCTGGTCCTCGAGGAAGTGCGTCAGCGGCACCTCGAAGATGGCGTCGAGTTCGCCGGGGTCGGGGGTCAGCGGCAGGTCGGGCGGGATCAGCCCCACCCAGGGCGTGACCCGGATGCCATGCAGCGAGATCACGTCCGATAGCCGCCCGAGCAGCTCGACGCGCTCGGGGGGCAGGGCGATCTCTTCCCGGGATTCGCGCAGCGCCGTGGCCAGCAGATCGGCGTCGCCCGGCTCGCGCTTGCCGCCGGGAAAGGCGACCTGGCCGCTGTGGGTATTGAGGTGGCCGGCGCGTCGGGTGAACAGCAGGGTCGGCTCGGGGCGGTCGACGATGGGCAGCAGCACCGACGCCTCGGGCAGGCGCCGGCTGATCCGGCGCGGGCGGTGTGCTTGCAGGCGTTCACGAAGGTTCTCTAACATGGGGCTTCCATCGGGTTTGATTCCTTCTACTCGGCCGCCATGAGCGGCGTCAAGCCCTGACCGGGCGGCCGTCATGCCGCCCTCCGGCCTGCCAGGGAGCGCCATGAACTTCTGCAGTCACTGTGGCCATACCGTGCGCTTCGCGATTCCGGACGGGGACGATCGCCCCCGCCACTGCTGCGACGAGTGCGGCACCATCCACTACCAGAATCCGCGCATCGTCGCCGGCACCCTGCCGGTGAGCGGCAGCCGGGTGCTGCTGTGTCGCCGCGCCATCTCCCCGCGCAAGGGGTTCTGGACCCTGCCGGCGGGCTACATGGAGAACGCCGAGACCACCGTCGAGGCGGCGGCCCGCGAGACCCGCGAGGAGGCCTGTGCCGAGGTCGAGATCCATGGCCTCTACACGCTGATCAACCTGCCGCACATCGACCAGGTCTACATGATCTTTCGCGCCGATCTCGCCGGCGGCTTCGACGCCGGACCAGAGAGCCTCGAGGTGGCGCTGTTCGAGGAGCACGAGATTCCCTGGGACGAGCTCGCCTTCCCGACCATCGAGCGCACCCTGCGCCACTTCTACGCCGACCGGCGAGAGGCGGCCTTCCCCCTGCACGTCAGCGATATCACCGCCGAGGACCGCGAGCGCTATTTCGGCAGCGCCTAGCGGCGGCCGCCCTCGAGTTCGGCGGCCCTCATGCCCCCCTGAGCCAGCCCATCGACAGCGCCCCGACCCGGGGCGCTGCTCGTTCGTGTGGGTGCTGCTCGACGCTCTCAATCCCTTTCGACGTGGGTCGGCGACCAGCTCTGCCGCGTCGGCATGATCTCCAGGAAGTTGATGTTGATGTGCGCCGGCAGCGTCGCCACGTGGACGATCTGCTCGGCGACGTCCTCGGCCTGCAGCGGCGTGGTGTCCTGGTAGAGCGCCTCGGAGGCGGCCTCGTCGCCCTTGGTGCGCACTAGGGTGAACTCGGTCTCGGCCAGGCCCGGGGCGATGTCGGTGACCCGCACGCCGGTGCCCTTGAGGTCGCAGCGCAGGTTGTAGCTGAACTGCTCGACGAACGCCTTGGTGGCGCCGTAGACGTGGCCGCCGGCATAGGGCCACTTGGCCGCCGCCGAGCCGATGTTGATGATGCTGGCCCCCGCGCCGGTGGCGATCAGCAGCGGCAGCATGGCGTGGGTGACGTTGACCAGGCCGGTGACGTTGGTGTCGATCATGGTGTGCCAGTCGGCCAGGTCGACCTGCTGCGACGGCTGGGGCGCCAGCGCCAGGCCGGCGTTGTTGACCAGGCAGGTGACCCCGCGAAACGCCTCGGGCAGCGAGTCGACGGCCTGTTTCACCGCCTCGGCATCGCGCACGTCGAGGGTCAGGGTCAGCACCTCCACGCGCTCGGCAAGCTCTTGCTTCAGGGCCTCTAGCCGCTCCTGGCGGCGACCGGTGAGGATCAGCGACCAGCCGGCGTCGGCGAAGCGCCGGGCGGCGGCGCGGCCGAAGCCGGACGTGGCACCGGTGATCATGGCGATGGGCATGGGGAAACCTCCTGATCGTGAACGGGATATGCGGCCTCGCATCATAGGCCGGCTGGCCCGCTGTCTCCAGTGGCCGCGCGATCTCCCCGATACCCCCAGGGTCGCCGACACCGGCCGGGTAAGCATGATGGGCAGACAATGTCCATGATCCGGATCAGGTGTTGGGCGCCTCCAGGGCTGTCGCGCCATCTCGTGTCCCGTTACGACCTCCAGACGCGCGGCGGCGACACGCTCGAACGGTGGCCGCGAGGGGAGGTCGCTGGCAGGTGGCATGAAAACTGGTGGAATATCTCGGGAAAGCCTCTCAGCCAGAACAGAACCACAGTGTCATGCCTTAAAGAAGGCGAAACCTGCCAATTTGTCCTCCCTGGGGCGTCGATTGACCGGCTCTCTGGCGGGCGGTAAACAGTGCCTGCCAATCACAACAAGTCGCGAGATACCGCCATGACGCTTCTGCCGAAGGGGACCTGCCTTGTCCCTCTGACCGCTCTTTCCGCCGCCCTCCTGCTGGCCGGCGCGCCCCTCGATGCCGAGGCCGCCAAACTGCGCCTGGCCACCGATTCGGGCACCCAGGGATCACCGGCGGGCGATACCCTCGACGAGTGGAGTCGGCTGATCGAGGAGAAGTCCGACGGCGACCTCGAGGTCGAGGTCTACTACCAGAACGAGCTGGGCGGGCAGCAGGAGGTCTTCGACCTGCTGGTGGCGGGTGAGGTCGACATGATGCTCAGCTGGCCGATGACCTCCTACGACAAGCGCATCGGCGTCATCTACACCCCCTACATGACGCGCTCCTGGGACGAGGCCATCGAGGCCTACAGCCCCGGGGGCTGGGTCAACGACCTGCTGGGCGGCATCTTCGCCGACATCGGCCTGAAGTTCTTCGGTCCCTGGCCCGAGGGGTTCAACGGCGTGGCATCCCGCGACCAGTACGCGCTCGACATCGAGAGCGCCGAGGGGCTCACCGTGCGCACCATGCCGGTCTTCCCGGCACCGCAGACCATGCAGGCCCTGGGGTACCAGACCGCCGCCATCGACTGGGGCGAGGTCTATACCGCGCTGCAGACCGGCGTGGTGGATGGCGAGGCGGGCAACGTCATCTACTGGCCCTATGAATACTTCAGCGACACCCTGGATTACTACGTCCACACCAAGCACTTCTTCATGACCGGCATCCTGACCATGAACATGGACAGCTTTGATCGCCTGAGCGAGGAGCACCAGCAGGTGGTCAGCGAGGCGGCCCACGAGATCATGGAGCGGCAGTTCGTCGCCGCCCGTGAGCGGGACGAGCACTACATCGCCAAGGCGCAGGAAGACGGTATGGAGTACTTCGCCCTGCCCGAGGAAACCCTCGACACCTTCGCCCGCCGCGCCCGGGATGAGGTCTGGCCGCTCATGGAGGAAGAGCTGGGCGCCGAGATCATGAACACCATTCGCGCCAACGCCACGTCGCTGTGACGCTGTCCTCCTGAACCCTGGTGCCGGCCCGTCTTCGGGCCGGCATCACCCGTTGCGAGGGCCCTCCCATGCAACCCTTTTTCAAGACCCTGGACGAGAAGGTCGGCTGGCTGCTCGATGCCGTCGCCTTCGTGACGAGCCTGCTCGTCATGGGGCTGATGCTCTTCCTGATCCTGGCGCGCTACGTCTTCGGCTGGTCGCTGGTCGGCATCCTGGAGCTGGTGATGCTCGCCGGCATGTGGCTCTACATGACCGGGGCATTGATCGCCAGCCGTCGCCGTGAACACCTGGTGGTGGATTTCCTCGAGCTGCAGCTGCGCGATGCCCGCCTCCAGGCGCTGCACAAGACCCTGGTGGCGGTGATCGTGGCCATCATCAGCGCCTGCTTCGTCTGGTGGGCCCTGCGCATGCTGGCCTGGGGTGTGCAGCGTCCCCAGCACACCCCGGAGCTGTCGATTCCGCTGTGGGTCTCCCAGGCGGCCATCATGCTCGCCAGCATCGGCTGCTTCGTCTACGCGCTGCGTGATGTCTGGCAGGGCGGCGTGGCCATCCGTGCGGCCCGTTCCGGTCATTCGCTCGCCGAGGAGAGATCCTGATGGAAGGCTTGTTCGCGATCCTGCTGCTGCTGTTGCTGATGGGGCTGGGCGTACCCGTTGCCTGGTCCTTCGCCGGGGTGCTGGCCTACCTGGCGCTGGCCTACGATGCCAACCTCGATACGCTGATGATGCAGGGCTTCCGCTCGGTGGACTCGGTGATCCTGATCGCCTTGCCGCTGTTCGTGCTGACCGGCTACTTGATGCAGAGCGGCGGCATCGCCAGTCGCCTGGTGACCTTCATCGAGACGCTGGTCGGCAAGCGGCGAGGGGGCATGGGCGCCTCCATGGTGCTGGCCTCCGGGGTGTTCGGCGCCATTGCCGGCACGGCCACGGCGGCGGTGGCCTCCATCGGCACCATCATGATCGGCCCGCTCGAGGAGCGTGGCTACCCGCGCGGCTATTCCTCGGCGCTGCTCGGTATCTCCTCGCTGCTGGGCATCCTGATCCCGCCCTCCATCACCATGATCCTCTTCGCGGTCGTGACGCGGCAGTCGGTGGCGGCGCTGTTCGCGGCCACGGTGGGGCCGGCGCTGCTGCTGATCGTGGGACTCATCCTGGCCAACCGTCTGGCCTGTGGGCGACTCTTCCAGGAGGTGGCCGGCAAGCGCGAGGGCAGCGGCAAGCCCGTTTCCATGGGCATGGCGACCTGGCGGGCACTACCGGCGCTGAGCCTGCCGTTCATTATCCTGGGCGGCATCTACGGCGGGGTCTTCACGCCCACGGAAGCGGCGGCCGTGGCGGCCTTCGCGGCCCTGGTCATTGGCTTTCTGGTCTACCGCGACCAGTCCTTCACGCATTTCTCGCGCAGCGTGGTGGCCGCCGCCGAGACCACCGGCTCGATCATCCTGATCCTGCTCTTCTCGTTCATGATCGGCCGCATCCTGGCCTTCGAGCGCGTGCCGCAGGACCTCACCGAGCTGATCACCACCCTGATCCAGAACCCCTTGCTGATCCTGATCGCGGTGAACATCTTCCTGATCCTGGCGGGCGCCATCCTCGATGATGTCTCGGTGACGGTGGTGGTGGCGCCGCTGTTCCTGCCGTTGATGGTGGACACCGGCATTCATCCGGTGCACTTCGGTGCCATCGTGGCCTGTTCCGTGGTGATCGGAGCCAACAGTCCGCCCGTTGCCCCGATCCTCTACATGGCCTGCCGCATCGGCCGGGTGTCGATCCACAAGACCTTTGCCCCGGCGCTGCAGCTGATCGCCTTCGTGGGCATCCCGGTCATGCTGGTGACCACCTTCGTGCCCGAACTGTCGCTCTTCCTGCCACGACTGCTGGGCTTCATCTAGGGCCCTACCCCTCGGGACGACGACGCCACGGGCCGATGCGCCCGTGGCGTCGTCGTTAGAGGGCCTCGAGCCGCCAGGCATCGAAGGCCGGCTCCTCGTAGGGGTGGGCGGCCCTGAGGGCGGCCACCGCCTCGCGGATCAGCCCATCCTCGCAGACCAGCTCCACCTTCAGCTCCTCGACCCGTTCCAGGTCGCCGACCCGGCCGATGTGCGGGTCGGCCCCCGGCAGCGGGCGAAACTGCCCGGTGCCCGGGGTCTGGAAGCAGCACGCCTCGTAGTCGCCGATGCGTCCCGCCCCGGTGGCGAAGACGGCTTCCTTGACGGCCTCGGCATCCGCCATCGGCACGAAGAAGGCCAGCTTGTACATGGTCGACTCTCCTCTCTGGGCAATGTGCCTCTCGTTGTGCCATATCGCGCCGGCGGCGTCAGCCATGATGTTGCGGTGAAAAAGAGGCTGCGGAGAAAAATAATACTTGTCCAATATCTATACAGAGTCTAACTTCTGTACAGGTTGAGGCAGAGCGCCCTCCGCCGGATGTTGCAAGTCGAGCGCGACTCACTCTTCCGGACGAGATGCGTCCGCGGTTCTACAAGAGGAAAGTGCCCCATGAAGACCCTTACCACTTCCATCGCTGCCCCCTTCACCGCCCCCGTGACCCGTGCCCTCGGCGTCGGCATGCTGGGACTGATGCTCGCCGGCGGCGTCCAGGCCGATGACCACGGCATGAAGAAGGATATAGTCGACACCGCCGTGGGCGCGGGCCAGTTCGAGACGCTGGTCGCCGCGGTCAAGGCGGCCGAGCTGGTCGAGACCCTTAAGGGCGAGGGCCCGTACACGGTCTTCGCCCCCACCGACGAGGCCTTCGCCGCGCTGCCCGAGGGCACCGTCGAGGACCTGCTCAAGCCCGAGAACCAGGAGACCCTGCAGGCCGTGCTGACCTATCACGTGGTGCCCGGCAAGATCATGGCCGAGGACGCCATGTCCGCCGACAGTGCCACCACCGTGCAGGGCCAGGACATCACCATCACCACCATGGATGGCAGCGTGATGATCGATGACGCCACCGTCATCCAGGCAGACATCGAGGCGAGCAATGGCGTCATCCACGTGATCGATGGTGTGCTGATGCCGGAGTGATTCCCCAGCGATCCGCCTGACGAGCTCTGACGCATATATCTCCCGCTTGTGTTCCTTGGCCGCCCTACGGGGCGGTCTTTTTTTGGTTGATCGCCTGGTGTCGTCCGGCCCTCCCATCGCTTTGACAGCGCCGGCCGGAGTGGCGACCCTCGGGGGCATCGGTACGACTCGGGAGGCATGACCCCATGGAGCGAAGACTGGCGCGTCTGCTGGCCTCGGTGTCCCTGACGCCCCGGGGCGAGCCCGTTTCCCTCGGCGGTGGCGACATCGCCGAGGTCCGGCGCCTGATGACCGATCAGGGAGCGGTGGTGATCAAGCGTGACGATCCCGCGCGGTTGGCCGGCGAGGCCGACGGCCTGCGCGCTCTGCGCCAGGCGGGCACGCGGCTCATCGTGCCCGAGGTGCTGGCCGAGGGTGACGGCTGGCTGGTGATGGAGGCGCTGGAGCGCGGGCACGCGGGGGGCGATGCGGCGCGCCTGGGGGAGGGGCTGCGGGCGCTGCACGCCGATCTGGGCGACGCCCACGGCTGGCCGCGCGACAATGCCTGCGGCCACACGCCCCAGCCCAATGCGCCGCTCGTCGATGGCCGCGCCTTCCAGCGCGAGCGGCGCCTGCTGCCGCTCGCCGCGGCCTGCCAGGAGCGCGGGCTCATGGATGGCGGACTGCGCCGGCGTATCGAGGCCATCGCCCACGGACTCGAGGCGTGGCTGCCGGATGCCCCGGCGAGCCTGGTGCATGGCGATCTCTGGTCGGGCAACGTGCTCTTCACACCCGAGGGGCCGGCGATCATCGACCCGGCGGTCTATCGTCACTATCCGGAGGTCGACCTGGCCATGCTGACGCTGTTCGGCGCGCCGGGCGACGCCTTCTTCGAGGCCTACTGGAACGGCCGCGCCCCGGCCGACTGGCCGAGGCGCGAGACCCTGTTCCAGCTCTATCCGCTGCTCAACCACCTGCTGCTGTTCGGCGGCGGCTATCGCGCCGCGGTCGAGCGAGCGGTGGCGCGGCTGGAAGCCGACTGAGGCCGGAGAGTCAATGACTCCTGTCGAGGCCCCGGCGAAGGTCATCCGGCGTGGCCACGGAGAGGCCGGAGTGGGCGACGGGCCTGGGCGAGCGCATCCGTCGGCCGCCGACGCGCCGCAGCCTGGTCGGCTCGCCGAACGTCGACTCGTCCCACGTCATCCCATTCATGCCGCCGGCCTGGCGAGCGTGCCGCCCGGCCCGACCGGCAAAGGGCCTGGCCCTGGCCGCGGCTTGGGACGTGCCCCGGCCATCTTCCTTGAGGGGAGCGGATGAGGCGAGGGCCCCGGCGCCGACACGACGCACGGGCAGCCAGGCGGTGAGGGCGGCCACCAGCACCAGGCCCACGGCCAGCCTGCCGAATCGTCGTCGTGCTACGTCCGGCATGATCGGAGAGGCGATGCCCCGCACCGCGAGTGTTGGAGAGATGACCTGTTCGATGCGCTTGCAGAATGGATGTCCCATCGCGTGTACCCCTTGCGTGGTGGTGACACGGCCGGCCGACGGCCTCTGCCGAACGGTTCGGCGCCGTGCCTGGGATATCGTGCGAGCGGCGTGCCATTCCCACCGCGGTGCTGGGGAAACGAGAAGAGAACAGCACATTGAGATCGGCTATCGATCGTTTGTTTTTGCTCAAAATCGCCGATCATTGCGGGAAAATGCACGAAATGGACGCGTTTTGAGGGGTGGTTGCGACATGGAGGAGCATCGGCGCCGGCCTGCGCCATGCGATGCCCCGGCCGAGGCGTGCTCAGGACGAGGCGCGGGGCAGCTGCGCCAGCGTCCAGTCGACCACCTCGATGGCCAGCCGGTCGGCGGCGCGCCCGAAGGCCGCGACCACGGCCTCGAGGCCGTCGCCCTCGCTTGCCACCACCGCCTCGACGCGCCGGCTCGCGCGCACCTTGCGGCTGCTGTCGTCGAGCAGCTGGACATCCAGTCGCACCACCACCTCGGGCCTGCCCTCGCGATAGCGGACGTGGAAGGCCCCCAGGTGGCTGGTCAGGGCCGCGTCGCTCTGCGCCCGGCTGGTCTCGTCGATCACGGCGGCCAGGCGGCCGTCGCGGCGGAGGGCCTCGATCACATGATCACGCAGCAGCCGCGGGGCGTCGTCGCGCCAGCGCGCCCCGCCGTAGGCCTGGAACTCCCCGGGGGTCGGCTTGATCAGCAGGCGCCGACCGTCCAGCGGTGCGCCGGCAGCGGGCGTATCGACCCGCAGGGTCAGCGCGCGGGGGGCCTCGATGGAGGCCGGCAGCGTCGGCGCGGGCAGCGTGAACAGCCGCACCGGCTCGCCGTTCGGGATCACGCTGCACCCGGCGAGCAGCCCGGCCAGCATCAGGGGCGGCAGCCGGCTGAGACGTGAGGGGAGGGCGCGGTTGGCGTGCCGGCGGAACGGACTCATGGGCGGAACTCCTGGATCTCGTCACGGCCCAGCAGGGCCTCCGCGGGGTTCTCCTCGAGGCGCTGCAGCAGCCGGTTGAGGGTGCGCAGCGCGGCGTGCAGCTCGTGCATGGCGGGATCGATCTCGCCGACGCCCTGCAGGCCGCGATCCAGCGAGTCCGTGTGGCGTGCCGTCAGGCGGTCCAGCCGTGCGGCGGTGGCGGAAAGCGAGCGCATGGCCTCTCCGGCGTCCTGCAGCGCCGCGGTGCCCTCTTCGTCGAGCAGCCGGTTGGCCCGCTCGCCGAGGCGCTCGAAGCGCTGCAGGGTGGCCGTCGCCTGCTCGCCGGCGCGGCCGATCCCGGTGATGGCCTCGCCGACGCTGCCGCGCTGTTCGACCAGCGAGCCCGAGAGGGTCTCCAGGTGGCCCAGGGTGCGCGTCAGGTGCTCGGCGTTCTGCTCGGAGAGCAGCCGATTGGCATTGGTCAGCAGGCGGTCCACCTTGGTGAACAGCGCCTCGCTGCCGGAGAGCAGCGAACTCAGCGGCGAGGGCTCGGCCTGGATCAAGGGGGGATCGTCGATGTCGCCCTCGAGACGAGGACTCTCCGGGGTGCCGCCGGAGAGCTGCAGGTGCTTGGTGCCGGTGATGTTGGCCAGCGCCAGGCTGGCGCGGGTGTCCTGCCTGATCGGCACCTCGCTGTCGACGCGGATCAGCGCCCGCACCCGGCGCGGATCCTCGGGATCGAGGCGCAGCCGCACCACGTCGCCGACCTCGATGCCGCTGTAGAGCACCGCATTGCCTTCGGACAGCCCGCTGACGGCGCGATTGAAGCCGATCTCGTACCAGGCGTAGTCGCGATCGACGCTCGACTTGCCGAGCCACAGGGCGAACAGCAACGCGCTGCCCAGGGTGATCACCGTGAACAGCCCGATCAGGACATGGTGGGCGCGGGGTTCCATGGTCAGGCGTCCTCTGCCGGGTGGGCCGCCCGCCGGGCGGCGCGGCCACGGGGGCCGTGGAAATAGTCATGGATCCAGGCGTCGTCGGTGGCCTCGACCACCGAAAGGCGATCGGCGACCCGGACCTGTCGCCTGGCCAGCACGGCCACACGGTCGCAGGCGGTATAGAGGGTGTCCAGGTCGTGGGTGACCAGGAAGACGCTCAAGCCCAGGGCGTCGCGCAGGGTCAGGATCAGGCGATCGAAGGCCGCCGCGCCGATCGGATCCAGGCCCGCCGTCGGCTCGTCGAGGAACAGGACCTCCGGGTCCAGCGCCAGGGCGCGGGCCAGGGCGGCCCGCTTGATCATGCCACCGGAGAGTGCGGCGGGATACTGGGTCGCGGCCTCGACGGGCAGCCCGGCGAGGGCCAGCTTGACCCGGGCCAGGGCCTCGGCGTCACCGCGGGCCAGCCCGGCATGCTCGATCAGTGGCAGGGCGACGTTCTCCTCGAGGGTCAGCGAGGTGAACAGCGCGCCGCGCTGGAAGAGCACCCCGAAACGGCGCTCCAGCGCGGAGCGTTCCCGGGGGGCCAGGCGCTGGAGATCCTCGCCGAACACCTCGATGCGCCCCTCGCTTGGCCGCAGCAGGCCGACGATGCTGCGCAGCAACACCGACTTGCCGGTGCCCGAGCCGCCCACCACACCGAGGATCTCGCCCGAATAGAGGTCGAGGTCGAGATCCTCGTGGACGACGTGCTTGCCGAAGCGGTTGACCAGTCCGCGCACCCGAATCAGCGGCTCGGGCGTTGACGCGTCCTGGCCCTGTGCTTCCTGGCGCCTGGGCTGCTGAGGCCGTGATGCCCGCATCGACTCGCTCACCAGCCCATCTCCATGAAAAAGAGTGCGGCCACCGCGTCGAGCAGGATCACCATGAAGATCGACTGCACCACGCTCGAGGTGGTGTGCTCGCCCACCGACTGCGCACTGCCGCTGACCTTGAAACCCTCCAGGCAGCCGATCACCGCGACCACGAAGGCGAACACGGGCGCCTTGGCGAGGCCCACCAGGAAATGGTTGAGGGGGATGTCGCGCTGCAGGATGGAGACGAACTGGAAGAGCGAGATGTCCAGCGCCAGCCCGCAGATCAGGGCGCCGCCGAGGATGCCGCTGAGCATGCCCACGAAGGTGAGGATCGGCAGCGTCAGCATCATCGCCAGTACTCGCGGCAGCACCAGCAGCTCGACCGGATCGAGGCCGAGCGTGCGCACGGCATCGAGCTCCTCGTTGGCCTTCATGGCGCCGAGCTGCGCCGTGAAGGCGCTGGCGGTGCGACCGGCGAGCAGAATGGCGGCGAGCAGCACGCCGAACTCGCGCAGGAAGGCGAAGGCCACCAGGTTGACCGTGTAGATGGTGGCGCCGAAGTCGCGCAGCACCGTGGCGCCGAGGAAGGCCACCACGGCGCCGACCAGGAAGGTCAGCAGGGCGACGATGGGCAGGGCGTTGAGGCCGGTCTGGTGGAGCTGCGCCACCACCGAGGTGAGGCGCCAGCGGCTCGGCCGCCAGGCCGTGGCGGCCAGGGTGGCGAGCACCTGGCCGATGAAGCCCAGCAGCGCTCGCTGCTGTTGGTAGAGGCCCTCGACGTGCTGGCCGACCAGGGCCAGGCCCTCCCGCAGCGGCCGGCGGGGCGGGGCGGTGGGGGCCGGGCGGTCGACCATCGCCTCGCCCAGGGTGCGCAGCAGGGCGCGGCGGGTCGCCGGCAGCGTCGGCGCCCAGTCGTTGATCGCGGCGAGCCGCTCGGCGCCGGTCAGCTCCATCAGCAGCACCGCGCCGGCGGTATCCAGGGCAGCGAGCGGTGCCAGATCGAGCCCCTGGGCAGAGGGCTCGCGGCCCTGGGCCAGGCGCTCGACCTGGCGCTTCAGGCTCGCGTGGTGCTCGAGCGTCCAGTCGCCTCGGATGGCCAGGCGCTCGCCCTGAGGATCGATATGGCCGGGCTCTTTCTTCACGGGCTCTTCCTTCACGGGCTCTGTCGCAGTGGCGGTCATGGGCTCGGGCATGGCCTCGGGTCGTGGGGGCGAGTCTGGGGCTTCGATGGTATCAGTCCAGAAAACATTATATTAGCGTGTCCTGCTTTTAGCGCTGCCGCTCGCCACCGGGTGGCGATCCTAGCGTGATGATCGCGCAGTCGCCGGGTCCATGAGGCGTCGATCAACTACCATTATGGTCTCTCTCATGATTTCTACTGGCTGGCGGGATCGACACGATGACCTCACCTCTCTCCTTGGCCCGAGTCCTCCTGTGGCTGGGCCTGCTGGCGCTGCTCGGCGGCTGTTCCCTGCCGTCTCTCCAGGGGCGGCTCGAATCCTCGGCGCTGGATGAGGCGCAGAGTCGTGACACCTCCCTCGGCGAGGCCCTGGCACCCGCGGTCGACGCCCATCCCGGCCTCAGCGGGATCTATCCGCTGAACAATCCCATCGACGCCTTCGCGGCCCGGATGGTGATGGCCAATGCCGCCGAGCGTACCCTGGACGTCCAGTACTACATCTGGCACCCCGATACCACCGGGCTGCTGCTGTTCGAGGCCCTCTACGAGGCCGCCGACCGCGGGGTGCGGGTGCGCCTGCTGCTCGACGACAGCGGCACCGGCGGCATCGACGACGAGCTCGCCGCGCTTGCCGACCATCCCAATATCCAGGTTCGGCTGTTCAACCCGTTCGTGGTGCGCTCGCCCAAGTGGATCGGCTTCCTGACCGACTTCTCCCGGGCCAACCGGCGCATGCACAACAAGTCCTTCACCGCCGACAACCAGGCGGCGGTCATCGGCGGGCGCAACATCGGCGACGAGTACTTCGGCGCCACGGGGGACGTGACCTTCTCGGACCTGGACGTGCTGGCTGTCGGCGAGGTGGTCGACGACGTCTCGCGCGATTTCGATCGCTACTGGCAAAGCGCCTCCTCCTATCCTGCACAGCGCATCCTCCCGGCCGTCGGACCGGAGGGACGGGTTCGGCTCGAGCAGGCGGTGGCCGAGGCGATGCGCGATCCCGAGGCGGGTACCTATCTCCAGGCCGTGAGCGAGACGGAGCTCGTGCAGAAGCTGCTGGCCAAGGAGCTCGATCTGGTCTGGGCGCCGGTGCGCATGCTCAGCGACGACCCATCCAAGGGACTCGGCGAGGCGAGTGGGCAGGAGCTGCTCAGCCACGATCTCACGCTGATCTTCGACGACGCCGAGCGCCATATCTCCCTCGTCTCGCCCTACTTCGTGCCGGCCAAGGCGGGGACCGAGGCCTTCCGGAAGCTGGAACGAGACGGGGTCGATATCGAGGTGCTGACCAATGCCCTGGAGGCCACCGACGTGGCCGCCGTGCACGCCGGCTATGCCAAGCGGCGCAAGGCGTTGCTCGAGGCGGGCGTCAAGCTCTGGGAGCTGCGACGCGGTGCCCAGCATCAGGGACGCAACCTCAGCGCGGGGCCGTTCGGCAGCTCCGGCGCCAGCCTGCATGCCAAGACCTTCGCCGTGGATGGCGAGCGCGTCTTCGTGGGGTCGTTCAACTTCGATCCCCGCTCGGCCAACCTCAACACCGAGCTTGGGTTCATCATCGAGGATCCCTCGCTGGCCCAGCGGATCGATGACGCCTTCGAAAACGGGGTGCCGCTGCAGGCCTACGAGGTGCGTCTGGATCCCGAGGGCGATCTCTACTGGCTCGAGCGCCGCGACGGCGAGGTGATTCGCCACGACGTGGAGCCCAACACGGGGCCATTCCGGCGGCTGGTGGTCAGCCTGATCTCGCTGCTGCTGGTCGACTGGCTGCTGTAGCGTCGTGGTGATGGGCGGCGACGTGCGCGTTTGCGCCATGCGTGTCTGCGAGCGGGCCGCGAGGCTAGCGGCGGCCCAGGCGCCACAGCAGCCGCTGCCACCAGGGCGTGCTCGCCTGCTGGCCCCGAGATGCCGCTGCCCCCGCGGGCGATGCGGCCAGGAAGGCGGCGATGGGCGCGACCTGGTCGCGGCGGTCGAGCATCGGGGCGTGGCCGCAGCCCGGCACCTCGTGGCTGACGAGCGCGGGTTGCGCCTCGGCCATGCGCGTCACGCTCTCGGCCTTGAGCAGCGGCGAGTGCCGGCCGCGGACGACCATCAGCGGGCAGCGGATCGCGGCCCAGTCCGCCCAGGTGTCGCGCGGCGTGTCGTGGACGAATTGCTCGGCGATGCGCGGATCGAAGTGGTAGGTCCAGCTGCCGTCGGGCAGCCGGCGAGCGCTGTCCAGCGCCAGGCGTCGCCAGGCGTCGTCGCCCTCGATGCCGAAGCCGGTGTAGTGGCGGCGCAGCTCGGCCTCCAGGTCGCTGAAGTGCAGGAAGCGATGGGGCACGCCGAAGTAGCTGGCCAGCTCGGCCAGGCCCTCGGGAGCGAGTTCCGGACCCACGTCGTTGAGCACCAGTCGTTCGATGCGCGCCGCGCTCGCCGGCTCGGCGGCCAGCAGCATGCCCAGCAGGCCCCCCATGGAGGTCCCGACCCAGGGCACGCGCTCCAGGCCGAAGTGATCCAACACGGCGGCTGCTATGGTCATGTAATGGGAATATACATAGTGGCAGGATGGTGCCGACGACCAGCTCGACAGGCCCCGGCCCGGGGTGTCGGGCGCCAGGATCCGCCACTCGGGACCCAGCTCCCGGGCGAAGTCGGCGAAGTCGCCGCCGTGGCGGGCCAGGCCGTGCCAGGCGATCACGGTGCGTGGCGCCTCGGGGTGCCAGATTCGCACGGCAACCTCCAGCGCGTTCACCTTGACGAGTTCCAGGGCATCCATGGGCGGGCTTCCTGAGTAGGCCTGAAGAGTGGTCGACCGAGCCGCGGCCGCCCCGCGAGGGGGATCGCGCCGGTGGTTCTGCCGATGACGTATGTTGCAAGGCAGCATAGCGGACGGCTCCGTCCGGCGGCCAGTTTCCTTGGTCGTAGGCGAGGGCGGTGGACTCGACCAACAAACATGCGACAATGTATGTAAACATCACCATCACGACACCGAGGATCTACCGATGATGCGTCCCCGTTCCCTTCGCTGCACCGGCACGCGGTTCGCCCGCCGCGCCCTGCTGCCGGCCCTGGTCACGGCGGCCGTCGCCGCGCCGGTGCAGGCGGCGGACCTGCTGACCATCGCCCGCGATGCGATGCAGAACAATGCCGAGCTGGCCTCGGCCCGTTCCCAGACGAGCAGCGTGGAGGCGGGGCGTGACGTCCAGCAGGGCGACCTGCTGCCGCAGGTCGATGTGTCGGGCAACGTGACCCACAACCGCCAGTACGAGAGCCAGACGAGCGGTTTCCAGCAGGTCGGAGACGATAACTATACCGGCGCCAGCCTGACCCTGGAGGCCACGCAGGCGCTCTTCGACGCCCGCAATGCGCGGGAGGTCGAACAGGCCGAGCGCGAGATCGACCAGCAGCTCTACCGGCTGGCCGCCACCGAGCAGCAGGTGCTGATCGATGTCTCCTCGGCCTATTTCGAGATACTGCGGGCCTTTGAGGTGCTCGAGGCACGACGCGCCCAGGAACGGGCCATCGGCCGCCAGCTGGAGCAGGCGCGTGAGCAGTTCGAGGTGGGCCTGATCGCCATCACCGAGGTCGAGGAGGCCCAGGCGGCCTTCGACCAGGCGCGGGCGGAGCGCATCACGGCGCAGAGCAACCTGCAGGTCAACTTCGAGGCCCTGGAGCGGCTGACCGGGCAGCGCTACGCCAGCATCGACTCGCTGGGCGAGGAGATTCCTATCGCACCGCCGACCCCGAGCGATCGCGACCAGTGGGTGGCGCTGGCCATGGAGAACAACCCCCGGGTGCTGGCCAGCCAGGCCGGGGTCGAGGTCTCGCGCAGTGGCGTCGATATCGCCCGCGCGGGTCGCCTGCCCACGCTCAATGCCTTCGCCAGCTACAACTACGCCGACGATGATCGGGACGAGGTCGAGGGCCATACCTCGGCCAGCCAGGTGGGCCTCGGCGTGAGCATGCCGCTCTACACCGGTGGGCGCACCTCGGCCAGCATCCGCCAGAACACCTACCTGCTGGAGGCCAGCCAGTACGACTTCGAGTCCCAGCGTCGCGATACCGTCCAGCAGGTGCGCTCCTTCTATACCCAGGTCAGCAACGACGTCTCGACCGTGGAGGCGCGTGCCCAGGCGATCGTCTCCAACCAGAGCGCGCTGGACGCCACCCGTGCCGGCTACGAGGTCGGCACGCGCAACATCGTCGACGTGCTCAACGCCGAGCAGAACCTCTACAACGCCGTCGCCGACTTCGCCAGCGCCCGCTACGACTACGTGATCAACCTGCTGACCTTGCGCCAGCAGTCGGGGACCCTGGACGTCCCGGCGGTCGAGGAGGTGAACGCCTGGCTCGATGGCGGCAGCGTCTCCTTCACGCTGCCCGAGAATGCCGAGTCGCGGGATGCGGTCATGGATATCGGGGCGCCGCCGCGTCTCGAGGAGTAGCGCGCCGTCTCCGGAAATTTACAAACATTCATGAATGAATGTAAAATGCGTTCCCCCTCTGACGCGCCAATGGAAAACCCCATGATTACCATTATCAAACAAGGCCGCAGTGGCCTGGTGGCACTGGCTGCGGGTCTCGTGCTCGCCGCCTGCGGCCAGCAAGAGTCTTCCGAGCAGCAGGCGTCCGGCCAGGGTGAGGCGCCTCCGACGCCCAAGCCGGTCATGGAGATGGCCCGCCAGGACCTGCCGCTCGCCAAGTCCTACCCCTCCAAGCTGCGCAGTGACGACGAGGTCACCCTGGTGGCCCGCGTCACCGGCTTCCTCGAGGAGCGTCACTTCGAGCCGGGCGAGATGGTGGAAGAGGGCGAGAGCCTCTACTCCATTGAGCCGGACCTCTACGAGTCCGTGGTGGCCCAGCGCGAGGCCGACCTCGAGAGCGCCCGCGCCGAACTCGCCCGTGCCCAGCGCGATGCCGCCCGCTTCCAGCAGCTGCTCAGCCAGAACTCGGTGAGCCGCCAGCAGGTCGACCAGGCACAGGCCGAGCTGAACGTGGCCCGAGCCTCGGTCTCCCAGGCCGAGGCGGCGCTGGCCAACGCGCGCATCGACCTCGGCTACGCCGACGTCACCGCGCCGGTGTCCGGCATGATCGGCCTTAGTGAGGTGAACCTGGGCAACCTGGTGCAGCCGGGCAGCACGCTGACCACCATCACGCCGCTGGACCCGCTGGAGGTTCGCTTCCAGCTGCCTCAGGAAGACGCCTTCGCGCTGCGCCAGCAACTGCGCGACCAGCCCATCGATGAGATCAGTGCCTGGCTCGATCTGCCGGGTGGCGTCGAAGGCGCGGGCGAGCGCCTCGAGGGGCACCTGGACTTCCTCGGCTCCCGGGTCGACGAGGCCACCAGCACCGTGCAGGCCACCGCGACCTTCGCCAATCCCGATGCCCGGGTGCTGCCCGGCCAGTTCGTCCGCGTCCACCTCGAGGGCATGAAGCGCTTCGACGTGATGGCGGTGCCCGAGATCGCGCTGACCCAGGGCCTCATGGGCCCCCAGCTCTTCGTGCTCGACGAGGAGAACAAGGCCCGGGCGCGCACCGTGCAGCTCGGCGAGATCGCTGGCCCCTGGCAGATCCTGCGCAGCGGCGTCGAGCCCGGCGAGCGGGTGGTGGTGGGCGACCCCGCCGGCCTGCAGCCCGGCACGACCATCGAGCCGCAACCCTTCGAAGGCATCGAGCAGAACGCGGGAAAGCCCGCCGGGAATGCCGCTGAGCCGGGTGAACAGCAGGGCGACGAGGCGAGCGCCGAGCCTGCGGCCGACGCCGAGGGAGACGCCGGCCCATGAACTTCTCCAACTTCTTCATCAAGCGCCCGATCTTCGCGACGGTGCTGGCGATCATCCTGACGCTGATCGGGCTGATGAGCATGCGGGTGCTGCCCATCGAGCAGTACCCGAGCGTGGTGCCGCCCACGGTCTCGGTCAACGCCACCTTCCCCGGGGCCGACGCCGAGACCATGGCCCAGACGGTGGCCGCACCCCTTGCGGAAGCCATCAACGGCGTCGAGGACATGCTCTACATGACCTCGACCAGCGCCGACAACGGCTCGATGCAGCTGCAGGTGGCCTTCAATATCGGCACCGACGGCGACATCAACACCATCAACGTCAACAATCGGGTACAGGGCGCGCTGTCGCAGCTGCCCGAGGCGGTGCAGGCCCAAGGCGTGACCGTTGAACTGAGCTCCAGCTCGATCCTGATGCTGGTGGCGCTGACCTCGCCGGACGAGGACTACGACCGCATCTACCTGCAGAACTACGCCACCCTCAACGTCCTGGACGAGCTGCGCCAGGTGCCGGGGGTCGGCGACGCCGAGGTGCTGGGTGGCGGCGAGTTCGCCATGCGCGTGTGGATGGACCCGGACCGGCTGGCGCAGTATGACCTGACCCCCACCGAGGTCGCCGCGGCCATTCGCGCGCAGAACACCGAGGTGCCGGCGGGCAGCCTGGCCGCCACGCCGCAGTCGGAGCCGCGCGCCTTCACCTACACCATCACCGCCGGGGGGCGCCTCTCCAGCGCCGACGACTTCCGCGAGATCTTCCTGCGTACCAACCCGGACGGCTCGGCGCTGCGTCTGGCCGACGTAGCGCGCATCGAGCTCGGCGCCTCGTTCTACGGCGTCGAGGCGCGGCTCAACGGCGGCACCATGGCGCCGATCATCATCAACCAGCAGCCCGGCGCCAACGCCCTGGAGACCGCCAAGGCCGTCGAGGACGTGATGGCGGAGCTGGGGGAACGGTTCCCGCCGGGACTCGAGTACGTGGTGCCCTACGACACCACCCAGTTCATCGACGCCTCCGTGGAGACGGTCTTCCATACCTTCATCGAGGCCTTCCTGATCGTCGGCGTCATCCTGTTCATCTTCCTGCAGAACTGGCGCTTCACGGTGATCGCCATGTCGGTGGTGCCGGTCTCGGTGCTGGCGACCTTCGCCGGCTTCTACGCCTTCGGCTTCACCATCAACCTGCTGACGCTGTTCGCCCTGGTGCTCTCCATCGGCATCGTGGTGGACGACGCCATCCTGGTGGTGGAGAACGTCGAGCGGGTGCTCGGCGAGGACGAGGAGATCACCGTACGTCAGGCGACGATCCAGGCCATGAAGGAGGTCGGCGGGCCGGTTATCGCCACCTCGCTGATCATGGCGGCGGTGTTCGTGCCGGTAGCTTTCCTGGGCGGCTTCACCGGGCAGATCTACCAGCAGTTCGCGCTGACCATCGCCATCTCGGTGGGCTTCTCGGCGCTGATGGCGCTGACCTTCACCCCGGCGCTCTCGGCGATCTTCATCAAGCACGACCTGCACCGCAGGGAGACGGCGTTCAGCCGCGCGCTGCGCACGCCGCTGCGCCTGTTCGATCGCCTGTTCGCGGGCATCACCGCCGTCTACATGTGGGTGGTCAAGAAGCTGGTGCGCTTCTGGGGGCTGGCGCTGCTGCTGACCGGCCTGGTGGTCGGCGGCTCCTGGTGGCTCTATCAGGCCACGCCCTCGACCCTGGTGCCGGAGACCGACCAGGGGATCGTGCTCACCGCCGTGCAGCTGCCGGACTCCGCCTCGCTGTCACGGACCCGGGAGTACATGGGTGAGCTCAGCGCGGCCATCGAGGAGATTCCGGGCGTGCGCTTCTCCTCGGCGGTGGCCGGCTATGACATCCTGTCAAGCTCGGTGAACACGGCCCGCGGGATCATGTTCGTGACCATGGACCCCTGGGCGGAGCGCGAACTGACCGCCACCGACTTGATCGGTCGCATCATGCAGCTTGGCGCCCAGATCGAGGGCGGCTCGGCCATGGCCTTCAACATGCCGCCGATCATGGGGCTCTCGACGACCGGCGGCTTCACCGGCTACCTGCAATCCTTCGAGGGCGCGTCGCCCCAGGAGCTGTTCCAGGCGTCGCTGAAGGTGATGCAGGCGGCCGGCGAGCATCCGGCGCTGAAGCAGGTGTTCACCACCTTCAACGTCAACGTGCCGTCCTTCCGGGCCGAGATCGACCAGCAGAAGGCATTGAGCTACGGGGTCAGCCTGACCGACCTGAACGCCACCCTGTCGAATACCTTCGGCAACGGCTTCGTCAACTTCTTCAGCTATCAGAACCGCAACTTCCAGGTCTATCTGCAGAACCAGGAGGAGTTCCGCAAGACGCCCTCGGATGTCGCCAACGTCTTCGTGCGCGGCGGCAACGGCGAGCGCATCCCGCTCTCCGAGTTCGTGACCCTCGAGCGCCAGACGGCGCCCGCGGTGGTGACCCGCTTCGGCGTCTACACCGGGGCCCAGTTCCAGGGCGGCCCGGCGCCGGGCTACAGCTCGGGGCAGGCGATCGCCGCCATGGAAGAGATCGTCGCGGAAGAGCTCGGCGGCGGCTGGGGCATGGGCTGGACCGGTACCGCCTACCAGGAGAGCCAAGCGGGCAGTGCGGCGACCCTGGCTATCGTCTTCGGGCTGCTGATGGTGTTCCTGATCCTCGCCGCCCAGTATGAGAGCTGGTCGCTGCCGCTGGCGGTGCTGACCGCCACGCCCTTCGCTCTGCTGGGCGGGATCGGCGGCATCTTCCTGCGTGGCCTGGATGTCAGCGTCTACGTGCAGATTGGCATCCTGGTGGTGGTGGGCCTGGCGGCCAAGAACGCCATCCTGATCGTCGAGTTCGCCGAGCTGCAGCGCCGCGAGATGGGCAAGTCGATCCGTGAGGCGGCCATCACGGCGGCGGAGCTGCGCTTCCGGCCGATCGTCATGACCTCCCTGGCGTTCATCTTCGGCACTCTGCCGCTGATGCTCGCCACCGGGGCGAGTGACACCAGCAGCCACCATATCGGCACCACGGTGGCGATCGGCATGGCCTCGGTGGCGGTGCTCGGCAGTCTGTTCGTGCCGACCTTCTACGCCATGATCGCCGCGGTCTCCGCGCGGATGCAGCGCACGCCGGGCCGGGACGATGAGGCGACCGATGAGTCGGCCGAGGCCGAGCCCCGCGGCAACGCCTGATGCCGGCGTGATCCGGCGGACGCGATGTCCTGCCGAACGAAAAGGGGCGCCCCATGGGGCGCCCCTTTTCATGTCGAGGGAGGTCGGGTTTTTTATAAGGGTGTGCGAATGCATCCTTGATTCGGATCAGGAGCGGGCCGCCCCGATGGTCTAGGATGGGGGTAAGACTCATTCGTTGGCTAAGTGTTACCGGGAGGTACGCCGCATGGATACCCTCATCGAGCTCGCCCTGAGCTTCCCCGTGGTGATCTTCAGCGCCCTACTGGCGCTGGTCGCCTGCTACTGGTTGCTGGTGGCGCTGCGCCTGGCGCCGGTCGAGCTCTTCGAGCACGACAGCCTGCGCAACGACAACCTGGCCAGCGCGCTGGTCTCGCTGGGGTTCATCGGCGTGCCGGTCTCGCTGTCGCTGACCCTACTGATCGGCCTGGCGGGCGTGCTGACGCTCGCTGTGGAACTCGTCGTGCTGCGCTGGCTGCCGCTCGGTTTCTTCCGCATTCCGCTGGGGGTACTGGTGATCTGGGGCGCCTTTGCGCTGGCCTCGCCGCTCGCGGCCTGGCTCTGCCAGCGGCTGCATGGGCGACTCCATCGGCCCGGTGCGCCGGAGCGCCTGCCGCGCTGCCTGCTCGGAGAGCGCGTACGCATCACGGCCGCGCCGGCCGACGGGGAGCGAGTGGTCATGGCGGTGCTGGAGAGCGACCCGA
This sequence comes from Halomonas sp. B23F22_3, assembly GCF_043496965.1. NCBI lineage: Bacteria > Pseudomonadati > Pseudomonadota > Gammaproteobacteria > Oceanospirillales > Halomonadaceae > Halomonas > Halomonas sp. B23F22_3. Next base: position 93,320 of record NZ_JBIEKG010000002.1, read on the forward strand.
ACCACGAGGTGCAATTGGCCACCAAGTCGGGTGACGCGCCCGAGGTCGGGGAGCATCGGGTGCTGGTGAAGTACCTGCCGCGTGACGACCGCTACCGCGCCGTGCCCGAGAACGACTACCTGGATGCCCGCACGCGGCTTCGGCGCCTGCACCTGCTGCACGGCGCCAACCAGCACAACGGCTCGTCGGCCTGAGGCGCCGTCCGCCTCCTGATCAGGCCGCCTCGGCCTCGTCGCGGCGGATCAGCGCCAGCTGGGCATCCACCAGGGCCATGCCGCGCTCATGGATGGAGTAGGCATCGGGGTCGCGCAGCCAGTCGTGGAAGAGACCGCTGAGGATCGCCTGCATCAGGCGGGTGGCTATCTCGGGATCGAGCCCCTCCTTGAGCAGCCCCAGGCGGTGGGCATCGGCGAAGTAGCCGCTCAGCGCGTCCAGGCATTCACCGGCCATCTCCGCCTGGATAGCGCAGGGGTCGATGTCGCCGAAGAACTCACAGCGATGGATCAGGATGGCGAGGACCCGTCGATGGCGGGGCTGCTCCAGGCGTAGCAGGCTCAGCTGGAAGCCCAGCCTGACGGTCTCGAGCGGTGAGTCATGCGAGGCGCCGGTTTCCGCCACGAGTTCCTCGAAGGGCATGCGCACCCTGTCGAGCATGGCACGGAAGAGGTCGGCCTTGTTCTTGAAGTGCCAGTAGACTGCCCCGCGGGTCAGGCCGGCGTGGCGGGCGATCTGTTCCAGCGAGGTGCGAGCGACGCCATTATCGAAGAATACCTCCTCGGCGGCATCGAGCAGTGCCTCGCGGGTGGCTTCAGCTTCGGCCTTGGTGCGTCTGGCCATGGAGGGCTCTCAAAGTGTCACGATTTTCCATATTCTACCGGAGTGGCCCGCTTTTTACATTCATGTATGTATGGATATGTAATCGCGGGTGAGGGCCGCCGGGCTCGTCTTCCACGGGCCAGGAGCGTATAAGAAACGCCTGAAAACACCGTTTCGTGATGCAAGGAGCGCAGCATGGCCCGTTCCCCCTTCGAGATCGCCGGCACCCGGGTGGCGCCGGGATCGCGCACCCAGATCGACGTGCCCGTGGCGCGCCTCTATACCCATGCGCCGCTCTACATTCCCCTGGAAGTGGTCCACGGCCGACAGTCGGGGCCGGTGCTGCTGGTCTGCGGCGGCATCCACGGTGACGAGATCAACGGCGTGGAGATCGTGCGCCGCCTGCTGCGCTCCAAGCAGCTACAGGGGCTGCGTGGCACGCTGATCGGCGTGCCCATCGTCAACGTCTTCGGCTTCGTGCAGCACAGCCGCTACCTGCCGGACCGACGCGACCTCAACCGCTGCTTCCCGGGCAGCGAGTCGGGCTCGCTGGGCGGTCGCGTGGCGGCACTGTTTCGCGAGCAGATCGTCGACCAGGCCAGCCACATCATCGACCTGCACACCGGGGCGATTCACCGCACCAACCTGCCGCAGATTCGCGCTCAGCTCGTCCCCGGCGGCGAGACCGAGCGCATGGCCAACGCCTTCGGCGCGCCGGTGATCCTCAACGCCGACCTGCGCGAGGGCAGCCTGCGCCACTACGCGCAGAACCGGGGCATCCCGGTGCTCACCTACGAGGCGGGGGAGGCGCTGCGCTTCGATCAGTGGGCGATCACCCCGGGGGTGCGCGGGGTGCTGCGAGTGATGCGCCGGCTCGGCATGCTGACCGGCGAGCATCGCCGCCGCCCGGTCCCGGCCGCCGAGGTGGCCAACGGCTCGAGCTGGGCGCGGGCGCCCATCGACGGCATCCTGCGCCCGAAGGTGCGCCTCGGCGCTCGGGTGGCCAGCGGCGAGCTGCTCGGGCGGGTGGCCGATCCCTTCGGCAACGCCGAGGGTGAGGTACGCGCCGTGGCCGACGGCATCGTCATCGGCATGAGTCGACTACCGCTGGCCAACGAGGGCGAGGCGCTCTTCCATATCGCCCGCTTCGACGCCATCGAGGAGGCCGAGAGCGCCATCGAGGACTTCCAGTCCAGCCTCGAGCCGCCGCCCGACGCGCTTTACTGACGCGCTCTTCTCGCCTGACACTCAGGCCATACGACCACGGCGCCGATCACTCGGCGCCGTGGTCGCGTTCTAGGGAGCGAATGGAGGTTACGCCACCTCGGCCGTCTCGTGCTCCGCGACCAGGCCCAGGGCGTCATCGAAGACCTGCAGGGTCGCGCCTTCGCGATGGGCGTTCTCGGAGAGGTGGCGGCGAAACTTGCGCCCGCCCGGCTGGCCCTGGAAGAGGCCCAGCAGGTGGCGGGTGATATGGTTGAGCTTCGCCCCCTCGTCGAGGCGACGGGCGATGTAGGGGCGCAGCGCGCAGGCCGCCGCATGGCGGCTCTCGGCCGGGCCCGGCTCGCCGTAGAGGGCGGCGTCCACGCCGGCCAGCAGCCAGGGATTCTGGTAGGCCTCGCGGCCGATCATCACGCTGTCGACGTAGTCGAGCTGTTCGCGGCACTCGTCCAGGGTCTTGATGCCGCCGTTGATGCCGATGTGCAGCTCCGGGCGGCTCGCCTTGAGGCGGTGGACCCGCGGGTAGTTGAGCGGCGGCACGTCGCGATTCTCCTTGGGGGAGAGCCCCTCGAGCCACGCCTTGCGAGCGTGCACGATGAAGGTGTCACAGCCGGCGTCGGCCACCGTGGCGATGAAGCGCGACAGGTCGGCGTCCTCGTCCTGGTCGTCGATACCGATGCGACACTTCACGGTGACCGGGATCGACACCGCCGCCTGCATGGCGCGCACCGCGGCGGCGACCTTCTCCGGATGGCCCATCAGGCAGGCGCCGATCAGGTTGTTCTGCACCCGATCGCTCGGGCAGCCGACGTTGAGGTTGACCTCGTCATAGCCCCACGCCTCGGCGATGGCCGCGCACTCGGCGAGCTCGCCGGCGTCGCTGCCGCCGAGCTGCAGGGCGAGGGGATGCTCGACTTCATCGAAGCCGAGGAAGCGCGAGCGCGGGCTGCCGTGCAGGATGGCGCCGGTGGTCACCATCTCGGTGTAGAGCAGGGCGCGGCGCGTCAGGGTGCGGGCGAACGCGCGGTAGTCGCGGGTCGTCCAATCCATCATCGGGGCCACGGAGAAGGTGCGGTCGAGCGCTTGCATCGGCATCACGGGGTAGTGGTCGGAAGGGAGGGCATTCTACCAGCACCGGTCACTTTCTGCCCAACCCTCGAGGAGGTCGAGTCATGCGCAGGGCGCGTTAATCAACCGGATACGCAGAAACACCAAGGCCCGCATCAGCGGGCCTTGGTGCTCATAGCCTTGCGGCTAGAAGAGGTCTGTCTGATCGACGATCAGATGGCTTCGATGTTGGAAGCCTGCAGGCCTTTCTTGCCCTGAACTACGTCGAAAGAGACCTGCTGGCCGTCCTGGAGGGACTTGAAGCCTTCAGCCTTGATTTCGGAGAAGTGGGCAAAGAGGTCATCGCCGCCGTCGGTCGGGGTGATGAAGCCAAAGCCTTTTGCGTCGTTGAACCACTTAACAGTGCCAGTAGCCATGTCATGACTCCTTTCTTTGGCGCAGTGCGCCGGATACGAAATTACCGGGTGTAGCCCCGAATGCTAGTGGGTAAAACAAGGGGATATAACCAGACAACCGAAAGGATTCGACTACTACTGACAATATGCATCTTGCTAACCAACTGGACACACGGTGTCATGGTTAGCGGCCGGCGTCAACTCCCGTGACGGCTCGCATCGTTGCCGGTCGGCCGTCACGGGGATGCCGGCGAGGGGGTGTGCGCGTCGTCCATACTGGTCATACGCGCACGCGACCGTCGAACAGAAGGAGAGGCTATGAGCATTGATCTCACCGAATACCAGAGAGAGCTACTGGCCCGTGTGCTGCAGCACGGCGGCGTGCTGGCCGCGCCCTTCGGCCATCCCGGTGACGACAGCCTGGAGGAGGCGTTGCTGGAGGACATCGACGCCCTGGAGGCCGAGGGGTTGATCACGGTCGAGCGCACTCGGGGGCACGAGGCCCCCGAGCGGCTCTCGCTCACCGAGGCGGGCTATGACGCCCTGGGCATGGCCTAGGGGATAGACCGGTCGATGCCCGACGCGCCGGGGCCTGATCTTCGTCAGCCTCCTGGGCAGGAACGGTCTGCTATAAAGAAGGACTATCTTGAAGGGCCCTCTCACAGGGCTATCGACAAGCGGGAGCAGGGCGAACCATCACGATGCCGACCCGTCGAGCGTGTAGCCTGAGGATGGGCCTTGACGAAGGAAGCCGGGCGGTGCCGAGCGAGAGCGGTACGCCCTCGATGCAATGAAAGGAGAGCTGCCATGGCGGATCGCAAGCAGGTACTGGAAGGGCTGCGTGAGGAGCTGATCGAGCGGTTCGATCGCTACCAGGCCCACAAGGAGCAGAAGGGCGGTCCGCTGGACAAGGACACCGAGGACCAGTCGACCGAGCTTGCGAATGACGAGGTCATCGAGGCGCTGCAGCAGGAGGCGGAAGACGAACTTCGCCAGGTACTGCATGCGCTGAAGCGCATCGAGGCCGGGGAGGGCGATGCGTGTGAGCACTGCGGCGAGCCCATCGGGGAGGGTCGCCTGCAGGCGCTGCCCTACACGACGATCTGTCTCGATTGTGCGGAGCGCCAATGAGCCTACTCGCCAGGGCCGGGAATGATAGTCTGGTCATTCATCGACGAGGCGGGAGGCGTGCATGACAGCGTGGTGTCGAGCGATCGCAGCAGGCGTGCTGCTGATAGGGCTGGCGGGCTGCGGCGGCAGCGAGGAGGAGGCGGCCAGTTCGCCTGACGACCCGGCCCCGGTGGCCGAGATGGCCGACGAGGCGCCCGAGCCCGCGCCGGAGTCCACCCCCGAGGTGGCGCCCTTCGAGGAGCCGGTCGCGATCGATGTGTCGTCGCGCCTGGGCAGCGATCGGCGCCTGACGGTCGAAGGAGAGACCAACCTGCCCGCCGACACCCGTCTGCAGGTGCTGGTAGAGCGAGAGCTCAGCGGGGTGCGCTGGCGGGAGCGCGTGTCGGTGGCCGAGGGCGGCTTCGTGGCCGGGCCTTTCGGCCCCGGCAGCGGACTGCCCGACGGCGACTATCTCGTGGTGGTCGAGGTGCAGGAGGGCAGCGTTCAGCCGGCTGAGGTGCGCGGCCGGCTGGGTGAGCAGAACGAGCACCTGCAGGGGCCGCTGGTCGAGCAGTCGCGTCACGGCCTGGGCCAGGTGGCCCGCTATTCCAAGCGCTTCCTGGTGGGCGACGAGACGCGTCGTACCCAGGATCGGGTCGAGGTGATGGAGCTCGAGTAGCGCCTCGGATCAGAGCGGCTGGGCGCGCCAGTGCGCCACCAGCTTGCCGATCAGACGGCAGCTGGGCGCGTAGGGGATGAGCTCATCGCTGTCCTGACGCTGGAAGATCAGTTCACCGGTCGGGCCCTGGGTGACCCGGCGAATCGCCAGCTCGCCGTCGTCCTCGATGAGGTAGAGGCCCGGCTGGCGGAAGATGTCGCTGGTCGCGATGGCCACCAGGTCGCCTTCCATGAGGAAGTCGAACTGCTCGCCCGGCGCCGGCGTCACCAGGTGGCAGTCGCCATCCCAGCGCTGCCCGGGCACCATCTCGATTGGCAGCTCGATGACCCGCTGCTTGCCATCCTGCCAGGGCAGCGGCAGCCGGCGGCGCAGATAGAGCGGTGAGGCATGGGTGCCCTCGTCTTCGAGCAGTCGCGACAGCGGGCAGTTGAGTGCCTGTGCCAGGGCGACCAGGCGCTCATGGCCGATCTGCTTGATGGCACCCGATTCCCAGTAGGAGATCGTGACGTCTGACACCCCGACCCTGCGTGCCAGGGCCGCCTTGTTGAGCTTGGCCTCCAGCCGAAGTTTCTTGATGCGCGGGCCGAGTGTTTCCATTACGTCATCCTATGGTCAAAAAGCGTCGCGTAGATCTTCCTGGCTCGGGTTTTGCCGAGCAACGACGGGTATCAACGTTAATTCTGCCCTAATACTCGGCGCGTCACCATGCCACTCGCTCGCCGGCCCAGTCCAGAAAGATGCCGCTCTGGTCGGGGGTGCAGGTCTCCAGCACGTCCAGCAGGCGTTCGGCCACGAAGTCGGGGGTGAACAGCTTGCCCTCGGGCACCCGGGCCTGGAAGGGCGCTGACAGCGGCGTGTCTGTGGTGCCGGGGTGCAGGCAGGCGATCGCCGCCTGGGGATTGAGGCGGCGAAGCTCCACCGCGGCGGTCTTCATCAGCATGTTATGGGCGGCCTTGCTGGCCCGGTAGGCGTACCAGCCGCCGTGCCGGTTGTCGCCGATGGAGCCGACGCGCGCCGATAGGCTGGCGAACAGCGCCGGATGGCGGCCCTTGAGGCTCGGCTGCAGCGCCTTGAGCAGCAGCGCCGGGGTGATGGCGTTGACATGGTAGAGCCGGGCCATGGCCTCGGCGTCGAGCTCGTCGAGCTTCTTCTCCGGGGCGATGCCCCGGCTCTCGTCGTGCAGCATGCCGATGGCGTTGAACACCAGATGCACGGGGGCGTCGTCCAGGGCCTGGGCCAGGGCCGCGACGCCATCCTCGCTGCCCACGTCCAGGGCGAGGGAGTCGACGCGGGGATCCGGGTGCGGATGACCGCCGCGGCTGACGGCGATCACCCGGCCGGGACGGTCGCTCTCGAGCAGGGCCTCTACCACGGCGCTGCCGATGCCGCCGGAGGCGCCGGTGACCACGGCGGTGAAATCGTCGGGGAGTCGCGTGAGCATGGCATTCCTTGTTCGCTGGAGTTCGGATTCAGCGTGGACCGCGCGGCGGGGGAATGATTCCCGGCCACGGCTGCCCGGCGCTGGCCAGGTGCGTATAATGCGGCCATTCGCCCGCCATGTCAGGGCGGCCTCCCTCCATCGACAGGACCAAGGACGACATGACCGTACGCACTCGCATCGCGCCGTCACCCACCGGCGATCCCCACGTGGGCACCGCCTATATCGCCCTGTTCAATCTCTGTTTCGCTCGTCAGCACGGTGGCCAGTTCATCCTGCGCATCGAGGACACCGACCGGGCGCGCTCGACCCCCGAGTCCGAGCAGATGATCCTCGACTCCCTGAGCTGGCTGGGGCTCGAGTGGGACGAAGGTCCCGACGTCGGCGGGCCCCACGGCCCCTACCGCCAGAGCGAGCGCGGCGATATCTACGGCGAGTATGCCCGTCAGCTAATCGACTCCGGCCACGCCTTCAAGTGCTACCGCACCAGCGAGGAGCTCGACGAGCTGCGCGAGGCGCGCAAGGCGGCCGGCATGCACCTGGCCCTGAAGCCCGCCGATCTCGCGCTGCCCGCCGAGGAGCAGGCGCGTCGCGAGCAGGAAGGCTGGCCCTACGTGGTGCGCATGAATGTGCCGGCCACCGGCACCTGCGTGGTCGAGGACATGCTGCGCGGCGTCATCGAGGTCGAGTGGGCCCAGGTGGATGCCCAGGTGCTGCTCAAGTCGGACGGCATGCCCACCTATCACCTGGCCAACGTGGTCGACGATCACCTGATGGGCATCACCCACGTGCTGCGGGGCGAGGAGTGGATCAACTCGGCGCCCAAGCATCAGCTGCTCTATGAGTACTTCGGCTGGCAGATGCCGGTGCTCTGCCACATGCCGCTGCTGCGCAATCCCGACAAGTCGAAGCTCTCCAAGCGCAAGAATCCGACCTCCATCAACTACTATCGGCGCATGGGCTTCCTGCCCCAGGCGGTGACCAACTACCTCGGCCGCATGGGCTGGTCGATGCCCGACGAGCGCGAGAAGTTCAGCCTCGACGAGATGATGGCCCACTTCGACATCCAGCGGGTCTCGCTGGGCGGGCCGGTGTTCGATCTCGACAAGCTGACCTGGCTCAACGGCGTCTATATCCGCGAGGACCTCGACGACGCGGCGCTGCTCAAGGCGCTGATGGAGTGGGCCTTCAACGAGGAGTATGTCGGCCAGATCCTGCCCCAGGTGCGCCCGAGGGTGGAGACGCTCTCCCAGGTGGCGCCGTTGGCCGGGCACTTCTTCTCGGGCCTGCCGGCGATCGAAGAGGGCGATTTCGATGCGGTGAAGCTCTCCCGCGAGGAGCTGGTCAAGCTACTGCAGTTCCTGGTGTGGCGCTTCGAGCTCGTGCCGGCCTGGCACAAGGAGGCGCTGCTCGGCGAGGTCAAGGCGCTGGCGGCGCACTTCGACCTGAAGATGAAGGCCTTCCTGGCGCCGGTGTTCATCGCCGTCACCGGCTCTTCGTCGAGCACCTCGGTGATGGACGCCATGGCGATCCTCGGCTCCGATGTGACCCGGGCGCGCCTGCGCCACGCCATCGAGGTGCTGGGCGGCGTTTCCAAGAAGCAGGCCAAGCGCTTCGAGAAGGAATTTCGCGAACTCGCGTGATTCCCTGTTGACGAAGACGGGGCTTATCAGTAACATACGCCCCGTCTTCGAGAGATCGGGGCCTTAGCTCAGCTGGGAGAGCGCGACACTGGCAGTGTCGAGGTCAGCGGTTCGATCCCGCTAGGCTCCACCATCGACTCAGATGGCAGCCATCTCTTCGCAAGACGTTGCGTCCCATTCGTCTAGTGGTCCAGGACACCGCCCTTTCACGGCGGTAACAGGGGTTCGAACCCCCTATGGGACGCCACTTCCGATCTTTCCCCCTCTAATACTTTCTCATGACCAGCCGGCCCTATCGCCAGCCTGGCCGTTTTCGTCGTGTCTGCTCTTCCGGTGCCGTCCGAATGGCGAATCGTGCCGATTTCGACGCGAAATTTCCTTGACTTGTCCACCTTGCCCGCCTAGGGCGGCCGGGCTGTGCATAGGCGCGGCGCCAACCCGCCTGGTTGCTGGCTTTCTTATATAAGTCTTTTATTTCAATGACTTACGGTAGGTCAAAAAATGATCAATCTAAGGCGGTGCCGCTGTTCATGGCGTTCCAGCGACCTTTTCGAGAGGTTGTGAACAGGGTTATCCACAGAATGTGTGGAAAACGGGCGCCGCCCCCGAGGAGGCGCATGTCGCGGGATAAGTCAACCGGAAGTGATGAGAATTCTAGTTCCCAGGTATCAGGGCGATAGGGCGCCCCGCTGCGCCTTCGAGATCCGCCGTCCGCCGCCATCGCCTGTCGAGGCGGGGCGACTCCCGGGTGGCGCGATGGTCGCCTGAGCGGCTCTCTCGAGGCTCTGTGGGGATGTCTCGCGCTCTCGCTCCCGTGCCCTGTTCCGAGCCATCTGGTCCGAGCGCTTCGTTCCCGGTTCGCCGGTGCGTGGAGCGCTCTTTAGCGCCGTCGTCCGAAGGGTGTCGGCAGGCGTGGGGCGCCACGTGGCTCGGCGCCCGTAGGCGGACATTGGCCGGGATGATCGAAGGGGCGCTCTGGTGGCGTGCCTGGAGGGGGAGGGCGCGCAGAGCAGGTGCTCGGCCCGGGGTGCGCACGAAAAAGGCCGCCCTTGGGGCGGCCTTTCCTTTGGTGTCATCGATTAGCGTGCAGCGGCTCAGCTTGCCGGATAGTCGCGCTGGTCGTGGCCGGTGTAGAGCTGACGCGGGCGACCGATCTTGTAGCTGTCGCTGAGCATCTCGTGCCAGTGGGAGATCCAGCCGATGGTGCGGGAGACGGCGAAGATCACGGTGAACATGTTCTTCGGGATGCCCATGGCCTTGAGGATGATGCCGGAGTAGAAGTCGACGTTCGGGTAGAGCTTGCGCTCGATGAAGTACTCGTCCTCCAGGGCGATCTGCTCCAGGCGCTTGGCGATCTTCAGCTGCGGGTCGTCGGCGAGGCCCAGCTCGGCCAGTACCTCGTCGCAGGTCTCCTTCATCACCTTGGCGCGCGGATCGAAGTTGCGATAGACCCGGTGGCCGAAGCCCATCAGCTTGAAGGGATCGTTCTTGTCCTTCGCCTTGTCGATGAAACGCTGGATGTTCTCTTCGGAGTCGTCGCCGATCTCGTCGAGCATGTTCAGCACGGCCTCGTTGGCGCCGCCGTGGGCCGGGCCCCAGAGCGCGGCGATGCCGGCGCTGATGCAGGCGAAGGGGTTCGCCCCGGTGGAGCCGGCCAGGCGCACCGTGGAGGTGGAGGCGTTCTGCTCGTGGTCGGCATGGAGCATGAAGATGCGGTCCATGGCCTTGGCGTAGACCGGATTGATCCGGTACTCCTCGCACGGGTTGCTGAACATCATGTAGAGGAAGTTCTCTGCATAGGTCAGGTCGTTGCGGGGGTAGTTGAACGGCTGGCCGACGTTGTACTTGTGGGACATCGCCGCGAGGGTCGGCATCTTGGCGATCAGGCGCACGGCGCTGATCTCGCGGTCTTCCTGCTTGGTGATGTCCAGGTGGTCGTGATAGAAGGCGGCCAGGCCACCGACCACGCCGCACAGGATCGACATCGGATGGGCGTCACGACGGAAGCCCTTGAAGAAGTTGATGATCTGGTCGTGGACCATGGTGTGGTTGGTCACGCGCGCCTTGAAGTCTTCGTATTGCGCGTCGTCGGGCAGCTCGCCGAACAGCAGTAGATAGCAGGTCTCGACGAAGTCGGAGTGCTTGGCCAGCTGATCGATCGGGTAGCCGCGGTGCAGCAGCACGCCCTTGCCGCCGTCGATGTAGGTGATCGCCGACTGGCAGGAAGAGGTCGCCATGAAGCCGGGGTCGTAGGTGAAGAGGCCTTGGGCGCCGAGGCCGCGGACGTCGATGACGTCAGGGCCCAGGGAGCCAGAGTAGACCGGCAGGTCAATCGGGTCGTCCAGGCCGTCTACCGTCAATGTCGCTTTCCTGTCAGCCATAACTGGCCTCCTCTCGAGTTCATGGGGGGACGATATAGGGTGTTTTCGCTGCAGGTGCCGGCGAAAAGGTTCGCCCACTATAGAAGCGTCCTCGAGATTGTCAATTCCACCATTAGGCGCCCATGGCTGTACATTAAATGGTTTTGTGAATCATTTTTGTACAATAAATGGTGCCTTGCACCATTGCCGGGCGCGAGGCGTCCGGTCATCGCCTCCGACCCTGGGTCAGACCGCGCCAAGGCCGATAACTCGGCCTTCCACCATGGTCGACCCGGCCCTGCGTTCATTTGTCATGAAGGGGTGATGACCCTATAATCTCAGCGCGCGACTGGCAGGAGTCGGTGGTCGTGTCCAACTCGGCCACGATCGTGTCCCTTCCCGTAACCACCGCCCGCTCGGGCCTTGTCGGACGAAGAAGAGCGGGCCAAGAGAGTGTGTAGAGCCGTGAATAGCAAACGACCCGTAAATCTGGATCTGTCCACGATACAGTTCCCCCTCCCCGCCCTGACGTCGATCGCTCACCGCATCACCGGCGTCATCCTCTTCATCGGCCTGATCTTCGCCTTCTGGGCGCTGGACGCGTCACTGTCCTCGCCGGCGGGCTTCGCCGCCGTGAGCGATGCCCTGGCCCACAATTTCCTGGCCAAGCTGGTCGCCTGGGGCTTGCTCTCCGCGCTGGCGTTCCACTTCGTGGCCGGCATCAAGCACCTGCTGATGGACATGGATATCGGCGTGACCCTGGAGGGTGGCGTCAAGAAGGCACAGATCACCGTGGTAGTGAGTGCGGTCCTGATCATTCTGGCTGGAGTCTGGGTATGGTAACCAACATCACGAACTTCGGGCGCAGCGGCCTCTCCGACTGGCTGCTGCAGCGCGTCTCTGCCGTCATCCTGGCGCTCTACTCTCTCTTCATCGTCGGTTTCCTGCTGTTCAACCCGGGCCTCGACTACGCCGTCTGGAGCGGCCTGTTCGCCCAGACCTGGATGCGCATCTTCTCGCTGCTGGCCTTCATCTCGCTGGCCGCCCACGCCTGGGTCGGGCTGTGGACCGTGACCACCGACTATCTCAAGCCGACCGGTATTCGTATCGGTACGCAGCTCATCATCATCCTGGCCATCTTCGTGTTCCTGGTCTGGGGCATCACCGTTCTGTGGGGAGCCTGATTCATGTCCAACATGCGTAGCCTGTCTTTCGACGCCATCATCATCGGCGGCGGCGGCGCTGGCCTGAGGGCCGCCCTGGAGCTGGCCAAGTCCGGCAAGAAGACCGCCGTGCTGTCCAAGGTCTTCCCGACCCGCTCGCACACCGTCTCCGCCCAGGGCGGCATCACCTGCGCCATCGCCTCCGCCGACCCGAACGACGACTGGCGCTGGCACATGTACGACACCGTCAAGGGCGGCGACTACATCGCCGACCAGGACGCCTCCGAGTACATGTGTTCCGAGGGCCCCAAGGCGGTGTTCGAGCTCGAGCACATGGGCCTGCCGTTCTCCCGCTTCGACAACGGCCGCATCTACCAGCGTCCGTTCGGCGGTCAGTCCAAGGACTTCGGCAAGGGCGGCCAGGCGGCTCGCACCTGCGCCGCGGCCGACCGTACCGGCCATGCCCTGCTGCACACGCTTTACCAGAACAACCTGAAGAACAATACCACCTTCCTCAACGAGTGGTACGCCGTCGACCTGGTCAAGAACGCCAACGGCGACGTGGTGGGCTGCATCGCCATGGACATCGAGACCGGTGAAGTGGTGCACGTGAAGTCCAAGGCCACCGTAATGGCCACCGGCGGCGCGGGGCGCATCTTCGCCTCCACCACCAACGCCCTGATCAACACCGGTGACGGCATCGGCATGGCGCTGCGCGCCGGCTTCCCGATGCAGGACATGGAGATGTGGCAGTTCCACCCGACCGGCATCTACGGCGCGGGTACCCTGGTGACCGAGGGCTGCCGCGGCGAGGGTGGCTACCTGGTCAACAAGGACGGCGAGCGTTTCATGGAGCGCTATGCGCCCAACGCCAAGGACCTGGCCGGCCGCGACGTGGTCGCGCGCTCCATGGTCATGGAGATCCTCGAGGGCCGCGGCTGCGGTGAGAAGGGCGATCACGTCTTCCTCAAGCTGGATCACCTGGGCGAGGAAGTGCTCGGCAAGCGCCTGCCCGGCATCGTCGAGCTCTCCAAGACCTTCGCCCACGTGGATCCGGCCAAGGAGCCGATCCCGGTGGTGCCGACCTGCCACTACATGATGGGCGGGATCCCGACCAACGTGCACGGTCAGGCGATCATGCAGGACGCCGACGGCAACGATCAGATCGTCAACGGCCTGTTCGCCTGCGGCGAGGCGGCCTGCGTGTCGGTCCACGGCGCCAACCGCCTGGGCGGCAACTCGCTGCTCGACCTGGTGGTCTTCGGCCGCGCGGCCGGCATGTTCATCGAGGGCGCGCTCAACGAGGGCATCGAGTACCTCGAGGCCTCCGAGTCCGACGTTGAGTCGGCGATGAAGCGCATTACCCGCTGGAACGAGTCCGAGGACGGCGAGACCGTGCCCGACCTCAAGCGCGAGCTGCAGGACATCATGCAGACCTCCTTCGGCGTGTTCCGCGAGGAGAAGAACATGGTCGAGGGCGTCAAGCGCCTGGAAGAGCTGCGTGCACGCATCGACAATGCCTACCTGCCGGACAAGTCCAGTACCTTCAACACCGCGCGCGTCGAGGCGCTGGAGCTGGACAACCTGATGGAAGTGGCCGAGGCCACCGCCATCGCGGCCCTGGAGCGCAAGGAGAGCCGTGGCGCCCATTCCCGCTACGACTACCCGGATCGCGACGACGTCAACTGGCTGAAGCACTCGCTCTATTTCCCGGCCGACAAGCGTCTGGGCAAGCGCGACGTGAACTTCGCGCCCAAGACCGTCGAGATGTTCGAGCCGAAAGTCCGCACCTACTAAGGGGGAGTCACGATGTCCACGCTTCAGGTATCCCTGTACCGCTACAATCCGGAAACCGACTCCGCGCCCTTCATGCAGGAGTTCCAGGTCGACACCCAGGGTCGCGACCTGATGGTGCTCGACGTCCTGCACCTGGCCAAGGAGCAGGACAACGGCCTGGCCTATCGTCGCAGCTGCCGCGAGGGCGTGTGCGGTTCCGACGGCATGAACATGAACGGCAAGAACGGCCTGGCCTGCATCACCCCGCTCTCCGAGGTGGTCAAGGGCAACAAGCTGGTGCTGCGCCCGCTGCCGGGTCTGCCGGTCATCCGCGACCTGGTGGTCGACATGGGGCTGTTCTACAAGCAGTACGAGCGCATCCAGCCGTACCTGCAGAACGACGAGCCGGCGCCGGCCATCGAGCGCCTGCAGTCGCCGGAAGAGCGCGACAAGCTCGACGGTCTCTACGAGTGCATCCTGTGCGCCTGCTGCTCGACCTCCTGCCCGTCGTTCTGGTGGAACCCGGACAAGTTCGTCGGCCCGGCCGGCCTGCTGCAGGCCTATCGCTTCCTCGCCGACTCGCGTGACGGCGCGACCCGCGAGCGTCTGGCCGAGCTGGAGGATCCGTTCTCCGTGTTCCGCTGCCGCGGGATCATGAACTGCGTCGCGGTCTGCCCCAAGGGACTGAACCCGACGCGCGCGATCGGCAAGATTCGCGAGATGCTGCTGGCCGATGCCACTTAAATCGTGGCGTCCAGCTTGTTATCATGTGCTCCGCTCTCGGGCTGCGGCAAGCTGCCGCAGCCGAGTCCGGTGCGGAGCGTGATGGAAAGAGCCGGTGCCCTGGGCACCGGCTCTTGACCATGGAATTCAGGATGCTCTTCCTCCGGCAGGGCATCAGCGATGTCGATACGGTCGAGTCGTGTCGGCGCCGATACCACCCCATCAGTGCAGGGTGACCAAGAGATGCAACAAGGCATAATGGAGTTGATGTGGCGCTCCTCCCATGTGAGCGGCGGCAATGCCCACTATGTGGAAGCGCTCTACGAGCAGTACCTCGATGATCCCTCCGCCGTTCCCGACGAATGGCGCCAGTACTTCGACCAGCTGCCGCGGCCCGAGGGCGGGGCCAGCCAGGATGTTCCGCTCACTCCGGTTCGCGACCAGTTCTATCAGCTGGGCCAGCAGCGGCGTACCGCGCACGTGGCGGCCGAGAGCGGGGAGGGCAAGAAGCAGGTAAAGGTACTCCAGCTGATCAACGCCTACCGCTTCCGCGGGCACCAGAAGGCCGACATCGATCCCCTCGGCCTGCGCAGTCCCACCCCGGTTCCCGACCTCGATCTCTCCTTCCACCAGCTCTCCAAGGCGGATCTGGACACCGAGTTCCAGACCGGTTCCTTCTTCATGGGCCTGGACAAGGCGCCGCTGAAGGAGATCGTCGGTGCGCTGGAGCAGACCTACTGCCGCTCCATCGGCTGCGAGGTCATGCACATCGTCGACACCGAGGAGAAACGCTGGCTCCAGCAGCGCTTCGAGTCGGTGCGCAGTGCCCCGAACTTCAGCCCCGACGTGCGCAAACACGTGCTCGAGCGGCTGACCGCCGCCGAGGGCCTGGAGAGCTACCTGGCCTCCAAGTACCCGGGCACCAAGCGCTTCGGCCTCGAGGGTGGCGAGTGCTTCATCCCGATGATGGACGAGCTGATCCAGCGTGCCGGCAGCTATGGCACCAAGGAAGTGGTGATCGGCATGGCCCACCGCGGGCGCCTCAACATGCTGGTCAACATCCTCGGCAAGAACCCCTCAGAGCTGATCGACGAGTTCGACGGCAAGAAGGTGGTGGAGCGCGGCTCCGGTGACGTGAAGTACCACCAGGGCTTCAGCTCGAACGTCATGACGCCGGGCGGCGAGGTCCACCTGGCGCTGTCGTTCAACCCCTCCCACCTGGAGATCGTCGCCCCGGTGGTCGAGGGCTCGGTGCGGGCCCGTCAGGATCGCCGCAACGACCCGGTCGGCGACAAGGTGCTGCCGATCAACGTCCATGGCGACGCGGCCTTCGCCGGCCAGGGCGTGGTCATGGAGACCTTCCAGATGTCGCAGACCCGTGCCTACCGCACCGGCGGCACCCTGCACATCGTGATCAACAACCAGGTGGGCTTCACCACCTCGCATCCGGAAGACTCCCGCTCCACCGAGTACTGCACCGACATCGCCAAGATGGTTCAGGCGCCGATCTTCCACGTCAACGGCGACGACCCGGATGCCGTGCTGCACGCCACCCAGGTGGCGCTGGACTACCGTCAGCAGTTCAAGCGCGACGTGGTCATCGACCTGGTCTGCTACCGCCGCCGTGGCCATAACGAGGCCGACGAGCCGTCCGGCACCCAGCCGATGATGTACACGAAGATCAAGGATCATCCGTCCTCGCGGACCCGCTACGTCGAGCGTCTGGTCAAGGAGGGGCTGCTCTCCGACGACGACGCCAAGGCGATGATGGAGAAGTACCGCGACGATCTGCTGGCCGGCAACCACGTGGCCAACGCCCTGGTGCAGAAGCCCAACAAGTCGCTGTTCGTCGACTGGACCCCCTACCTGGGCCACGAGTGGACCGGCCATGCCGACACCCGGGTCGAGATGAAGCGCCTGCAGCGCCTCGCCGGCAAGATGTGCGAGGTGCCCGACGGCGTGACCGTGCAGCGCCAGGTGGCCAAGATCTACGACGATCGCCGCAAGATGCAGGCCGGCGGCATGGCCATCAACTGGGGCTTCGCCGAGACCCTGGCCTACGCCACGCTGCTCGACCAGGGCCATCCGGTGCGCCTCACCGGCCAGGACGTGGGTCGCGGCACCTTCTCCCACCGCCATGCGGTGGTGCACAACCAGAAGGACGGCAGCGTCTACGTGCCGCTGCAGCACATGGCCGACGGCCAGCCGCGCTTCACCATCCACGACTCCTTCCTCTCCGAGGAGGCGGTGCTGGCGTTCGAGTACGGCTACTCGACCACCGCGCCCAACGACCTCGTGATCTGGGAAGCCCAGTTCGGCGACTTCTTCAACGGCGCCCAGGTGGTGGTGGACCAGTTCATCTCTTCCGGCGAGACCAAGTGGGAGCGTCTCTGCGGGCTGACCATGCTGCTGCCTCACGGCTACGAAGGGCAGGGCCCCGAGCACTCCTCGGCACGCCTGGAGCGCTTCCTGCAGCTGTGCGCCGAGCACAACATGCAGGTCTGCGTGCCGACCACCCCGGCGCAGATCTTCCATCTGCTGCGCCGTCAGGTGATCCGTCCGCTGAGAAAGCCGCTGGTGGTGATGTCGCCCAAGAGCCTGCTGCGTCACAAGTCGGCGACCTCGAGCCTCGAGGAGCTGGCCGAGGGCAACTTCCAGATGGTGCTGCCCGACCAGGGCAACCTCGAGGCGCAGAAGGTCGAGCGCATCGTGCTGTGTGCCGGCAAGGTCTACTACGACCTGGCCAACTGGCGCGACGAGAACGCCCGCGACGACGTGGCCATCCTGCGCATCGAGCAGCTCTATCCCTTCCCCAAGGAGGAGCTCCTCGACGCCATCAAGGACTACACCAACGTCACCGACGTGGTCTGGTGTCAGGAAGAGCCGCTCAACCAGGGCGCCTGGTACTCGAGCCAGCACCACATGCGGGCCGTGGCCGACATGCTGCGCGACGGCCTGGGCGGCAAGCTCAAGTTCGCCGGTCGTCCGGCGTCGGCGGCTCCCGCGGCGGGCTACATGTCCGTGCATACCGAACAGCAGCGCCAGCTGGTGGAAGACGCCTTCAATCTGTAAGGCGTCCCACCGGGACGAGAAAGAACATACAAGGGATACGACATGGCTACCGATATCAAGGCACCCACCTTTCCGGAATCCGTTGCCGAAGGCAGCGTCGCCGCCTGGCACAAGAAGCCCGGCGACAGCGTCGAGCGTGACGAGCTGATCGTCGAGATCGAGACCGACAAGGTGGTGCTCGAGGTCGTGGCTCCCGAGGCCGGCACCCTGTCCGAGATCCTGGCAGAAGAGGGCGACACCGTGGAGTCCGAGCAGCTGCTGGGTCGCCTCGGCGCGGGTGAGGCCAAGGGCGAGGCGCCGGCCGACAAGCAGGACGAGCCGAAGAGCGAGGCCAAGGCCGAGGCGCCGGCCGCCGGCGGCGGCAAGACCCACGAGGTCAAGGCCCCGACCTTCCCGGAGTCCATCCAGGAAGGCACCGTGGCCAGCTGGTCCAAGCAGGTCGGCGACGCCGTCAAGCGCGACGAGGTGCTGGCCGAGATCGAGACCGACAAGGTGGTGCTCGAGGTCGTCGCCCCGGCCGACGGTGCGCTGACCGAGATCCAGGCCGAAGAGGGCAGCCAGGTGACCTCCGAGCAGGTGCTGGCGATCTTCACCGAGGGCGCCGGCGGCGGCGCCAAGCCGGCCACCAAGGGCGAGGAGAAGCCGGCGGCCTCCGCCGATGATGGCGCCAGCGACGAGAAGGTCGGTGGCAAGATCCTCGCGCCGGCCGCCCGCAAGCTGGTCGCCGAGCACGACCTCGACGTCGCCAAGATCGAGGGCACCGGCAAGGGTGGCCGGGTGCTCAAGGAGGACGTGCAGCGTGCCGTGAACGACGGTAGCGCCAAGAAGGCGGCCAAGCCGGCCGGCGGCGCCCAGGCCGCCGCGGCGGCGGCCCCGGTCGTGGAAGGCGAGCGTCCCGAGAAGCGCGTGCCGATGAGCCGCCTGCGCCAGACCATCGCCAAGCGCCTGGTCCAGGCCCAGCAGACCGCCGCCATGCTCACCACCTACAACGAGGTGGACATGAGCGCGGTGATGGAGCTGCGCGGCCAGTACAAGGAGACCTTCCAGAAGGCCCACGACGTCAAGCTCGGCTTCATGGGCTTCTTCGTCAAGGCCGCCTCCGAGGCCCTCAAGCGCTTCCCGGACGTCAACGCCTCCATCGACGGCACCGACATCGTCTACCACGGCTACCAGGACATCGGCGTGGCGGTCTCCACCGACCGCGGCCTGGTCGTGCCGGTGCTGCGCGACACCGACAGCATGAAGATCGCCGACGTCGAGAAGGGCATCGTCGACTTCGGCAAGCGGGCCCGTGACGGCAAGCTCGGCATCGACGAGATGCAGGGCGGCACCTTCACCATCACCAACGGCGGCACCTTCGGCTCGCTGATGTCGACGCCGATCCTCAACCCGCCGCAGACCGCGATCCTGGGCATGCACAAGATCCAGGAGCGTCCGATGGCGGTGAACGGCAAGGTCGAGATCCGCCCGATGATGTACCTGGCGGTCTCCTACGATCACCGCATGATCGACGGCAAGGACGCGGTCCGCTTCCTGGTGACCATCAAGGAACTGCTCGAAGACCCGGCGCGTCTGCTGCTGGACATCTGATTCGCGAAGCCGGCAACGTCTTCCAGCAACAAGCCACAAAGGAGCCAACATGGCTGACAAGTTTGATGTGATCGTGATCGGCGCGGGCCCCGGCGGCTACGTGGCCGCCATTCGTGCCGCCCAGATGGGCCTGAAGACCGCCTGTGTCGAGAAGTGGATCGGCAAGGAAGGCAAGGTCGTGCACGGCGGCACCTGCCTCAACGTGGGCTGCATCCCGTCCAAGGCGCTGCTCGAGGCCTCCCACAAGTTCGTCGAGGCCAAGCACGACTTCGCCGACATGGGCATCCAGGCCGGTGACGTCAGCATGGACGTCGAGAAGATGATGGCCCGCAAGGACAAGATCGTGAAGAACCTGACCGGCGGCATCTCCGGTCTGTTCAAGGCCAACGGCGTCACCGCGATCGAGGGCACCGGCAAGGTCACCTCCGCCAAGCAGGTCGAGGTCACCGACCGCGACGGCAACGCCAGCACCTATGAGGCCGACAGCATCGTCGTCGCCGCCGGCTCCGTGCCGGTGGAGATCCCGCCGACCCCGCTGAAGGAAGGCCTGGTGGTCGATTCCACCGGCGCCCTGGAATTCCAGGAAACGCCGAAGCGCCTGGGCGTGATCGGCGCCGGCGTGATCGGCCTGGAGCTCGGCAGCGTGTGGAACCGCCTGGGCTCCGAGGTCACCGTGCTCGAGGCCATGGACAGCTTCCTGCCGATGGTCGACGGGGCCGTCGCCAAGGAGACCCAGAAGCTGCTCAAGAAGCAGGGCCTGGACATCAAGCTCAACGCGCGGGTCACCGGCTCCGAGGTCAAGGGTGAGGAAGTCGTCGTCAAGTACGCCGATGCCGATGGCGACCAGGAGATCATCTTCGACAAGCTGATCGTCTGCGTCGGCCGCAAGCCCTACACCCAGGGCGTGATCGCCGACGGCGTGGGCGTCGACACCGACGAGCGCGGCTTCATCCACGTCGACGACCAGTGCCGCACCAGCGTGCCGGGCGTCTACGCTATCGGCGACTGCGTGCGTGGCCCGATGCTGGCCCACAAGGCCTCCGAAGAGGGCATCATGGTCGCCGACATCATCGCCGGCCATAAGGCCGAGATGAACTACGATGCTATCCCCAACGTCATCTACACCTTCCCCGAGGTGGCGTGGGTCGGCATGACCGAGCAGGACGCCAAGGCGGCCGGCATCGAAGTCAAGGTCGGCGCCTTCCCGTTCGCGGCGAGCGGCCGTGCCATGGCCAACAATGCGACCGAGGGCATGGCGCGCATCATCGCCGACGCCGAGACGGATCGCGTGCTGGGCGTGCACATCGTCGGTCAGCATGCCGGCGAGATGATCGCTCAGGGCGTGATCGCGCTCGAGTTCGGCTCCAGTGCCGAGGATCTGGCGCTGACCTGCTACGCGCACCCGACCATGTCGGAAGCGGTGCACGAGGCGGCGCTGGCCGTCGAGGGCCATGCCATCCACATGGCCAACCGCAAGAAGAAGAAGTAAGGACAACAAGCGCCACCGTCAGGTGGCGCATCGCTTCCGGCCATGTATCGGAAGCGAACGGTGGTGACACGACACCCGCCACCCCGAGGCGGCGGACCGTGTCACCGTTCGAGTCACATGCAACCAATGGCATGAATCGATGAACCTTCACGAGTATCAGAGCAAGCAGCTGTTTGCCGATTACGGCCTGCCGGTATCCAAGGGCTTCGCCGTCGACACCCCCGAGGAGGCCGCCGAGGCCTGCAAGAAGATCGGTGGCGACATGTGGGTGGTCAAGGCCCAGGTCCACGCCGGCGGCCGCGGCAAGGCCGGTGGTGTCAAGCTGATCAAGGATCCGGAAGAGGCCAAGACCTTCGCCGAATCCTGGCTGGGCAAGAACCTGGTGACCTTCCAGACCGACGAGAAGGGTCAGCCGGTCACCAAGATCCTGGTCGAGACCTGCACTGACATCGCCAACGAGCTCTACCTGGGCGCCGTGGTCGATCGCGGCACCCAGCGCGTGGTCTTCATGGCCTCCACCGAGGGCGGCGTGGAGATCGAGAAGGTCGCGGAAGAGACCCCCGAGAAGATCCTCAAGGCCGAGATCGACCCGCTGGTCGGCGCTCAGCCCTACCAGGCGCGTGAGCTGGCCTTCGCCCTGGGCCTCGAGGGTGCCCAGGTGAAGCAGTTCACCAAGATCTTCCTGGGCCTGTCCAAGCTGTTCCACGACAAGGACCTGGCGCTGCTCGAGATCAACCCGCTGGTGGTCACCGACGAGGGTAACCTCCACTGCCTCGACGCCAAGATCGGCCTGGACGGCAACGCCCTCTATCGCCATCCGGACCTGCAGGCGATGCGCGACCCGTCCCAGGAAGACGCCCGCGAAGCCGAAGCCGCGGCCTGGGACCTCAACTACGTGGCCCTGGAAGGCAACATCGGCTGCATGGTCAACGGCGCTGGCCTGGCGATGGGCACCATGGACATCGTCAACCTGAACGGCGGCAGCCCGGCCAACTTCCTCGACGTGGGCGGCGGTGCCACCAAGGAGCGCGTGGCGGAAGCGTTCAAGATCATCCTGTCCGACGACAACGTCAAGGCCGTGCTGGTCAACATCTTCGGCGGCATCGTGCGTTGCGACATGATCGCCGAGGGCATCATCGGTGCCGTCGAGCAGGTCGGTGTCAACGTGCCGGTGGTGGTGCGTCTGGAAGGTAACAACGCCGAGCTGGGTGCCGAGAAACTGGCCTCCAGCGGTCTGAACATCATCGCTGCTACCAGCCTGACCGATGCGGCTCAGCAGGTCGTCAAGGCAGCGGAGGGCAAGTAATGAGCATCCTGATCGACAAGAACACCAAGGTCATCTGCCAGGGCTTCACCGGCGGACAGGGGACCTTCCACTCCGAGCAGGCGATCGCCTACGGCACCCAGATGGTCGGCGGCGTGACCCCGGGCAAGGGCGGCCAGGAGCACCTGGGCCTGCCGGTGTTCAACACCGTCAAGGAAGCCGTCGAGCAGACCGGCGCCGAGGCCAGCGTGATCTACGTGCCGGCCCCGTTCTGCAAGGATTCCATCCTGGAAGCCGCCAACGCCGGCATCAAGCTGATCGTCTGCATCACCGAGGGCATCCCGACGCTGGACATGCTCGACGTCAAGGTGAAGTGCGACGAGCTGGGCGTGCGCCTGGTCGGCCCGAACTGCCCCGGCGTGATCACCCCGGGCGAGTGCAAGATCGGCATCATGCCGGGCCACATCCACAAGCCCGGCAAGGTCGGTATCGTGTCGCGTTCCGGCACCCTGACCTATGAAGCCGTCAAGCAGACCACCGACCACGGCTTCGGCCAGTCCACCTGCGTGGGCATCGGCGGCGACCCGATCCCGGGCTCCAACTTCATCGACGTCCTCGAGATGTTCGAGAAGGACCCGGCGACCGAGGCGATCGTTATGATCGGCGAGATCGGCGGCACCGCCGAGGAAGAGGCCGCGGCCTACATCAAGGAGCACGTCTCCAAGCCGGTCGTCTCCTACATCGCCGGCGTGACCGCTCCTCCGGGCAAGCGCATGGGCCATGCCGGCGCGATCATCGCCGGCGGCAAGGGCACCGCGGACGAGAAGTTCGCCGCCCTGGAAGCCGCGGGCGTCAAGACCGTGCGCTCCCTGGCAGAGATCGGCGATGCCCTGAAGGTCGCCACCGGCTGGTAAGCCGCGCGACTCTCAGCATCGAAAAAGGGCACCCCTCGGGGTGCCCTTTTTCGTGGGGGGCTCCCGGCCGTGGCGCCTCCAGGGCCGGCCCCTCATGCGGTCGCCGATGTCAGCCGGCCACTTCCTCCACGCTTGAGTTGCCGAGCCCCAGGACCTGCACCTCCAGGGCCTGGCCCGTCTCGTCCCTGGCCGTCATCTCGGCGGGCAGCTCGTCCTCGCCGTACGCCTTGAAGGCGAAGCGCCAGCTCTCGCCGGAGGCGAGGGTGTTGTCGCCGTTGTCCTTGACCCAGTAGCCGTCTTGGGTCTCGGAGAGATCGCCGTTCCACAGGGTGTCGATATCGGCGGGGAGATCGAAGCCGAGCTCCGGGTCGACGATGTCGTCATCGGAGACGTTCTCGACGAAGACCTCGGCCACATAGCCCGAGGACCACTGGCTGGTGACGTTGCCGGTGACCAGGAGTTCGGCATCGTCCTCCAGGATGGCCGGCGTCGTGCCGTCTCCGCCGAGGATCTCCTCGGGGCGGGGCATCGCCAGGGGCGAGTCATGGAAGGCGTTGCCCGAGGCGAGATGCAGGGTGACGCCGTCGTCGAACACCGCGAACTCCATGTCGGTCAGGGTGTCGTGGCTGCCCTGACCGGTGACGATGACCCCGTTCTCGGTGAACTGGATATTGTGATCCGCGAAGTCGCCGGCATAGCGCGCGGTATCGACCCCCAGGCCCCCGTCGAGCGTGTCGGTGCCGTCATACCAGTCGTCGCCGGGGCCGCCCTGCAGGACGTCATCGCCGCTGCCCCCCGACAGACTGTCATGTCCCAGGCCGCCATTGAGGTAGACGCCGTCGTCCGAGCCCTGGACGTCGTCATCGCGACGCGAGCCGATCAGGTAGTCGAACACCACCTCGTTGGCCTCGGGGTCGGTGGGGGCCCCGTAGCTCTCGCCGTTCTCGTTGACATAGAGGGACGGCGACATGGTATCGGCGTCCGGATCGCGGATGGAGCTCAGGACATGGATGCTGTTGTCGTGATCGCGGCCGCCATGGAAGTTGACGTCACGGTCGGTGGAGGCGATCTCGACCTCGTTGCCCATCGAGGAGCGCCAGGAGGCGAAGACCAGGCTGTGGCGCATGCCGCTGTCCTCGAGCCCGGTGAACCGTCCATCGTAGCTCTCGTGCAGCTCATAGGCATAGCCATTGCCGCCGCTGCCCTTGTTGAAGGCGCCATGGGCCTCGATGTGCTCGGCGACGGGATCCAGGGTCCTGGAGAACCGGAAGGCCGTGGAGGGGCCATCGTTGACCGTGATGTCGGCGAGCCGGGTATCCGTGGTGCCGGTCAGCAGGAGCGCGTTGTAGCCGGTCAATGTCTCCAGGGTGTTCTCGAAGACGCCCGGGTAGGGAGAGCCCAGCGCGAAGTCAAGGCTGAAGCCCTCCAGGGTAACGTCGTCCACGGTCTCCATGCGGGCGACCTGGGTCTTGCCGGCCGCGAAGTCGAAGCGTACGCCGCGGTCGAGGGTAATGGTGTCCCCCTCTACCGACTCGACCCTGGCCATGCTGGTGCGCAGCTCGGCATATTGCACCTTGCGCCAGGAGGTGTCGCCGATCTCGTCGAAGAAGGCGTCGTCATTGTCCTGCCAGATGCGCAGGGTGTCGCCGGCCTGGAGGTCGTGGCCGTCCGCGAGCGTCAGCTGGCGGCTGCCCTCGTTGACGTCGGTGGCCAGCTCTCCCGTGTAGGTCTTCTCCGTCCCGTCGAGCCGGATGGCGTAGTCGCTGCTCGACAGGGCCCGGTCACTGAAGGTCAGCACCGTCTCGCCGGCACCGGCGCCGATCAGGGAAATGTCGGAGCGGTCGATGGTGATGGCATCGTCGAACTCGAAGTCGCCGGCGGCGAGCTTCACCGTCGTGCCGGGAGCAGCCTCTCGGATCAATGTCTCGAGTTCATCGGCGGTGATGCCCGTGTCAACCTCGATGGTTGAGCTCATGCAATGTCTCCTTTCCGTCTTGAATTTGCGACAGGCTTTTCGGCCTATATGACCTTATTTTCTCGGGTAATTTTCCGATAAATCGGCTTGATCATGTCGTCGATTAGAGACGGCTATGGAAGGTTGAAGATGGAGGTGGTGGCAGTTAAGGTGCCGATCATTCCGTGAAAAGACACGGCGTTTTCAGTGTGGTGTAAGGCGTTGAAAGACGTCAACGATACAGCGGGACCATCAATGAGAACGCTGCCCGATTCGCTATCGCCGACAATGACGGGGTCATAGAAGAGATCACACGATGGGTCTCCGCCGATAGCGTCGAGGAGGAGGCCATGGAGGCGCTACGACAAGATGCATATTCGCGTGAACGAGGACGAGGTAGTAGCGGTGCTCGAGACGATGTGTCTTATGGCCGGGATCAGGCGGCTCGATCGCGACGCCGCAGCGCCTTGCCGAGCATGACCAGGAAGACCGGTGCCCCGGCGAGCAGGTAGAGGTGATAGCTGACCAGGCGCCAGATCAGCACGGCGGCGGCGGCCTGGTCGCGCTCCATCAGCGGCAGCAAGAGGGCGCCGACGCTGAGCTCGGCGGCGCCGGCGCCGCCGGGCAGCACGCTGAACTGGCTGGCCGCCATGGCCAGCATCTGCACCAGGAAGGTCCAGGCCCAGTCGGTCAGCGCCCCGCCCTGGCCGACGATGCCGAGCACGGCCAGGTAGAGCAGGCTGTAGCGCAACAGCCAGTGGAGGCAGCAGAGTCCGAAGATCGCCGCCAGCACCCGCGGCGGCAGGCGCAGGGTGGCGATCAGGGTGCGACGACCGCTCAGCAGCTGGCGGGCGAGGCGGCGCCGCCGCCCGGGGCCCGGCCAGGAGAGCCAGGGTCGGCGCCTCAGCAGCCGGGGCAGCCCGGCCAGGATGAGTCCCAGCCCGAGCAGCAGCAGGCCGAGGCCGAGCAGCGCGGCGCCGATCAGCGTGCGGTGCGGCCAGTCGATGGCGCCGACCAGAGTCGCGGCGACCAGCAGGGCGAGCATCAGGGCGAAGAACAGCAGGTCACAGCACTGATCGACCAGGTAGATGGCCGAGGCCCGCGCCGGTGAGTAGCCGCGCCTGGCCAGCAGCAGCAGGAAGGTGGCGGCACCGCCGGTCCCTCCCGGCGTGGCGCACAGCGCGAACTTGGCGGCCATCTCGAGGGCCAGGGCCCTACCCTGGCCCAGGCGTCCGGCGCGCCCGGAGAGCAGCAGCCGCCAGCGGGCGGCATTGAGGTTCCAGCACAGCACGGCGATGCCGACCATCAGGGCCAGCAGGGCGCCGGGGAAGTCGCCGAGCGCGGTGAGGGCTCCCTGGCCCCCCAGCCACCCGGTCACCAGCAGGGGCGCGAGCAGCGCCAGGCCCAGCGGGCCGACGTGGTGCCAGCGCCAGGAGATCGCCATGCCGGGCCGGGTCATGCCCGCTCGGCACGCGTGGCGGCCGCCCCGGCCTCTGCGTCGACCAGGCCGGCATAGTGCCGGCTCAGGCCGTCGATCACGTGCTCCCAGTGGAAATGGCGCTCCACGTGGCGTCGCGCATGACGCCCCATGGCGACAGGATCATTGAGGAAGAGCTCTTGCACGGCGCGGGCCATGTCGTCGGGGTCGCCCGGGCGGCAGAGGACCCCGGCTCCCAGCGGGACGTACTCCCTGAGGGCGCCGGCCCGGGCCGCGATCACCGGCACGCCGCAGGCCATCGCCTCCTGTGCCACCAGGCCGAAGGTCTCGCGGGTGCCGGCATGCAGCATGGCATCGGCGCTGGCCAGCGCCCGGGCCACCTCGGCGGGGGGGCAGTAGTGGGGCACCACGCTGACGTTCGCAGGCGCGCGGGTCGGCATGCCGGGCCCCATCAGCAGCAGGTGATACCTCGCTCCCAGGCGGGCCATGGTGGCCAGCAGCACGTCGACATGCTTCTCCGGGGAGTGGCGGCCGGCGAAGACCAGCAGCCGCTGGCGGTCGCACAGTCCCAGCGCCCGGCGCAGGCCGGGGTCACGATGCCGGGGGTGGAAGGCCTCCAGGTCGACCCCCAGCGGCTGCACCCGCACCCTCTCCACGCCCCAGTCGGCCAGCCGCTCCGCCATGGCGGTGCAGGGCGCCAGCACGCTGTCGAAGCGGCCGTAGAGCTCGCCCACGTAGCGCTGCAGGCGCCGGCGGACCGCGGCCCCGAAGCGATCCCCCATCAGCCTCGGCAGGTCGGAGTGGAAGAAGCCCACCGTGGGCACCCCCAGGGCCTGGCCGGCCTCCACGGCGGCCCAGGCGGTGACATAGGGATCGCCGGCCTCGATCAGGTCGGGGGCCATCGCCACCAGGGCCTCGCGCCAGGGGCGGCGGCGCAACGGGAAGCGGTAGCCCTGGCCCAGCGGGATCCGCGGGGCGGGGAGGGTGTGTACCCCGCCCAGTGAGCCGCGTTCGGCGCCGGGCACCAGCAGGCTGCCGCTCAGGCCCGGCCAGGCGGCCAGTACGCGATGCTTGGCCTCGAGGTAGGTGCGCACCCCGCCGCTGGCCGGTGCGTGGAACATGGTGACGTCGACGATGTGCAAGGAGCCCTCCTGGCGCTGGCGTGCCCTGCCAGCCTAGGGCGGCCCTGCGACAGTTTTGCGACAGGCACAACGCAGGACGGCGACCCGAGGGTCGCCGTCCTGATGCATGCCTGGCGGGTCACGCCGGCGGGCTGGGGCTCAGACGGCCGGGCGGCCGACCAGCGAGCGGGTCTCCTCGCGGGCCTCGGTCAGCGTCACGCGGATGACTTCGCCGAGCTTGAAGCGCTCCTCGCCCTCGATCTGGATGCGGCCATCCTTGTCGTCGATCGCCACCTTCTTGCGCTTGCTGTGCATCAGCGGGGCCGGGATGAAGGCGGTGGCGCCGTTGGCCTTGGTGAAGGCCTCCGCGTCGATGGTTTCCGGTACGGTTCAAGGGGGAGGGCTATTCTGCACCTTGAAGTCCGATGCACAAAGACGACCCTGCCCCCTCCCGAGACATGCTGGAGACTCGAAGGTGCGATTTCCGACGTTCATCCTGATCCTCCTCACGCCAGCACTCCTGCAGGCCGCGGAGAGTCCCCTTGACGATACTCATTGGCAACTGGTCGAAATTCAGTCCATGGACGATACGTCGCGCAAACCAGAGGATCCGTCTCGCTACACCCTGGACTTAAAGTCGGATGGCACCGCCCTGATCCAGTCCGACTGCAACAGCGCTACCGCCAGTTGGAAGGCCGAGGGCTCACAGCTTACCTTCGGACAGCTCTCGTCCACGCGAGCCCGGTGCCCGGACACGTCGTTGGACGAGGTCTACCGCGCCCAGTTCAAGTGGGTGCGCAGCTTTGTGACCAGGGAGGGCCACCTGTTCCTGGCCACTATGGCGGATGGCGCGATCATCGAGTTTCGCTCCACGACAGAACCGACGGCTAGCGCCCGTGTGCTGGGCGAGGACATCTCTTCCACGGACCCCCTGGAAATCCAGTCCACGGTACTGACGCGCCTGTTTGACGATTATGCGAATCACCACAATATTTCAGTATCGCAACAGGAGGTCGACGGCTACCTCGCGACCATGGACAAACGACTGAAGGCGGACCTCGGGGACGACTACGAGAGCCTGGAGGACTTCTCCCCGGCTGAGGCAGCGGAGGCCAGGGAGATGCGTGGAGCCATGGCTTCCTCGGTCATTCGCCAGTGGAAGATCAACCAGTCCCTGTACCAGAAAAACGGCGGGCGGGTGATCTATCAGCAACTTGGTTCTGAGCCCCTGGATGCCTACAGGCAATTCCTGGAGGAACGGCAGCAGGCCGGGGATTTCAGGGTCAACGATGCAGGGGCATGGCGCGCGTTCTGGGATGACTTCACCGACGCGGACCAACACCAGTTCATGGATGAAGATCAGGCGAAGAAGGCATTCAGCGACAACCCCTGGGAGGGCACATGAACATGAGCCCTGCGTTCGCGAGGCGCCGGGAGAATAACGACGAGGAGCGACATGGCATGAAACCACTATGTTCCGCACTGATGCTGGTCCTCGGCGCCGCCGTCGTTGCGGGTGCGTGTGCCGATTCTACGGACGCGCGTTGCGATATCTATCCCGCCGGTTCCGACCAGAGTGACAAGATGATCCCCTGTACCTTCAGCCAGCGCCAGGGCTACGTCACCATCAACCGCAGTGACGGGGTGGTCCACGATCTCTCGCCGGTGGGTGACACGCCCGGCAACTTCGCCGATCAGCACGGCCGCAGCGTCTATCGCCAGAGTGGCCTGGGCGACCAGGGCCTGATCTTTCGCTTTCCCGACGAAAGCGTTTTCGTCTACTGGTCTACGGACGCCCTGCATCCCGATTCCGACAGCCCCACCGCGCCCTTTTCGACAACGGATTACGACGCCACCACCTTGCTGCGCTGTCGCGCCGCGGGACAAGAGGATTTTGGTACCTGCCCCGCGGGCATCCTGCGCATGGAGGACAAACAGGCGAGTGTGGTAGTGCTCAGTCCGGCGGGTGCGAAATTCACCATCAATTTCATGAAGGACTATGTCAATGCGGCCAATCGTGAGGCCGAGGCCCGCCTCGAGGGGGATACTTGGATCGTGACCATTGACGGTGCTGACGTGTACCAGGTACCGCTGGCGGCTATCGAGGGGGGATGAGTAACGCCGGACCCGATACGACAACGGCGACCCGAGGGTCGCCGTTGTCGCGTGTCGCCAGGCGGGTCACGCCGGCGGGCTGGGGCTCAGACGGCCGGGCGGCCGACCAGCGAACGGGTCTCCTCGCGGGCCTCGGTCAGCGTCACGCGGATGACATCGCCGAGCTTGAAGCGCTCCTCGCCCTCGATCTGGATGCGGCCATCCTTGTCGTCGATCGCCACCTTCTTGCGGTCGCTGTGCATCAGCGGGGCCGGAATGAAGGCGGTGGCGCCGTTGGCGGTCAGGCGCACCCGCATGCCGCCGCGGTTGATGGCGATGATCTCGGCCTCGAAGGTCTCGCCGGCCTCGGCGGCGGGCGTCAGGTAGCGCACGTAGAGCCAGTCCTTGACGTCGCGCTCGGCCATGCGGTTCAGCCGGCGACGCTCGGTGAGCTGCTCGGTGAGCGCCTGGCTGGCCTCGGCCGGGGCCTGCTCGCCCTTGAGCACCCGCTTGATCAGGCGGTGGTTGACCATGTCGCCGTACTTGCGGATCGGCGAGGTCCAGGTGGCGTAGGCGGCGAGGCCGAGGCCGAAGTGCGGGCCGGGCTGCGCCGACATGCTGGTAAAGCCCTGGAAGCGGCGCAGGCGCGCGTCGAGCCAGGCGTCGTCGCGGCCCTCGAGCTCGCGCTTGAGCTCGGTGTAGCGGGAGAGCTCGGTGAGCTGCTCGTGCTCCACCTGGATGTCCTGCTCGGCCAGGAACTCCTGGGCGGCCTCGGCCTTCTCGGGCTCGAAGGCGCGGTGGACGTTGAAGATGCCGTGGCCGACGTGCTCGGCGAGCAGATGTGCGCAGCAGGCGTTGGCGGCGATCATCGACTCCTCGATCATGCGGTTGGCGATGCGCCGATGCTCGGTGCGGATGTCCAGCACGTTGCCGGCGTCGTCCAGGTCGAAGACGAAGTCGGGACGGTCCTTGAAGACCAGGGCGTGGGCCGCGCGCCAGGCGCTGCGCGCCTCGGTCATGGCCGCCAGGGCCTTGAGCTGTTCGCCGATCGCCGCGTCCGGCGCCCAGTCGCCCTGGCCCTCGAGCCAGTCGGAGACCCGGTCGTAGGCGAGCTTGGCGTGGGAGCGGGCGGTAGCGGCGAAGAAGCGGTAGTCGCCGAGGCTGCCGTCGGCGCCGATCTCCAGGGTGCAGGCCAGCACCGGGCGGTCCCGGTCCTGCCACAGCGAGCAGAGGTCGTCGGCCAGCTGCTCGGGCAGCATGGTCACGTTCTGGCCCGGCAGGTAGACGGTGAAGGCGCGGGTGCGCGCCTCCAGATCGGCGGCGTGACCCTCTTCCACGTAGGCGGTGGGGTCGGCGATGGCCACGGTCAGCGACCAGCCGCCGTCCTCGCGGGTGCGGATGCGCAGGGCGTCATCCATGTCCCGGGTCTTCTCGCCGTCGATGGTGAAGAAGGGCTCGGCGGTCAGGTCCTCACGCTCGAGGCCTTCGTCGCGCAGCGGCCAGTCGTCGCCGGCATCCGGGCACTCCTGCTCGAGGGCGTGGCGCGCCAGGGTCACGCGCCACGGCACGGCGGGATCGTCGGTCTTGGCCACCAGCTCATCGATCTGAGTGAAGAAGGCGCGATCGTCGGGCTTGAGGGGGTGGCGCACCAGGCGGGCCACCACCCAGTCGCCGTCCCCGATGCTCGCCTCGTCGAGGCTGCGCTTGATGCGCGCCTTCAGCAGGGTGTTCATCGTGGGATGATCGGGGATCACCGCCAGGCGACCGTCGCGCTTCTGCACGCGGGCGATGAAGCGCGCCATGCCGGTCTCGATCAGGGTATCGGGCTCCACCGACTTCTTGTCGCCCTCTTCGTGGAGGACGGCCGCGACGCGATCGCCATGCAGCACCTGCTTCATGGCGGGGGGCGGCACGAAATAGGAGTCACCGTCATCGGTCTCGAGGAAACCGAAGCCCCGGTCGGTGGCCTTGATCACGCCCTCTACGCGAGGGGTGTTGTCGCGGATCTGTTGCTTGAGCTGAGCAAGCGCCGAATTGTTCTGCAGCATGGTCACGATCGGTTGGCGAGTAGGGGGGCCACTATACGGATTCGCGACTCCGGCGCCAAACGCCGCGGGACCTGCCCACGGCGAATCAAGCGGTTGCGGCGGGGCGGCCGTCGCGTCGGCCCCGCTCGCTTTATCAGGCGCCGCTCAGCGCACGGTGATCACGGTGCAGTCGGCGGCGTGGCTGACCTTGTGGGAGACGCTGCCGACCACCAGCCCCTTGAGGTCGCCCAGTCCCCGGCTGCCCATCACGATGGCATCGACGTCGCGCCGCCGCGCCTCGTCGAGGATGGTGCGGGTCGGATCGCCCTGGGCGATCATGGCCTCGATATGCTCCACGCCGGCGTCGCGGGCCGCCTCGGTGGCCCGGTCCCTGATCTGGCGCCCGGCCGCCTCGAGCTCCTCCTGCGAGGCCTTCATCTCGACGGCGCCGATGCCCCAGACCAGCAGGGTGTCCTGGGCGAGTTGCTCGGGAATGTGCAGCAGGATCAGCGACGCCTGCTCCTGCCGGGCCAGCTGGCAGGCCACGGCAAGGGCCTTCTTGGCGTGTTCGGAACCGTCGATGGGCACCAGGATGGAGTGGAACATGACGCGGTCCTCCTTGCGAAGACGAGAGTGTCTACCTATCGATGAGCCTAGTCATCTCACGGTACGCTGTCATGATCCGGGTCAAGGGTGGTGGGGCTGCTCCCGGGAGCGCGGTTCGCTGGCCTCCAGGCGCCTGATCTGCCGCCACAGGTCGCGGCGCAGGTCGGCCAGGCGTGGCGTCTCGTCCGAGGTGAACTCGAGCGGGCGCGCCAGCCGCTGGGTGCGCAGCCCCAGCCGCGCCCCCAAAAGCCCGATGCCGAGCCCCTGGGCGGCGCGCGTCGAGAGCTTGCCGGCCAGGTTCATGGTCAGCATCTCCATGCTGGCTTCGCCGGCGATCTCGCTGGCGCCCGCGAAGGCCATCTGATAGAGCACGCTGCGCAGCAGCCGCAGGCGCGCCGCATAGCCGAGCTCCAGCCCGTAGAGCCGACACAGCCGGTCGACCATCGCCAGGTGACGCCAGGCCACCAGGGCCATGTCCACCAGGGTCAGTGGGCTGACCGCCACCATGATCGCCGTCTCGCCGGACATCCGCGAGATCAGCCGGCTCGCCTCGCGATCCCGGGGCGCGAGCAGGTGGTGGTCGAGCAGGGCGCGAACGTCGCGCCCGTCGTGGTGGGGCTCCCGGGCCGCCACAAAGGCCTGCCAGTGGGGGTGGTCGTCATCCAGGGCCAGCTCGCGTCGCAGCCGTTCGGCGAGCGTCTGCGCCTCGGCCGGGGTGGCCTCGGGCAGTGCGGCCAGGCGCTCGCGCAGCCGCGCGTGGCGGGTCAGGCGGCGCAGGCGCCAGAGTTCGCGCGCCAGCGCCGAGCCGCCGAGGCCAAGGGCCAGCAACAGCAGCAGGCTCCAGGCACCGGCCATCCAGTCCCCGCCGAGGCTCGCGGCATAGAGGGTGTGGCCGGCCTCCAGGGTGCCCAGGCCGAGGCTACCGCCGAGCAGCGCGGCAAGGCCCCAGCGACGCTTGCGCGGGCGCATCAGGCTCTCGTCCAGCGCCTGTGCTTCCCACCGCGTCTGGCGCTCGGTCTCGGCCGGCGGCCGGCTCGGCGTCTCGTCATCGAACTGCCGGCCGGGTTGCGGGTCGGCGGGGGCGACGTCGTCGTGCGCCTCGTCGAGGGAGAAGTGCTCCCCCGGGCGCGGGTCGGGCTCGCGGGGAGGCATCATGGCAGCTTGTCTCCGATCAGCCAGTCCAGGGCGGCGTCCATGCGGATATGCGGCAGCGGCGTGCCGGGCTCGCGGGGCAGGGGGCGAAAGGCGGTGAAGGCGAAGCCCTGGCGGGCCCAGAAGTCGGCCCGGGGCAGGCGGTCCGGCACCTCGCCGGGAAACAGCAGGCGCGACTCGCCGTCGAGAGTCGTGCCGCGCAGGGCCGGCGAGCGCTGCCCCTGCTGGTGGACCTCGCGGCTCTCGGTGGCGCGAATCGCCGCCAGCGACAGGGCCCGCACCGGCACGTCGGCGAAACGCAGGTCCTTGAGCGGCTCGGCCAGCAGCGCCTCGAGCAGCGCGACCAGCCGGCCGTGCTGCTCGGGGGTGACGTGATCGGCCTTGGTGGCGGCGATGGCCAGGCGGTCGATGCGCGGCGCGAAGAGGCGCGTCAGCAGGCTGCGCCGACCGTAGTCGAAGCTCTGCATCAGCCGCGACAGCGCCCGGGAGAGATCCTCGAAGCGCTCGGGTCCGGCGTTGAGGGCGCCGAGCACGTCGACCAGCACGATCTGGCGGTCGAAGCGCCGGAAGTGCTCCCGGTAGAAGGGGCGCACGATGTGCTGCTGGTAGTGGCGAAAGCGTCGCGCCAGGGTGGCGTAGAGGCTCTCGGCCGGCAGGGCGGCGAGCGCCTCGCGGTCGGACTCGGCGATGCCCGGCAGCGGGAAGAACTGCAGCACCGGCGCGCCCTCGAGCTCGCCGGGTAGCAGGAAGCGCCCCGGCTGCAGGTCGGCGAAGCCGGCCTCCCGGGCGGCCCGCAGCCCGATCGCGTAGCGCTCGGCGATCTCGGCCAGGCGCGCCTCGTCGACCTCCTCGGCGGGATCGAGATCGCCCACCGCCGCCTGCCAGTCGGCGAACAGCGCGGCGCGCTCGCTGCCGCCATCGTGGCGCTGGGTCTCGCTCCAGCTCAGGTAGTCGTGACCCAGCAGCGGCAGGTCGAGCAGCCACTCGCCGGGATAGTCGAACAGGTCCAGGGTCAGCTGGCGCGTCTCGCCGCCGAGCAGGCCGCTGCGCGTGGGCCGGTAGCGCAGGGTCAGGCGCAGCTCGCTGATGCCGCGGGTCGGCTCGGGCCAGCGCGGTGGCTGGGCGTCCAGCGCCGCCATGGCCTGGTCGTAGGGGAAGCGCGGCACGCCCAGGTCCTGCTGCTGGACCCGTCGGGCGCCGAGCAGGCGTCCTTCGCGGGCGGCGGGCAGCAGGTCGAGGCGCGCCTCCAGGCCGGCATGGCGCAGCTGATTGACCAGCGAGGTGAGAAAGGCCGTCTTGCCCGCGCGAGAGAGGCCGGTCACCGCCAGGCGCAGCTGGCGGTCGCGGCCGCGCTCGAGCAGGTCATGGAGTTCACGGGGCAGGGAGGGGCGCATCGGACATCCTGGCAGGCGGTTTTACGTCGCTCTAATGTGCGGGTCGGGACGGCACCTGACAAGGGACGGTGTGACGAAACGACGCCGTCTCGCCCGGCACGCGGCGGCGGACGGCCGGGCTCCGTCGCCGGCCGGCCACGCGACTAGCGCGGTGGCATGGCCCCCGCCGGGATCGGCTGCACCAGCCCGAACAGCTGCAGCAGTAGGGGAGTGGCGGCGATCACGAACCCCAGCACCGCCAGGCAGCGACCGAGCACGCGCCGTTCCGGGCGACGCGCCAGGGTCAGGCCCCCGATGCAGATCACTAGGCCGAGGATATTGAAGACGTAACCGAGCATCTGCAGCATCTCGAAGGTGGTCATGTGGCTCTCTTGTGGTGGGTGGGGGTGGGGACGGCTACCCTCTGATGGTACCAGCTTCATCCCGGTGCATGAGGAGGATCCCATGGAGGAGCGTCGTCCCGAGACGGTGATCGACTTCTGGTTCGGGGAGCTCAAGCCCGCCCAGTGGTTTCGCAAGGACGCGGGCCTGGACGCCGAGATCGCCCGGCGCTTCGAGGCGCTGCTGACGGCCGCCGGCCGCGGCGAGCTATGGCAGTGGCGGGCCTCGGCCCGCGGGCGCCTGGCCGAGGTGATCGTGCTCGATCAGTTTCCGCGCCATATCCATCGCGGATCGCCCTTGGCCTTCGCCTGGGACCCGCTGGCCCTGGTGCTGGCCCAGGAGGCCGTCGCCCACCAGTCGGACCGCCTGCTCGACGTGGCCTGGCGCGCCTTCCTCTTCATGCCCTACATGCACAGCGAGTCGCTCGTCATCCATGACGAGGCGCTGCGCCTGTTCGCCCAGCCGGGGCTCGAGGAGAACCTGCGCCACGAGCAGCGCCATCGCGACGTGCTCGAACGCTTCGGTCGCTACCCCCATCGCAACGCCTCGCTCGGACGCGACTCGACGCCCGCCGAGCGCGCCTTCCTCGACCGGCCCGGGTCGACGTTCTAGCGCCGGTCGCACGCCGCGGTTCGCGGCGGCGGCACGCCGGGCTTTTCTCTCGCGCGCCACCGAGGCACCATCGAGTCCTCGTGACCGATCGGGTCACCCCGCAAAAAAGGAGCGTGTTCCATGGGTATCATCGCCTGGTTGATCATCGGTGGCCTGGCCGGCTGGATCGCCGGCCATATCATGCGCGGCGGCGGCTTCGGCCTGCTCGGCAACATCGGCGTCGGCGTGGTCGGCGCGGTGGTCGGCGGCGGGCTCTTCAACCTGCTGGGTCTGCAGGCCGGGGGCTTCGTCGGCTCGCTGGTCACCGCCATCGTCGGTGCCGTGGTGCTGCTGTGGGTCATCGCCAAGGTCAAGAAGGCCTGACGCGCCTTCCGTCCGGCTCGCCCCCCGCCGCGCGGGGGGATCTCATGGCCCCGCCTGGCGGGGCCATCGCAAGGGACCCGCATGTACGTACTGAAACGACTCGGCGCCGTGCTGATCCGCGGCATCGCCGACATGGGCTGGGGCGTGCTCGGCCTGCTGCTGCTCGGCTACCTGCTGCTCGCCTGGATCGGCCTTACGCTTGCCGGTGAGACGGCGCTGGTCGCCTCGCCGACCGCCTTCCTCTATTACATGATCGTCACCACCTCCACCGTCGGCTACGGGGACTACTCTCCCGTGACGCGGGGCGGTCAGCTGATGGTCGTGTTCTTCATCATTCCGGTGGGGATCGGGCTCTTCGCCACCCTGCTGGGCAAGGCCTCCGCCTCGGTGATCTCGCAGTTCACCCGGCGCCTCAACGGGGAGCAAACGATCGTGCAGAAGGACCATATCGTCATCGTCGGCTACAACGCCTACACCGCGTCGCTGGTCGATCAGGTCCGCGAGGAGTCGCGGCCCGGGCAGGTGGTGGCGCTCTGCGTCGGCGGCGGTGCGCCGTCCCGCAACCCCTTCCTCGAGCAGGGCGTGGAGTACTTCCGCGCCGCCTCGCTGTCGGACGAGTCGCTCTACGAGCGGGCCGCGGTGAAGGATGCCTCCCTGGTGGTGGTCGACGTCGAGGACGACAGCGAGACGAATCTCGTCTGCATGCACCTCTCCGCTCTGGTCGACGCCGACTGTCGGATCACCGCCTACGTGAAGAACCAGATGGTGGGGCGGCTGCTCGAGACCCACTGTCCCACGGTGAACGTGATTCCCTCCCTGCACCAGCAGATGCTGGTCAAGGCCGCCGTCGATCCCGGCAGCGAGGAGGTCATGCGCCTGCTCGTCGATGCCGACCAGGCGCAGACCCAGTACTCGACCCGCCTGGCGGGACTCCCGGAGCCCCTGTCGGTGGCGCGGGTGACGAGCCGCCTGCGCGCTCGCTGCCGCGCCTCGCTGATCGCGATCCGTCAGGGCGACGCGCTCTACCCGGTGCTCAACCCCGATGACGACGTCCTGCTGGCGGCAGGGGACGAGGTCTTCTATATCGCGGGGCGCCGACTCTCCCCCGAGGAGATGGCCGAGCACCTGACCGCAGAGGTCATCGACTGAACGGGGGAGCGCCACGGCTCGAGGTTGAGCCTCAATCGGCCGGCCTGGGCAGGATGCGCCGATAGCGATCCAGGCAGCGATCCAGCCACTCGCCGTTCAGCGCGATGTCGCTGGCCGCGGCGGGCAGCCGGATCTCGAGCAGGAAGAGGCCGTGACGCTCGCTGCCTGACGCGGCGAGGCGCTGACCGAGCTGACCGGCGAGGTCCGGCGTCAGGGACTCGACGCGCCGCCAGGTGAGCCGCAGGGCCTGTCGCTCGACGAGGTACTGGAAGCGCGCCGCGTCCTTCAGCACCGCCATGCCGCCCTGTACCAGCCCCTGGGAGAGGCTCTCCAGCGTGCGATAGCCCGGGGCGCCGGCGGCCCGGCAGGCGTGGCTCCCCTCCACGTAGCAGCCTTCCCGCGCCTCGGGATCGTCTGGCCAGCGACCGCCGCGACACCGCTCGGGGGTAGCCACGAAGGGCACCACCACGGGAACGGCCGGGGTGCCATCGTCGAGTCTCGCCTCGCGGGCCGCGATCATCCCATGGGCCAGCTGACCCTTCAGCCAGCGGTAGTCGCAGGCCTGCTGGATCCTGGCCCTGGCATCCTGGGCCGTGTGATGGGCCCCCTGCAGGGAGCGCAGCAGGGAGAGGGTGCGAAAGATCATGGCGCCAATCCGGTGGGCAGCGAAAGGGGGGATAACGAGAGCGACGCGCGCCTCGCCGTGGCGACCTTAGCAGGGAATCGGCCCGATGGCGTCCCCCGACGCAGGCCACCATGCAAGCGCTAGCGTAACGCCCCGACGCAAGCCGCCCGGCTGTCTCCAGCCGGGCGGTCGGGTCATGCGCGATGTTGTACCGTCAGGGCCTTGCGTCAGGCGGTGGCGGCGCTCTTGCTGCCGACCAGCTCCCTGAGGGACTCCTCGACGATGGCCAGGCCTTCCTCGAGAACCTCGTCCTCGATGGTCACCGGCATCAGGAAGCGGATGGTGTTGCCGTAGAGGCCACAGGAGAGCAGGATCAGTCCCTTCTCGCGGGCCTTCTTGCACAGCGCGCCGGCCAGCTCGGCGTCCGGGGTGTGGTTATCCCGGTCGGAGACCAGGTCGATGGCGGCCATGGCGCCCATGTTGCGGCCGAAGTCGACGCACTCGAAGTCCTGCTGCCACTGGTCGAAGCGCTTGGCCAGCTTGTCGCCGAGCGCCTGGCTCTTGCCGAGGATGTTCTCTTCCTCGAACACCTCGAGCACGGCCAGGGTCGCGGCGCAGGAGACCGGGCTGCCGGTGTAGGTGCCGCCCAGGGAGTTGGCGCCGGAGGCGTCCATGACCGTGTCGGTGCCGACCACGGCGGAGATCGGCATGCCATCGGCCATGCTCTTGGCCATGGTCATGATGTCCGGCTCGACGCCACTGTGCTCGATGGCGAACAGCTTGCCGGTCCGCCCGAAGCCGGACTGCACCTCGTCGACGATCATCAGGATGCCGTGCTCGTCGCAGATTTCGCGGATCGCCTTGAGGAAGCTCGCCGGCGCCGGGTAGAAGCCGCCCTCGCCGAGCACCGGCTCGAGCACGATGGCCGCGGTGTCCTTGGGATTGGCATCGGTCTTCAGCGCCATCTTCAGGCCGCGCAGGGCCTCGTCCTCGCTGACGCCGTGGTAGGGCACGGGGTAGGGCGCGCGGAAGACGTTGCCCGGCATGCTGCCGAAGTCGGTGGCGTAGGGGGCGACCTTGCCGTTCATCGCCATGGTCATGAAGGTACGGCCGTGGTAGCCGCCGTCGAAGCAGATGACGTTGTTCTTGCCGGTGGCCGCACGGGCGACCTTGACCGCGTTCTCCAGGGCCTCGGCACCGGAGTTGGCGAGCATCACCTTGGCATGGCCGCGCACCGGGGTGACCTGGCTGAGCTTCTCGGCCACCTTCACGTAGCCCTCATAGGGCATCACGGTCTGGCAGGTGTGCATCACCTTGTCGAGCTGGTCCTTGACCGCCTGGACCACCTTGGGATGGCGATGGCCGATGTTGAGCACGCCGATACCGCCGGCGAAGTCGATGATCCGGTTGCCGTCGGCATCCCAGATCAGGGCGTTCTCGGCGCGGTCGGCGAACTGGGTGGCCGGGCTCGCGGCACCGCTGGCCACGTAGCGCTGCTTGAGTT
Organism: Halomonas sp. B23F22_3; assembly: GCF_043496965.1. Taxonomy (NCBI): domain Bacteria; kingdom Pseudomonadati; phylum Pseudomonadota; class Gammaproteobacteria; order Oceanospirillales; family Halomonadaceae; genus Halomonas; species Halomonas sp. B23F22_3. The sequence goes on from NZ_JBIEKG010000002.1 coordinate 132,461, forward strand.
CGTTGAGCTGTGCGTTGTTCATGGGTCCTGACTCCTAGTTAGACGCTGCGGGCGATCAGAGGCCGCCGACGCAGACGTATTTTAGTTCAGTGTACTCGTCCAGGCCGTGGCGCGACCCTTCGCGTCCCAGGCCCGATTCCTTCACGCCTCCGAAGGGGGCAAGCTCGGTGGACAGGATGCCCTCGTTGACCGCCACCATGCCATATTCGAGCCCTTCCATCACATGCCAGATACGACGATAGTCGCGGGCATAGAAGTAGGCGGCGAGGCCGAATTCGGTGGCATTGGCCATGGCGATCGCCTCGTCATCGGTCTCGAAGCGAAACACCGGGGCCAGCGGGCCGAAGGTCTCTTCGCGAGCCACGCGCATCGCGTCGGTGACGTCGGCGATGATCGTCGGCTCGAAGAAGGTGCCGCCCAGCGCGTGGGGCGCGCCGCCGCAGACCAGGCGTCCGCCCTTGTCGAGGGCATCGGCGATGTGCGTCTGCACCTTGTCGACGGCGGCGTCATTGATCAGCGGGCCCTGCACCACGCCCTCCTCGAGGCCGTTGCCCACCTGGAGTTCGGCGACCCGCGCGGCGAGCTTCTCGAGGAAGGCGTCGTAGACCCCGGCCTGGACCAGCAGGCGGTTGGTGCACACGCAGGTCTGGCCGGAGTTGCGGAACTTGGAGGCCACGGCCCCCTCGACGGCGGCGTCCAGGTCGGCATCGTCGAAGACGATGAAGGGCGCGTTGCCGCCGAGCTCCATGGAGGCCTTCTTCACCGTGCCGGCGCACTGGGCGAGGAGCCGCTTGCCGACCGGGGTGGAGCCGGTGAAGGAGATCTTGCGCACCCGCGGATCGGTGGTCAGCACCTCGCCGATCTCGGCGGGCTTCGAGGCGGTCACCACGTTGATCACGCCGGCCGGGAAGCCGGCCTCCTCGGCGAGCTTGGCCAGCGCCAGGGCGGTCAGCGGCGTGGCCTCGGCGGGCTTGATCACCACAGGGCAGCCGGCGGCGAGCGCCGGGGCGCACTTGCGGGTGATCATGGCCAGCGGGAAGTTCCAGGGGGTGATCGCCGCCACCACGCCGATCGGCTCGCGGAACACCAGGATGCGCTTGTCCGCGCCGTGGCCGGGCAGGGTCTCGCCGGCCACCCGCTTGGCCTCCTCGGCGTAGTACTCCACGAAGGCGGCGCCGTAGGCCACCTCGCCCCGGGACTCGGCGAGCGGCTTGCCCTGCTCGAGGGTCATCAGCCGCGCCAGGGCCTCCTGGTGCTCCATGATGCGATCGAACCAGCCACGCAGCAGGGCGGCGCGCTCCTTGGCGGTCTTCCGGCGCCAGGCCGGCCAGGCATCCGCGGCCGCGGCGACGGCCTCACGGGCCTGCTCGCCGCTGAGATCCGGGACCTCGGCCAGGCGTTCGCCGGTGGCGGGATTGGTCACGGCGAAACGGCGTTCGCCGTCTCGCCACTGGCCGGCCACAAAGGCCTTGTCGATCAGCAGCTCGGGGTGCGCAGACATCAGGGTTCCTCGTGATATGATCATCTTGTTTGACGAGTGTGCATTATTTAAAACATGTCGCCAAGCCCGCGTCCAGCGCGATTTTCTCGCGCGAGTCTCCCATGGCCATCGGCGCTGGCACGGCTTTCCGGTACACTATGCCGCCGACTTGCTGCGCTTGGCAGCACTGCACGTTCCTGTTCCGGATGATGGCGAGGTGAGCCTTGGTCGATCCCCTTAATGCCTGGTGGGCCCAGCAGCTGGTGCTGTGTGACTGGGCCTTCGCCCCCGATCCTCTCACAGTGGATGCCGAGACGGCGGTTGCGCGACTCTCGGCGCTCGGGGTCGTCGATCGAGGCGAGCTGGGCTGGTGCCTGCTGGAGACCCTCGGCACCGGGGGCCACCTCGACCCGGCGCGGCTGCTGGCCGGCCTGGAGATCATCGCCCTGGCCGGCGGCGCCGGCTGGCTCTGCGAGGCACGCGCCCGCGGCTGGGCCCAGCGGCTGGCCGAGGAGATCACCGCGCACCACGCGAGCCTAGATGCCTGGCTATCGGCGCTGCTGCATGCCCGCAGCGCCGAGGGCTGGGTGCGCGGTGACGACGGCTTCTATGAGGCCTGTGAGGCGCTGGCGGCCCTCGAACATGACGGCGCCGGAGTGACCTGGGAGATGCTGCAGGAGTGGCTCGCCCATCATCCCCGGGAGGCGGCGCTCTGGCCGACGCCCCCCGAGCATCAGGTATGGCGTCTGCGCGCCGCCTTCTCGCCGGTCCTCGAACTGCCGGCCGGCGCCCATGACTGGCAGCGCCTCGAGGCCTGGCTTGACGAGGCGTGGCAGATCCAGGGCCGTGACGACCTGGTGCGCAGCCTGCTGTGGCTGGCCGCCCAGGGCGACCGTCACGGCTGGGACCTGGACGCCTCGCGCCTGCTCGAGGCCGATGGCGCGGCGCGACGACAGTGGCAGGACGCGCTGGACGGGGGAGAGCGCGACTACGGCCGGGTGCTGCTCGGCTTCCTCGACCGCGGCGAGCCGCTGGAGTGGGCCGCCTGGGACTGGCTGCGGCTGGTCGACCTGGCCTGGGCGGGGGCCTGCCTGGGGTGGCTCGATACACAAGAGGCCCACGACTTCGCCCACCACGGGGCCGATCTGCTGCTGCGTCGCTACAGCGACTGGGCGGCCCTGGCGCGGGCCTACCAGCGCGGCCGCAGCCTGTTCGAGGGGCGCAACCTGCTGCCCTCGCTCGAGGCCGACTGGTCGCTGCTGCTGCAGTCGCCGGTCAGCCCCTGGAAGACGCCCCTGCAGGGGCTGGTCGCCGACGAGCTCATCGCGGCGTCGCGGGGCGCCCTGGGGGCCTGGCGCCGCGATCCGCGCCACTGGGTGCTGGCGCTGGCGACGGTGCGCGAGCCCGAGTTCGCCGCCCGCCAGGGCACGCCACCCGAGCTGCCGGCGGCACGGCGCGAAGAGGCGCGACACTACCTCGCCGAGACCCTCGACCTGCATGCCGACGAGGGCGTCGAGGCGCTCTCCCGCTACTGGCTGCCGGCCCAGGCCCATCACCTCAATCAGCTGGCCGCGGACGCCGCCCACGGGGCCCTGCCGATGGCCGAGACGCCCTTCGGCCATGCGCTGCCCAAGGAACTGGCCGCCCGCGACGGCCTGAAGCAGGCCAGCCGCCACGCGGCGACGATCCACATGGCCGAAAAGTTCGCCTTCCACCTGCAGATGGCCATGGACAGCGGCGACTTCGATGGGACCCGCCTGGCCGCGCTGGCGCGTGCCCTGCAGGGCTCGCTGTGCCGCTTCTATCCCGATGCCCGGCGCCTGCTGAAGGCCTGGGCCCAGTGGGAGAGCCTGCTCCCCGAGCCCGAGCAGGCGCCGATGGTCGCCGAGATCCGCTGGCACCTGGAGGATCCCGGCAGCCTCTTCCACTGGCTCGACTGGCGGGGCGGAGAGTGGCACGAGCCCGGTCCGCGGCCGACGCTCGTCCACTTCACGGCCATGGCCCTGGTGGGACCGCTCAACAGTCCGGCCTGGAGCCTGCCCCAGCCGGAGAGCGAGCGCGAGTGCGCGGCCATTCGCGAGTGGGTCGACGGCCACTACGCCCTGCACGGCGCGGCAGAGCTCACCGAGTTCCTCGATTACCTGATCGAGGCGGGCGATCGTCAGGAGTATCAGATCAACTACGCCCCCTACACCCTCAACCGGGGACGGCTCGCCTCGGAGATCGCGATCCTCGAGAGCGACGAGTGCAGCGAGGAGGAGGGCGCCCACCTGCTGCGGCTGAAGCGTGTCAGGGACGACGAGGACGGCTGCAACGACATCGACCTGGCGGCCTGGGACATCGCCCAGGCGGTGGACCTGGCCATCGCCGGCCGCCAGCTCGGCTGGCTCGAGCAGGACGCCTTCCTGCGCCTGCTCGAGCGGGCCCACGCCCTGGCCAGCGAGCACTACGCGGGCTGGGAAGAGTACGCCCGTGGCCTGCATGCCGGTTTCTCCTTCTTCATGGGCGAGACCCCCGAGCGCGAGAGCTTCCTGGCCGGTTTCCGCCAGGCGCTGGTGACCTGGCTCTCCGGCGCGCCGCCCCTGGCCGGCGCCTGGGCCAGCCTCGACTTTCCCGGGGCGCGGCCGCGCCACTGGGCGCCGCTGCATATCGATACGCTGCCGGGCGACCATCGCACCCTCCACTGAGGACTCGCCCTGCGAGGCGCCTTTGGTTTATAGTCGGTTCGGCGCAGCGCCGCTGCCGGGCCATGGACCCGCAGCGAGCCGCCGGGAGGCCGCTGTGGCAGTGCCCCCGAAGCATCAGGGAACACTGCCACAGCGACAATTCGCAGGAGCCGAGGAACGCACCGCATCGAAGGAGCAGATGCGGCTCCGTCAACTAGGTCGTTGCAGGATGCTGGACGCTCGCGCGTGTCGTGTGGGAACCCTGGGAGTCGCCCTGCTGATGCTGGCCGGCTGCGCCGCGCCGGGGCCAAGCGAAAAGCCGCCGGTCGGCGACTACTTCGCCCGCGACCTGCCGGGCCTGCCCGGCGATCCCCGCATGTCGCCGGTGGACAATCCCATCCTCGAGGCCCGAGGCCTGCGACACCCGCCCCCGCGGCTGATTCGACGCGCCCTGCTGGCGCAGCACGAGCGCTGGGTCGGCACCCCCTATCGGCTGGGCGGGGAGAGCACCCGGGGCATCGACTGCTCGGCGCTGGTCCAGAACATCTTCAGCGATACCTTCCGCTTCGACCTGCCGCGCACCACCGGCGAGCAGGTGCGCCAGGGGCTCGAGATCGAGCGTGATGACCTGCGTCCCGGCGACCTGGTGTTCTTCCGCCCCCCCGGCGCCTATCGCCACGTCGGCATCTACGTCGGCGAGGGCCGCTTCCTGCACGCCTCCACGTCCCGGGGCGTGATGATCTCCGAGCTCGATAATCGCTACTGGCAGCGCTACTACTGGCAGGCGCGCCGCACCCTGGAGCCGGTCCTGCTGGCCCGGCGTCTCGACGCCCTGGGCGAGGGCTGAGCGGACGGCATGCTCGCGGTGCGCAGCCCCGCCTGGTGGCGCACCACCCTGGCGCTCTGCCTGGGCTCCTTCCTGGTCTTCATCAACCTCTACGCTCCCCAGCCGCTGCTGCCGGCGCTGCGCGAGGCCTATGGCGTCTCGACGCTGGCCATCAGCCTGACGATGTCCGCCGCCACGCTGTCGCTGGCCGCCTCGCTGCTGGTGTTCGGTCCGCTTTCCGATGCCATCGGCCGCGGCGCCATCATGCGCCTGACCCTGCTGGCGTCGGGCCTGCTCTCCCTGGCGCTGGCGCTGGCGCCGACCTTCGAGGCCCTGCTGGCGTTGCGGGCGCTGCAGGGGTTCGTGCTGGGGGGATTGCCGGCGGTGGCCATCGCCTGGATGGGCGATGAGTTCGAGCGCCCGGCACTGCTCTCGGCGGTGGGGCTCTATATCGGCGCCAACTCGCTGGGCGGGATCGCCGGCCGAGTGGTCGGTGGCGCGGTGGCCGAGATCGGTGGACCCGCGGCGAGCTTCATGACCGTGGGGAGCATGACGCTGGTCGGGCTGGCGCTGTTCTGGAAGCTGTTGCCGCCGGCGCGCGCCTTCACGCCGCGTCGCTTCGCTTTGGGCGGTGCCCTGGCCGATCTGGGCGGGCACCTGGCGACCCCGCGGCTGCTCGGCGCCTACCTGCTCGGCGGGCTCAACTTCATGATCTTCATCAACCAGTACAGCTACCTCACCTTCCGCCTGGCGGAGGCGCCGTTCGGACTGGGGGCGCGGCTGTTGGGCCTGATCTTCCTGACTTACCTGGGCGGGACGCTCGGCTCGTCGCTCTCGGGGCGCCTGGCCGGGCGCTGGTCGCAGCCGACGTGCATGATGCTGGGGATCCTGATCTTCGCGGTCGGCACCACCCTGACCCTGGCCGGCTCGCTCGCCTGGATCATCGTCGGGCTCTCGCTCAACGCCTTCGGCTTCTTCCTGGCCCACTCCATGGCCTCGAGCTGGGTGGGGCGCCACGCCGGTCGGGCGCGGGGCAGCGCCTCGGCGCTCTACCTGGTGTTCTACTATGGCGGGGCGAGCCTCGGCGGCCTGTGGTTGGAGCCGTTCTGGCGGGCCGCCGGCTGGCCCGGCGTGGCGCTGGCCTCATGGCTGGTGCTGGGCGGAACCCTGGCGCTCGCCGCCTGGCTGTGGCGCGGCGAGCGCCGCGAGGCTCAGGGCGCGGTGCTGGCGCTGGCCTCCTCGCCCCAGACCTCCTCGAGCCGGTCGACGCGGCCGCAGGCCGACTTGTAGAAGTTGTAGCGCACGCGATTCTCGGCGTAGTAGTTCTGGTGGTACTCCTCGGCCGGGTAGAAGGCGTCGAAGTCGCTGATCTCGGTGGCGATCTCCCGGTCGAAGCGCTCGGCCATGGCCTCGCGGCTGGCTTCGGCCAGGGCGCGCTGCTCGGCGTTCATGGGGAAGATGGCGCTGCGGTAGGAGGCGCCCTTGTCGCAGAACTGGCGATCCTCGGCGAACGGGTCGACGTTGCGCCAGAACACGTAGAGCAGGGTCTCGTAGTCGACCCGCTCGGGGTCGTAGTCGACCTTGACCGCCTCGGCGTGCCCCGTGCCGCCGGCCGTGACCTGACGGTAGGTCGGGTTCTCGGTGTGGCCGCCGGTGTAACCCGAGGTGGTGGCGGTCACGCCGTCGACCTTGTCGTAGGCCTCTTCCACGCACCAGAAGCAGCCGCCGGCGAAGACCGCGCTGGCCGTCTCGTCACTGGCCTGGGAGGGGCTCCCCAGCAGGAAGGCGGCCGGCAGGGCCAGCAGCGCCAGGTGCCGAAGGGGAGGGGAGGGCAGTTTCATGGGTGGCTCCGTTGGTGAGAGGTGTTAGATTGGAGCCTATCGATTGCCTAGGGTTCCGTACAAGCTCTGTGCAATAATGTACGCCGTGTAAGGGACCCCGTTCCGCGGCGACAGAGGGGCGTTGCCGTGCTGGCATCCGCCCGGTTCGGGCCTCATCGGCCACGTATCGACTCGACCCTCACCCCTCTCGACCAGGAGCCCCTCCCTTGACTCGACGACGCCTGATACTCGCGGCCTTGATCGCCCTGCTGGTGGCGGCCTATTTCCTCACCGGTGCCGACGAGGTCCTGACGCTGGCCAACCTGCAGGCCGAGCAGGACCGCTTCCAGGCCTGGCTGGCCGCCGATCCCCTGACCGTCGCCGGCGGCTTCTTCCTGATCTACGTGGTCATCACCGCGGTCTCGCTGCCCGGGGCCACCCTGCTGACGCTGCTCGGTGGCGCGCTGTTCGGGCTCGGCTGGGGGCTCCTGCTGATCTCCTTCGCCAGCAGCCTGGGGGCGACGCTCGCCGCGCTGATCGCCCGCACCCTGGCGCGGGAGCCGCTGGAGCGGCGCTTCGCCACCCAGCTTGCGCGCATCAACGCCGGCATCGAGCGCGAGGGGGCCTTCTATCTCTTCACGCTGCGGCTGATCCCGCTGTTTCCCTTCTTCGTGATCAACCTGGTGATGGGCCTGACCCGCATGCGGCTGACGACCTTCTACTGGGTCAGCCAGCTGGGTATGCTGCCCGGCACCGCGGTCTACGTGAATGCCGGCCGGGAGCTTGGCAACCTGGAGTCGCTGGCCGGCATCCTCTCACCGGGCCTGATCGGCTCCTTCGTGCTGATCGGCCTCTTCCCCTGGCTGGCCCGTGGCCTGGTGGCCATCGGCAAGCGGCGCCAGCTGGCCCGTCGCTTCGCGAGGCCGGCCCGCTTCGACCAGGACATCGTGGTGATCGGTGGCGGCTCGGCGGGGCTGGTGGCGAGCTACATCGCCTCGGCGGTGAAGGCGCGGGTGGCGCTGGTCGAGCGCGACCGGCTGGGCGGCGACTGCCTCAACACCGGCTGCGTGCCTTCCAAGGCGCTGATCCGCGCCGCCCGCCTCGTAAGCGAGATCCGCGAGGCGCCACGCTACGGCGTCACCGCCGGCGAACCCGAGGTGGATTTCGCCGCGGTGATGGGGCACGTGCACCGGGCCATCCGCGAAGTGGAGCCCCACGATAGCCGCGAGCGCTACGAGGGGCTGGGCGTCGAGGTGATCGAAGGCGACGCCGTCCTCGACGATCCCTGGCGGGTGCGAATCCGGGAGGGCGCGACGGAGCGGGTGATCACCACCCGCCACGTGATCATCGCCAGCGGGGCGCGCCCGCGGGTGCCGCCGCTGCCGGGCCTCGAGGCCATCGAGGTGCTCACCTCGGACAACCTCTGGCAGCTCGAGACGCTGCCCGAACGGCTGGTGGTGCTGGGCGGCGGCCCGATCGGCTGTGAGCTCGGGCAGAGCTTCGCCCGGCTCGGCAGTCGGGTGTCGCTGGTGGAGATGGGCGAGCAGCTGCTGCCCCGGGAGGATCGCGACGTGGCCGGCGAGCTCGAGGCGCGGCTCGTCGAGGAGGGCGTCGCGGTACGCCTCGCCACCCGGGCGCGGCGGGTGATCGCTGACGACCACGGTGGCCATGTGCTGGAGGTCGAGCATGCCGATGAGCACGGCGAAGCGCATCTCGAGCGCCTGCCCTTCAGCCACCTGCTGGTGGCGGTGGGGCGCCAGGCCAACGTCCAGGGGCTGGGCCTCGAGGCCCTGGGGGTCGAGACCCGCGCCGATGGCACCCTGGCCGTGGATGAGACGCTGCAGAGCGTGCTGCCCAACGTCTGGGCCTGTGGCGACGTGGCCGGCCCCTACCAGCTGACCCATGCCAGCGCCCACCAGGCCTGGCATGCCACGGTCAATGCGCTGTTCGGCGAGCTCAAGCGCTTTCGCGTGAGCTATCGGGCCCTGCCGGCGGTCACCTTCACGGACCCCGAGGTGGCGCGCGTCGGCCTCAACGAGCGCGAGGCAGAGCGCCAGGGCGTGGGGATCGAGGTGACCCGCTATGCCCTGAGCGAACTGGACCGGGCCATCGCCGAGGGCCGAACCGAGGGCTTCATCAAGGTGCTGACCGTGCCCGGGCGTGATCGCCTGCTGGGCGCGACCATCGTCGGCCCGGGGGCGGGCGAGATGCTGGCCGAGTTCACCCTGGCGATGACCCACGGCATCGGGCTCAACAAGCTGCTGGGCACCATCCACCCCTATCCGACCCACAGCGAGGCGGTCAAGGCGACGGCGGGAGTGTGGAAGAACGCCCACAAGCCGGAGCGTGTGCTGGGCTGGCTGTCGCGCTACTTCGCCTGGCGACGCGGCACGTCGGACGCGGAAGCCGCCGCGCCATCGGTCGGACAGGCCGCGGATCGAGAGGCCGCACGAGCGACCGGGAAGGGGGGGCAATAATGCTCGATCGCTGGACCATGCCCCTTACCCAGGCGCCGCTGACGCGCCTGGCGCGGGGCCTCGCCCGCGGGCGGGTGCGCCCCGATCAAGTGACGGTGGCAGCCTTCCTGGTCGGCATGCTGGCGCTGCCCCTGCTGGCCCTGGAGGCGTACCTGCCGGCGCTGGTCGCGATCCTGCTCAATCGGCTCGGCGACGGGCTCGATGGGGCGCTGGCCCGGCTCTCCGGCCGGGCCAGCGACGCCGGCGGCTTCCTCGACATCGGCCTGGACTTCGTCTTCTACGGCGCGGTGGTGCTCGGCTTCGCCCTGGCCGACCCGGCCGCCCATGCCCTGGCGGCGGCCCTGCTGCTGTTCGCCTTCATCGGCACCGGGACCTCCTTCCTGGCCTTCGCCATCATGGCCACCCGTCACGGCCTGGAGCGGCCGCGTTTCCAGCAGAAGGCCTTCTACTACCTGCACGGGCTGACCGAGGGTACCGAGACCGTGCTGGCCTTCGTGGTGTTCTGCCTGTTCCCCGACCACTTCGCGCTGCTGGCCACGCTGTTCGCGGCGGCCTGCCTGCTGACGACCGCCACCCGGCTGTGGGGCGGTTACCGGACCCTGCGGGACTTCGAGACAGAGGAGGGGGAGCCGGCCCGGGTCGGGCAGCGGGTCACGCGCTGACGTCGCGAGAGCGGAGTCGGGCGGACGATGCGGCGGCGCACCGTCTCCGGGTGGAGCCGCATCCACTCGAACCGCGTGCGGTCGAACCAAAATGACGAAGGGGCAGCCAATGGCTGCCCCTTCGCGTCGCGTCATGCCGGATTCGCCGTCAGGCGGGGGCATGCTGTCGGCAATGCGATCAGTGCTCGTGACCACCTTCACCGTGCACGTGGCCGTGCTCGACCTCTTCCTCGCTGGCCTCGCGGACTTCGGCGATCTCGACGTCGAAGTTCAGGGACTGCCCGGCGAGCGGGTGGTTGCCGTCGACGGTGACGGTATCACCCTCGACCTGGGTCACGGTGACCATCAGCGGGCCGCCCTGGGTCTGCGCCTGGAACTGCATGCCCGGCTCGACGCTCTCGACGCCCTGGAAGGCATCGCGCGGCACTTCCTGCACCAGCTGGGGCTGAATCTCGCCATAGCCTTCCTCCGGGGCCACCTGTGCCTGGAGCTTGTCGCCAGCCGCGCGACCTTCCAGTTGCTTCTCGAGGCCCGGAATGATGTTGCCGGCGCCGTGGAGGTAGGTCAGCGGCTCGCGGCCTTCCGAGCTGTCCAGCACTTCACCTGCGTCGTTGGTCAGGGTGTAGTGGAACGCGACAACGGAATTCTGCGCAATCTGCATTGAAGAACCTTTCGGTGAGTGCATGTGGCCAGCCATGGTAACGCGCCGGTCAAGCGGCTGTCAGGGGCATTGAGGAAATTCAGGATGCGCCGGATGAGCCTGAGCGGCATTCACCCTGGCGCGGCCGCCGATCCGCCGCCGAGGGACGTTCGGACTGTTGCGTGGTCTATCGGGCAGGGATACCCTGACAGACCAAGATTTCTGCCCCTTACGTCCCCCCTGTCCTGGAGAATGCCATGACCCCGATCCTGATCTGGCTGATCGCCTTCGCCGTCGTCCTGACGCTCTTGCTCAAGCGCTGGGATGCTTCGATCAACCGCGGGCTCGATGGGCTGCTGCCCGCCGTGCTGCGCAGCGAGGACGACCGCTGGGTCTGGTGTCCGGCGCTGGCGGTGCTGGTCGCCACCGCCGTGGTCCAGCCGGTCGACCTGCTGCTCACCCTGATCGTCATCGGCGTGCTGGCGCTGGTCGGCGCCAAGCTGGCCGGCTGGGCCATGAACAAGGTGCAGCACTGAGTCCCCGGCAGAACCTGCTGCGAGGGGCGAGGCGCTCGCGCTGACACGCCCTCCGGCACCCCAGCATCGATGCATCGAAAAAGGCCCGCGGATCGCTCCGCGGGCCTTTTCTGTTCCGGTCGGTGTCTGGCCGATCCGTGCACGGCGATCAGGCCGCTCCGGCCTCGGTGCCCTCAGTAGGGAGCGACGCTGGCGCTGGAACCGCTGCCGATGATGCGCACGCGCTGGCCCACCTGGAAGTTCTGGTCGGCCTTCTGGACGATGACCACGTCCTGGGCGTTGTCCTGGCGGATCTCGATCTCCCAGGCCGGAATCAGGTTGCTGGACTCCTCGATCTTGGAGCCGGCCAGGCTGCCGGCGATCACCCCGGCCGCCGTGGCGAGGGTGCGGCCCGAGCCGCCGCCGACCTGGTTGCCCAGCAGGCCGCCGATCACCGCGCCGCCGCCGGTGCCGATCAGCCCGCCGGCACGGCTGTCGGCCTGGATCTGCACCCGACGCAGGGCGGTGATGGTGCCGAAGGTGACGGACTGGGCCGCCTTGGCCTGGTTGCCGCTATAGACGTTGCCGGAGTAGGGCGAGGTGTTGGCGCAACCGGCCAGCGTCAGGACGCCTAGGGCGAGAACGGGAAGAAGGCGCTTCATGAGGAGATCTCCTTGATGTCCTTGAGGAACACTCGGCCATGCGCGGACGGCCAAAGGTTAATGGACAGTGTTCGCTAATGAGTCTACCCATCGCGAGGGGGCTTGGCCAGCGTTCCGGCGATGATGATGGCGAGTGTAGCCCCGGGGCGAGGCGAGCAGTATGAAAACAATCAGCAGAAAACGGTCCGCATGAAAAAGGGGAGGCCGTGACGGCCTCCCCGGGATCAGCGATGAGGGGCCACGATCGGCCCGGGCATGGTCCCGGGCCGATCGCGCCGCCTGCTCAGCCGAACTGGTTCATGGTGTTGTCCTTGCCACCGGCCTTGAGGGCCGCCTCGCCGTGGAAGAACTCCTTGTGGTCGTCGCCGATGTTGGAGCCGGCCATGTCCTGATGCTTGACGGTGGCGATGCCCTCGCGGATCTCCTTGCGCTGCACGCCCGCCACGTAGGCCAGCATGCCCTCGTCGCCGAAGTAGCCCTTGGCCAGGTTGTCGGTGGACAGGGCCGCGGTGTGGTAGGTCGGCAGGGTGATCAGGTGGTGGAAGATCCCGGCCTCGCGGGCGCCGTCGCGCTGGAAGTTGCGGGTCCACTCGTCGGCCAGCCGGCCAAGCTCGGTCTCGTCGTACTTGGCGTTCATCAGGTCGGCGCGCTCGTAGGCGGAGACGTCCTTGCCTTCCTGTTCCCAGGCGTCGAAGACCTGCTGGCGGAAGTTCAGGGTCCAGTTGAAGGACGGCGAGTTGTTGTAGACCAGCTTGGCGTCCGGGCAGACCTCGCGGATGCGGTTGACCATGCCGGCGATCTGGCCGACGTGGGGCTTCTCGGTCTCGATCCACAGCAGGTCGGCGCCGTTCTGCAGGCTGGTGATGCAGTCCAGCACCACGCGGTCCTCGCCGGTGCCCGGCTTGAACTGGTAGAGGCCGGAGGCCAGGCGCTTGACCTTGACCAGCTTGCCGTCCTGCTTGATCACCACGTCGCCGTTGTCGATGTCGGAGGCGCTGTCGATCTCGTCGCCGTCCAGGTAGCTGTTGTACTGGTCGCCCAGGTCGCCCGGCTCGTTGGTCACGGCGATCTTCTGGGTCAGGCCGGCACCCAGGGAATCGGTGCGGGCGACGATCACGCCGTCCTCGACGCCGAGTTCCAGGAAGGCGTAGCGCACGGCGTTGATCTTGGCGATGAAGTCTTCGTGGGGCACGGTGACCTTGCCGTCCTGGTGGCCGCACTGCTTCTCGTCGGATACCTGGTTCTCGAGCTGGATGCAGCAGGCACCCGCCTCGATCATCTTCTTGGCCAGCAGGTAGGTGGCCTCGGCGTTGCCGAAACCGGCATCGATGTCGGCGATGATCGGCACGATGTGGGTCTCGTGGCCGTCGATCTTGGCGATCAGCTCATCGGCCTTCTTCTCGTCGCCGGCCTTCTTCGCCTCTTCCAGGTCGCGGAACAGGTGGTTCAGCTCCCAGGTGTCGGCCTGGCGCAGGAAGGTGTAGAGCTCCTCGATCAGCGACGGCACGCTGGTCTTCTCGTGCATGGACTGATCGGGCAGCGGGCCGAACTCGGAGCGCAGCGCGGCGACCATCCAGCCGGAAAGGTAGAGGTAGGAGCGCTTGGTGGTGTTGAAGTGCTTCTTGATGGAGATCAGCTTCTGCTGGCCGATGAAGCCGTGCCAGCAGCCCAGCGACTGGGTGTACTGGGAGCTGTCGGCGTCGTAGGCGGCCATGTCCTCGCGCATGATCTTCGCGGTGTAGCGGGCGATGTCCAGGCCGGTCTGAAAGCGGTTCTGTACCCGCATGCGGGCGGCGTGCTCAGGGTTGACGTTGTCCCACTTGCCTTGCTGGGCTTCGCGCAGTTGAGCCAGTGCCTTGAGTTCGTCTTTGAATGTCGTCATGGGGCCATCCTTCAGGTCAGGAGTGGAATCTCACGATCGCCGCCATCCGTCGCGGCGTGTCGCCAAAGTCGCCTGCTGCATCATTCGGCCAAGCCCGTGAATCCGGAAAGCCTTATGCTGCACCTGCGAAGTGTCTTCAGGTTCCACCAGGGCCGTGCGCTTGTCTCTACGGCCTTGGTCGAACTCCGGCGAGAGGAAGAGGGAGACCCTTGCGTGCCGCTGAGGCAGGTGATCGCCGGCCCGCTTCCCTCGCCATGGATTCCACTATGGCCCCGCATGACGGGCCTTCACCATTCCCCCTTGGGTGCACAAGGCGTTGTAACTCGACTACAGGAAGGCGGCGGGCGCCGCCTTTCGTGTAGTCGAATGCCGAGAAGGGGATGGTCGGGACGGGGTTCAGTCCTGGAGCGGGAGGTGCATGTTGCGGTGCGCAATGCCGGCGTCCATGAACTCGCCACCGACGGCCTCGAAGCCCAGTCGTTCATAGAAGGCCAGGGCATGGGTCTGGGCGGCGAGCTCCACCCGCGGATGGCCGTCACGACGGGCGGCCTCGATGGCGGCCTGCATCAGGGCCACCCCGACGCCGCAACCGCGTGCCTCATTGAGCACCGCCACCCGGCCGATGTGGGCGTCGGGCAGCAGCCGCGCGGTGCCGACTGGCCGGCCGTCCTGCACGGCCAGGAAGTGGCGGCAGTCGCCGTCGCGCCCGTCCCACTCCTCCTCGACGGGCACGCGTTGCTCCTCGATGAAGACGACCCGGCGGATCTCGGTGGCCTCGGGGCCGAGCGTCTCCCAGTCGCCCTCGCGAATCTCTAGCTTGGTTTTTAGCATGTCATCCCTTCCCATGCTCGGGGTTGATCCGGCGGCAGGCCCCGGGGCGCCGGACCGTCGAGGAGGCGCCATGAATACTTCCCTGTAGGCTACCGACGCCCTGCTTCGCTCTCGCGTCCCGTTCCGCTTGCAGGGCCAGTGCTGGCCATCCATGGCCAGCCCGTTCGAAGCAGTGCTTCTCACCCCTGGCGTAGGACCTCCGCTTCGGCCTGCCCCCGGCGCCCCTCGCGTGAAACTAACGAACCGAACTCCACTTTCTACTTGCGACTACTCCTCGAACTCGTCGGGCCAGGCGAGGCTGCCGGCGTCGCGCAGGGCGCCGAGCAGCGCGGGCGCCTCCGGAAAGGACAGCAGCGCCGCGTCCAGGGGCGCCTCGGAGGCCAGCGTGCGGGCCAGCGGCAGGGCGCACACCACGCCATCGCCGTCGGCGAACAGCGTCGCCCGCGTCTCGTCCAGGGCCCGCCAGGCGAAGCGGGAGCCGGGGCTGCGCACCAGCTGCTCGCCCTCCTGTAGTGCGGCGACAAGCGCCTCGGGCCCGGTCGGCGTCTCGGTGGGGACCAGCTGGTCGGCGTACTTGGGCTGGGTCATCACCCGGCCGAACCACTGGGCCAGCTGGGCCGGATCGTCGAGGGTGTCGAAGATCAGCCGGCGCATGCGGGCCACGGCAGCATCGTCGAGCTCGGCGGGATCCGCCGGAGGCGCCATGCCGGCGTCGGCGTAGCGGATGGATGCCGGCAGCTGCTCGCCGAGGTAGTCGGCGTAGGAGGTGATGGCCTCGTCCGCCGAGGGCGCACGGAAGCCCACCGAGAGCGTCAGGCAGTCGTCGGACTGGCTGACGCCGTGGTGGGCCCAGGCGGGGGGCAGGTAGAGCATGTCGCCCGGCTCCAGGACCCAGTCCTGGTCGGCCTCGACCTCGAAGGTCTCGAGGATGCGCAGGTCGATGCCGGCAAGGATCGGTGCCTCGTCGGGGACCTGGCCGCCGAGCTGCCAGCGCCGGGTGCCCTGGCCCTGGAGCAGGAAGACGTCGTACTGGTCGACGTGGGGGCCGACGCTGCCGCCGGGCGGCGCGTAGCTGACCATGATGTCATCCAGCCGCCAGCGCGGCAGGAAGGTGAAGTGCTCGAGCAGCGCGGCGACCTCGGGCACGTAGTGATCCACGGCCTGTACCAGCAGGGTCCAGTCGCGCTCGGGCAGCCGGGCGAAGGTGGCCTCATCGAAGGGGCCGTGGCTGACCTGCCAGGGCCCCTTGGGACCGCGCTCCTCGACCAGGCGCGCCTCGATGTTCTCCTCGCAGGCCAGGCCGGCCAGCTCATCGGGGGCGAGGGGGCACTGGAAGTCGGGGAAGGCGCCGCGGATCAGCAGCGGCTTGCGCTGCCAGTGATCGCGCAGGAAGTCGGTGGCAGAGAGGCCGCCGAGCAGGGTGAGGGGTTCGTCTGGTGACATGGTCTCGCGCTCGCGATGGGGTGAAACGGCGACAGGCGCCGGAGGGCGCCTGTCGGGATACTAGCATGTCGCGGGCCTGCTCTGCGCCGTCGCGGCTGTTCCGGCGACAGCTCTACGAGGAGGCGCTATGAACCCTTCCCTGGGCGCTACCGACGCCATCCCTGGCGTAGGACCTCCTCTTCGAGCTGTCCCCGGCGCCGCTCAGTATATTGCTCGGCGCTTGGCGCCTTACAGGTTGCGCGCCTGGGCCTCGGCGTTGCCGATGTAGCTTGCCGGGCTGAGTGCCTTGAGCTCGCTCTTCACCTCGGCAGGCAGCTCGAGGGTGTCGATGAAGGCGGCGAAGCCGGTCTGGTCGATGCGCTTGCCGCGGGTCAGCTCCTTGAGCTTCTCGTAGGGCTTCTCGATGCCGTAGCGGCGCATCACGGTCTGGATCGGCTCGGCGAGCACCTCCCAGCTGTTGTCGAGGTCCTCGGCCAGGCGCGCCGGGTTGGCCTCGAGCTTGGAGATGCCCTTGAGCGAGGCCTGGTAGGCGATCATGCCGTAGGCCAGGCCCACGCCGAGGTTACGCAGCACCGTGGAGTCGGTGAGGTCGCGCTGCCAGCGGGAGATCGGCAGTTTCTGGGCCAGGTGGCCGAGCACGGCGTTGGCGAGCCCCAGGTTGCCCTCGGAGTTCTCGAAGTCGATCGGGTTGACCTTGTGGGGCATGGTCGAGGAGCCGATCTCGCCGGCCACGGTGCGCTGCTTGAAGTAGCCCAGCGAGATGTAGCCCCAGACGTCGCGATCGAAGTCGATGAGGATGGTGTTGAAGCGGCACACCGCGTCGAACAGCTCGGCGATGTAGTCGTGGGGCTCGATCTGGGTGGTGTAGGGGTTGAAGGTCAGGCCCAGCCCCTCGACGAAGCGCCGGGCGTTGGCCTCCCAGTCCACCTCGGGGTAGGTCGCGAGGTGGGCGTTGTAGTTGCCCACCGCGCCGTTGATCTTGCCGAAGATCTCGACCGCCTCGATCTGCTTGAGCTGGCGGCGCAGGCGGTAGGCGACGTTGGCCATCTCCTTGCCGAGCGTGGTCGGGCTCGCGGTCTGGCCGTGGGTGCGCGAGAGCATCGGCTGGGCGGCGTGCTCCTCGGCCAGGCGGGCGACCTCGTCGGCGACCCGGTGCATCATCGGCAGCAGCGCCTTCAGGCCGTCGGTCAGCATCACGCCGTGGGAGAGGTTGTTGATGTCCTCGCTGGTGCAGGCGAAGTGCACGAACTCGGTGACCGCATGCAGCTCCGGCTGGTCGGCGATCTTCTCCTTGATGAAGTACTCCACCGCCTTGACGTCGTGGTTGGTGGTGCGCTCGATGGTCTTGATGCGCTCGGCATCCGCCAGCGAGAAGTCGCGCAGCAGGGCCTCGAGGTGCGCGGTGGCCTCGGCGGAGAGCCTCGGCACCTCGGTGATCTGAGGGTGCTCGGCGAGGCACTCGAGCCAGCGGATCTCGACGATGACCCGGGCGCGGATCAGGCCGAACTCGCTGAAGTGCTCGCGCAGGGCGGCGGCCTTGGACTCGTAGCGGCCATCCACGGGAGAGAGGGCGGTGAGGGCGGAGAGGGGCAGGGGAGCGGCTTGCATGGGTCGGGTTCCGATCGAGGAGTGGTAACGGGGTGATGAACAGGCGGATCAGCCCAGCTGGTCCAGGGCTTTCTTCAGGGCGCCGCGCTGGAAGACCAGCTTCCAGCGCCGGCCCCCCTGCTGGTGCCAGAGCAGGGCGAAGCGGATGCCGGCGAGCAGGATGGCGCGCACCCGCTCCGGCATCATGCGGCTCTGCAGCAGCGAGGGGTCGCCCTGGACGACGATGCGCGTCTTGAGCGTCGAGAGCGTCTCCTGGTAGGCCTCGCCGAGGCTCGAGATGACGTTCTCGTGGGTCTCGCCGAAGTGCTCGGCCTGACCCTGGATGCGCGTCAGGCGCGTCCCCAGATCGTCCATCATGGCGTCGTTGGTGCGCAGCTGATTCATCAGCATCAGCAGCGAGAAGCCGTAGCGCAGCACCACCGGATTGACCTGCTTGCGGCCGACCACGCCCTCGAGCACCTCGAGGCCCTGGCGCAGGTTGTTGGGGTGGCCGCCGTAGATCGCCTCGAAGCTCTCCGGGTTGGTGTCCAGGGTGGCGCGGATCAGGGTCTCCCAGGCGCGCTGGTCGGTCTGCCCGGTACGGGCGAGCTCGTCGACCAGGTGGGCGGCCTGAAAGACGCCGGCCAGGGCCAGGGCCTGGCGGGCGGCCGGCGTGTCCGGGGCGCGGTGGATCGGGGTCGAGGCGGTCATTGGCCGGGCTCCGTGGCGTTCCAGGTGGTGCGGATCACGCCGCCGCCGAGGCAGATGTCGCCGTCGTAGAGCACCAGCGACTGCCCCGGGGTCACGGCGCGCTGGGGATCATCGAAGCGCACCTCGACGCCGCCATCCTGCCGGGTGTGGAACCGGCAGGGCACGTCCTCCTGGCGATAGCGGGTCTTGGCGGTGAGGCGCCCCTCGGCGGCCGGTGCCTCGCCGGCCACCCAGTCCATGGCCTCGGTGGCCAGGCTGTCGGTGTAGAGCAGCGGGTGGTGCTTGCCCTGCACGGCGACCAGCACGTTGCGCGTGAGGTCCTTGGCGGCCACGTACCAGGGCGCATCGGGGTGGTGGGCGAGTCCGCCGATGCCGAGCCCCTGACGCTGGCCGAGGGTGTAGTACATCAGGCCCATGTGCTCGCCGATCACCTCGCCCTCGGGCGTCTCGATCACGCCGGGCTGGGCGGGCAGATACTGCTTGAGGAAGTCGCTGAAGCGGCGCTCGCCGATGAAGCAGATGCCGGTCGAGTCCTTCTTGCGCGCGGTGACCAGGTCGTGGCGCTCGGCGATGGCGCGCACCTCGGGCTTCTCGAGCTCGCCGACCGGGAAGAGGGTGCGGGCGATGGCGGCCTCCGGCACGGCGTGCAGGAAGTAGCTCTGGTCCTTGTTGGGATCGAGCCCCTTGAGCAGCCGCGGGCGTCCGTCACGTACCGCCTCGCGTACATAGTGGCCGGTGGCGATCTTCTCGGCACCGAGCATCTCGGCGTACTCGAGGAACACCTTGAACTTGATCTCGCGGTTGCAGAGGATGTCCGGGTTCGGGGTGCGGCCCGCCTGGTACTCGGCCAGGAAGTGCTCGAAGACGTTGTCCCAGTATTCGGCGGCAAAGTTGGCGGTGTGCAGGGTGATGCCGAGTTTTTGGCACACGGCCTCGGCATCCGCCAGGTCCTCCTTGGCGGTGCAGTACTCCGTGCCGTCGTCCTCGTCCCAGTTCTTCATGAACAGGCCTTCGACCTCGTACCCCTGCTCGAGCAGCAGCAGGGCGGACACGGAGGAGTCGACGCCGCCGGACATGCCGACGATCACCTTGCCTGTGGTGGCGGTCATGGGCGCTCTCGGATTGAGTGTGTCACAAATGGGCTGGGATTATACATGATGTGAGCGCCAGGCGCCGATAGGCCTTCGGCCATAGGCAAGCAACGCTCTTGGCCGAAATGCCCGAGGCTGCTGCGGTGACAGGCCTGCGGGGGGCGCTATGAATACGTCCCTGTAGGCTACCTCGGCCGTCCCTGGTCCTCGGACCCCCTCTTCGGCCTGCCCACGACGCCTCTCGCTCTGGGGGCTGCGGTCGTCCGGTGAGTGCGGGCATGCTGGGATGCTCTTGCCCCTACCTTTCGTGGATCACGTCCATGGGGTAGAAGCGGCTCGCCAGCGCATCGCGGATGCGCCGCATCACCAAGGGGCTTCTCAGGCGGCCCTCGCGCTCCAGCGCCTCGAGCTCCTCGAGGGTCAGCCAGTGCACGGCGAGGATGGCCGGGTCCAGCTCGTTGCCGAGGTGCGCCAGCGCCATGCCGAAGAAGCCGTGGCTGTGAAAGGTCAGGCCGTCGGGCGTGTGGTAGACGTACATGCCGAGGTAGTCGGTGATGCCGACCTGCCAGGCGGTCTCCTCACGCAGCTCGCGCAGGGCGGCGTCGCGGATGCGCTCGTCGGGTTCCAGGTGGCCGGCGGGCTGGTTGAACAGGGTCTCGGGCCCGCCGCGGTCTTCCTCGACGATGAGGAAGCGTCCGGCGCGTTCCACCACGGTGGCCACGGTGACGAAGGGGTGCCAGCGGCTCATGGGCGTCTCCTCGGCGGGCGGCGGCGCTGGGCCGGCGGCTTGGGGGCATGCAGGGTCTCGCGGCGCCACTCTCCGGGCGTCAGGCCGTCCAGCCGCCAGGGGCCGATGGCCACGCGGACCAGACGCAGGGTCGGATGGCCGACGTGGGCGGTCATGCGCCGCACCTGTCGGTTACGTCCCTCGCCGATGGTCAGCTCCAGCCAGGTGGTGACGGGGTGGCGCCTGGGATCCACCGGCGGGGTACGCTCGGCCAGCTCGCTCGAGGCCAGCCGGCGGACCTTCGCCGGCCGGGTCCGGCCGTCCTTGAGTTCGACGCCCTCTCGCAGGGCTCGGAGGGCCTCGTCGTCGGGCTCACCCTCCACCTGGACGCGGTAGGTCTTGGGCTGCTTGTGACGGGGGTGGCTGATGCGGTGGATCAGCGCGCCATCGTCGCTGAGCAGCAGGAGTCCCTCGGAGTCGTAGTCCAGCCGTCCGGCGGCGTAGATGTCCGGTACCGAGATGACATCGGCCAGGGTGGCGCGGCGCTCCGCCTCATCGACACCGCGGTCGGTGAACTGGGAGAGCATGCGGTAGGGCTTGTGCAACAGGTAAAGGTTCATCGTCTTCCCACTATACTGCGCGCCTGACGCCGAGCAATGCCCGATGCTACAACGCAACGGCTCCCCTCCGCCAAGGGCGGACGGGAGCCGGAGGGGCCGCCCGGGAAGGGCGGCGGGTCGCCTCGGGGGCTGCCTTCAGCCCTGGGCGACCAGCGCCAGGGCGTCGTTCAGGGTCTTGCTCGGACGCATGACGTCACGCGCCAGCTCGGCGTCGGCATGGTAGTAGCCCTTGATGTCCACGGGCTGTCCCTGCACGCCGTTGAGCTCCTCGAGGATGGTCGCCTCGTTGGCCGTCAGGGTCTCGGCCAGGCGAGCGAAGAGTGCCTTGAGGTCCGCGTCCTCGTCCTGCGCCGCCAGGGCCTGGGCCCAGTAGAGGGCCAGATAGAAGTGGCTGCCGCGGTTGTCCAGCTCGCCGGCCTTGCGCGACGGCGACTTGTTGTGCTCGAGGAACTCGCCGGTGGCCTTGTCCAGCGCCTCGGCCATCAGGGCGGCCCGCGCGTTGTCGAAGGTCTTGGCGAGATGCTCCAGGGAGGCCCCCATGGCGAGGAACTCGCCGAGGCTGTCCCAGCGCAGGTGGTTCTCCTCGAGGAGCTGCTGGACGTGCTTGGGCGCCGAGCCGCCGGCGCCGGTCTCGAACATGCCGCCACCGGCCATCAGCGGCACGATGGAGAGCATCTTGGCGCTGGTGCCCAGCTCCAGGATCGGGAACAGGTCGGTGAGGTAGTCGCGCAGGATGTTGCCGGTCACCGAGATGGTGTCGAGGCCGCGCACGACGCGCTCCAGGGTGTAGCGCATGGCCCGGACCTGGGACATGATCTGGATGTCGAGACCCTCGGTGTCGTGCTCGGCGAGATAGGTCCTGACCTTCTTGATCAGCTCATTCTCGTGCGGACGGTAGGGATCGAGCCAGAACACGGCCGGCATGCCGGAGTCGCGGCAGCGCTCCACGGCGAGCTTCACCCAGTCGCGGATCGGCGCATCCTTGACCTGGCACATCCGCCAGATATCGCCCTCTTCGACGGTCTGGGAGAGCAGCACCTCGCCGGTCTCCAGGTCGGTGATGTTGGCGACACCGTCTTCCGGGGCCTCGAAGGTCTTGTCGTGGGAGCCGTACTCCTCGGCCTTCTGGGCCATCAGGCCGACGTTGGGCACGGTGCCCATGGTGGCCGGGTCGAAGGCGCCATTCCACTTACAGAAGTTGATCATCTCCTGGTAGATGCGCGCGAAGGTTGACTCCGGCATCACCGCCTTGACGTCCTTGAGGCGGCCGTCGGCGCCGTACATCTTGCCGCCGGCACGAATCATGGCCGGCATCGAGGCGTCCACGATCACGTCGCTGGGCGAGTGGAAGTTGGTGATGCCGCGGGCCGAGTCGACCATCGCCAGTTCCGGCCGCTGGTCGTGACAGGCGTGCAGGTCGCGGATGACCTCCTCGCGCTGGGTCTCGGGCAGGGTATCGATCTTCTCGTACAGGTTCGCCATGCCGTTGTTGACGTCGACGCCCAGCTCATCGAACAGCTCGCCATGCTTCTCGAAGGCCTCCTTGTAGAAGATCTTCACGCAGTGGCCGAAGACGATGGGGTGCGAGACCTTCATCATCGTCGCCTTGACGTGCAGGGAGAACATCACGCCGGTCTGGCGCGCATCCTCGATCTCCCGCTCGTAGAACTCGAGCAGCGCCTTCTTGCTCATGAACATGCTGTCGATGACCTCGCCCGCCTGCAGCGAGACCTCGGGCTTGAGCACGTGGGCCTGGCCGCTCTTGGAGATCAGCTCCATCTTGACCTTGCGGGGGCGGTCCAGGGTCATCGACTTCTCGCCGTGGTAGAAGTCGCCGCCATGCATGTGCGAGACGTGGCTGCGCGAGGCCTGGCTCCACTCGCCCATGTGGTGCGGGTACTTGCGGGCGTAGGCCTTGACGGCCTTCGGCGCACGGCGGTCGGAGTTGCCTTCGCGCAGCACCGGGTTGACGGCACTCCCCTTGACCTTGTTGTAGCGCGCCTGGATGTCGCGCTCTTCGTCGTTCTTCGGCTCGTACGGGTAGTCCGGCAGGGGGTAGCCCTGTCCCTGCAGCTCCTTGATGGCCTCATGCAGCTGCGGCATGGAGGCGCTGATGTTGGGCAGCTTGATGATGTTGGCTTCCGGCGTCTTGGCCAGGGCGCCCAGTTCGGCGAGGTGGTCCTCGACGCGCTGGTCTTCGGCCAGATAGTCGGGAAACAGCGAGAGGATGCGGGCCGCCAGGGAGATGTCGCGAGTTTCCACGTCGATGCCGGCGGCGTCGGTGAAGGCGTCGATGATCGGTAGCAGCGAGTGGGTCGCCAGCGCAGGCGCTTCGTCGGTGAACGTGTAGATAATCTTCGGCGTTTGGGACATGGGGCGTTGATCTCTCTGGTCGCTGCGGTGGCATGGAGTGGGGGTGCCAGGCGCGGGCGCCCCGGCGGATGGCGGCGAGTCTAGCAAGATTGTCGACAAATGTCCCGCGAAGCTTACTCCCCGTGGAGCGGAGTGCTACACTCCGGGCTCCATTGAACAGTCCAAAAAAGGGGAGTTCGCCATGGGGTTCAATAAGATCGTCGTTCCTGAGAGTGGCCAGAAGATCACCGCCAACGCCGACAACACCCTGAACGTGCCGAACAATCCGATCATCCCGTACATCGAGGGTGACGGCATCGGCATCGACGTGACCCCGGCGATGATGATCGCCATCGATGCCGCCGTGCAGAAGGCCTATGACGGCGAGCGCCAGATCCACTGGATGGAAGTCTACGCCGGCGAGAAGGCCACTCACGTCTACGATGCCGACACCTGGATGCCGGAGGAGACCCTGGAGGCGGTCAAGGACTACGTGGTCTCCATCAAGGGCCCGCTGACCACCCCGGTGGGGGGCGGCATTCGCTCCCTGAACGTTGCCCTGCGTCAGAAGCTCGACCTCTACGTCTGCCAGCGCCCGGTGCGCTGGTTCGAGGGCGTGCCGAGCCCGGTCAAGAAGCCGGCCGACGTCGACATGGTCATCTTCCGCGAGAACTCCGAGGACATCTACGCCGGCATCGAGTGGAAGGCCGGCACCCCGGAGGCCGACAAGGTCATCAAGTTCCTGCGCGAGGAGATGGGTGTCCAGAACATCCGCTTCCCGGAGAACTGCGGCATCGGCGTCAAGCCGGTCTCCGTCGAGGGCACCAAGCGCCTGGTGCGCCAGGCCCTGCAGTACACCATCGACAACGACCGCGAGTCGCTGACCCTGGTGCACAAGGGCAACATCATGAAATTCACCGAGGGGTCCTTCAAGGACTGGGGCTACGAACTCGCCAAGGAGGAGTTCGGTGCCGAGCTGCTCGACGGCGGCCCCTGGATGACCATGAAGAACCCCAAGACCGGCAAGGAGATCGTCATCAAGGACGTCATCGCCGATGCGATGCTGCAGCAGATCCTGCTGCGTCCTGCCGAGTATGACGTCATCGCCACCCTGAACCTGAACGGCGACTATCTCTCCGACGCCCTGGCGGCCGAGGTGGGGGGCATCGGCATCGCGCCGGGCGCCAACATCTCCGACACCACCGCCATGTTCGAGGCCACCCACGGCACCGCGCCGAAGTACGCCGGTCAGGACAAGGTCAACCCGGGCTCGCTGATCCTCTCCGCCGAGATGATGCTGCGCCACATGGGCTGGACCGAGGCCGCCGATCTCGTGCTCAAGGGCATGGAAAAGGCCATCTCCAAGGGTGAGGTCACCTATGACTTCCATCGCCTGATGGACGATGCCAAGCTGCTCAAGTGCTCCGAGTTCGGTCAGGCCGTCGCCGACAACATGTAAGTCGCGATGCCGAACCCGGGGCCCCCGTCCGCCGCCAGGCGGGCGGGGGCCCTTTGCATTCGGCTGTTCCAATAACGAACGATGGTGATGAACCCTGCCCGCGCGGCGGCGTCCAATCACGGTTGAGATGATCGCCGCGTGCGGCTTGTCGAGATGGATAGTGGCTCTTATGTTCAGTAGAGACGATGAGATATCAGGGCGAGCGTGGCTGGCCTTCCCGATGGCCGGCATGACGCGACCGCCGGGACCGGAGACGCCTGGCCCACAAGGCCCTGGCAGCCCCGAGGAGGAGGATGGCGACCTGGCGGTGCAGCATGCCGACCCCGAGGTCGCCCGCCCCTCGATGTACAAGGTGGTGCTGCACAACGACGACTTCACGCCCATGGAGTTCGTGGTCGAGGTGCTGCAGACCTTCTTCCATATGGACAGCGAGACGGCGGTGCAGGTCATGCTGACCGTTCACACCCGCGGCAAGGCGACCTGTGGCGTCTTCACTCACGACATCGCGGAAACCAAAAGCCATCAGGTCAATCAATATGCAAGAGAGTGTCAGCATCCGCTGCTGTGCGACATCGAGGCGGCGGACTGAGCGGCATGGTCGAGGAGGGCGTACGACGGTCAAGCGTTGACGGGAGACTTGCAACGGTGCCGTTTGTACCCGAATGTTGATGATGCCGGACCATGAACGATCCGACGCGAAGCCCTGAGCGGCGAGAAGGGGACTGCCATGCTGAGTAAAGAACTTGAACTGACCCTGAACACGGCTTTCACCGTGGCTCGCTCCAAGCGCCACGAGTTCATGACCGTGGAGCACCTGCTGCTGGCGCTGCTCGACAATGCCTCGGCGGCGGATGTGCTGCGCGCCTGCGGGGCCAACCTCGACAAGCTGCGGTCCGACCTGCAGGATTTCATCAATTCCACCACGCCGCTGATTCCCGAGGATCAGTCCGACCGGGAGACGCAGCCGACCCTGGGGTTCCAGCGCGTGCTGCAGCGCGCGGTCTTCCATGTTCAATCGTCCGGCAAGAGCGAAGTCACCGGCGCCAACGTGCTGGTGGCGATCTTCTCCGAGCAGGAGAGTCAGGCGGTCTACTTCCTCAAGCAGCAGAACGTGGCCCGGGTCGATGCCGTCAACTACATCGCCCACGGCATCTCCAAGGTGGCCGGTCACGGCCAGAGCCAGGCCTCGCCCTCACCCGAGGCGGAGGAGGCCGAGGACGGCGGCGCCGAGACGGCCTCCAATCCCTTGACCAGCTACGCCACCAACCTCAACGAGCAGGCGCGGATGGGCAAGATCGATCCGTTGATCGGTCGCGACCATGAACTCGAGCGCGTGGTGCAGATCCTGGCGCGGCGTCGCAAGAACAACCCGCTGCTGGTCGGCGAGGCCGGGGTCGGCAAGACCGCCATCGCCGAGGGGCTGGCCAAGCGGGTCGTCGAGGAGGACGTGCCCGAGGTGATCAGCGACGCCGTGGTCTATTCGCTGGACATGGGCGCGCTGCTGGCCGGCACCAAGTACCGCGGCGACTTCGAGAAGCGCCTGAAGAACCTGCTGGCCGAGCTGCGCAAGCAGCCCAACGCCATCCTGTTCATCGACGAGATCCATACGGTGATCGGCGCGGGCGCCGCCTCCGGCGGGGTGATGGATGCCTCCAACCTGCTCAAGCCGTTGCTCTCCTCGGGCGAGCTGCGCTGCATCGGCTCCACCACCTTCCAGGAGTATCGCGGCATCTTCGAAAAGGACCGGGCCCTGGCGCGGCGCTTCCAGAAGGTCGACGTGATGGCGCCCTCGGTGGAGGACACCACGCGGATCCTCAAGGGGCTGCGCTCGCGCTTCGAGGAGCATCACCAGCTGAAATACACCGACGCGGCCCTGGAGAGCGCGGCTCGGCTGTCGGATCGCTACATCAATGACCGGCACCTGCCCGACAAGGCCATCGACGTGATCGACGAGGCGGGGGCCCATCAGCGGCTGCTGCCGCCGGAAGTGCGCGTCGACACCATCGACGTGGATCAGGTCGAGGCGGTGGTGGCCTCCATCGCGCGGATTCCGCCGAAGAGCGTCTCGAGTTCCGATCGCAAGCTGCTGGCCAACATCGATCGTGACCTCAAGATGCTGGTGTTCGGCCAGGACGAGGCCATCGACAGCCTCGCCGCGGCGATCAAGCTCTCCCGGGCCGGCCTCAAGTCACCGGACAAGCCGGTGGGCAGCTTCCTTTTCGCCGGTCCGACCGGGGTCGGCAAGACCGAGGTGGCCCGTCAGCTCTCGCACATCATGGGCATCGAGCTGGTGCGCTTCGACATGTCCGAGTACATGGAGCGCCACACCGTGTCACGGCTGATCGGCGCCCCTCCCGGCTATGTCGGCTATGACCAGGGCGGTCTGCTCACCGAGGCGATCACCAAGCAGCCGCACTGCGTGCTGCTGCTCGACGAGATCGAGAAGGCGCATCCCGAGGTCTTCAACCTGCTGCTGCAGGTGATGGATCACGGTCGCCTGACCGACAACAACGGCCGCGAGGCGGATTTCCGCCACGTGATCCTGATCATGACCTCCAATGCCGGGGTCGAGCAGGCCACGCGGCGCTCCATCGGCTTCCAGAGCCAGGACCACTCCACCGATGCCATGGAAGTGATCCGCAAGACCTTCTCGCCGGAGTTCCGCAACCGCCTGGACGGCATCATCCAGTTCCACGCCCTGCCCACCTCGGTGGTGCGCAACGTGGTGGACAAGTTCCTGGTGGAGCTGCAGGCGCAGCTCGACGAGAAGCGGGTCCAGCTGGACGTGGACGATGCGGCACGGGAGTGGCTGGCCGAGAAGGGCTACGATCCCGACATGGGGGCACGCCCGATGGCTCGCCTGATTCAGGAGAAGCTCAAGAAGCCGTTGGCCGAGCTGATCCTGTTCGGGGAGCTCGCCGAGCACGGCGGCGTGGTGCACGTCAGCGTGGAAGACGGCGAGCTGCACCTGGCCACGGAGTCGGAGCTGGCCGACGCGCCCTGACGGGAGTTCGGTCGGCTAATCCAGCACAGCGCCCTGTCTTCGGACGGGGCGTTGTTCGTTCGGGCGTGATGCAGAAGGAGGTGGCGGACGCGAAGGCGGCCGACACGAGCGAGCGGCGTCCGGGCCCTGGCGGCCCGTTCGGCGCTCAGCGGGCGCGGTAGACGATGCGGCCCTTGGACAGGTCGTAGGGGGTCAGCTCGACCTTGACCTTGTCGCCGGTGAGGATGCGGATGTAGTGCTTGCGCATCTTGCCAGAGATATGGGCGGTCACCACGTGGCCGTTCTCGAGCTCGACGCGGAACATGGTGTTGGGAAGGGTATCGACGACGACGCCTTCCATTTCGATATGGTCTTCACGTGCCATATAGGCGGTTCCTCGCTGATGATGACAAAAAACAGGCGGCGCGATGTCACGGCTGGACCACCCGTGCCGACAGGATAGCGCGATATTGTGCCGCATGCCGCCCGTCATGGCAAAGGAACCCTGGCTCGCCTGCGCCTATCGGGTGGTGATCAGGCGTCGCCAGTGGCGACCGTCGAGCATCTCCAGCGGCTGAAAGGCCTGCTTGTAGGTCATCTTGCGACATTCGCGGATCCAGTAGCCGAGATAGACGTGCGGGAGCCCCTGATCGAGGGCGCGCCGGACCAGCCACAGCACGGCCAGGGTGCCCAGGGAGCGGCGCTCCAGCTCGGGGGCGGGATCGAAGAAGGTGTAGATGGCCGAGAGGCCATGCTCGAGCTGATCGAAGGCCGAGACGGCCACCAGCCGACCGTCGAGTCGAAACTCCAGCAGCCGGGCGTAGGGCTGGTCGAGGGTCAGGAAGGTGCGGTACTGCTCGTGGCTCGGCGGGTACATGTCGCCATCGGCGTGGCGGGTCCTGACGTAGTGCGCATAGAGGGCATAGTGCTCGGCATCGAAGAGGGCGGGGCGCACGTGCAGGCTGAGGTCGGCATTGCGGTTCATCAGCTTGCGCTGGGTCCGGTTCGGCGAGAACGCCTCTACCGGGATGCGCACCGAGATGCAGGCGTTGCAGGCATCGCAGTGCGGACGGTAGAGGTGGCGGCCGCTACGACGAAAGCCGAGCAGCGCCAGGGCATCGTAGACGCCCTGGCCCGGCGCCTCCTGGGGGTCGAGAAACAGCGTGGTCGCCTCACGGCCCGCCAGGTAGCTGCAGGCGTGGGGCACGGTCAGGAAGAAGCGCAGGTCCCTGACCGGCTGTCGGGGGGCGTTACTGCTCAAGGCTGCCATCTCCTCTGCGTCATGCTCCCGGGAGTCCCGGCCCGGTCATCCTGCGGTGCCGATCATATCGAAGGACCAGGTGGGTGCCGGCACGTTCGTGGCGGCTTCCCGGCGGCCATGCGCGGGTTCACCCAACCACTGATCAAGATAGTCGATGAACTCGCGGCGGGCGATGTCCCGGGCGCCCAGGCTTGCCAGGTGGCCGGTGTGCATCTGGCAGTCGATCAGCCGACCGTCGCCGGCGGCCATCACGCGGGCCAGCTGCACCAGGGCGACCTTGGAGGCATCCGGTACTCGGGAGAACATCGATTCGCCGAAGAACACCGGTCCCAGCGCGATGCCGTAGAGGCCGCCGACCAGGGCATCGTCGCGCCACACCTCCACCGAGTGGGCCGCCCCCAGCGTGTGAAGTTGCCCGTAGGCCGTGCGCATCTCATCGGTGATCCAGGTGCCCGGCTGGTCGTCGCGCGGGGCTGCGCAGGCCGTCATCACCGCCTCGAAGGCGCGGTTGGCGGTGATGGTGAAGCCGGCGTTGCGCAGCCGCTTGGCCAGGCTTCGCCTGACGCGGATCTCGCCGGGCACCAGTACCATGCGGGGGTCCGGGCTCCACCAGAGGATCGGCTGGTCGTCGCCGAACCAGGGAAAGATGCCGTGGCGATAGGCGGCCAGCAGCCAGGCCGGCGTCAGGGCGCCGCCCGCGGCCAGCAGGCCGTCGGGGTCGCGCAGCGCGGACTCGACGGGGGGGAAATGGACGGCATGGGCGGGGAGCCAGTGCAGCATGGGGCCTCTTCCTCGTTGGCGGCTCGCCCAGTCTGCCGGGCCGGGGGGCAGGGCTCAAGGCGCGCGGGCCCCTGTGATGGTGAGCGCTTGCTCGGTATGATTGATCTCCATGACAACCGCAACACGCCATGTGGGCGCAAGGGAGGTGGCCGCTTGAGTGACAAAAAGAGGACCTCGTCGCGTCGGGCGACGGCGGCGAATGCCAGGGAGACGGCCAAGCGCTTTGGCTTGCGGCTGCAGGGCGCGACCCGCGAGGGTGTGGTGATCCTGCTGCTGGCCGCCTGCGTGTTCCTGCTGCTGGCGCTCTACAGCTTTCGTGGGGACGATCCGGGCTGGTCGAGCAGTGGCCCGGAGACCGAGGTCACCAACTGGATGGGGGCCATCGGCGCCTGGCTCGCCGATGTGCTCTATTCGCTGTTTGGCGTGAGCGCCCTGTGGTGGCCCGGCATGCTGGGGTTCGCCGCCTGGTGGCTGATCCGTTCGCGGCAGGTACGTTTCGAGTGGGATCCCACCGCCCTGGCGGTGCGCTGTGGGGGTCTGGTGCTGCTGTTGCTGGGCACCACCACCCTGGGCGCGCTGCACTTCTATCGCCCGGATGGCCCCTTGCCCTACTCGACGGGCGGGATCCTCGGGGAGGGGCTGGTCGGTGCGCTGCTGCCGCTGGTGGGGTCGGGCGGCACCGGGCTGCTCTCGGTGGCGGCGATGCTCTGCGGCTTCCCCCTGTTCACCGGGCTCTCCTGGTTGACGGTGATGGACGAGCTGGGCCGGCGCAGCCTGATGGGATGGCGCTGGGTGGTCGACCGGTTCGGACTGTCGCGGGAGCGACGCGCCGAGCAACGCGACCTCGACCAGCAGGCCCGCGAGACGACGGCCGCCGAGACGACGCCTGCGGCCTCCGATGAGGACGAGTACGGGGACGAGGAGCGGCCGCCCTGGTGGCGGCGGCTGGTCGGAGGTCGGCGTCGCGATGAGGCGCCGGTCCTGGCCACCGGCCAGGACACGCGTCGCGCCCCCGGCTTCGGCGACGACGGCGAGACCGATATTCCCTGGGAGGTGCCCGCGCGCACGCCGTCGGCCAAGCGCCCCGAGGCCGCCTACACGGCGCGCATGGCGCAGGAGCCGCGGGTCGACGTCACTCCTCCCGAGGCGCCACGCCGCGAGACGCCGGTCTCGCGGGCCCCCGCCGAGGTCGAGGCGACCGAGCGCCCTCGCGGGCCGCGCGGGCCGCGCGACGAGCTCGCTGCCGCGCCTCGCGAGCAGGATGAGCGTCACGATGCGCGAGGCCAGGCTGCCGAGGTGCCAAGCGCGCGTCGGCCGGAGACGATCCCTGAGCCGGTGCTGCCCGATGACGACGAGGTGATGCCGGCCTGGCAGGGGCCTGCCCTGCGGGCGCAGCGCGACGACGATCGCCTGGACGCCCCGCGCGAGGCGCCCGGCGATGCCCGGGACGATGCCGTCGGCGAATCACGCGGCGACACCCGGCAGGTCGCCGACGATCTCGATGCGCCGCCCGTGGCGCGTGCCTCCTCGGGCGCCTCGCCGCACTCGCCTGCTCGCGAGTCCCGGCGGCACGAGCCGCGGCTCGCCGACTGGCAGGGCGACGGCGACGAGTTCGACGAGCCGGCCGCGGAGCCGTACCTCGCCTCTCCGTCGGTTCATGACACTCCCGAGCCGGTTCGTGAAGCTCCCGAGACGACTCGCGACGCCTCTCGAGCGGACCACGAGGAGGAGGCGCAGGAGGCCCCGGCCGAGACGCCGCTGCGGCGGGATCCCGCCGTGGCGCCCCCCGAGCCCGCCGAGGAGGAAGATGAGCCGGTCGTGGGCGACCTCGCGCCGGCCGCCCCTGACGAGCCCCGGGTGGCGAGCGCCGAACAGGCGCGCCAGGCCGCCGACGAGCCCGAGGGCCCGGCGCTGTGGACCGTGGAGCACCTGCAGAACCAGCGGCCGATGTTCGACGATCTGCCGGAACCCGACGGCGAGCTGCCGAGTCTGCGCCTGCTGACGCCGCCGGAGCCCCAGCAGCGCAACTACTCCGAGCAGCAGCTGGCCGAGATGGCCGAGCTGCTCGAGACGCGGCTGCGCGAGTACGGGGTCCGGGCCGAGGTGGTCGATACCTGGCCGGGGCCGGTGATCACGCGCTTCGAGATCAAGCCCGCCGCCGGCGTGAAAGTCTCCAAGATCAGCAACCTGGCCAAGGACCTGGCGCGCTCGCTGATGGTCAAGAGCGTGCGGGTGGTCGAGGTGATCCCGGGCCGCCCCACCGTGGGCATCGAGATTCCCAATCCCCACCGGGCGATGATCCGCCTGCGCGAGGTGATCGATTCCGACCGCTACCAGCACGAGGCCTCGGCGCTGACCCTGGCCCTGGGCCAGGACATCGGTGGCGGCCCGGTGGTGGCCAACCTCGGCAAGATGCCCCACCTGCTGGTGGCCGGTACCACCGGCTCGGGCAAGTCGGTGGGCGTCAACGCCATGCTGATCTCCATGCTGCTCAAGGCGACGCCCGACGAGGTGCGCATGATCATGGTCGATCCCAAGATGCTGGAGCTGTCGGTCTACGACGGCATCCCGCACCTGCTGGCGCCGGTGGTCACCGACATGAAGGAGGCGGCCAACGCCCTGCGCTGGTGCGTCGCCGAAATGGAGCGTCGCTACAAGCTGATGGCCGCCATGGGCGTGCGTAACATCGCCGGCTTCAACGCCAAGCTCGACGAGGCCGAGCGGGCCGGAGCCCAGGTCGCCGACCCGCTGTGGGAGCCCCAGCCCTGGGAGATGCATCAGGCGCCGCCGGTGCTCGAGAAGCTGCCCTACATCGTGGTGGTGATTGACGAGTTCGCCGACATGTTCATGATCGTCGGCAAGAAGGTCGAGGAGCTGATCGCGCGCCTGGCCCAGAAGGCCCGGGCCGCCGGTATCCACCTGATTCTCGCCACCCAGCGGCCGTCGGTGGACGTGGTGACCGGCCTGATCAAGGCCAACATCCCCACCCGCATGGCCTTCCAGGTCTCCTCGCGGGTCGATTCGCGCACCATCCTCGATCAGGGCGGCGCCGAGAACCTGCTGGGACACGGCGACATGCTCTACCTGCCCGCGGGCTCCGGCATGCCGACCCGCGTACACGGCGCCTTCGTCGACGACGACGAGGTCCATCGGGTGGTCGAGGACTGGAAGCGCCGCGGCGAGCCGGAGTACATCGACGAGATCCTCTCCGGCGGCGTCTCCGCCGAGGCCCTGGCCGGGCTCGAGGCCGAGGGAGGCGGCGGTGGCGACGGCGACGCCGAGCAGGACGCGCTCTACGACGAGGCGGTGGCCTTCGTCACCGAGAGCCGGCGTGCCTCCATCTCGGCGGTCCAGCGTCGCTTCAAGATCGGCTACAACCGCGCCGCGCGGCTGGTCGAGTCGATGGAGATGGCCGGCGTGGTCTCCACCATGGGCACCAACGGCGCCCGCGAGGTGCTGGCGCCGCCCCCGGTGAGTGACTGACGCGCCGCAATCATGCACCAATGATGGAAGCCCCGGCGG
The DNA here is from genome assembly GCF_043496965.1 of Halomonas sp. B23F22_3. Taxonomy (NCBI): domain Bacteria; kingdom Pseudomonadati; phylum Pseudomonadota; class Gammaproteobacteria; order Oceanospirillales; family Halomonadaceae; genus Halomonas; species Halomonas sp. B23F22_3. The sequence continues at coordinate 165,458 of NZ_JBIEKG010000002.1, forward strand.
GGATGCAACCCGCCGGGGCCTCCCCGGTCCGAATGGCAGGATGTCAGGATGGACCCGTCCAGGGAGACAGAGACGATGAGCATCAAGAAGACCCTCGCCGCGCTGACCATGTCGCTTGCCGTGCCGATGTCGGCGCTGGCCAGCGAAGGCGCCGATCGCCTGGCGGCGATCCTCGAGCCGCTTGAGACCTACGCGGCCGATTTCGAACAGCAGATCCTCGACGGCAGCGGCCAGCGCCTGCAGGAGGCGCGCGGACGCATGTGGCTGTCGCGTCCCGGCAAGTTCCGCTGGGAAGTGGAGGCGCCCTACGAGCAGCTGGTGGTCTCCGGCGGCGAGGAGGTCATCCTCTACGACCCCGACCTCGAGCAGGCCACGGTGCAGCCCCTCGACCAGCGTGTGACCCATACCCCGGCCCTGCTGCTCTCCGGCAGCGCCGATGAGCTGACCGACAGCTACGAGGTCACCCGCCAGCAGCAGGGCGCCAGCGAGACCTTCATCCTGGTACCGAAGGATCCCGACACCCTGTTCGAGGAGCTGAAGATGACCTTCCGCGGCGAGGCACTGGCCATGCTGCAGATGACCGACAGCACCGGGCAGCGCACCGCCATCGGGTTCGATAACGTGCGCATGAACGAGCGGCTGGAACCCGGTCGCTTCGACTTCGCCATCCCCGACGGCACCGACGTGATCCGCGATACGCAGTGACGCGCCGACGCCAACGCAGCAGCGAGGCCCCCGCCGGAACGCATCCCGGCGGGGGCCCTTGCTTGGGCGATACTTGAGCGTCTGCGTTACGCGTCGCCGTCCGCTTCGGCGTCCCGCTGTGCCCGCCAGGCCATGATCTGGGCGTAGCGCTTCTCCTGGCCGTGGGCAGTGGGCTCATAGAGCGAGCGGCGGGGCACCTCGTCGGGCCAGCAGTCGTGGGCGCTGCCGGCCGGATAGCCGTCGGGCTCGCTGTGCGCGTAGCGATAGCCCTCGCCGTGGCCCAGCGACGCCATCAGCCTGGTCGGGGCATTGCGCAGGTAGGTAGGCACCTCGAGCCGCGGCTGCGAGGCCGCGAACTCCTTGGCCTGCTTCCAGGCGCGGTCGATGGCATTGCTCTTCGGGGCCACCGCCAGGTGGATGGCGGCATGGGCGATGGCGCGCTGGCCCTCGTGATCGCCCAGGCGCAGATAGGCATCCCAGGCCGCCATGGTGAGCGGCAGGGCGCGCGGGTCGGCATTGCCCACGTCCTCCGAGGCGATGGCGGTGAGGCGGCGGATCACGTCCAGGGGGTCGCCGCCGCCCTGCATGAAGCGCGCCATGTAGAGCAGGGCGGCGTCGGGGCGCGAGGAGCGGATCGACTTGTGGATCGCCGAGAGCAGGTCGTAGTAGTGGTCGCCCTGCTTGTCGAAGGCGCTGGCGGTGTGGCCGATCACGTCCTCCAGCGCCTCCCGGGGCAGGCGTTCGCCGTCCCCCTCGGCCAGCGTGAAGTCGCAGGCGGTCTCCAGCAGGCCCAGCGCCCGGCGGGCATCGCCGGCGGCGGCGCGGGCCAGCAGTCCCAGCACCTCGTCGTCCACCCGAATCCGTCGGGCGCCCAGGCCGCGGGTCTCGTCCTTCAACGCCCGCTGCATGACCTCCACGAGCTCGCCCTCGGTGAGCGACTTGAGCACGTGGACCCGGGCTCGGGAGAGCAGCGCCGAGTTGACCTCGAAGGAGGGGTTCTCGGTGGTGGCGCCGATCAGCGTCAGCAGTCCCGACTCCACATGGGGGAGCAGGGCGTCCTGCTGGCTCTTGTTGAGGCGGTGGATCTCATCGAGAAACAGCAGCGTGGGGCGCTCCCTGGCCTGGTAGTCGCGGGCGCGATCGACCGCGGCGCGGATCTCCTTGACCCCCGCCATCACCGCCGAGAGGTGCTCCAGATGGGCGCCGGAGACCTCGGCGAGAATCTCGGCCAGGGTGGTCTTGCCGGTGCCGGGAGGCCCCCAGAGGATCATCGAGCGCACCACTCCGCTCTCGGCCATGCGCGCCAGCGGCTTGCCGGGGCCGACCAGCGCCTGCTGGCCCACGTAGTCCTCGAGGCGCCGCGGGCGCATGCGAAAGGCCAGGGGGGCCGCGTCATCGGCGGCGTGGCGCTGGAAGAGATCCATGTCTGACTCCTTGGCGCGTGGCTGCTAGAGTGGATGTGTCGTCGCAGGCAATACGACCTTGGATGACAGGCAAGATTCGCCCTGGGGGGCTAGCCTGAGGCAGTCTGCTCTGCTGGAGCGCCTCATTCGCCCGGTGAACCCGACACGCCGTGGCGAATCCAATGTTGATACGCCTCTGCCCCCTACGTCTTCTGATCCACCGCTCGTGTCCATATCGCCATGGAGGAGATCACCGCCATGCCCAAGCTGAACCAGTTGCGTCAGGATCATGCCAACATGGCGCGCATGTTGCACGTTCTGCAGCTCAAGCAGAAGACCCTGGCCCAGGGGGAGCGCCCCAACTTCCAGCTGGTCAGAGAGGTCGTGGACTACATCCTCGACTACCAGGAAGGTTTCACCCGGCCCCTCGAGAAGGTCTGCAGCGAGCGGCTCAAGGAACTGGATCCGTCGAGCGCCGAGGTCACCGATCAGCTCGCCAAGGACTATCGCTCGCTGAAGTCGCGGCTCGCGCGTCTCTCCAATGACCTCGACATGATCCTCATGGATTCGGTCGTGCCGATGGACAAGTTCGCCGAGGATCTCAAGTCCTACCTGGAGAGCCACCGCGCCTACCTCCGCGAAGAGCGGGAAAAGCTCTTCCCGCTGATTCGCGAGAACTTCAGCGACCAGGACTTCAAGGCCCTGGAAGACGCCCTGCCCGAGGGCGCCCAGGATCATGTCGCGCGCCTGGAAGAGGCCTATCCCGAGCTCTATCACGAACTGCGCGACGCTCCCGTCCCCGAGACCTGATCCCCATCGGCCCTCGCTCGACCCGTTCTCCTTCCGGCCCCGCGAGGGGAGGGCCGGGAGGAGGCCATATGGCAGACAGGGAGCCTCGCCATTTCGGCTCGGCCACGACTCTGGGGTAGAATGGCCGGCATCGCCCGCGGTCACCTCCCCGTCATGCCTCTGTCTTCTCCACACGCTACGTCGTTGTTCCCCTCGTCGCTGCCGGCGCGTCCGTCAGGGATGCGCGGCTGATGGCGGCACCGATCCTGGTCTTCGATTCCGGCGTGGGCGGGCTCTCGGTGGTGCAGGCGCTGCGCCACCGGCTGCCCGGGGTCGCCCTGGCCTATGCCTGCGATAACGCCATGCTGCCCTACGGGCGGCGTGAGGATGCCTGGCTGGTCGAGCGCATCCAGTCCGTCTGTCAGGCGGCGGTGGCGGCCAGCGGCTGTCGGGCGCTGGTGGTGGCCTGCAACACGGCCAGTACCCTGGCGCTGGATGCCCTGCGCCAGCGCCTGTCCATTCCCGTGATCGGGACCGTGCCGGCCATCAAGCCGGCGGCCGCCGTGAGCGCCACGCGCCACATCGGCCTGCTGGCGACCAGCGCCACCGTGTCGCGCCCCTATACCCTGCGGCTGATCCACGACTTCGCGGCCGACTGCCGCGTCACCCGGGTCGCCGCCGATGCCCTGGTGGGCGAGGCGGAGCGGCTGGTGGTCGGGGGGCCGCCGGATCGTGCGGCGATTCGCCGGGCCCTCGCGCCCCTCTGGGAGGCCTCCTCGGCCGCGGAGATGGCCCTGGATACCGTGGTGCTCGGCTGTACCCACTTCCCGCTGCTGCGACGCCAGCTGATCGAGGCGGTCCCCCGCGAGGTGGCCTGGGTCGACTCCGGGGAGGCCATCGCGCGCCGCGTGGCCCAGGTCGTGACGGCCCCCGATCGCTGCCAGCGGGCCGGGCCGAGCTTCGTCACGGCCCCCGATGAGCGCCTGGGCAGGGGCCTGGCCGCCTTCGGCTTCGCCCCGCCGCGGCGGCTGCAGCCGGGCTGAATCGCCCGCGTTCGCCCTATTCTCGCTTTTCTCTCTTCACCATCGATCTTCACCACAGGAGCCGCCGTGGCCATTCCCGTCGTCGACCCCGCCCGCTATGACCAGCAGCTCGAGGCCAAGCGCGAGCGCATCACCCGCGACTTCGCCCGCTTCGCGCCGCCGTCGCTGGAAGTCTTCCCCTCGCCGCCGAGCCACTATCGCCAGCGCTGCGAATTTCGCCTCTGGCACGAGGGGGACGATCTCTTCTACGCCATGTTCGAGGTCGACCCCGAGGATCCCAAGAACAAGACGGTGGTTCGCCTGGATGAGTATCCGGTGGCCAGCCGGCAGATCAACGAGCTGATGCCGCGCCTGCTCGATGCCCTGCGCGACAACGACCCGCTGCGCCGGCGCCTGTTCCAGGTCGAGTTCCTCACCACCCTGACCGGCGAGGCGCTGGTGACGTTGATCTACCATCGCCGCCTCGACGAGGCCTGGGAAGCCGAGGCGCGTGCCCTGCAGGAGGTGCTCGGCATCATGATCATCGGCCGGGCCCGCAAGCAGCGCCTGGTGCTTGCGCGCGACCACGTCTGGGAGCGCCTGGCGGTGGGCGACGATACGCTGGTCTATCAGCAGGTGGAGAACAGCTTCACCCAACCCAACGCCGAGATCTGCCGGTCGATGCTCGCCTGGGCGAGGGACGTCACCCGGGGCAGCCAGGACGGCGATCTGGTGGAGCTCTACTGCGGCAACGGCAACTTCACCGTGGCGCTCGCCGGCAACTTCCGGCGGGTGCTGGCCACCGAGATCTCGCGCACGTCCGTGGCCAGCGCGCGGATCAACCTCGAGGCCAACGGCATCGACAACGCCGAGGTGGGGCGCATGTCCGCCGAGGAGTTCTCCCAGGCCCTGAAGGGCGAGAAGGGCGGTCGGCGCGTCAGCGAGATGGCCCTCGACGACTACGCCTTCTCCACGGTGCTGGTGGACCCGCCGCGGGCCGGCCTCGACGAGGCGAGCTGCCAGCAGCTCAGCGACTATGAGCGCATCGTCTATATTTCATGCAACCCCGAGACCCTGGCCGAGAATCTCGACACGCTGACCCGTACCCACGAGATTCAGCGCTTCGCGCTCTTCGACCAGTTTCCCTGGACCCACCACTGCGAGTGCGGGGTCCTGCTGGTGCGTCGCGACTGATTCGACCTTGGTCGAAGAAACGGCGGCGTTGTCAAGCGGCGATGCGTAACCGACATGCTCCATGAGCGAAGAGGCATGTGGTTGGGGGCGGCTCGGGAAGTGACGTAAGCTGGACGGCGATGCGGCCAGGAGGCCGCCACGTCAAGTTCTCCCGGCCGCTCCCGGCGGCCGCTGGCAGCCGAGGTGATGGATGCAACATGTCGCACACGAGGAGACCCGCGAGGATCTGCTCAAGCAACTCGAGGAGCGGCTGCAAGGCCGTCTGGACGAGGACAAGGCCGCCCAGGTCCATGCCTTCGCCCGCCACTTCTATGCCACGATCCCGCTCGATGACCTGGCCGACCGCCGTCTCGACGACATCTACGGCGCCACCCTCTCCGTGTGGCACTTCCTGCAGCAGTTCGATCCCGCCGATCCCAAGGTGCGGGTCTTCAACCCCGACTTCGAGCAGCACGGCTGGCAGTCCACCCACACCTTCATCGCCGTGCTGCACCAGGACATGCCCTTCCTGGTCGATTCGGTGCGCATCGAGCTCAACCGCCGCGGCATGACCGTTCACGCCATCCATAACGCCGTGCTGGCCACCCAGCGCGATGGCGAGCATCGCCTCGAGCGGGTCACGCCGACCCAGCAGGCCGATGCCCCGGAGCATCGCGAGTCGCTGATCGCCATCGAGGTGGATCGCCACTCCGACCCGGCGGTACTCGAGGAGATCGAGGCCAGCCTGCAGGAGGTGCTACGCGACGTGCGCACCGCGGTGGCCGACTTCGAGCCTATGCGCGACCAGGCCCGGGCGGCCCTGGCCGAGCTCAAGGCCTCGCGGCCCGAGCAGGTCAAGGCCGAGGACCACGAGGAGGCCACGGCCTTCGTCGAGTGGCTGCTCCACGACAACTTCACCTTCCTCGGCTACGACGAATACGCCGTCCACGAGGAGCAGGGACGCCAGCGTCTGGATCGCGTCGAGCAGAGCGAGCTGGGGGTCTTCCGCCTCGATCAGCCTCGCTATCAGGAGCGCATCCGGACCGATCAAGGCGTCGAGGGCGACCGCTTCGTGCTGGTCCCCCAGCTGCTGTCGTTCGCCAAGAGCGCCCACCACGCGCGGATCCACCGTCCCACCTATCCCGACTACATCTCCATCGATCGCTACGATGATCAGGGGCGGGTGATCGGCGAGCGGCGCTTCCTGGGCCTGTTCACCGCCACGGTCTACAACGAGTCGCCGCGCAACGTGCCGATCCTGCGTCGCAAGCTCCAGACCGTGATGGCCAACTCCGGCTTCAACCCCAAGGGCCACAACGGCAAGCACCTGCTGCACATCCTCGAGGTCTATCCCCGCGACGACCTGTTCCAGATCGACACCGACGAGCTGACGCAGACGGCGCTGGGCATCCTCGACATGCGCGAGCGCCGCCGGGTGCGGCTGTTCATCCGCGAGGACCGCTCCGGGCGCTTCTACTCCTGCCTGGCCTTCGTGCCGCGGGACGTCTTCTCCACCGAGCTGCGTCAGCGCATCCAGCAGATGCTGTGCGAGGAGCTCGACGCCACCTTCGGCGACTTCAACACCTACCTCTCCGAGTCGGTGCTGGCGCGCATCCAGTTCATCCTGCGCTTCAAGGGCGACCGGCCGACGGAGTACGACCTGCGCCGCCTGGAAGCCAAGCTGGCGACGCTGGCGCGCAACTGGCGCGACGATCTGCAGGGCGCCGCCATCGAGGGCTTCGGCGAGGAGCAGGCCAACCTGCTGATGGACCGCTTCCGCGACGCCTTCCCGGCGAGCTACCGCGACGACTTCTCGGCGCGTACCGCGGTCTATGACCTGCAGCACATCAGCGAGCTGGACGCAGGGGCCCCGCTGGCCCTCTCCCTCTATCGCCTGGTCGAGGAGGAGGGCAGCGGCGTCAACCTGAAGCTGTTCCACCGCGACCGGCCGATCCCGCTCTCCGACGTGCTGCCGATGATGGAGAACCTGGGGCTGCGCGTGCTCGGCGAGCGCCCCTACGAGGTGCAGGCCAGCGACGGCAGCTACTGGATCCACGACTTCGACCTCGAGCATCACACCAGCAACGAGGTCAACCTCCAGGAGATGCGCGAGCCCTTCATCGAGGCCTTCCAGCGCATCTGGATCGGCGAGGCGGACAACGATCCGTTCAACCGGCTGATCATCGGCGCCAACCTCGACTGGCGCGAAGTCGCCATGCTCAGGGGCTATGCCCGCTACCTCAAGCAGATCCGCTTCGGCGTCTCCCAGGACTACATGGCCACCACCCTGGTCAATCATCCGGAGATCACCCGCGAACTGGTGACCCTGTTCGAGCTGCGCTTCGATCCCAGCGAGCGCCCGCCGGAAGGCGAGGTCGAGGCCTGCACCGCGCGCATCCTCCAGCTGCTCGACGACGTCGCCAGCCTCAACGACGACCAGCTGCTGCGACGCTACATGGAGATGATCCAGGCGACCCAGCGCACCAACTACTACCAGAAGGGCCCCGACGGCCGTCAGAAGGACTACATGGCCTTCAAGATGGAGCCCTCCAGGATCACCGGCATGCCCAAGCCGCGGCCGGCCCACGAGATCTTCGTCTGCTCGCCGCGGGTCGAGGGCGTGCACCTGCGCGGCGGCAAGGTCGCCCGTGGCGGGCTGCGCTGGTCCGATCGCTTCGAGGACTTCCGCACCGAGGTACTGGGGCTGGTCAAGGCGCAGCAGGTCAAGAACGCGGTGATCGTGCCGGTGGGCGCCAAGGGCGGCTTCGTCTGCAAGCGGATGCCCGAGGGCGCCGATCGCGACACCACCCAGCAGGAGGGCATCGCCTGCTACAAGATCTTCATCCGCGCCCTGCTCGACGTCACCGACAACCGAGTGGGCGGCGAGATCGTGCCGCCCGAGGACGTGGTGCGCCACGACGATGACGATGCCTACCTGGTGGTGGCCGCCGACAAGGGCACCGCGACCTTCTCCGACATCGCCAACGAGATCTCCGCCGAGTATGGCCACTGGCTGGGCGATGCCTTCGCCTCGGGCGGGGCCAACGGCTACGACCACAAGAAGATGGGCATCACCGCCAAGGGCGCCTGGGAGTCGGTCAAGCGCCACTTCCGCGGCCTGGGGCTCAACACCCAGCAGGACGAGTTCTCGGTGGTCGGCATCGGCGACATGGCGGGCGACGTGTTCGGCAACGGCATGCTGCTCTCCGACAAGATTCGCCTGGTGGGGGCCTTCAACCACCTGCATATCTTCGTCGACCCGAATCCGGACGTGGCGGCGAGCTTCGCCGAGCGCCAGCGCCTGTTCGACCTGCCGCGCTCCAGCTGGCAGGACTACGATGCCACGCTGATCTCCGAGGGCGGCGGCATCTTCAGCCGCGCCGCCAAGACCGTGCCCATCTCCCGGCAGATGAAGACGCTGTTCGGCATCAAGGAGGACAAGCTCTCCCCCAACGAGCTGATCCGCGCGATGCTCAAGTCGCAGGTCGACCTGCTGTGGAACGGCGGTATCGGCACCTACGTGAAGTGCAGCGAGGAGACCGATGCCCAGGTCGGCGACAAGGCCAACGATGGCCTGCGCATCGATGGCCGCGAGCTCAACTGCCGGGTGGTCGGCGAGGGCGGTAACCTCGGCCTCACCCAGCGGGGTCGCATGGAGGCCGCCGCCAAGGGCGTGCGGGTCAACACCGACTTCATCGACAACGCCGGTGGAGTCAACTGCTCCGACCATGAGGTCAACATCAAGATCCTCATCGACGAGGTGGTCAAGCGCGGCGACATGACCGAGAAGCAGCGCAACAAGCTGCTGGCCGACATGACCGGCGAGGTCTCGGACCTGGTGCTCAAGGACAACTATCGCCAGACCCAGGCGCTGGATCTCGCCGAGCGCCTCTCCAAGCAGGGCATCGGTCCCTTCCGACGCTTCGTCAGCGAGCTGGAGGCGGCCGGCCAGATCGACCGCGAGCTGGAGTTCCTGCCCGACGACGAGCTGCTCCAGGAGCGGGCCGCCAACGAGCAGGGGATGCTGCTGCCGGAGCTCTCGGTGCTGATCTCCTATGCCAAGAGCGTGCTCAAGGGCGACCTGATCGCCTCGGATGTCCCGGACGACCCGACCATCGTCAAGTTCGTCGAGCGGATCTTCCCGAGCGTGCTCGTCGAGCGCTACCGCGACGAGGTCTACGACCACCGGCTGACCCGCGAGATCGTCGCCACCCAGGTCGCCAACGACCTGGTCGACCACATGGGCATCGTCTTCGTGCGCCGGCTGATCGACTCCACCGGCGCCGACCGTGCCGCGATCGCCCGGGCCTACGTGATCGCCCGCGACAGCTTCCAGCTGCCGCGCCTGTGGGAGCAGATCGAGGCGCTGGACAACCAGGTGGCGAGCGCCGTGCAGTACGACATGATGCTCGACCTCATGCGCATGCTGCGCCGCGCCACCCGCTGGTTCCTGCGCAACCGCACCGGCATGAGCACCCAGGAGGCGATCGACTTCTTCGCGCCGCGCCTGGCGCAGCTGCAGGAGAACATCGGCAAGCGCCTGCGGGGCGAGGAGCACGAGGCCTGGGAGGCCCGTCGCAAGGCGCTGGTCGAGGCCGGCGTGCCCGAGGCCCTGGCCGCCACCGTGGCCGCCGCCAACAGCCTTTATGCGGCGCTCGGCATCATCCAGACGGCGCGCCAGACCCAGGAGAAGCCCCAGCGCGTGGCCGAGGTCTTCTACGAGATCGGCGACCGCCTCGAGCTGCCGTGGATGATCCAGCAGATCACCGAGCTCAAGGTGCGCGACAGCTGGCAGGCCCAGGCCCGGGAGACCTTCCGCGACGACATCGACCGCCAGCAGCTGGCGCTGACCACCAGCGTGCTCGGCATGGAGAACGGTGCCAAGGACTCCACCGAGCGGGTCAGCCAGTGGCTGACGCTTCACCAGGCCATGCACCAGCGCTGGTGCCGCCTGGTCGAGGAGGTGGGCAGCGGCACCCACGGCGGCTTCCCGCTGTTCGCGGTGGCCGTGCGTGAACTGGTCGATCTGGCCGAGAGCAACCGTGCCTGATCGGCTCCATCGCGCCTGACCTCCAGGCCCCGAAGACACGAAACCCCGCCATTGGCGGGGTTTCGTGCATCTGGGGTGCGTGCCTGGCGGCGAAGCGGCACCCCTTTGGCAGGGTGCCTAGAGCAGGAACACGGTGGCGAGGCCCAGGAAGGACATGAAGCCCACCACGTCGGTCACCGTGGTCAGGATCACCGAGCCCGACAGGGCCGGGTCGATGCCCGCGCGCTTGAGCATCAGCGGGATGACGATGCCGGCGATGCCGGCCGCCAGCATGTTGATCACCAGGGCGGCGGCGATGATCACGCCGATGGCGACGCTTTCGAACCACAGCACCGCGAGCACGGCCACCACCAGCGACCACAGCACGCCGTTGAGGGCGGCGATGCCGATCTCCTTGCGCAGCAGCCACTGGCTGTTGGTGCGGCTGATCTGCCCCAGCGCCAGGCCGCGGATCGCCAGCGTCAGGGTCTGGCTGCCGGCGATGCCGCCCATGCTGGCGACGATCGGCATCAGCACCGCCAGGGCGACGATCTGGTCCAGGGCCGCCTCGAAGCGCCCGATCACCCAGGCGGCCAGGAAGGCCGTCAGCAGGTTGATGCCGAGCCACACGGCGCGGCGCTTGGCGCTGGGCATCACCGGGGCGAAGAGGTCTTCCTCCTCGTCCAGGCCCGCCATGTTCATCAGCGCCTGCTCGGAGTTCTCGCGGATCACGTCGACGATGTCGTCGATGATGATGCGCCCGAGCAGCAGGCCCGACTCGTCGACCACCGGGGCGGAGGTCAGGTCGTGGGTCTGGAAGAGGGTGGCCACGTCGGTCGACTTCATGGTCACCTGGATGCTGTCCACTTCACTGTCCATCAGGTCGGCCACGGCCATCTCGGGGTCGTTGGCGACCAGCCGCGCCAGGGGCAGCACGCCGACGAAGCGGCCATCACGGTCCACCACCATCAGCATGTGGGTGTTGTCGGGAACCGCCTCCTTCCAGCGCAGGAAGCGTCGCACCGTCTCCAGGCTGACATCGGCGCGCACGGCGATGGTGTCGGTGCGCATCAGGCGCCCGGCACTGTCCTCCTCGAAGGAGAGGGTCTCCTGGAGGCGTGAGCGCTGCAGCTCGTCCATGGAGCGCAGCATGTCGGCGGCGACCTGCTGGGGCAGGTCCTCGAAGATCTCGGCCAGGTCGGTGGTATCCAGGCCGGTGGTGGCGGCGACGATCTCGGCGTGATCCATGTCGTCGATCAGGGTGCCGCGCACCTCGTCGTGCACGTGCAGCAGGACCTCGCCGTCGATCTCGCCCGGCACACGCTCCCACAGGCTGATGCGCGCCGCCGGCGGCAGCGACTCCAGCAGCAGGGCCACTTCCGCGGGTTCGAGGTCGGAGAGTACGTCGTCGACCTTCTCCAGTTGCTCTTTCTCCAGCGCCAGGTGGATCCGCGACAGGCGGTGCTCGAGTGTCTCGGTGGTATCGGTCATGGGCGCTTCCTGGCAATGGTGCATCGAGGCGGGCCGGCCGCCTCGTGGTGTCCTGGGTAAGGAACTCGTCGAGGGAACAGTAGAGCATAAATGGCGCGGATGATGGAGCCGTGACGCGCCGAGCCATCCGGTCGGGCCCCGGCGCCGGGCGCGTCGTCTCGGGGTGGCTCGACTGGTATACTCTCGCCCCGCTCGCCGCCGCACCGTCGGTGGAGCCGCGCCAGACCCTCTCCGCTCGCCACTGCCCAGGAGCCGCCATGTACTCGCTTGCCCGTTCGCTGCTGTTTCGTCTCGATGCCGAGACCGCCCACGGCATGGCGCTCTCCGCCCTGGACCTGGCCGGCCGTGTGGGCCTGGCCTCGCGACTGGGCGGGGGCCGGATCGACGATCCGATAGAGGTGATGGGGCTGCGTTTTCCCAATCGGGTGGGGCTCGCCGCGGGGCTCGACAAGAACGCCGACCATCTCGACGCCCTGGGGGCGCTGGGGTTCGGCTTCGTCGAGGTGGGCACCGTGACGCCCAGGCCCCAGGACGGTAATCCGAAGCCGCGGCTGTTTCGGCTGCCGGAAGCCGGCGCCATCATCAATCGCATGGGCTTCAACAACGCCGGGGTCGACCATCTCGTGGCCCGGGTCATGGCGAGCCGATACGACGGCGTGATCGGCATCAACATCGGCAAGAACCTGACCACTCCGGTGGAGCAGGCGGTGGATGACTACCTGACCTGCCTTGGCAAGGTGCACGCGCATGCGCACTACATCGCGGTGAACATCTCTTCGCCCAACACCCCGGGGCTGCGCAACCTGCAGTTCGGCGAGCATCTCGATGCGCTGCTCGGCGCCCTGCGCGAGGAGGGCCACCGTCTCGATCGCGCGTCCGGGCGGCGCGTGCCCCTGGCGGTGAAGATCGCCCCGGACATGAGCGTCGATGAGGTCGGCCTGGTCGCCGGTGCGCTCGAGGCCAACGCCATCGACGCGGTGATCGCCACCAATACCACTGTCTCCCGCGAGGCGGTGGCGGGACTCGCCCATGGCGACGAGCATGGCGGACTCTCCGGGCGACCGGTGCTCGAGCCCTCCAACGCGGTGATCCGCGAGCTGCGTCGCCGTCTGCCCGACATGCCGATCATCGGCGTGGGCGGCATCGACAGCGGCGAGGCGGCGCTTGGCAAGGTGGCGGCCGGGGCCGATCTGGTGCAGCTCTACTCGGGCTTCATCTATCGCGGTCCCGCGCTGGTGGGCGAGTGCGCCCGGGCGCTGCGCGACCAGGCGGGCAAGGCCTGAGGACAGGCAGGTGGCCCGGCGAGCGGGCACGAAAAAGCCCATGGCAGGGCCATGGGCTTGAGAGGTTCGTCGTCATCGCTGACGAAGGGTTGATGACCCGGGGGAGTCGGGGTCACACGACCATGGGGTTCTTGTGAATTCCTGAGACACCCGTCATGCCGGACCATTGATCCCCACGACCTTCACGCCAACCGCTCATCCAGTACTCGCGTAGATTGATATCCTGGCTGGGACACTCATCGCGGGAGCGACCCGAGAGACCCGCCTTGTACCCATGAACATAGGCACGCTGGAAGCGATCACGTTTCTGTCGTTTCATTGGACTACCTCTTGATGAAGGTACCGACGAGAACCCGGTCTCGAGACCGGATTCGTATTGCTCGGGAGATGTTGATCATTGCGCGACCACCATGTTCTTCATTGATGTTCTTCTCAGACTCCTTTCTGCGAAGATCCATACCGTGCGAACACAGCTGCGAAAAGACATCACCCGATGACAGGAACGCATGCGTCATTCAGTAGCTACTCAGTCATTGATAGCCCAAGATGACGACGATTGTCGACCGATGATTTGTAACAAGGCGTTCACCTGACCGTCACGCCTTCACTCCGGCCAGGCGCCGCGCCGATGGATACTCCATGACCGAACAGCAATCCCCAGACTCCCTTCATTTCCTGGCGACCTGCCCCAAGGGCATCGAGCTGCTGCTGGCCGACGAGCTGGCCGCGCTGGGCGCCATCCCCGGCAAGACCACGGTCGCCGGGGTGTTCTTCCAGGCCAGCCTCGAGAACGCCTACCGCGCCTGCCTCTGGTCGCGCCTGGCCAATCGGGTGGTGCTCTGCCTAGCCCGGGAGGAGGGCATCGAGACCCCCGAGGCGCTGCGCGTCGCCGCCGCGGCCATCGATTGGCGCGACCACCTCGCGCCCGGCAAGACCCTGGCCGTGGACTTCCACGGCCGCTCCGAGGAGATCCGCCACACCCGCTTCGGCGCCCAGACCGTCAAGGATGGAGTAGTGGATCGCCTCCACGCCGATTCGCGACCGCGGCCGGATATCGACACCCGCCACCCCGACCTGCGCCTGTATGCCCACCTGCATCGGGGCCGACTGACACTGGGGGTGGATCTCTCGGGCGACAGCCTGCACCGCCGTGGCTACCGGCGCGACGTCGGTCACGCCCCGCTCAAGGAGAACCTGGCCGCGGCCCTGCTGGTGCGTGCCGGCTGGCCGGCGCTGGCCCGCGACGGGGCGCCGCTGGTCGATCCGCTGTGCGGCGCCGGCACGCTGCTGATCGAGGCCGCCCTGATGGCCGCCGACATCGCCCCGGGCCTCGCCCGGGAGCGCTTCGGCTTCCACGGCTGGGCCGGCCACGACGAGCGCTGCTGGCGCGAGCTCAAGCGCGAGGCCGAGGCCCGGGCGAGCATCGGTCGCAAGCGCTGCCGCTCGCGGCTCTACGGTTTCGACGAGAGCCCCCCTGCGCTGGCGGCGGCCAAGGCCAACGCCATGCGTGCCGGCGTGCCGGCGCTGATCGAGCTCGAGGGCGCCGCCCTGACCGGGCTCAAGCGCCCCGAGGGGCTGCCTGACTCGCCCGCGGGGCTGGTGATGACCAACCCGCCCTACGGCGAGCGCCTGGGCGAGCTGCCGGAGCTGGTGCAGCTCTACGCCCAGCTCGGCGAACGGGTCAAGGCGGCCTTCCCGGGCTGGCAGCTGGCGGTGTTCACCGCCAATCCAGATCTGGGGCATCGCATCGGGCTGCGCGCCCACAAGCACTACTCGCTGAAGAACGGGCCGCTGGATGCGCGCCTGCTGCTGATGGCGATTCCCGAGCGGGGCGAGGGCGCTGCGGCGGCGCATGGCCATGGAGCGGGCCCGGGCGACCCGGCCGCCGCCGAGGCGCCCCCGGCGCGCTCCGAGGGCGCGCAGATGTTCGCCAACCGCCTGGAGAAGAACCGCAAGCGGTTGAAGAAGTGGCTCAAGCGCTCCGGCGAGCCGTGCTACCGGCTCTATGACGCCGACATGCCCGAATACGCCCTGGCCATCGATATCTACGGCGATCGCGTGCACGTCCAGGAGTACGCGCCGCCCCGCTCCGTGGATGCCGCCCAGGCCCAGAAGCGCCTGTTTGAAGCGCTGGGCGTGATTCCCGAGGTGCTCGGCGTCGACCCGAGCCGCGTCGTGATCAAGCGCCGCGAGCGCCAGAGCGGCAAGGAGCAGTACCGCAAGCAGGCGGCCAGCGGCGAGCGCTTCGAGGTGCGTGAGGGGCGGGCGCGGCTGTGGGTCAACCTGCGCGACTACCTGGACACCGGCCTGTTCCTCGACCACCGGCCCGTGCGGCGCATGCTCGGCGAGATGGCCGTCGGCAAGCGCTTCCTCAACCTCTTCTGCTATACCGCCACCGCCACCGTGCAGGCGGCGCTGGGGCCGCAGAAGGAGGGCGCGGAGCAGGGCGGCGGCGCCAGCGAGAGCGTCAGCGTCGATCTCTCCAACACCTACCTCGAGTGGGCACGGGACAACTTCGCCCTCAACCGGCTCGATCCGAGTCGCCACCGGGTGGTGCGCGACGACTGCCTGCGCTGGCTTGCGACCGCCGGCGGCGAGTTCGACCTGATCTTCATGGACCCGCCGACCTTCTCCAACTCGAAGAAGATGGCCGATACCCTGGACGTGCAGCGCGATCACGGCCGACTGGTGCGCCTGGCCATGGCGCGTCTGGCGCCGGAGGGCACCCTGGTGTTCTCCAACAACCAGCGGCGCTTCCAGCTGGATGCGGACCTGGCCGAGCAGTATCGGGTCGAGGATATCTCGGCGAAGACGTTCGATCCGGATTTCAACCGCCGCCCGGACCTGCACCACTGCTTCCTGATCCGTCATCGGGAGGACGCATGATCCGCCTCAGGCTCTACACCACCCTGGGCTGTCATCTCTGCGAGCAGCTCGAGGCGCTGCTCGCGACCCTCTGCGCCGAGCCGTATCGGCTCGAAAGGGTCGAGATCAGCGACGATGACGCCCTGGTCGAGCGCTACGGGGTACGGATTCCGGTGCTGGTGGACGAGGCGGGGCAGGAGCTCGATCGCGGCATGGAGCCCGAGCGTCTGGCCGCCTGGCTGGCGGCACGGGGCTGGCGGGACGAGTCGGCCTGGCAGGCGCTGCAGCGACAGCTGAGCGGCGAGGCGATGCCCGAGGCGGCGCGGGGAGAGGCGAAGGGCGCGACCCTGCGCGGCGGGCGCCGCTACCTGGGGTGAAGTGCGGGCTGAGCGCGCCTAGAGCGAATCCAGCAGCGAGAGCTGGCTGACGGCGTCGCGCCCCTCGGCGCTCTCGGCCTCCACCTCGAGCACCTTGTGGAAGCCGCGGGAGCTGAGGATGGTGGACTCGTCGGCCAGCCACATCATCGCCTGGGCATGGTCATCGGCCAGGCGGTGCTTCAGGCCGCCGAACTGGGTGCCGATCTGGCCCCAGGCGCGGCTGAAGATCCAGTCGCCGAACATGTCCTGATGGACATGCACCAGCACATAGTCATGGTCGGTTTCCCAGCGGACGATCACGGCAGCTCCAGAAGTGGCGGGCGGCGTCGCTGCCGCCCTGTATGGCGTATGGCGGTATTGTAAGGGCTTGGGCACACTGAACAAGTCGCAGCGTCCCGGAAGTCAGGAGTCCCGCATGAAAATCGTCGTCGATGCCAACGTTCCCGCCGCCGAGGCCTGCTTCGGCGCCCTGGGCGAGGTGGTCCGCGTGCCGGGGCGCGAGATCGCCCCGGCCACCCTCGCCGCGGCCGATGCCCTGGTGGTGCGCTCCATCACTCGGGTCGATGCGGCCCTGATCGCCGAGGCGAAGTCGATGGGCTCGCCGCTGCGCTTCGTCGGTACCTGCACCATCGGCACCGATCACGTCGACCGCCGCGCCCTGGCCGACCACGGCATCGCCTTCGCAAGTGCGCCCGGCTGCAACGCCGAGGCGGTGGTGGACTATGTGCTGTCGAGCCTCTCGACCCTGGCCGAGCGCCAGGATTTCCGGCTCGCCGAGCGCCGCATCGGCATCGTCGGCGTGGGCAACGTCGGCGGGCGGCTGCTCGGGCGGCTCACCGCTATGGGCATCGACTGCCTGGCCTGCGACCCGCCCAGGGTGGAAGCAGAGAGCATCGAGGCGGAGGGCCTGGCCGGCTTTTTTGACCTCGACACCCTGATCGACGAGTGTGACGTGCTCTGCCTGCATACGCCGCTGGTCAGGGAGGGCCCCCACGCCACCCGTCACCTGCTGGATGCCCAGCGCCTCGCGGCCCTGGCGCCGGGCACGCTGCTGCTCAATGCCGGGCGCGGCGACTGCGTGGACGGCCGGGCGCTGCGCCAGCGCCTGGCGGGGCAGGGCGATATCACGGCGGTGCTCGACGTCTGGGAGCAGGAGCCCGCCATCGACGCCGCCCTGGCCGATCTCGCCGAGATCGCCACGCCGCACATCGCCGGCTACAGCCTGGACGGCAAGCTGCGCGGCACCCATCACATCTACCGCGCCCTGGCCCATCACGTCGGCCTGCCCGCGCGCCTGACGCTCGAGGACCTGGCGCCGGCTCCGCCCGTCGCGCGCCTGGTGCTCGAGGCCGGCTTGTTGCCCGAGGAGGCGCTGCGGCTCTGCCTGCGCGCCGTCTACGACCCGCGACGCGACCACGACAGCCTGCACCGCGAGGCGCGCCGCCAGGGCATGGCCAAGGGCTTCGACGGCTGCCGGGCGCGCTATCCGCTGCGCCGGGAGGCCGCCTCCCTCGAGCTCGTTCTGGGCGAGGGCGCACGGGAGCTCGAGCCGCTGCTGGCAGGGGCCGGGTTTCGCATCGCCGCCCGCTGACCGCGACCCCGGCCCGAACGACAGCAGGCCCGCCAATCGGCGGGCCTGCTGTCGTCTGCATAGTGCTGCCTAAGCGGCGTTACTGCCGGTAGGCGGCTTCCTTCTGTGCTCTACCATTCACTGCCGGTAGGCGGCTTCCTTCTGTGCTCTACCATTCACTGCCGGTAGGCGGCTTCCTTGAGCGCGCGGATACGATCATCCAGCGGCGGGTGGCTGGCGAACATGCGCTCCATCAGCGAGCGGGTCTGGCCCTTGGTGATGGCCATGGCGCGCAGGGTATCCGGCATCTGGTCGGGCATCTCGGTCTCGGCCTTGAGCCGCGCCAGGGCATTGATCATGGCGCCGCTGCCGGCGAGGCGGGCGCCGGCACTGTCGGCCCGGTACTCCCGGAAGCGCGAGAACCAGGCGACGATGGCCGAGGCGATCAGGCCGAAGACGATCTCGGCGACGATCACCACCGCGAAGTAGCCCATGAACCCGAGGCCCCCCTCGCCGTCGCTGCGGCTCTTCAGGAAGCCGTCGACCAGGTGGGCGACCACTCGGGCGAAGAACATCACGAAGGTGTTGAGCACGCCCTGCACCAGCGCCAGGGTCACCATGTCGCCGTTGGCGACGTGGCCGATCTCGTGGGCCAGCACCGCGCGCACCTCTTCGGGGCGCATGCGGTTGAGCAGGCCGGCGGAGACCGCCACCAGGGCATCGTCCTTGTTCCAGCCGGTGGCGAAGGCGTTGGACTGCTGGGCGGGGAAGATGCCGACCTCCGGCATCTTGATGCCGGCCTCGCGGGCCAGCTCACCCACCGTGTCGAGCAGCCACTGCTCGGTGGAGTTGCTCGGCGTCTCGATCACCACGGTGCCGGTCGAGCGCTTGGCCATCCACTTGGAGATGAACAGCGAGATCATCGAGCCGGCCATGCCGAAGATGAAGCAGAAGATCAGCAGGGCATTGAAGTTCATGCCCTGCTCGTTCAGGTAGCTCTCCACCCCCAGCAGGCGCAGGGTGATGCTGGCGACCAGGATCACCGCCAGGTTGGTGCCCAGGAACAGCAGGATTCTCATCATTGCCGGAACTCTCCAGTCGTCGATAGGGGCGCCGCGGTCGCGGCGTAGACAAGCTGTTGCTTAGATACGGGCTGGCCCGTCGGGTTTCAAGCGGCGGGCCGGCGTCGCCCCGGCTACTGGCGATAGCGCGACAGGAAGCGCGCGAAGCGGTCCAGGGCGTCCTCCAGCTGGTCGGCCCAGGGCAGGGTGACGATGCGCACGTGATCGGGCTCGGGCCAGTTGAAGGCCGTGCCCTGGACCAGCAGGATCTTCTCCTGGAGCAGCAGATCGAGCACCAGCTGCTGGTCGTCCTGGATGTTGAAGACCTGGGGGTCGAGCTTCGGGAAGGCGTAGAGCGCCCCCTTGGGCCGGGTGCAGCTGACCCCGGGAATGGCGTTGAGCTTCTCGACGGTGATGTCGCGCTGGGCGAGCAGGCGCCCGCCGGGCAGGATCAGGTCGTTGATCGACTGGTAGCCGCCCAGCGCCGTCTGGATGGCGTGCTGGGCCGGCACGTTGGCACACAGGCGCATCGAGGCCAGCATCGTCAGCCCCTGGATGAAGTCGGCGGCGCGCTGCTTGGCGATGTTGCCCGAGAGGATCATCCAGCCGCTGCGGAAGCCGGCGCAGCGATAGCTCTTCGAGAGCCCGTTCATGGTCACCACCAGCTGGTCATCGCCGGCCAGCGCCCCGGTGGAGACGTGCTCGACCCCGTCGTAGAGGATCTTGTCGTAGATCTCGTCGGAGAACACCACCAGGTCGTGCTCCCGGGCTATCTCGAGGAGCTCGCGCACCACCGCCGGCGGATAGACGGCGCCGGTGGGGTTGTTGGGGTTGATGATCACGATGGCCCGGGTGTGCGCGGTGACCTTGGCGCGGATGTCGTCCATGTCCGGCGCCCAGTCGGCCTGCTCGTCGCACCGGTAGTGCACGGCGTGGCCGCCCGAAAGGTTGGCGGCGGCGGTCCACAGCGGGTAGTCGGGCGCCGGTATCAGCACCTCGTCGCCGTCGTTGAGCAGCGACTGCAGCGCCATCACGATCAGCTCCGAGACGCCGTTGCCGATGTAGATGTCTTCGATGCCGACGCCGGGGATGTCCTTGCGCTGGCACTCCTGCATGATCGCCTTGCGCGCCGAGTAGAGCCCCTTGGAATCGCAGTAGCCCTGGGCGGTGGGGAGGTTGCGCATCACGTCCTGGAGGATCTCCTCCGGCGCCTCGAAGCCGAACGGCGCGGGATTGCCGATGTTCAGCTTGAGGATGCGCTGGCCTTCTTCTTCCAGCCGCTTGGCGTGCTCGAGCACCGGGCCGCGAATGTCGTAGCAGACGTTCTCGAGCTTGTGCGATTTCCTGATCGGGGGGGTATCCATGGGCGCTGAATCCAGTGATGTCCGTGTGCCGCCTTGGGCGGCGATCGTTGTTCGTCGGCGTCGCCTGCGATTATGCGGGTTCGGCGCCGTCGCCACCATCCTCGGGGCGCGGTTCGTCCGGCGCCGGCTCCTCCGGTTCCGGCGCGACCGGGATGTCGGCCGGGGTCTCCAGGGTGAGGCGGCCGAGCTTGCCGTCGCGAAGCTCGTGGAGCAGCACTTCCGCGCCCCGATGCAGGTCGATCTCGCCGCCGGCGCGCAGGCCGCCGCGCTTGGACGCGATCTCGCTGAGGATGGCGTGGCCGTCGTAGCCGCTCAGGGCCAGCAGGTCGACCCGCACGGGGCCGTCGGCATCCACCTGGTCGGCGTCGGGGTGCGCCGTGTAGGCCGGCAACGACTTGAGCTTGTAGCGTGCGCTGAGCGCCTCGGGATAGCGCCTGGCCAGCTCGGCGGCGGCGACCACGGCCACGTCGACGTAGTCGATGGCGGTATCGCGGATGGCGCCGCTGGCCGCCAGGCGGTGGGCGCTGGCCTGATCCTCGATCTTCGGCCACAGCACCCCGGGGGTGTCGATCAGCGCCACGCGGCCGCCGATGCGCACCTTCTGCTGGCGCTTGGTGACGGCGGGCTCGTTGCCGGTCTTGGCGATCGTGCGCCCGGCCAGGCCGTTGATCAGGGTCGACTTGCCGACGTTGGGAATGCCCATGACCATCACCCGCACGTCGCGGTCGGCGCGCACCTGGCCGGCCAGCTCGTGGCACAGCTTCGGGATGCGCTTGAGCTCGCGGGCCTGGGTGGTGGTCACCGCGAGTGCCCGGGTGTCATCCTGGGCGTCGAAGAAGGCCGTCCACTCGCGGGTCCGCTCGGGGTCGGCCAGATCGGCCCGCGAGAGGATCTTGAGCACCGGCTTGTGGCGCGTCAGCTCGGCGAGCATGGGGTTGGCGCTGGAGTAGGGGAGACGGGCGTCGAGCACCTCGATCACCACGTCGATCTCCGGCAGCGCCTCGAGGATCTGCCGGCGCGCCTTGTTCATGTGTCCCGGAAACCAGCCGAGCATCGAGCCTCTCCTGCATGAGCGTGTAGAAAAATGGCCGCCCATCATAGCAGATGGACGGCCGTCGCCGAGCGGGGCGGTGGCGGGTCGTGCGGCTACTCGCCGGCGTGGAAGGCGATCGCCACCGAGTTGATGCAGTAGCGAAGCCCGGTGGTCTCCGGCGGGCCGTCGGTGAAGACATGGCCGAGGTGGGCATCGCAGCGGGCGCAGGTCACCTCGCTTCGCTGCATGCCGTGGCTGGTGTCGGTCTGCTCCTCGACGCACTTCGGCGTGAAGGGTCGATCGAAGCTCGGCCAGCCGCAGCCGGCATTGAACTTGTGCTCGTTCTCGAACAGCGGCGCATTGCAGCACACGCAGTGATAGATGCCGTGCTCGTCGCTCACGTTGTACTTCCCGCTGAAGGCCGGTTCGGTGCCCTTCTCGCGGGTGACGCGGTACTGCTCCGGCGTCAGCTGCTCACGCCACTCGGCGTCGCTCTTCTGGATCTTGCTGCGCATGGCCTCTTCTCCTCATTGCGTCGTGGAGCCGGCGGCAGGCTCGGCGTCTCGCCCTCATTCTGACATCTCACCGGGTGGGGGTTTCCAGTGGCGGCCCCTGGCAGGTCACGCGGTATCAACGAGCGATGAGAGGCGCTTGACAGCCCCCGGGAGCGCCGGTAATATTCGCCGCACCTCGACGAGGCGAGCCAATGCGTCCCATTCGTCTAGTGGTCCAGGACACCGCCCTTTCACGGCGGTAACAGGGGTTCGAACCCCCTATGGGACGCCACTCGATTCGTTAAGGTGCCGGAGTGCGGGAATAGCTCAGTGGTAGAGCATCGCCTTGCCAAGGCGAGGGTCGCGAGTTCGAATCTCGTTTCCCGCTCCAGTTTGAAGGTAAAAATTGCGTCC
The DNA here is from genome assembly GCF_043496965.1 of Halomonas sp. B23F22_3. NCBI lineage: Bacteria > Pseudomonadati > Pseudomonadota > Gammaproteobacteria > Oceanospirillales > Halomonadaceae > Halomonas > Halomonas sp. B23F22_3. The sequence goes on from NZ_JBIEKG010000002.1 coordinate 187,531, forward strand.
CATTCGTCTAGTGGTCTAGGACACCGCCCTTTCACGGCGGTAACAGGGGTTCGAACCCCCTATGGGACGCCACCTTCGACAGCCGGTAGCAACACGGTGCGAGAAGACCAAGCGGGAATAGCTCAGTGGTAGAGCATCGCCTTGCCAAGGCGAGGGTCGGGAGTTCGAATCTCCTTTCCCGCTCCATTCGCTCCTTGAGCGATGATTGCGTCCCATTCGTCTAGTGGCCTAGGACACCGCCCTTTCACGGCGGTAACAGGGGTTCGAACCCCCTATGGGACGCCACTTCTCACAAGCACGCCTCCAGATAAGCGGGAATAGCTCAGTGGTAGAGCATCGCCTTGCCAAGGCGAGGGTCGGGAGTTCGAATCTCCTTTCCCGCTCCAATCTCCTACGTAGTCACTATCGACACGCCAAGGCTCGGGTCATGATCCGGAGTGCCGGCGCAGTCGATCTCCTTTCCCGCTCCAATCTTGCATCACCTTCCTAGATGCCAATCATGAGCCAAGGCGCCAGCCCGGCTGATGTCGTTTCCTCGTATCTCGTTATCCGCTCCAGATTGACGTCCCCCTTGCGCCGGCCTGTTCCCGAACGGTTCCCCGGCTGTTGCTGCCTACCCGAATGCGCTATGGTGGCCTGAGACACGGGGTGCGGCTGCGGCCGCTGAGATAATACCCGTCGAACCTGATCCAGTTCACACTGGCGAAGGGATGTCGGCCGGCTCCAGCGCGGCGTCCTTTGCCGCGTATCAAGGAGTTCTCATGGCCGTTTCCTCTCTCCCCCTCGACCAGCAGGTCGTACTCGTCACCGGCGGCGCGCGCGGTCTTGGCGCCCACCTGACCCGAGCCTTTCTCGACCAGGGCGCCCGCGTGGTGGTCAACTACTACCAGAGCCGTGAGGCCGCCGAGGCGCTGGTGAAGGAGGCGCCGCAGCGGGTCCTGGCCGTTCAAGCCGACGTGCGTGAGGCCGAGGCGGTGCAGGCGCTGTTCGAGCAGGCCCGCGTCCACTTTGACGCGCCGATCACCACCGTGGTCAACAACGCCCTGCCGGAGTTCACCTTCAACGGCGATGCGCGTCCCGACGCCGACGCCCTCGACTGGGCGCACCTCCAGCAGCAGCTGGAGGGCGTCAACCGGGGTGCGCTGAACACCATCCAGGCGGCGCTTGCCGGCATGCGCGAGCAGGGCGGCGGGCGGATCATCAACGTCGGCACCAACCTGTTCCAGAACCCCGTCGTGCCCTATCACGACTACACCGCCGGCAAGGCCGCGCTGCTCTCGCTGACCCGCACGCTCTCCAACGACCTGGGGCCCGACAACATTGCCGTGAACATGATCTCCGGCGGGCTGCTGCGCACCACCGATGCGTCCAGCGCGACCCCTGAGGCGGTCTTCGACCTGATCGCGCAGAACACCCCGCTGCGCCGGGTGACCACGCCGGCGGAGTTCGCCGACGCGGCGCTGTTCTTCGCCTCGCCCTGGGCGCGGGCGGTCACCGGCCAGAACCTGATCGTCGACGGCGGCCTGGTGAAAGGATGATGACGCCGCGCCACCCCGACGAGACACTGCACCTCAACCTGTTCGTGATGGGTGCCGGCCACCACCGCGCGGCCTGGCGGCACCCCGACTCCAGCGCCGAGCGGCTCGGCGACATCGCCTACTACGAGTCGCTGGCCCGCACCGCCGAGCGCGGCAAGCTCGACGCTGTCTTCTTCGCCGACGGCATGAGCGCCGGCAGCGTGGAGGACGGCTTCAACTGGCATCTCGAGCCGCTGACCGCGCTCTCCGCAATGAGCCGGGCCACTCGGCACATCGGGCTGATCAGCACGCTCTCGAGCACCTTCTATACCCCCTTCCATGCGGCCCGGCTGGTGGGCTCGCTGGACCATATCTCCGGCGGGCGCGTGGGCTGGAACGTGGTGACCTCGATGTTCGACAGCGAGGCGCGCAATCACGGCTACCAAGCCATGCCTGCGCATGCCGAACGCTACGCCCGGGCCGAGGAGTTCGTGCAGACGGTGCTGGCGCTTTGGGACAGCTGGGCCGATGATGCCATCGAGCGCGACCGCCAGGGCCGCTATGCCGACCCGGACAAGGTGCGCAAGATCGACCACCACGGAGAGCACTTCCTGGTGGACGGGCCCCTGAACCTGCCGCGCCCGCCCCAGGGGCATCCGGTGCTGGTGCAGGCGGGCGCCTCCTCCCAGGGGCGCGACCTGGCGGCGCGCTACGCCGAGGCGATCTACGCGGTCGCCTATGACCTCCCGACCGCCCAGGGCTACTACCGGGACATCAAGTCGCGGGTGGAGGCGGCCGGGCGCAGCGCACCGGTGCCCATCCTGCCGGGACTCGTCACCTATGTCGGTTCCACCATGGAGGAGGCCCGGGCCAAGCAGCGTGCGTTGGATGAGTGCCTGCCGGTGGCGGCCTCGCTGCGCCAGCTGGGGCTCTTCATCGAGCAGGACTGCAGCGACTGGGAGCTCGATGCGCCGGTGCCGCCGCTGCCGCCGCTGGCCGAGTTCCGCGGCCCCCAGGGGCGCTATGCCACCATCCTGCGCATCATCGAGACCGAACGGCCGACCCTGCGCGAGCTGCTGGGGCGGCTCGCCGCCGGCGGCGGCCACTGCACCATGATCGGCACCCCGGAGAGCATCGCCGACGAAATGGAACGTTGGTTCCACGGCCGCGGGGCGGACGGCTTCAACCTGATGCCGCCCTCGTTGCCCGGCGGGATCGAGGACTTCGTCGACCAGGTGGTCCCGGAGCTGCAGCGCCGCGGGCTCTTCCGCGAGGAGTACACGGCGACGACGCTGCGCGGCCACCTCGGCCTCGAGCGGCCGGCGGGCTGACACTCCTGGCGATCCGCTCACGGCGCCCCAGAACGCAAAACGCCCCCAAGAGGGGCGTTTTCGTGTTACCCCTTACCCCTCGAAGCGTCGCGCGCCGGCGCTCAGCACCGCGAAGTCGAAGCGTTGCTTCGCCGGCAGCAGCGCCAGCAGCGCCAGGCCCGTCACGACCGGCATGAAGGTGGCGAGCAGGAAGGACTCCATCAGGGTGGTCAGGGCATCGCCCGGGGCCGGGAAGAGGGTCAGGCCGGCGACCAGGCCGCTGAGGGTGGCGAGCACCGCGGCGCGCCCGTCGAAGCGGCGGTTGAACAGCCCGAAGAATACCGGGAAGGCCGCCGCGCAGCACAGCAGGTCGGCCAGCAGGAAGAGATACAGCACGCTGTAGCCCTGGGCGGCGACGAAGGTCACCGGCAGCGCCAGCAGCAGGATCAGCCAGCGCGACAGGCGCATCAGCCGCGGGCCGCTGGCGCCGGGCAGCAGGCGCCCGCCGTCCAAGGCGATCATGCTCGAGGCGGCGCTGATGGTGGTGTCGGCGCTGCTCATGACCAGCGCCAGGCCCAGGAAGATCAGGCCCACCGCGAACCAGCCGGGGATGTCGGCGAGCAGCACGCTGAACAGCGCGACCGAGCCGTCGCCGGGCAGCCCCAGCCCCACGAACGCCAGGCCGAACAGGCCCATCACGAAGATCATCGGCGCGCTCAGCAGGCCCCCGAGCAGGAAGCCCAGGCCCACGGCGCGGTTGTTCTGGGCGGCATAGACCCGCTGCCAGTTGCCCTGGTAGAAGAGCCCGGTCAGCATCACGGCCAGGAAGAAGGTGAGACCGGCCTTGAGGCCCCCCAGGTCGGTGATGTCCAGCAGCTGCGGTGCCGCCGCCTCGAGCCCGGCGAGGGTAGGGCCGACGCCGCCCGCAGCCTGCCAGCCGACGATCAGCAGCACGGCGAGCAGCGGCATGATCACGATCATCTGCACCTTGTCGGTGAAGATCGAGGCGCGCAGGCCGCCGTAGAGGGTGTAGAGCAGGGTGGCGGCCATCACCACCGAACTGGTCGCCCACAGAGGGACCGGTGCCAGCAGGGCGACCATCTTGGCGATGGCGGTGATCCCCGCGGCCAGGGAGATGAACAGGTAGAACAGCATGATGACCAGGGTGAAGGCGTACATGGGGCGCCCGTAGCGGCTCATCACGAACTCGGTGAGCGAGTGGCCGCCCGGCGAGAGCTCGCGCAGGCGCCGCCCCAGCGGAATCATCACCAGCCGCGGTGCCAGCGAACCGAGCGCATAGCCGGCGATGGCGCCCAGGCCCCCCCAGGTGGCCGCCTGGGCGGGGCCGAACAGGATCCAGGTGCCCAGCGTCGAGGCCATCAGGGTCAGCACCGTGGCGGTGGCCCCCTGGCTGTTGCGGGCGATGATGAAGTCCTCGAGGCTCTCGTTGTGGCGGCGGGCGTAGAGCAGGCCCGGCACGGCAAACAGCGCCGCGAAGGCGACGAGCCACCAGAAGGCGTGAGCGGTGGACAGCATGGCGTTCTCCCTAGCATGAAAAGGCCCGGCGCGATGCCGAGCGTCGCTACGAGAGGACGCAATTGCGTTGGGTGAGAAGCGTGGCCGGATGGCACTTCCTTCCCTTCGCCGGCATGATCCGGATCAGGTTCGAAGGGTTACCGGCCGTGCCGTGTGTGCACGGTGCCGGAATCTCAGTCCGCAAGGACTCCCCCAGGAATTCGCCCCAGCCTAGGGCCCCGGCGTCATCGGGTCAACACGGCGCGCGATGCCCGCGGCAACGATGAGCATGCGAACTGTCACCTCGGTGGCGTAAGATGGGAGGTCGCGACCGGGCGGACAGGCCCCGAGCACTGCGCGACGTACGGCTCGAAGTGCGGCTCGCGCGGCGGCTTGAATTGCGCCGCGGCGCCCCCATCTCAGCGCCCCGTGTGCCGCGCCTCGCGCGTGTTTTTTCTGGCGAGTGCCGCCACGGCACCCCATTCATCTTCTGTACGGGATCTTTCATGGCCGAACCGGCTCTCTCCATCCGTGGGTTGACCAAGGTCTACGGCAATGGCTTCGAGGCCCTCAAGGGCATCGACCTCGACGTCGCCCAGGGCGACTTCTACGCCCTGCTGGGCCCCAACGGCGCCGGCAAGTCGACCACCCTGGGCGTGGTCTGCTCGCTGGTGCAGAAGACCGCGGGGAAGGTCTCGATCTTCGGCATCGACATCGACACCGACTTCGCCCGGGCCAAGTACCACCTCGGCGTGGTGCCTCAGGAGTTCAACTTCAGCCAGTTCGAGAAGGTCATCGACATCGTGCTGGCCCAGGCGGGTTACTACGGCATGTCGCGACGCGAGGCGCTGCCGCGCGCGGAGGAGCTGTTGCGCGACCTCGGCCTCTGGGACAAGCGCAACGGCAGCGCGCGGATGCTCTCCGGCGGTATGAAGCGCCGGCTGATGATCGCCCGGGCGTTGATGCATCGCCCCAAGCTCTTGATCCTCGACGAGCCCACCGCCGGCGTGGACATCGAGCTGCGCCGCAGCATGTGGGAGTACATGCGCCGCATCAACCGGGAGGAGGGCACCACCATCATCCTCACCACCCACTACCTCGAGGAGGCCGAGAGCCTCTGTCGCCGCGTGGGCATCATCAATCATGGCGAGATCATCCGCGACACCAGCGTGCGGGAGCTGCTCGCCGAACTCGATACCGAGACCTTCCTGCTCGATCTCGCCCATCCGGTGGAGGCGGCCCCGGAGGTCGAGGGCTTCGAGATCCATCGCGTGGACGACGCCCAGCTGGCGGTGGTGGTGCACCGCGGCCAGCGGCTCAACGACGTCTTCGAGGCGCTCACCGAGCAGGGCATGCAGGTGATGTCGATGCGCAACCGCGCCAATCGCCTGGAGGAGATGTTCGTCTCCATGGTGGATGACGGCCAGCAGAAGGAAGTGCGCACATGAACCCCAAGCAGATCGCCATCGCCCTCTGGACCCTGGTGGTCAAGGAGATCAAACGCTTCACGCGGATCTGGCCGCAGACCCTGCTGCCGCCGTCGATCACCATGACGATGTACTTCATCATCTTCGGCAACCTGATCGGCTCGCGGATCGGCGAGATGGACGGCTACAGCTACATGGACTTCATCGTCCCAGGCCTGATCATGATGGCGGTGATCACCAACAGCTACTCCAACGTCGCATCATCCTTCTTCTCCAACAAGTTCCAGCGCTCCATCGAGGAGATGATGGTCTCGCCGATGCCCAACTGGGTGATCCTCTCCGGCTTCGTGCTCGGCGGCATGGTTCGCGGCCTGGGCGTGGGACTGATCGTCACCGTGGTGTCGCTGTTCTTCACCCGCATCGAGGTGGCCCACCCGCTGCTCACGGTCTTCGTGGTGGTGCTCACCGCGGCGCTGTTCGCCATCGGTGGCTTCATCAACGCCCTGCTGGGCAAGAAGTTCGACGACATCTCCATCGTGCCGACCTTCGTGCTGACGCCGCTGACCTACCTGGGCGGCGTCTTCTATTCGATCTCGCTGCTGCCGGACTTCTGGCAGGGCGTCTCGATGCTCAACCCGATCCTCTACATGGTCAACGTCTTCCGCTACGGCTTCCTCGGGGTCTCCGACATCCCGGTGGGCTGGGCGCTGGCGGCCGTGCTGGCCTTCATCAGCGTGCTCTACGGCGTCGCACTGTGGATGCTGAAGCATGGCAAGGGCATCAGGAGCTGACATGACCCAACACCGACCCGACACCCTCACCCACGCCCCGCTGGGGCGTGAGTCCGCCTATCCCGAGCACTACGATGCCGGGCTGCTCTATCCCATTCCCCGGGCCGCCAACCGCGCGCCGCTAGGCATCGAGGAGGGCGCCTTGCCCTTCGTCGGCGAGGACGAGTGGCACGCCTTCGAGGTCTCCTGGCTCAACGCCCGGGGCAAGCCTCTGGTCGCCGTGGCGCGCTTTCGGCTTCCGGCCGAGTCGCCCTACCTGATCGAGTCCAAGTCCTGGAAGCTCTACCTCAACGGCTTCAACCAGACCCGTTTCGAGAGCCGCCAGGCGGTGATCGACACCCTGCTGCGCGACCTGGCCCAGGCGGCCGGCGCGCCGGTCGCGGTCGAGCTGCTCGACGTGGACGACGCGGCGCTGGCGGTGAAGTGCCTGCCCGGCGAGTGCCTGGACGACCTGGACATCGAGGTGACCGACTACACCCCGAGCGCCGAGCACCTGGCGGTGGGGGAGGCGATCGTCGAGGAGACGCTCTACTCGCATCTGCTCAAGTCCAACTGCCCGGTCACCGGCCAGCCCGACTGGGGCAGCGTGCTGATCCGCTATCGGGGCCCGAAGCTCGACCGCGAGGGTCTGCTGCGCTACCTGATCGGCTATCGCCAGCACCAGGACTTCCACGAGCACTGCGTGGAGCACATCTTCACCGACCTGATGGCCCGTGCCCAGCCGGAGCGGCTGCTGGTGCTGGCGCGCTACGTGCGCCGCGGCGGGCTCGACATCAGCCCCTGGCGCGCCACCCCCGGCGAGCGGCCACCCGAGCCGCTGCGGCTTTCTCGGCAATAAGGGCGCGCGGCAGTGAGGGAGGGGCGGGTGACCGGCACGACAGGCGCCTGGGCAGCTGATAGAGTGACGAGAAAGATTCTCGTCTGAAAAACCCAAGGGAGAGACTCAATGGACGCGCTGACGCTGCTGCACGAACGCAGTTCCATGGGCAAGCTGATGGGCCCGCCGCCGAGCCCCGAGCAGCTCGAGGCGATCTACCGGGCGGCCCTGCGCGCGCCGGATCACAAGGAGCTGCGCCCCTGGCGCTTCATCGAGTTCTCCGGCGAGGGCCTCGCGCGGCTCGGCGAGCTGTTCGCCGAGGCCGAGTTCCGCGAGGATCCCCACGCCTCGGATGCCACCCTCAACGCGGCCCGCAAGAAGCCGCTGCGCGCGCCGATGATCATCGCGGTGATCGCTAAGGTCACCCCGGACGAGCCCAAGGTGCCGAAGATCGAGCAGGTGATCTCCGCCGGCTGCGCCGCCCACGGCATCCTGCTCGCCGCCCACGCCCAGGGGCTCGGCGCCATGTGGCGCAGCGGCAAGTACGCGTTCGACCCCACCGTGCGCAAGGGGCTGGGGCTCGCCGAGGACGACGAGGTGGTGGCCTTCCTGTATCTGGGCACCATGGGCGGGCGCCACAAGCCGCTGCCCGAGCACGACATCGACGCCTTCGTCGAGCGCTGGGACTGAGCCCATGCGCGAGATCGGCGTTCCCCACCCGCGCTTGCCGCTGCCCGCCGGCGGCCAAGACGACATGTCCGCGTTCCTCGTCTGGCTGGGCGGGGCGATCCCCATGGTGGGCGCACTCGGCATCCGCGAGATGACCCGCGACGACAAGCGCCTCACCTGGCAGCTGGCGCTCACGCCCAGCCTCAACGACAAGGGCACCGGCTTCGGCGGCGCGCTCACCGCCCAGACGACCCTGCTAGGCTGGTGCTGGACCACCCTCTGGCTGCGCCGCCGTGGCCTCGCCCGGGACGTGGTGGTGGCCGAGGCCACCCAGCGCTTCCTGGCGCCCGTGACCGGCGACTACCGCCTGGTCTGCGAGCCCGAGGCGGACGACGGCCCTGCGAGCCTCGCCGAGCGGCTGGAGCGGCGCGGCAAGGGGCGCATCGCCCTGGTCCAGCGGCTCTGGTGCGGCGACACCCTCTGCCTGGAGGCCCGGGGCGACTACGCGGTGTTGCCAGAAGCCTGAGCCGGGCGGCGTGGGGCCGAGTGAAAACCGCGAAACCGGCTTGCATTCGCGGACTTAAGTCGTTAGTATATGCGCCGTTCTTGAGCAAAAGGCCACGCGCCGAAGCGATAGAACCACAATGCGGAGGGGTGTCCGAGTGGTCGAAGGAGCACGCCTGGAAAGTGTGTAAGTCGAAAGGCTTCGAGGGTTCGAATCCCTCCCCCTCCGCCAACGAATTTTAAAGGGGAATCAACACCTTATGTTGATTCCCCTTTTTCGTTTCTGGCCGTTGGGAAGGGTTTTGGGAACAATCCTGGGAACGGTCAGAGTTCGAGCAGCTTCTCGATCATGCTGGGCACGTCCTGGCCGTCGGACTTGAACCATTTGCCGTAGCGGCGCTGGATCATGTTGATGGTGGAGTGACCGACATGGTTCGAGATCCAGTGCAGCGGCACCACGCCCAGAGACAGCATCTGGCTGATGAAGGTGTGCCGGCACTGGTTTGGACTGCGGTATCTCACCCCGGCCTTCTCCAGGTGGGGCTTCCAGAAATGTTGCCGGATCGCGTTCGCGTAGAACGGTTTACCGCTCTGGGAATTCAGGAACACCAGCCGCAGCTTCTCCTTGCGCACGGTGCGGTTGTCACGATCGACGATCTCGTAGGGCTGCGCCGGTAGTTTGCCGGTCAGCGCGTACTGCTCCTGGAGCGCTTCCCGCGCCGGTTTCAGCAGGTGGCGGACTCGCGTCGATCGCTTGGTCTTCGTCACCTTGAATCGTCCGCGCACCACTGCGCGCCGGTACCGAATGATGCCTTTCTAGACGTCGAGCACGTCTTCCCACGCCAACGCCTGGGCTTCGGAGATCCTGAGGCCATCGTAGAGCGCGAACTGGATCAGGTTGAGCTCCTGGACGCGCTTCGTCGGCGTGGTCAGGATCTTTTCGATCTCGCTGCGGCTGAACGGGTCGGGATCCTCGTCGTCCGGCAGGCGGATGGTGATGCCCAGCGTTGGGTCGAAGGCCTTCTTGTTGCGGGTGGCGTAGAGCCGGAAGGTCTGCCGCATGATGCTGACGATCTCCTTGATCGTCTTGTTCGACAGGTGCTTCGCCAGTTCCTTCTGGATCCAGTCCTGGAGCTCTATGTGGTCGATCGCATCGGCCTGTTCATTGCCCCAACGCGGGCGAACGTGCGTCTCGGCCTTCGACTTGATACCTCGAAAGCTGGAGTAGGCGAGCTCGTTCTCCTTGATGGCCAGCCACAGGTCCAGGTAGTAGCCGAACTGGCTCTCGTGAAGGCGCTTCGATTCCGGGAAGTGGCGGGCATAGTCGAAGGTGGGCGGTCTCAATGACCAAGCGCAACACCGTACCTGATGGGTCACGTGTTGCGCTTGGTCATTGAGACCGCCAACCCTGAATTTAATCAGATTAAATCAGAATATTACCACGACTTTGGGCACCGAGACCCAAAGAAGGGAGACGCTAACAACAATTCAATCAAGCGGGTGACCAATCATACGGTCCCGACAGGTAACTGAAGCTGGAGACTACCGTGAAGCAACAAAAAGGCCCTTACATTGCCCCACCCCGCTAATCTTTCTGGTAAAGATTGACTAATCTGGGGCAGACCTTGTCTTTGAGAAGAGCCACTAATTCCGGATCGCCGCGCACGTACACGTCGGGTATGTGCAACGTAATTATCCGGTTGTCCGGTGGGCGCTTCTTGAATTTCTTACGAATGCGCTCGCGGTGATGGCTCTCCATCGCGAAGATCATGTCGGCGGATGCCACTAACTCTTTGGTCAGAGGACACGGCGCATTCACGTTCGTGCCCGCTGAAATCGCTTCAACGCCTGGATAGACGCTAAAGACATCCTCGGCTGTCGGGCTTCTCAGCTTGTTTGCGGTACAGACAAAGAGGATGAGCATAATGCGTTTTTCCAATTACAAGCTCTTCGGACTTCACGGCCAGGGCTTGTTCCCGCGTGGCCACTTTGCCATTGCTGGGCATTGGCGCGCCACTGCTAGAACGGGCTCGGCTCTGGGGCGGTGGCGCTGATGCCGACACGGCCCATGTCGCAGGTCTTGGGGGGCGCCAGGGGACCGAGGGCTCATCGACTGGGCCGTTCCCGCCCGAGGCTATCGCGCTCATCCGGCCCCGGATAGCCCCGGCGCTGGAGGTGACTGCGAGGCTCAAGCACGAGCCCGGCGCCCGCCTGACAACCCTGACACTTCAAAGCGCGGCCACATACTGAGGCTCAGCTCAGTCCACTACGAACCCGAAGACGTACTTGGCACGGCAACTGGATAGGACGAGTCCAGCAGCCAATAGTGACAAGAACAAGAACTGAGGAAACCGGCTTGCGTGCTGCTGCGAAAAATGCGGTCTCCGTTCGCGCCTGGTGGCCCGACGCTTTTTCCAGTAATCGCCACAGGCAGCCGGACTTAGCTCCGCGACACCACCACAGATCACTACAAACGCCTCTCCCCGGCTTCCAATTCCTCGACGAGCGCTCTGATCTCCCAGAGATCAATGTTGCGCGTGCGCCACCAACCGAAACCGCGACGAAGCTCGATATTCAGCCCTATTAGAGAAACAAGACCCATCGGTACCGCCAGGATCAGTGCCCAGATCGACCATGCGGCTAAAGCGGTGGCGCCAAACGCGAGACCGATGGCTAGCCACAGCCTGCGTGGGAAGAGATGCCCGGACGAAAGCCAAAGCAGCGACCTTAACTTCATCTCTTCCATTTTGTCCTCCTGGGCAGACAAATATCGCCCCAGCCGTGTAGCGAGGTTGCCGCGGCCCGCCGCAAGCAGGCCCATGCACAGAGCGCGCCGGCTACGATCCAAATCCGGCCCGAACTCGCCCTGCCCGGCCTCGACCAGACAGCGATAGATGCGCTCGGTCTCGGCGTAGGACTCGAGCGCTTCGCCCGCGCGGTGGAGGGCTTGGAGCGCGTTGCCCTTGTTGTAGAGCGTCATGGTGAGGTCGGGCTCGACCTCGCCCTGCCAGGCCTCGATCAGGCGGCGATAGATGTCCACCACCTCGGTATGGGCCTCCAGCGGCTCGCCCGCGCGGCATAGCTCAGACAGGCAAACTCCCAAATTGGACAGAAGAGCCGCCTTTCTCTCCATCCGAGTTTTGCGCGTGACCAGAGCAAACGCGAGCCTCACGAGCGGCAATAGCATCCAACGCAAGTCCACTCGCTCGAGATTGCGGAGCGCCGCCTCCCGAGAGAAGGCGTTATCGATTACAGCTTCCTCCAACCTCTCTACTCGTTCTCCCGCCTCCTCCCTCAGAACCGCCCCGAGCAGCCGATGAAATCGCCCCAGGCGGCCCTACCCCTCGCCCGCGTCCGTCGGCGTCAGCAGGCGTAGCGCCGACAGGCGGGCGATCAGCTTGTTCCACGCGTCAGCCGTTCCCGTGGCCCCCTCCTCGAGGAGCGTCGAATGATCCTTTCCGGCGAACTCGCGCAGCATCGGCAGAATCACCTGCTCGGCATCCATCAGCGCCGCGTAGTCAAGGACCAGCCGCTCCTCGGCGTGGAGCTGGGCGAAGGCGTGGCGGAGCAGCTCGGTGATTACCGATTGGTCGTGGCGGCTGAGCGTAACCGCTCCACCGGCCGCATCGAGGGACAGAGTGAGCCCCTTGGCCTTGATCTCGTGCTCGTAGAAACTACGATAGGTTGTCGCCTGGTTTGCATCGAGCGCGAGGAAGGCGCCGACGACCTCGAGCGAGAAGGGATGGCTGGCGAGAGCCTCCGCGATGGCGCGAGCCGCGGCGCGCTCGTCGCCGCCGTCCGGCCCGCGGTACCTCTCGAGCAGCCGCAGCCCGTCCTCGATCGACAGTGCGCCCAGCGGCAGGAATTCGAAGTCAGTACCATTGGTGGGCCAGAGGTCGCGTTCGAGCCGGGGCGTGGCCAGGATATGGGCACGATCGGCGTCCGGCAGCGCGCGATCGCCCGTAAGCTGGAAGAGGTCCGGTCGGTCCACATTATCGAAGACGAGGAGGCACCCACCACTCTCCTGCAGCTCGGCGCGCACCTTCCGAAATGCCTGATCCGGGTCCGCCTCGTCGCGCTCCGTGATGTCCATGCCGAGATCGCGCCCGAGTCGGATGAAGGCGCGCGCCATGTCCGAGACGCCCTCGGCCCGCACCCGCCAGCGCCCGCCGGGATAGTTGTCGCTGAACACATGCGCATACTCGAAGGCGAGCGCGGACTTGCCAATCCCGGGGAAGGCGCTCTGCACGACGGCGACCGTGCCCTCGGGCCGGTCGATGGCGAGGACATTGCGCAGCTCGCGCAGCTCGGCGACGCGTCCGACGAAGGAAGGGGTGTGATGGGGCACCGTGTTCGGAGATAGGCGGCGCCGCTCGGCCCGGCCGGCGACGCGTGAGAGACGCTAGGTCAAGAGCTTCATGCGCTTACGAACGACGTTATCCTTGAGGGCGTCGACGCCCTTGTCTCGCCACGAATGGAGTTCGACGCGCTGTGGGCGCCGCAGGAAGGCAGCCCAGTTCGCGAGTTCTTCGGCAATGCCCGGCTCGGCGATGGGCGTCCGCTCCGGCGGCGCCGCTCGCTCCTCCGCCAACAGGACGAGTCGCTGGGCCAGCTCGGCAGCTGTAAGCTGCTCGGAGGCGTCGAAGGGTGGGCACGGCTCAATATAGATCGTGGCACAATCACCCAAAATGTTCGCCAGCGCCTCCTCGCTTCCAAGCCGTGTGAATTCGAGCCACTCGCGCCAGCAAAACGGGCTCAGGAAGTAGTTCGGCGACAGGACCGCGAGGAGCAGTCTCGAGCTGCGCAAGCCGGAGAGGATTGTCGCCTCCTCCCAGTCGGCCATCGTCCGGATATGGCTCTTGTCGAAGAAGCAGACGTCGACACCGCGTTCGACGAACGCGGTCACCTCCGCCTCGATCGTATCGCGTAGCGCCGAGATGAAGCCGTCGCGGTCGTCCGCATGCGCATAGCTGATGAAAATATCGTATGAAGCGTCCCGCTCTCCCATCACGATGCTCCAGTGTATTCGCCCAAAAAACAGCTCTCATCCTGTCGAGAATGCCGATGACTTCGTGCATTAGCTGTCGCTACGGGCTGCTTTGAACGCGCCATCGGAATCGACGGTGCCGATGTAGCGCAGCCTGGCGAGGTCCGGGATCAGGGGCAGATCCGCTGCGATTACCGAATCCTGGATCATCGCCACGCTACCGTCCGTCCCGATCTGAAAGCGTGCGGAGACTATCAGGTCGCTGTACACGGTGGTTGCGTTCAGAATCCAGCCTTGCTCAGACGAGGGTTCGGAACGGTCTGGCCTGGGAGGATGAAGGTTTTCCTGGAGAAACTGCCTGAAGCTCGGTTCCGGCTCTTCCTGCCACTCGAGCTCGTCGGCGGACTCCACGACGAGAAAGCGGCCCTCGGAAGCGTACATCGAGCTGCAGAAAAACCGCAGGTAACGGATCAGGTTGTTCTGCGTCAGGCGGATAGGCGCCATGGCATTGATAGCGTGGATAGTCTCCGACTGCCCATCCAGCCAACTCCAGTGTTCCTCGGAGGCTACGAAATAGGCGTGCAGCGTGGGAGATTGGCGATGGAAGCGCAGATCGTACCAGTCGAGGTCGGCGTAGAAGGGAAGCGCGCATCGAAACAGCGCGACCTCAGAGCTGTCGAGCTTGTCCTGAAGTGCCATCTGGCTGAGGTGATGCTGCTTGTCGTCTTCTCCCAGCTCGATCCAGTGCGCGCTGGCTACCGGATGGAAGATCCGCTGGCTCAAGGCCATTGCTTGCTTGGCCATGTGCCGCTCACGAGCGGTCGTCGGCGCTTCGCTGCGCCGAAACACGGCGCGCGTCTGCGGTTGTGTGGGCCGCCGGGTTTGGTCGTAGAACGGGTTTTGTGTGTAGAGATCCCTGAATGGCGGATCGATAAGATAATTGGGCCTGCGCACAACGACCGGCTCGTCGCCCGCGACATTGAGAATGAGTTCATCCGGCTCGAGTTCCAGCACCGCCTCGCGTGGGCCATAGCCGGACACATCGGCAACCGCTTCGGCAGCCATTCCCGTCGTGGCGCCAAAGAATTGCTGGATACGGCAGTTGTTCAGAATGGTCTCCCAGTCGCTCGGATACAGGCGCCGCAGTTGGCTTAGGTCCTGCCAGAAGCTCCACACCCGCACGCCGTAGCCGCGCAGCAGCGTGATGGCGCTGCGCAACTGTGGCAGCTCGCCGAGCTGGGCGGCCTCGTCGACCAGCATCAAGGTCGGCCGTCGCGGCTGCCTGGTGCGCCGGGATAGAACGCTGACCAGACTGCCGATCCACAGGCGCAGCAACGGAGAGTGACTTTCCAGCTTGTCCGGTGGCAGCACCAGGTAGATGGACACCGGGTCGCCGCGGTAGACGGTGTTGAGGTCAAGATCCGAGCCACTCAGGTGATCACTGACGAGGTCGCCCTTGAGAAAGTCGAGCTGGTTCATTGCCAGTGCCCAGTACCCACCCATGGTGGTCTCCGCGGGGTTGCCAAGCAGGCCGGCCATCTGGCGCAGTTCGGTGTTGTCCGCCTGTTGCCACTGCTTGGCGCGCTCAGCGAGTTGTTCGAGGGTCTGGTTGAGCAGGGCGCGCGCCGCGGGCAAGGTGGCAGCCGCCGAATCGGGCATCGTCAGCACGTCAAGGATCGCCGCGGTGACCAGGACCCGACCCATCTGTGGCCAGAACGGATCATGCCGCATGCCTGTCTCGCCGGTGTTCTTCGAGGCCAGCGTGGCGAGCGTGCTGACGTCTTCGACGAAATGGCGAGATCCGGGGTCCGCGAGGTCCATGGGATTGAAACGCTGGCCCGAGGCGTCCGGAGTCACTTCGAACGGATCGAACAGGACCACATCCTGCCCCATCTGCCGCCGCCTGGCGGCGGTCACCGCGTAGTTCTCACCCTTGGGGTCGACCACTACGACAGGGCCAGTGTAGCGCAGCAGTGCAGGAATGATGCAGCCCACACCCTTGCCGGCGCCGGTGGGCGCGATGGAGATCAGGTGGCCCTCCGAGCTGTCGAGGATGGGCTCCAGTGTCTTCGCCGGCGAGTCGTACTCGGCACCGGGCGCGGTGAACCCGATGGCCGGTTTGCGCCGCCTCGCCTCCAGGGACCATCCGACCAGGAGCCCTTCATCCGGAAGTGTTACGGGCAATCCACGCATCACCGGCCTCCCTTGCTCGATCAAACAGAAGTTACGTTTCTCGGACCGGCATCGCCAAGACTGGCGGCCGCCTGCCGGCATCGAATGCGCCGCTCAGAATCCCGGCGCCAGATCACGTTCACTGTAGACCATGCTCCATATCTTGAGGTCATACGATAAGCTGCGGCTCAGCTTGCCGAGCAACTGCACCACGCGAGCGCGGTCAGCCTGTTCCAGGGCTGCCTCGAGCTCTCCGCCAAGGTCGTCTAGTTCCGTAGTCATGCGTTCGGATTGCCGGATAGCCGTGCGAAAGTCCGCAGTCGCGCGTATGCCGAATATGGCCGCCCCGATGACCGGCAATACGCCTCCCAGGAAGGTGGCCAAGGGCTTGTAGACCTTCACGATGGCCTCAGCGCCAGGGTCAGGATGTTCAGACGGGTGCGGTGCTCCTGGTGAGTACACGCTTCCGTCCAGGTCGAGCCGGCAATATGGGTGGTGGCTGGCATCGACGAAAGGAACGATCGCGTAGCACGCCTGCAGCAGGGCGGAGGGCGACAGGTCGCACGGATCCTCGGGCATCCGCGCGCGCTTGGGAGAGAAGAGGTCGACGCCGTATTGCTCACGGTAGGATAGGTGTCGGGGCTTTACGCCCGCGGGCACTTTCCCTCGCCAGAATGTATGCACGGATTTGAGGACCGGAGCGAGATCGTCAGGGTCGAGAGTCAGGGTATGGTCCACCCGATTGAAGGGCGACGGTATCTCGCCCAGCGTGAATTCCGGGGTCCGGAGATTCACCAGCTTGCGACTGGTGCGTGCCCGTTTGGCCTCGGCCTTGACCTAGTAGGAATACGCTGCCCCTCGCTCCAGATCACGACCACGGCGCAGCGTCCTGCAGCGCCTCGCGGATCTGTTCCTCATAATCGCCCCACGCCTCCAGGACGCGATCCCACCAGACGTCGTAGCCCTCAGTCTCCAGGGCCGAGGCGAAATCTGCGGTAAGGCCCCTCCCCTTGGCGCGAGGAATAGCTGATGAAGATGTGTGCCATGCGTTCTTTTCCCGTTCAGCCCCGGGCCACCAATTCAGAAACCCGGTTCGAGTGCGCGTTCGCTGTAAATCACCCCCCAGAAATGCAGATCGTCGGCCAACGTCCGCGTGACCCGTGCGAGGGTCCGGTGCAGCCTGGCCCGGTTCGGCGCGGCCCTTTGGCCCTGCAAATGGGTTTTCAACACCCCCAGTTCGTCGATCATGCGTTCGGATTGCTGAACCGAGGAACGGAAATCCCCCGTTGCACGAATGCCGAACAGCGCCGCGCCGTAGACCGGCAGCACACCCCCGAAGAAGGTCGCCAAGGGCTTGACCACCTCCTTGACCAGCGCCTTGTCGTGGGTGACCACCACATAGCCATAGGCGGCCAGATAGAACGCGCCTGCCAGCAGCGTGCCGAGCAACAGCCTGACGGCTGTGTTCTCCATCCGGTCATCGAGCGCGTGCAATCTATCGGCATTACTCTGGTGATAGGCGATTTGGTCGTCGATCTCGCAGTCGATCGCGACATCTATGACCGAACCAAGTGCGTCTGGTCCGATCACCGCCGTGGGGGGTGTGATTTCACGCAGGCTGGCGCGCACGTACCAAGCGACCCAGGCCTCGCCCGGCGTGGCCCCGGTCAAAGAACCGGGGCCAATTGGCGAGCTGCCCATCAGGATTGGCAGCCGCGCGGGTCGCAGCGCCTCAGCGATGTTGCGGTAGTCAAGCCAGCGCTGATGCCAGCAGTCGCGGTTACCGCGCCACGTAATCCACAGGATCATCCCGATGAAAGCGAGTTCGGTCACGACAAGCCATGCTTTCAGCCAGAGGATACTGTCGTAGAAAGGGACAGCCAGCGGCAGCACCAAAAGGCCGGCAGTCACCGCCAACGCAGCCAAGGTGAAATTGAGCACGTAGGCGCTGCGGTACATGTGGGCATAATGGTTCGCGACGTTATCCGCGCGTCGCCAGCGTTCCTGAAGTTTTGTCTCGATAGCGGTGGCGAACGGCTCTCCGCCAATCTCTCTCGCGATGTCGCCCACGCGCGCCCAATGCGGCCCTGCGTGGGCTTCGGACGCGGTGTAATCCACCCAAGGCCGCAAGGGCGGCGACAAGCGGAACAGCCAGTGCAAGCAGTTATAGGCACAGGCGAATGCGTACGTGCGCAGCCGCGTCTCGCGGAATTCAACCAGACAGATTTGCGGCGACCAGGAATCTTTCGAACTGTCGCCGTGGCGTTTACTTACGGCCTCCGGCAGTCTGAGCAGATGGCGGACACCTGCGGCAAGCGGATTTGAACAGGGATCGCCAGTCTCCTCGATCTCGAGTTCACGCCAATGGCCTTCGCCAGCGGGGTCCGTTGTGCCCGGCTCGGTCGTCCACAAGCGCAACGCCCCGTCGAGCGCCAGCCAGACGACGACCAATCCTAGTTGCTGCGCTTCAGCGACGATCTCAGCCGTGCCGCCTGTACCGGCGGCGGCCTCGCCATCCCAGACCGCAAGCAGCACATCGCTGTGCGCGAGCACCAGTCGCCCCGCCGCGCGGTAGGCTTCGTCATCGCCTGGCCGGTTGGCGACATCGAGTTCGGTGCGTGTCGTGCGCTCCGGCGCATGCGCCCATAGCCGGTTGAAGGTGGTGCGCTCGTTTCGGGTGAAATCCTGCGCCGCGACGTAGGCGGCATGTGGAAACGGCAGGACTATGTTGAGGTCATAACCCGCCACGATGGCCGCATCAGCCGTGAAACTGTCCGCACCCGCGGCAATGGCCGTGGCGAAGCGCAGGTGCGGTGCGACACCGGTTGCGAATGGCGCCGCGGCCCCAGCGGCATCGCTCTCAGCCTGAATGCGGCGGGCCACCTCTGCCAGACATCCCAGCACTGCGCCGGCACGTTGTTGTAGAAGATCGGTGTCTGCTTCCGCGAGCTTGTTCGGCCGATGGCCGGTCACCCCAACGCGCAGGGTCAGACGGGGCGGGAGGAAAGGGCCTTCGGACATGGGAAATAACTCGTTGAAATAGGCGGTCGGCTTGGTACATTCCCTTATGGCGTCTGTGTCGGTTGTTTATTGTCTAAAAGGCTGGATTATAAACGATATTCATTCGCTTTTATTGCGTTTCTAATTAAATATCCGGGCTGGACTAGTCAGCCGTCTGCATCATATAAGCTAGGATCAAGAAATGGTAACAGTGGTTGGTATTGGTCCCGTCACACCCAATGTCGTCAGTTTGGCTAAGAACCAAGTAACATGCAAACAGATAAGACGAAGCTGAAAATTTTAGCGAGGAGGACAAGATTATGCTGGATTTAAGGCTAGGTCTTTCGACCCCACCCGACCCTTACACGGACTGCGGGTGTTTTGATGACGTGTCGACCGCCGTGCCCAGCCCTGCCGCACAAGCGGCCCAGCGGCGCGACGATTACGTCTGCCAATTCTGTGGGTTCCAGAGCGCGAAATACCAAGTGTGCCACGGGTCGGAAGCGAGCGGAGCCGACGCGCTTGTGACCGCATGCATCTTCTGCAAGCAGGTAATGGAACTCGACCTAGTTCTGAAGATGCGCTCGGCAGTGCTCATCTGGCTTCCAGAACTCAGCCAAGTAGCGATTAACTATTCAATGCCCGAGGTCTACGTCAACCGGCTTGCTCGGGGCGCCACTGGTGGCCGCGCGCGCGATCTGCGCGACCGTCTAATTGCGCGCAGGGAGCTAGCAAAAGCGCGATTTGGATCCGACGAACCGGCGGAGCTCATTCGCCGACTGCGTGCAGCAAGTGATGACCGGAGCGAGATCGATAATGCACTCGCGGATGGGCTACGGATACTTCCGCTCGACCGAAGAATCATTCGCTCTGGACAGTTGGAGTTCAACCAGTTTCCCCAGATTCTCGCTTTCTGGCGATCACGAAGCGGTCCATTTGCAACCGGCCGGACACGCAGTTTTGAGCGGCTTGAACTCGATCTCGCCGGGCTCTAATCAGCTTAACCGCCAACTGACGCGCCCGGGTAGGTCTGTGGCGATCGGTTCATCATTCAACATTTCGAGCATCCCAGTTGGTTGGACAGCGAAATTGGCGATGAAGATCGCGTTGCTATAATTAACGACTGAACTGCAGATAAAATGGCCATGCTGATTTTTGCCATCAAAACTCGCTGGGCGTACCGTGCCTTCGAGTACGGACTGCGCAGCCTCTTCGGTAAAGCGCGGCAGGAGTGGATCATCCGCATCCTCGGCTATATAAAAAGGCCCTTCCTCGCCGCGTACAAAGAAGCAAAAAAACCGCAAGTAGTCTAGAACATTGTCCTCGTTAATCTTGATCGGCGCTTTTGCATTCACTTCGTGTATTGGCGGCGACGTTCCATTGAGCCGAAAGAGTTTCCCTTGGTCTGTCAGATAGAAGAGCCGCGTGTTGCGCTCGTCAAGTTCGCTATTGCGAATGCTTATGAGCGCTACGCTGTCGTAGAAGGGTAGTTGGCGCCAGGAGACGATCGCTGTTTCAGTGTCGAGAGGCCACTTCCCGTCGACTGGAGAAATCTGCTCCAAGAACCCCGCGCGTTCCTTGTCGGGCACCGCTGTCCAAGCATCGGCGCCACCCTTCGGCATGAACTCTGGAAAGAACCCGGTCGCGCCGGGCGTGGTCGTCACGAGACGAGAAGTTGCAACGCGATCGCGCTCAACACGTTTGCGTGAAGGCGGTGGGGCGGTTTTCGGATTCGTAAATGGTTTGAGTGTAAGCGCGAAGCCTGCCTCCTGCAGCGCAGTTTCTAGCCCTTCATGGCGACGATCGTACAATCCGTATGCGTCCGCCTGGTGGATCTGGCGAGTATAGAGATCGGCGATTGTCAGCCCGGTTTCGGAATCAGGTGGTTTAGGGTCGGCTCCAGCTCGGATCAGGCGCTCGGCGATGGCGTAATGGCGGTAGGCGATCGCCGTCAGAAGCGGGGTGCGGCCTTGGGGCGGAACGGAATTAGGCTGCAGACCAGGCTGAGCCAATAACCAGTCCACGATTTCTAACGACCCGGCTCGAGCAGCTAGCATCAGCGCCGTATGCTGGTGGTTCTCTGCGGGTGCAATCAGGCTCGCGCCCGCTTCGAGGAGCTGTTGGGCGACGCGTAAAGATCCCGCCTCGATTGCCCGGTGGAGAGGTGTGTACCCGAAGGCGTCCTGCGCGTCCGTGTTCCACCCCTGGTCGATGATCCGCGCGACTGCGTCTTCCTTGCCCGCTCGGGCGGCCAGATGGAGTAGGGAGGGTGCCGCTTCTGCGCCCAGAGGCTCGGAGGTTTCCGCGTTCGCGAGTAGTTCCCCCAATGCAACCGCATCCCCCCGCCGTGCCGCGTAATGCAGCGGCGATAGGCCTCTCTGATCGAGCGCGAAAGGGTCGCCCCCGGCTTCATAAAGATCCCCGATCGCCGCCGGTTCCCCGACGATCGCAGCAAGATGCAGGGCCGTGCGCCCTAGTGGGCCGGGCGAGTTCACCGTATTTGTCAGGTTTTTAGCATTGTGCAGGGCGAAACGTAATGCTTGCCTGTTTCCGGTGGCCGCGGCATGTTGAAGGAGGGTCATTTCCACCTCCTCGCCTCCGACCGTCTTGCAAACGAGCGCGCCGGCGCCAAGCGCGGCGCTTTGCTGCATCACTCGTGCGGTCGTCCAGTGCCCAGCCTCGATCGCACTCTGAAGCGGGCGGTGGCCATAGGCGTCTCGGTGCTCGGTTGCGCACCGTCCACTCTCGATCAGCAGACGGGCAATCTCCGTGCGACCGTGGGAAGCGGCGACATGCAAGGCTGTCGCACCCGATCCCGTCATAGCGTTCGGATCGGAAAAGGGCAACAGAAGGCGAACAATCGCGGTCTGTTCATGGATGATCGCGAGATGGAGCGGTGTGATGTCGAAGTGGCCATTGCCGGTGTGCGGCTCGCAGGTCTTGCGATCTTCAATCCGCTTGACGATGTTCTGAGTTCTACCTTGCCAGTCGTCGCATGCGGGCTGATCGACTGAGTGGCCCGCTTTGCGGAGCGCTGTGACGAGCGCACCCGCGATCTCAACTTGGCCTTCTCGCGCCGCAATGTGCAGCGGAGTGAAGCCATTCTTCAGCACAATCGTTGGATCAAGCTCTTTCTCTAACAGTGCCTCGATCGCCCTAACCGCGCCTGCGTTTGCTGCGACATGTAGGGGACTCCAGCCAAAATCTAAAGGGGTGTCGTGGTGCACGGTCCGGTCGATCTGCGCTCCAAGCTCAATGAGCGTTTGAAGCGCCTCGACTGCATCTGCGGAGACGGCTCTCAGGAGCGCGGTTTGGCCGTTTGAATCCACCGCTTCGAGATCTACCCCCTTTTCTTTCACCAGATACCGGACGAGATCGAGATGCCCTCCGGCGGCCGCTAGTTGCAACGGACTGGTACCGCCCGGCGCACCTTGGCCGGTCAGCACCACGTCTTTCTGCGCAAGCCGTTTCGCCGCCGCTAACGCGCCCTTTGTTGCCGCCGCATGGATAGGGCGCCAGCCCTTTTCGTCAGGGGTATCTGCTCCTGCGCCGTGGGCGAGCAGAAGCTCCAGCATCGGCAAATCGTCGTAGAAGGCCGGGACGAAGATTGCGGTTCGGCCATCCGTTTTGGGGATGTCTACCACGCCGGGATCGACCTCTAGCATCCGGCGGGCGATATCGATCCGCCGATATGCGACAGCGAGCAGGAAATGCGTTGGTTTTCGGGCCGACTCCTCCACCCTTTCTCGCGGGACGCCGTACTTCGAGAGAGCGTCGAGGGCGAAATCGCGCATCGCGGCCTTGTGTTCGGGGTCCGCCTCCGGATCCGCGTCGATCAACAACTCGTAATGGGAAGCAAGAAGGCGAAACGCGGCATCCTGAAACCGATTAGTGATCATTTCGACGGCATCAGCGGGCTTACCTTCGTGACTCCAATCTTCAGCGAGGGTTTTGAGGGCGGGAAGGCGCTTGAGGAGCGGGCGCTCATAATCCAGCCATTGGCGCGCCTCGGGCCAGTGGGTGATGACCGCCTCGTGGATGAGGCGGATCCTTTCCCCGTCTTCCGGAACGATCAGGCGCCGCGCCTTCATCGCCCGTGCGAGCGTCAACGTAGTCGTGGATGTTGGCCACTCTGCCGCCGGAAGACTGAACGGCTGCTCGGGGCTACCGGCCCAGGAAACAAGACGGCGCAGCAGTGCAGAGACTTCGAGATCGTCCCAGTTCGGTCCCGATTCATCCCGCGCTTCTGCGACAGCCTGCTCCGCCAGCACAGTGATGGCGTTCTTCACGTCAAAGTAATCGTGTGGCTGGTCGTTCTCTTTGCTCCTATAGGCTTTGCAAAGATCAACGGTGAGACGCGCGGCGGCCGGCGCCTCCAGGTTGCGACCGGCAACCCGGCCAAAGCTGTTCTCGTGTTCGCCCCTGGCGCTGGTCTCGTCCGGATCGCCATCCGATTCATACGCGCCAAAATTCCGGAAGGTTTCAATCTCCGTTTTTGCGACTTCCCGGTAGAGGCGGTCGAGAGATAGACTGATAAGCGGGAGAAGGCTCGCCGGGTGCGCATTCGCGTCGCCGGGGCGCCGTGCAAATGTTTCTACATCCGCGATCAGCGTATCGATTAGGTCGTCGTCGAGGACGAGATCGCGCACGAAGGTAAAAGGCTTGCGCACGATCTCCGATAGGTCGGCACCGGACGGCAGATGCAACTTAGGCGAGCCCGTCTTCGTAGCGGTGTAGACTTCTTCGAGCGCCGGATGAAGGGAGAGTGCGACGGCGCGGTCATCTCGCATCGTGGCGATGACGAAGATATTAGGGTTCTCCACGAGCCGAAGCAAAAGGGAGATCAGTGCTGACCAAGCCGGCTCCTGGCGGGCGTCTTCCATTAGGTCGACTGCTTCTTCAAACTGGTCGAAGCCTAGGACTAGGCGACGGGAGTGATCGGTTCCTTCCGAACACTCGCCCAGCACCTCGCCGATGATGCCGGCGGCACGCTCCACCGTGTTGCCTTGAGCACTATCGAACTGCTCTAATGCGGTGATGAGTCGAGTATCGCCGTCAGGCAGCGATTGCAGAACTGCCGCGAGGCAACGGAGCAAGAGCTGGCGCGTCGGACCTTGCTCGGGTCCGCTAGTGCTGGAAGGGTTGGGCTCGGTAAGTGAGTTGGGTCGAACCACGAGTTTTGCGGGCGTAGGAGTCGAAGACCCCCGCGTGCCAATATTCGCTATCAGTCCCGCGCGCAGGAAGGACGATTTGCCGGAGCCGCTCGGACCGCGCACCCAGTAAATGCGTGGCTGCTCGGGCCGTTCCCAGAGCGCGTCGATCCGGGCGAGGGCGTCGGCAACCTCACTTTCGCGCCCGAAAAAGACAGACCGATCTCCCACGTCGAAGACGCCGAGCCCCTTGAAGACGTCGTCTGGGTCGGCCTGCGGGTTTTCTCCGATCACCCTGTCGAAGAAGCGTCGCATGTGCTGCTCCGCCGCCTCTTCCGTATCGACGATCTTTGATACCAGGCCGCGCACTTCGTCGAGGTAACGGTTAAAGTTTTGCAGCATCCGCAAATGAGTATCGATTACGTCTAAACGCCGATTCATCTCCGCGCGCTTCGTTCGATAGTCGTACGTAATTTGGTCCCGCAGCGCACGGTTGCCCCAGTCCGCCGCAGCTGCGTTAGGCTCGTCAGTGATGCTGGGCGGCCCGATGAAGAGGATAAGCAGGGGCGGCGCGCTTCGCCCGTTGGTTTCCGATGCCGCAAGGGCAGTGAGTACCTCGAAGGTGCTGCCTGTGAGGGGAAAGCCGCCGGTCTCCTCTGCGCCCTCCTCCCAAGGGTGAACGAGCCGGAAGCGTTTTTCCTCGTCTTGGGCGCTGAGCAAGTCGAACGGCGAGGTGTCCCAGTTGGCCGGGAGCGTGCGCCCGATCCACTCCCCGAAAACCGCCACCGTTCCCGCGCAGAGCGGATCTTGCGGCGAGGGAATTTGCTGTTGCGCCGGAAGCCGATCGTCGAACGGGTCGTCCTTGATCGCGTCTTCATAGGCATATAATGCTACTGCGTCCGGACGTGTCGGTTCGCCGACCCGTTCCTTATATATGCGCTGTGCCGCCTGACGGTATACACCAACATCCCACGGAGAGGAGAGGATGATCGTCCGGCGGTGGAACGGTGGGTATAAAGTGGTCATAGCATCGTTCCTCACAGAGTAACTGGTTTCTTGGGGCCGCAAGGAATAGTCTCACTTTTCTTCATCGCGGGCATGCCGCTGAATGCAACAACAATGCGACATTGGCGTACTGCCCGGCTCTAATGTTGAGTTGCACCTCTTCAGTTGATGGTATGTGGCCTTAGTCTGAGGCTGCCGCATGCTATCGCTATTAAACTGGCAATCAAATAGGTTGGACACAATGCTTCTCATGGCCCATGGATGCAGGCTTTGAGGCATATATGAAAGGTTGCCGGGTTAATAAAAATGGATAGGACTGGCATAGCCAATCGCCGAGTGTCGGCGATGTGGGTTGCAAGTGCCTGATCTGATGTTTTCGAGTATCATCCACCTCAGCATCATAGTGCTAATGTATGAGACCGCCGAGCCTTCTTGTGCTTCTGCCGTGCAATAGAATTCTTGCAGCCAAGCAAAATAAAGAACTTTTTGAGGTCAGCTGCGTTTCTAATCCACCCTGCCATCCTTGGAGCCGCTGACGGTGAGCATGATCGGCTCACGCAATGATGCCGGAGCAAACCAGCGCTCATGCCACTTCAGCTTATCCGGAATTTCTGAATCTCCTAGACTCCATCGCACCACTTCATTGAGCGTAGCAGCACCTGCTTGACTGACAGGTCGTTCGACACAGACCAGAGCGTCGCAACGCTGCACCAGCCAGGCATCGCCAAGCTGGTACTGCCGGTAGTGCGGGGTTTGCCGGTATGCTTCCAGATCACTGGTCAAGTCAACCTTGGCACCCAGCGCCTCGAGATTGCCGAAGCGCATGGGGAGTTCGAGATAGTGCACGGCCCCTGCCACCAGTTCGGCATACTCCTGAACCGACCGCCAGCGCGCCTGTGCCTGGGCATCGCGAGGGGCTTGAACACTGCCTGCGTAAAAATCCATATAGAAGAGTTCGAACGGCACCGGCAGTATCACGATCAGATCGGCACCGAGCCTGTCGACGAGGGCTTTGGCCACCTGGCGTTCGGGGCCGTCGGTCAAGGCGCTGACCACCGTGAAGCGGATAGGCATCCCCCGTGCCGCCTCCTCCGCTTGCGCCCGCAGGCGATTCACTACCTCGGCTAGCGCCTGCTCGTCGACCTGCCCATCACCAGATGCGGCTTCCCGGCCACGCACCCCTGCTGTTACCCCGACCAGAAAGCGACGGCAGACCGTTTCCTTAGCGGCACCGCTGGCGTTTGCCGTTGCCGCGGTCAACAGGAAGGGCAACTGGGCTATGCCCTTGCGATCGAACCGACGGGTGCCCTGGGTGATCTGCTCCCAGGGCAGCAGATCGTCATGGACATGGGCCGGGTCGACCCGATGCTTACCGTAGCGCCAGCCACCGATCCAGTGGGTGGCATTCCAGCGGTCGTGCTCGATTCTGGCAAGCCGCTCCCAGGCGGACTCTTCTCTATCCGGATGGCCATGAAGTAGCCGGTGCCAGGGTCCGGCAACGATGCGTTGCCGTTGGCCATCGGCGGTCGACTGCACTGTCTGCACGCAGCCATTCTCCCAGCCCACGGCGATGATCCACGCCTGTTCGCCCTGAGGCTGAACGGCCAGCGCCGAGATCAACTCGTCATTATTGGGCCGTGGCTCCACTGTCACGGCGCGGCCTTGACCCTGTTCCAGCAGCACAACCTGAGGGCAAGTCGCATCGTCCGTCACGCTGGCTGTCACTCGCAGTTTGCCGCATGCCGATACTTCACGGATCTCCGTATTCCCAACAATGGCAACGGGGACTTGTCGCCTGAACACAGAGAGCCGAGTCTTCCCCTTCCCCCTGGCTGTCAAATACCAGCAAGACTCCTTCGCCACCCATTCCCCACGATAGTCCCACTCGTCGTCATAAGAGGTGGGTTCTCCATTGAGGATGGTGACCAGCAGTTGGTTGTCGGCCAGTCGGCGAACCACCAGATCGGGCGGAATTGCCCGTTGCTCGTAATCCTGCTTGCCGTGGACGCTGATCAGTGCGCCCAACTCCGGCCAGAACTGCAGTGCCAGCACCGGCTCCGACTGAATCTCGGTTTCCCGGGCCGCCTGTGCGATCAAGGCATTCGTGCGCTCCCTGGGCTCCGAAGGCCGAGGCGATGGTTTGGCATCCACGCAGCGTAGCGCCCTGAGCTTGACCCGCACATGATCGGCCTGAGCCCGATTGGACTGTTTGAGGAAGAGGTTCAGATGCTCCCAGCTCACGTCGCTGGCCTTGCGCCAGGCATTCAGGGCGGGCCGTTGCTGGCGGACGCTACGATACCCCGATTCATGGAAGGTCCGCGCCAGCCTATCTCGTCGCTCGTCCAGCAGTTCGGTGTACTGCACGACGTCGTCCAGCATGCCGAACGCATGGAGGTTATCGGGTGACTCCATGCGGCTCCTGGCATCCCCCGGAAGCCGCTCGGCCACATCGAACATGCGCGCCAGGCCCGCATGCCGCTTGAGACGGATGAACACCGGCGCGTTCCAGGCCAGGATATGGCCTTGACTGATCACCGGCGGCTGATCGCGCAGCAGGTCTCGCAGCTCCAGAGCAAAGCGGGTCGTCAGGGCGTCATCGTCGAAACAGACAAAGTGCTGGGTAGGTGGCGTCAGCGACTCGATACCGTTTCGCGCACACTCATGCAATGCCTCCCGGTCGATGCACTGCTGCCCAGCCATGGGCAGCAAGCGAATCTCGGCTCGCCTCGCCAGATCGCCCAGGCGAGGATAGCGCTGCGCAAAAACGCTGCGGCCGTCGTCAGTGAGAAAGTCTGGATCGAAGAGGCTGATACGCAGCATCGGGGCATCGCGATCGAAGTGAGATAGCCGAACCGCTTGCTCGAGAAGGGCCTCAGCCATGGCGTTATAGCCGTAGAGGGCAATGTGCACGCAGTCGGCATCCGCCGTATCGGCATACCAGTCAGGGCCATACTCCGCGAATACCTTGCGTGCGCTGGTTTCATAGAGGTTGAAGAAGCGAGTCTCGGTACTCTGCTCAGGCCCGAGCCGACTGTTGTCCTCCGCTCTGCGAGCGATAAGCGGGTCATTCACATGGATCAACAGCTTCGGCACTTGGGCCGCCGGCCGATTTGCCACCTGGCCAGGGAGTGGTCGCCATCTCAGCCTGCTCATCAGTGGCTTCAGAAGGGCCAGTCGGCTATTCCATGTCGGATAAGAACCCTGGATCGTTTCTTCACACGTGCTGCGAATGCTGATGGCCAATTCAACATTTCGGGTATCGTCCGGGAGCGCATGGATGACGTAGTCGGAGCGGTGGACACGGGCTCGCAATTGAACCTCGGGGTCGAAAACATCCCGGACTAGCACGGGGTAACCTTTATCAAGACAGGACTCGATATGGGGATTCCCAGGATCCTGCTCGATGATGATCAATCGATAATGGCTGCGGAGCCATCGAAGAAAGTTCAGCTTCGACTGGCCTGCCATGTGCTGGTAATAGGCTTGTACAAACTGCATACCGAGCTCACCCAACCCGCAAAGGACGATCCGCTTGTTGGGGGCCAAGAGTCGAGAGGAGAGCTGGAGCAAGGCACCATGCAGGTTACGAAATAGCGACACGATCAGGGCAAAGGTGGCCAGTATGCCCAGCAGCCGTACCAGGTGGGTAAAGTTCACCAGAAGCGCATCATCCCGCCGATCCATATGGGCCAGCACCTGCTTCTGGGTCCAGTCTGCTTGCCCCGCGAACAGTTGCAGGGTGCGATAGACATTGGTCAGGGTGGGCTCATCTTCATGCACATAGGCCGCCAGCGCCCCCCCGAGGAACAGAACCAGCAATGCCGCTACGGCAGGCACGCGAGCCAACCACCTTCGCCGCAGTTGCAACACCAGGACGAGAAAACCAAGCAGAAAGGCAAGAATCAGAAATGTGATCCATGTAGCGCAGGCAGAGAGGCCAATTTCTGCCAACTGCTCCAGACCGACAAACCGAGCCATCAGCAGAGCCGTGATAACGAAGCCAGTGGCCAGTATGAAGCTGCGCAGCAGCCAGGCCGCGATGATCAGGGCCAACGCAATGGCCCATAGACCCGCCGATGGCGTGATACCACACAGCGTGGTAGGTATGGACATGACAAGGGCTCTCGGTGCTCGTCAGATAGAAATACAACCTTCTGATTTATTTGAAAAAAATCTTCATATTTTATACTGCAAGCGTGTTGAAGCACTCTTAACAGATCAGTCACCTTGAAGATCTGCTTATGGCAATTTTAGCTTAATATTTAAATATATCGAACGTCTATATAGGAACAGAACACGCGGGTAGGCTGACAACAGGCTCTATTCGGCGACATCGAGTTATAGACAACTCATCCCCCGACATCTTGATTTCACTTAATTTATCTCTATTACATCCGGCCAGAAAGCCAGCAACACCTGATTATCGAGGAAAAAAACCTGAAGCAGCCCAATTGGAGAAGACACTCCGAATAACCTAATAATAGAGGTAATGGAGTGTTCATGATCACAAGACTCGACGTCGGCATTCAGGTGAAATCTAGGCTGATGCGGAGAGCCTGATGAACGAGCAAGGGTATTCCGTATCCGAGGCTGCCCAGTGGCAATCAATCGAGAACCGGCGGTCTCAATGACCAAGCGCAACACGTGACCCATCAGGTACGGTGTTGCCATGAACCACTGCTATCGCCATCTTTCTGCTGAAGACCGGGCCGCCATCATGATGATGCGAGCCACGCATTCGATCCGGGCCATTGCCAATCACCTGGGTCGTGCGCCGAGCACCGTGTCGCGAGAAATCGCTCGCCATACGGTCGACCCCATCAAGGGCTACGATGCCGGCCTGGCAGGCTATCGGGCTCGTATGACGCGACATCGGCCACGTCAGCGTCCCAAGCTGCACCCAGACGGAGAGCTCTTCGAGGTGGTGGTCCACCTGCTGCGCACGCACTGGTCACCGCAACAGATAGCCCGCACACTGAAGCGCATGTCTCCCAACGATTCACGTCGGCAGGTCTCGCATGAGGCCATCTACAACACGCTCTATGTGATGCCCCGCGGCAGTCTCAAGAAAGAGCTCATCGCCTGCCTGCGGCAGGGCAACGGCAAGCGTCGCTCACGCAGTCGTGGCAAGGATCGTCGCCAGCAGATTCCCGATCTGGTCAGCATCCACATGCGCCCGCCTGAGATCGAAGACCGCTTGATGCCTGGCCACTGGGAGGGCGATCTCATCATTGGCGCCAACAATCGCTCCGCCGTCGGTACGCTGGTGGAGCGCACCACACGCTTGGTGATCTTGGCGAAAGTGGATGGCACCACGGCCACGGCGGCGGCCGTTGGCTTCAGCGATAAGCTCAATGAGGTGCCGCGAGCCCTGCGTCTCTCCATGACCTACGATCAGGGCAGAGAGATGGTGAAGCATGCCGAGATCACGCAGAAAACCGGTACGGCGATCTACTTCACTGACCCGCATAGCCCATGGCAGCGGGGCTCCAACGAGAACACCAACGGGCTGTTGCGGCAGTATCTGCCAAAGGGAACGGATCTCTCCGTTTACAGCCAGGAAGAGCTCGACGAGATCGCCGACTCACTGAACACACGGCCTCGCCAGACGTTGGACTGGCGAACCCCACTGGAAGTCTACGCCGAGATGCTCAAGAAATCCGTCGGCGGACCGAGCACCCTTCAATAGCGTTGCACTTGGAACTTGAGACCGCCGAGCCCATCTCTGCTTGAGTTGAGTTCTGCTCCATAAAGTGGCCGCAGTCTCTGCAGATGATTCGATAATGACTGCTGTCGATTTTTTCCAGATGAAAGGCTGCCCACTTCGGCCCATCCTCCGCGCGGATCTCCGTGGCGCCACACGTGAACATCATGGCCCAGCGCCCGCTGGGCACTGGCATCGATGTGATCTCTGCCATGGCTTGACCCTCCCTGTTGTGCATCAAGGTAGGTACTGCGGGTAGGAGGGGATGTAGGAGATCGACGACAGGGGGCAGGGTGAAACGCTGAAGATTGTGTCAGGTTCTCACCATTGGCAGCTCCGGCCACTGCGTGTTCCACTTCGGCGTACGTGCGCGCAGCGAAGGTGCCAGGCGGCATTGCTGCGTGGCACGCCCAGTCGAACCGTACCCTTGCCTATCTTCTCGTTGAGCTCGTCCAGGGTGGCCATCAACTGGTGGGCGCGCTCGCGCTGGGCGACCCGCTTAGGCATGTCGAGCAGCGAGATTCTGGTGGTGGCGTCGTTGGCTCAGGAAAGCGTCGCGTTCATCGGGTTGCTCGTGTTCCCGACACCACGGCATGTGAGAAAATCCCGCCTAGACCCCTGAAAAAAACCACCAAGCCAAGGCCCACCCGTGAGCCACCAGCCCCCCTCCATGAAGTCGCTGATCGCGTTCGAGGCCACCGCGCGCCTGGGCACGATGACGGCGGCGGCGGATGCCGAGCGCACCAGCCAGCCGACCATCTCCCAGCGGATCCGGGCGCTGGAGGAGCGGGTCGGGCTGCCGCTGTTCGATCGCCAGGGCGGGCGGCTTTCGCTAAACGCCCAGGGCGAGCGCTTCTATCGGGAGGTGGCGCCGGGCCTCAAGTCGGTGCGCGAGGCCTGCGAGCGGGTGATGCAGGAGGGGCGACGGCCGTCGCCCTCGGTGGTGATCGCCGCCGGCTCCGGCTTCACGCACCTCTGGCTGCTGCCGCACCTGCCGGCGCTCAAGCGGGCCTTTCCCGAGGTCACCTTCCAGCTGATGCCGATCGACCGCGCCGACGACCCGGAGCTGCAGGCCGCCGACATCGCCATCCGCTTCGGGCCCAGAACGCCAAACGCCGAGGCGCGCCTGGTGGCGAGCGAAGCGGTCTTCCCGGTGTGCAGCCCGGCCTATGCTGACCAGCACGGCCTGGCGGATACGCTGAGCTCTAAAGCGCTGCCCGCCCTCGCGCTGCTGCACCAGGACATCAAGGACCCGCGCTGGCTCGACTGGAGGCAGTGGTGCCACACCGCCGGGCTGAGCCTCGCGCCCCGCGATGACCTCTTCGCCTACTACAACTACGCGCTGCTGCTGAACGCCGCGCTCGCCCACCAGGGCGTGGCGCTCGGCTGGTCGATCCTCGTCGAGGAGCACCTGGCGAACGGCCAGCTGGTCGCGCTGGGACCGCGGGTCACGCGGCGCGACTACGGCTACTGGCTCAGCGTCAAGCACCACCGCAGCGCGGTGCTCGAGCCGATCGGCGACTGGCTGATCGAGGCGGTCCACCGCCGCCGGCCCGGCGCCGCGGCGTCTCAGGCCCCCCAGGACACGAACACGACGGACTGAGCCTCACCCCTCGGGCTCGGCCAGGGCCTCGCGCACCTCCTCCAGGAAACCCGCCACCAGGTGCCGCTCGCTCTGCTGATGCAGGCAGACCAGGGTCTCGGTCATGCAGTGGCCGCTATCCTCGATGGCGAGCCGATGCATCCCGGGATGGTGGCCGGCCTCGGCGGCCGAGACGATCCCCACGCCGAGCCCCGCCGCCACCAGCTCGAAGACGGCCTCGCGGCCCTCGGCCTCGATGGCCGGCGTGAGCGCCATGCCCGCCGCGCGGAGCTCCGCCTCCAGGGCCTGGCGGGTCATGGAGCCGCGCTCGCGCAGCACCAGCGAAGCCCGGGCGAGGTCGGCCAGGCGGATCGAGCGCCAGCGGGCCCAGGGGTGGTCCGCGGGCACGAAGGCGATCAGCGGGGCGCGGCTCAGTTCCACGCTCAGCAGGCGCGGATCCTCCACGGTGCGGCCCAGCACGGCGAAGTCGGCGCGGTGCTCGAACAGCCGCGAGAGGGCCTCGTCGGTGTTGCCGGTCATCAGCTGGAAGCGCACCCCGGGATGGCGCGCCTGGAAGCGGGCGATGAAGCGCCGCACGTGCATCGGCGAGTCCACCGCCAGGGTGAGCTTGCCCGACTGCAGGTCCCGGGCGCCGGCCAGCAGCGCCTCGGCCTCGTCGGCGGCGGCGAACAGCCGCTGGGTGATGCCGAGCAGCCGCTCGCCCAGGTCTGTGAGCACCACCGCGCGCCGGCTGCGGCGCAGCAGGCTGACGCCGAAGCGCTCCTCCAGCTTGCGCACCTGGTCGGAGACCGCCGGCTGGCTGAGGCAGAGGCGCTCGGCGGCGCGGGTGAAGCTGCCGTGGACGGCCACCGCATGGAAGGCGCGCAGCTGCGCGTGGGAGAGGGACATGGTTTCACTATAAGTTCAGGTTGTATCGAAGATACGATAAATCGATTTTATCTATGGTCAAGCGGCTGGTCTGATGGGCACCACTTTCCTTTGATCCACTTCCCTTTGATACATAGCCGGAGCCGCCCATGTCCCTCGCCACCACCACGACCCCCGTCGATGCGCCCGGCCGGCACGCCCCCTACCTGCTGACCCCCGGCCCCCTGACCACCAGCCACACCATCAAGGCCGCGATGCTCCACGACTGGGGCTCCTGGGATGACGACTTCAACCGCCTGACCGCCGAGGTCCGCGCGCAGCTGCTCGAGATGGCCGGCGCCTCGGATGACGCCTACGCCTGCGTGCCCCTGCAGGGCAGCGGCACCTTCGCCGTGGAGGCGGCGCTGGCCACCGCTATCGCTCGCCACGGCAAGGTCCTGGTGCTGGCCAACGGCGCCTACGGCCAGCGCGCCGCCAAGATCCTCGATTACCTGGGCCGCGCGCACGCGGTGCTCGACAAGGGCGACTATCTGCCGCCCCGGGGCGAGGAGGTGGCGGCATGGCTCGATGCCGACCCCGAGATCACCGACGTCTTCCTGGTCCACTGCGAGACCAGCTCCGGCATCCTCAATCCGCTGGCCGAGATTGCCGAGGTGGTCAAGGCCCGGGGCAAGGGGCTGATCGTCGATGCCATGAGCTCCTTCGGCGCGGTGCCGCTGAGCGTCGAGGCGCTGCCCGTCGACGTCCTGGTCTCCTCGGCCAACAAGTGCCTCGAGGGGGTGCCGGGCTTCGGCTTCGTGATCCTGCGCCGCGACCTGCTCGAGGCCAGCGCCGGCCGCGCGCACTCGCTGAGCCTCGATCTCTTCGAGCAGTGGCGCTATATGGAACGCACCGGCCAGTGGCGTTTCACGCCGCCGACCCACGTGGTCGCCGCCTTTCACACGGCGCTGGCCGAGCACCGCGCCGAGGGCGGGGGGGCGGGGCGCCTGGCCCGCTACACCCGCAGCCGCGAGCGGCTGGTGGCCGGCATGCGCGAGCTGGGCTTCGCGACCCTGCTCGAGGATCGCTGGCTGTCGCCGATCATCACCACTTTCTTCAGCCCCGGCCATCCGGCCTTCGATTTCGGCCGCTTCTACGCCGAGCTCAAGGCGCGGGGCTTCATGATCTATCCGGGCAAGCTGACCGAGGCTGAGAGCTTTCGCATCGGCTGCATTGGCCGCCTGGATGTCGCGGTAGTCGAGCACCTGCTCGGCGCCGTGCGCGAGGCGCTCGACGCCATGGGTGTCGACGACGGCCGCCCGGCGGCCTGAGCCGCCACTTTCCTTTGCAACCAACCACTGAACACACGCCACGCTTCAGTGAACACATGCCACTGCCCCGACAACAACGAGGAACGCCCCATGCACTACAACGCCCCAGACCGCCTGCAGGCCGCGATTCACGACTGGGCCGGCACCGTGGTGGACTTCGGCTCCTTCGCGCCGACCCAGATCTTCGTCGACGCCTTCGCCGAGTTCGGCGTCGCGCTCAGCCTGGAGGAGGCCCGCGGCCCCATGGGCATGGGCAAGTGGGACCACATCCGCGCCCTGTGCGATATCCCCGAGATCGCCGAGCGCTGCGCCGAGGTGTTCGGCCATGCGCCCACCGATGCCGACGTGACCGCCCTCTACGAGCGCTTCATGCCGCTGCAGGTCGAGAAGATCCCCGAGCACTCGGCGCTGATTCCCGGCGCCATCGAGGCGATCGCCGCCATGCGCGCCCAGGGCATGAAGATCGGCTCCTGCTCCGGCTATCCGGCCGTGGTCATGCAGCGGGTCGTGGAGATGGCGGCGCAGCACGGCTACCAGGCCGACCACGTGGTGGCCTCCGACGAGGTGCCCAACGGCCGCCCGCATCCGGCCCAGGCGCTGGCCAGCGTGATCGCGCTCGGCATCGAGGACGTGGCCGCCTGCGTAAAGATCGACGACACCACCCCGGGCATCCTCGAGGGGCGCCGCGCCGGCATGTGGACGGTGGCCCTGACCTGCTCGGGCAACGCCCTGGGCCTGACCCTCGAGGAGTTCCAGGCGCTCACGCCCGCGGCCCTGGCCGAGGGGCGTGCCCGGGTCGCCCGGGAGTTCGAGGCCTCGCGGCCCCACTACCTGATCGACACCATCGCCGACCTGCCGGGGGTGATCGACGACATCAACGCCCGGCTGGCCCGCGGCGAGATGCCCCAGGCCTGCTGAACGGCAGCCGTCTCGATAAGCGCAACGACCGGGCCTAGGCCCGGTCGTTGGCGTTCGGGAGGGGGATCAGAGCTCCAGCGGGAACTCCGTGCCGATCACCGCCGGGTCGAAGGGCGTGCGCGAGAAGACGCGGCGGAGCATCGGCTCGAAGTGCTCGAGGGGCGGGGTCGGGTAGTCCGGGTCGAAGGAAGCCTGGTCGTAGCGCTCGCAGAAGTCGACGCAGGCCTGGTAGCAGGGGTGGTCCCGATAGCGGTCGCGCGCGTGCGGGTCCATGCCGAAGTGGTGGGCGAAGTAGTAGGTCTGGAAGAGGCCGTGGTGGTGGACCACCCAGGTCACCTCGCCGCGCACGTAGGGGCGGATGATAGAGGCGGCGAGCTGGGAGTGGTTGTAGGGCGCCAGATCGTCGCCCAGGTCGTGCAGCAGGGCGGCGACGATCATGTCCTCATCGGCGCCGTCGGCCTCGGCGCGGGCCGCCGACTGCAGCGAGTGCTCCAGCCGCGTCACCTGATAGCCGCTAAGGCTGTGCTCGAGCTGGCGCAGAGCGTCCAGCAGGCGATCCACCAGCCCCTCGTTGAACTGCGCCTCCAGCCCCTCCAGGAAGAGGTACTCTTCCCGGGTGCCGTCCTTCATCTGGCGAAATGCGACCTGTTCCATTCAGGCGACCTCCTCGATCGATTCACGGTGTTTCATGAGACTGGCGAAGCGCTCCCGCGGGCCGTCGCTGTCGAGATAGCAGCCCTGCAGGTGGCGACGCCCCTCGTGGCTGTCGTAGCCGGTGCGCCCGTGGAGCACCCGGCTGTTATCGAACAGCATCAGCTCGCCGGCGTCGAGGGCGAAGCGCCGCTCATAGGTGGGGTCCGAGAAGAGCTCGCCGAGGCGCTGGCGGGCAGCGTGGAAGACTCGGGTGTCGGTATCGGAGAGCAGCGGCAGGGCGTCGAGGCGCGGGCTGTAGTGGACCCCGGTCGGATGGCCATCGTCGTCGGTCTGGATCATGGCGCGCTGGGTGACGAGCTCGGTGCCGGCATCGACGAAGCGAAAGCGCACCGGGGTGGTCTTGAGCAGCGCATAGCCCTCGGGAGACTCGCAGCGCAGCTGCTCGAGCACCTTGAGGCTGTCGACCAGGGTCGAGAGCCCGCCTTGGGTCTCGTTGATCAGGCAGTGCAGCAGCTGGATGCCCGGCACCGGCGTGCGGTAGGGGTTATCGGTGTGGGGGCCGAGCGCCACGCTGCGATAGGCCAGGTCGTTGCCGCTCGGCCGCGAGTAGACCTCGAAGTAGCGGCCGAAGTTGGTCTCCTTGACGTAGCCGAAGTGGCGGCCGACCTCGAGGATGCGCTCGGGGTTGGTGGGCACGCCGGTGAGCACCAGGTGGCCCAGGCGCAGGTAGGCGTCCAGTGCGGCGCGGAAGTAGGCCGGCTCGTCGCGCACGCGGCTCCAGTCGAAGCGCACTCGCGCCGGGTCCAGGCGGGCATCCCAGGGCTCGGCGGCGGGAAAGGCGGCACCGTCGTCCAGCTCGTCGGCCAGCACGCGCAGGTCATAGGTCTCGCGGTGGCCGTCGCTGAAGGCGAGCGCCGCGTGGTGCTCGTCGACCCGGACGACCTCGGTCAGTGTCAGGTCGGTGTCGATGGCGTGGGAGTCGAACAGGCGCTGCCGGGTCATCGGCTCCAGCTGGTCGGGCGACTGGGTGCGCTCGCGCAGCCACAGCGGGCTGAGCTCTCGGGTGGTGTCGCCGTCCTCGAGGCACACCGAGGGCGGCTGTTCGTGAAGGACGAACGCGGGGCGGGTGGGCATGACGGGCATCCTCGTATGGCGTCGATCATCGGGCTGTCGATCACCGGCATGGTGGGCGTCGCGCCGCCCGCGGGGTAGGGCCGCGGCCTTATCGCCCACCATGCACTTTTCTTATGCCCGTCACGTTCCTTCGTCGCCGTCAGTCGGACCGCGCCGTCTCGACGCGCCTCACTCCCGGTCAGGGGCGAAGAGGTCGCCCAGGTTCTCGTTGCTGCCTTTCAGCCCGAAGGTGGCGCATGGAGGGTCGAAGCCCTCCTGCTCGCCGATCACCTCTCCACGGGTCGAGATGACGATGCTGCGCTGCTCCGCGAAGCAGTAGTGGTAGCGCTGGATTTCGCCCCAGGTGACCAGCCTGCCGCCGCTCTCCTGCCAGTGGTCGCGGGCCTTCTGACAGGCCGCCGCCAGGCGCTCCGCCCAGGGCAGGCGCCAGAAGCCGAGGGGCAACTTCAGCCGCCGGAAGTGCTCGGTGAAGGCCATGGCGAAGATCGGCGTGCCGGGGCCGCGCACATAGTCGGTATCGGCGAACAGCCAGTGGCGAAAGGCCGCGCGGTCCTCGGCCAGCCGCTCGAGCACGCCCTCGATGGCGGGGCCCGCATCGGCCTCGGGAATGCCCACGCAGCGACAGAGCGCCTCGAGAAAGCCGCGTTCGCCGTAGCGGCTATCGCGATGCTCTCGCTCCAGCCCCAGGTAGGGCCCCTCGCGAAGCCGCTGGTAGTGCGCCAGGGCGTCGGTGTCGTCTGGGTCGTAGCCCAGGTGGGCGAGCACGTCCGCCGGGTGCAGGTGCTGGGTGCGCAGCTGCAGTTCCTGGTTCAGGTTCATGGTCACGCCCTCCCTGCCGGCTGGCGGTGGGGCCGCGGCGCGCCTGAGCGGTTCCGAGCGCCGCGCTGCGCCTCGAGGATGGCGTCGTTGCGCAGTTCCGGGCGCACGATGTCGTCCTCGGCGAGCAGGGCGGCCAGGGTGTGGCGGCGAGTGACGGCGCCGGCAGCGGCGGCCGAGGCGTGAGTGGTGGTGTGAGCGGTAGTAGTGCGGTGGGTCATGATCGTCTCCCTTTCCCCTGGATGCTTTGGATAGAGTGGTTCGGCAAGCGCCGACCCAGGGGAGTGGAGTCGCACGCCGCTTTAGCTGCATTTCTATGCCGCCCGCAAGTTGGTGCTTAAATCGGCGGCGGCCCGAGGGCCAGGCAACAAAAAACCCGCTTTGTGAGTGCTAAAGCGGGCCTCTGAGAGCGCTTTAGCGGCATTTGTAGAGCGCCCGCAAGCTGGTGATCAAATCGGCGCTGAAGACAGCATAGGCCCCGCCGCGCCCGGATGTAAAGCCCTGTCCCGGGCCCGGTTCTAGACCCGTGTGTCGCAGGCACGATGCCGCCTCGAGTCTTGATTAACGCGTTAATCATTAGCGGGGGTAGCCAGCGCTCGGATGTTACTAGTAAACTGGTCTAATCAGGTCGGGCGCAGAGGCGCCGACCCCGGATTCGAACCATCGAAGAGGACGTTACCGCATGGCGTACGAGACCCTGCTGACACCGACCCGCCTGGGCAGCCTGACGCTGCCCAATCGCATCCTGATGGCGCCGCTGACCCGGGCCCGCACGCCCGACAGCGTGCCGGGCAAGCTGCAAGAGGCCTACTACGGCCAGCGCGCCGGCGCGGGGCTGATCATCAGCGAGGCGACCAACATCTCGCCTACCGCGAGGGGCTACGTCTATACCCCGGGCATCTGGACCGATGAGCAGGAGGCCGGCTGGAAGGGCGTGGTGGAGGCCGTGCATGCCAAGGGCGGGCGCATGGCGCTGCAGCTGTGGCACGTGGGGCGCGTTTCCCACGAGCTGGTACAGCCCGAGGGCCAGGCGCCGGTGGCCCCGAGCGCCCTCAAGGGCGAGGGCGCCAAGTGCTTCGTCGAGTTCGAGGACGGCAGCGCCGGCCAGCACGAGACCAGCACCCCGCGGGCGCTTGCGACCGATGAGATCCCCGGCCTCGTCGAGGACTATCGCCAGGCGGCGATTCGCGCCAAGCGGGCCGGTTTCGACATGGTCGAGGTGCACGCGGCCAACGCCTATCTGCTCAACCAGTTCCTGGCCACCGGCACCAACCAGCGCACCGACCAGTACGGCGGCTCGCTGGAGAACCGTGCGCGGTTTCCGTTGGAAGTGGTCGATGCGGTGGCCGAGGTGTTCGGCCCCGCGCGCACCGGCATTCGCCTGACGCCCTTCATCGAGATCTTCGGCCTGACCGACGAGGAGCCGGAGGCGATGGCCTTCTACCTGATGGAAGAGCTCTCCCGGCGCGGCCTCGCCTATGTGCACGTCAACGAGCCCGACTGGGCCGGCGGCGATATCCAGTTCAGCGATGACTTCCGTCGCGGCCTGCGTGAGCGGTTCAGCGGCAGCCTGATCTTCTGCGGCCACTACGACGCCGAGCGCGCCCAGCGGATCATCGACGACGGCATCGCCGATGCGGTGGCCATCGGGCGCTCCTACATCGCCAACCCGGACCTGGTCGAGCGCTTCCGCGTCGGCGCCGCGCTCAACGAGCCGAACCCCGAGACGTTCTACGGCGGCGACGAGACGGGATACACCGACTATCCGTTCCTGGACAACGGTTTCGATCGTCACGGCTGATCGCCGAGCCTTGCGATGTCCCATGCTTTGCTGTTTGGCCCCCTCGCTGAGGGGGCCTTTTTTGTGGGTCGCCGCAAGCTGCCCTCAGCGCGGGTCGGCCGGCCCCAGGAAGCGGGTCTCGCGCTCGATCGCCAGGGCGGCGTCGCGGGCGGCCACGCGCAGCGTGACGGGGAGGCTCGGTCGGGTCAGATCGGCGGTGTCGGCCTCGAGCGCGACGCGCCAGCGCTGGGTGGCGTTCGCGCCCACCTCCATGACGTCGGGACCGACCAGGGAGAGGGCCGGGAGGCCGGTCGCCTCGAGGCGGAAGCGATGCGCCCGGTCGTCCTGGTTGCGCAGGGTCAGGGTGTAGTGGTTGACGACGCGCCCCTCCGCGACCTGGGTGAAGAGTCGCTGGCGGTCCCGTTCGATCTCGAACTGCAGGGGCGTGCGTTCGACCATGAACGCCACCATCAGGGCGATCATCACGGCGAGCCCAATGGCGTAGCCCACCAACTGGGGGCGCAGGATGCGCGAGGCCTGGCCGCCCAGGGCCCGCTCGGTGGTGTAGCGCACCAGGCCGCGCGGCTTGCCGATGCGCTCCATGACGTCGTCGCAGGCATCGATGCAGGCGGCACAGCCGATGCACGCGTACTGCAGACCATCGCGAATGTCGATACCGGTGGGGCAGACCTGGACGCACAGCTCGCAGTCGATGCAATCGCCCATCGGCTCGCTCGGGCCGTCGGCCTTGTGCCGGCGATCGCGGCGCGGCTCGCCCCGGGCGGCATCGTAGGAGACGATCAGCGTGTCGGCGTCGAACATCGCCGACTGGAAGCGGGCGTAGGGGCACATGTGCAGGCACACCTGCTCGCGCAGCCAGCCCGCGTTGAGGTAGGTGAAGAGCGTGAAGAAGCCGATCCAGAACAGCGCCCATGGGCCGACGTCGAGGGTCGCCAGGTCGATGACCAGGTCGCGGATCGGCGTGAAATAGCCGACGAAGGTCAGGCCGGTGACGAAGGCGATGGCCAGCCAGGCACCGTGCTTGGCGACCTTGCGCCACAGTTCATCGAGGCGTCGAGGCGAGCGGTCGCGCCGCATTCGCCGGTGGCGCGGGCCCTCGAGGCGATGCTCGAACCAGATGAACAGGAAGGTCCAGACGCTCTGTGGGCAGGTGTAGCCGCACCAGACGCGCCCGGCGAGCACGGTGATCAGGAAGAGGCCGAAGGCGCAGACGATCAGCAGCCAGGCCAGCAGGATGAAGTCCTGGGGGTAGAAGGTGGCGCTGAAGAGGTGGAACTCGCGGCTCGGCAGGTCGAACCAGACGAGGGGGCGATCGCCCCAGGGCACCCAGGGCAGCCCGACGTAGAGCGCCATCAGCACCCAGTTCGCGCGCCGGCGCAGGCGCTGGAAGACCCCCCGGATCTCGCGGACGTAGAGGCGCGAGCGTGGGGCGGATCTCGTCGGCGGCTGGCTCGCGGCGGGAGCGTTGCGACCGACCCCGGCGTCGGTCGCCAGGTCGTGCAGGGGAATGCGTTGCGTCATATCGGTATCCAGGAGAGGGCAGGCGGGCAACGCCCGCACTATGCGCGCCGGATACTTGGCATAACAGGTTCAGTTGTTGAGCAAAAAACCAGATCAGATGTTCTGCGCCTGGCGTGTTCAGGCGCTTGGCGCTGTGCGGCGGTCCCGCCCATCGGGCGAGCCTGTTTTCGCGGCGAGCGCCCCGGCTGGGGTATGCTGACGCCCCTCGACTCGCCGGAATCGACGCCGATGAAGCGCTACGAGCAGTTTGCCGACACGATTGCGACCCTCATTCGACAGGGGGTGCTGGCGCCCGGCGAGCGTATCCCCTCGGTGCGCCAGGCCAGCCGGCACCACGGCATCAGTCCCTCGACCGTGTTCCAGGCCTACTACCTGCTGGAGAACCGAGGGCTCATCACCGCGCGGGCCCGCTCGGGCTATTTCGTGCGCGAGCAGGCCCGGCGCCTGATGGAGGAGCCTCGGGTCTGCGTGCAGCGGGCGGATCCCGCCGAGGTGGAGGTCAGCGAGCTGGTCTTCTCGGTACTCGACTCCCTTCAGGACACCCGCACGGTGCCCTTCGGCTCGGCCTTCCCGAGCCCCGAGCTCTTTCCCCTGTCGCGCCTGGCCAGCAGCATGGCGCGAGGGCTGCGCGAGCTGTCGCCCCATGCGGTCATCGCCGACATGACCGCCGGCCATCCCGACCTGTGTCGTCAGATCGCCCTGCGCTACATGCTCGGCGGCATGCAGCTTCCCCTGGAGGAGCTGGTGATCACCAATGGCGCCATGGAGGCGCTGAACCTGGGCCTGCAGTGCGTGACCCAGCCCGGCGACCTGGTGGCCATCGAGGCGCCGGCCTTCTATGCCAGCCTCCAGGTGCTGGAGCGGCTCGAGCTGAAGGCGGTGGAGATCCCGGTGCACCCGCGCGAGGGCATCGACCTCGATATCCTCGAGGCGCGCCTGGCGACGCTGCCCATCAAGGCCTGCTGGTTCATGAGCCACCTGCAGAATCCGCAGGGCGCCAGCCTCAGCGATGCGCGAAAGCGTCGCCTCTACGCGCTGCTGAAGCGCCATCGGGTGCCCATGCTCGAGGACGACGCCTACG
This sequence comes from Halomonas sp. B23F22_3, assembly GCF_043496965.1. Taxonomy (NCBI): domain Bacteria; kingdom Pseudomonadati; phylum Pseudomonadota; class Gammaproteobacteria; order Oceanospirillales; family Halomonadaceae; genus Halomonas; species Halomonas sp. B23F22_3. The sequence continues at coordinate 229,804 of NZ_JBIEKG010000002.1, forward strand.
CCGAGCTGTACTTCGGCACCACGCCGCCGACGCCCGTGAAGGCATTCGACGACGAGGGCCTGGTGATGCACTGCGGCTCCTTTTCGAAGTGCCTGGCGCCGGGCTACCGCGTCGGTTGGGTGGCGGGCGGCCGCTTCGCCGCGGCGATCTCGCGCCTCAAGCTGATGACCACCATCTCCCCGTCGATACCGGCCCAGGCGGCCATTGCCGACTACCTGCAGCGCGGCGGCTACGACCGCCACCTGCGCACGCTGCGCCATGCCCTGGAGGCGCAGCAGGCCGCCATGCTGGCCTCCGCCGACCGGCATTTCCCCACCGGTACCCGCATCACCCGGCCCGACGGCGGCTACTTCCTGTGGGCCGAGTTTCCAGAACGCGTCGACTCGCTGCGCCTTTTCCGCATGGCGCTGGATCAGGGCGTCAGCCTGGCACCGGGCCCCATCTTCTCGGCCACCCAGGGCTTTCGCCACTGCGCGCGCTTGAGCTACGGCCATCCGTGGACGGCGCGCAGCGAGCGGGCCATGGAGACGCTGGGGCGGCTGCTCGCCTCGTTCTGATTCTCGGCTCCGCCCCAGGCTCGCGTGTCCCGAATCACGTGCCCCACACGCCACGATGCCCATCGGCTCGGGCCGACGGGCATCTTCGCTATGACTCTATTGCTTCATGGCACTCGGCACTCGGCACCCGGTGGCCGGGTGCGTGGCGGGGCGTCAGCTGCCCGTCGCCTCGCGGGCCGGGGACAGGCCGCTCGGCATCAGGGCCAGGTCGCGGGTCGTCCCCTGGTGACTCTGGAGGCGCTGGCGCGCCTGCATCATGGCCGTGGAGTCGCCGAGCATGCCGCCGGCGAAGACCTCCAGATCGGTCATGGCCATCGGCGCGGCGTAGGAGATCGTCGCCTCGTTGAGGCTCAGGGCGCGCTCGGTGGCCGGGTCGGCCTGGGCGGTGCCGGCGAGCAGGGCCGTGGCCAGCATCAGGCCGGCAAGGGACTTGGACAGCATGGTAAACCTCCCGCAATAGCGATATTCGGACGTATCTGAACGGACCGGGATGCACTCACTGGCGTGACTCGACCCGGACGGGCCGATCCACGCCGGCGCTCCTCAGTTGCCGCGGTAGGTGGAGTAGCCGTAGGGGCTCAGCAGCAGCGGCACGTGGTAGTGCTGCTCGGTGTTCTCTACCTGGAAGGGCACCGGGATCTCCGGGAAGAAGGTGGCGGTGTCGCGCTCGGCGAACCACTCGCCGGTCTCGAAGGTCACGCGGTAGACGCCGGCCTCGAAGGCTTCGCCCTCGGGGTACAGGGCCGAGACGCGGCCGGCCGCGTCGGTGGTCGCGGTGGCCAGGGATTCCCAGCCCGCGTCGGTGCGACGCTCGAGCTCGACCTCGACGCCCGGCGACGGCTGGCCGCTCTGGATGTTGAGCACATGCACGCTCAGCGGGTTGTCGGCGGCCATGGCGGTGGCGGCGGCGCTGCTGAGGGCGATACCGGCGGCGACGGAAGTGAGGATCTTTTTCATGGATGACTCCTTTAGGGGGTTGTCGAAAGCGTGGTGGAAACGGGTTTCGTGCGCGTTGGGAAGAGTGCCGGCTTACTGGTCGGCGCTGGACTGGGGCAGTACGTCCTCGATGGCGCTGAGGGCACAGCCTTCATCGATGGCGGAGCCGCCGGCGCCGGCCACGCCCAGGGCGCCGATCACGTCACCGTCGACGGTCACCGGCACGCCACCGCCGAGCAGCAGCAGCTCGTCCAGGGTATTCAGGTTGGCCGACTCGGGGTCGTCCCGGGCGATCTTGGCCAGCGCACGGCTGCTGGTGCCGGTCGAGAGCGAGGTGAAGGCCTTGCGCTGGGCGGCCACGGTGTTGTGCGGGCCGATGTTGTCGTCGCGCTGCAGGGCCACCAGGTTGCCGCCGCGGTCGACGGCCGCCACCACGGCGGTGCGGTCGTCGGCGTGGCAGGCCTCGAGCGTGGCGTCGACCAGGCGATTGGCCAGCTCCAGCGACAGGTTCTGCTGGGCAAGACCCACGCCGGTGTCGGCGACGACGCTGCCGGCCAGCAGGGCGGCGCCGAGCAGGGGTAGGCGAGCCAGTCGTGATGTCATGAGCACCTCCTGATGAATGGACGAGGCCATCTTGACACCCTGGCCTCGTCAGACCCCTGACGGCAGGATTACAGCTTTGTAATGGGCACGGGGGCCGGGGGCGGCTACTCTGTGCCGATTTCGCAGAGGGGCGGTATGCGTATCCTGGTGGTGGAGGACGAACAGAAGACGGCCGACTACCTGTGCAAGGGGCTCGGCGAGTCGGGGTATCGCGTCGAGGTGGCGCGTGACGGCTTCGACGCCCAGCATCTGTTCACGGAGGGGGAGTTCGACCTGATCATCCTCGACGTGATGCTGCCGGGCCTGGATGGCTGGCAGCTGCTGCAGCTGATCCGCCGCCGCAGCCAGGTGCCGGTGCTCTTCCTGACCGCCCGCGACGCGGTGGAGTATCGCGTCAAGGGCCTCGAGCTCGGCGCCGACGACTACCTGGTCAAGCCCTTCTCCTTCGTCGAGCTGCTGGCGCGGGTGCGCACCCTGCTGCGCCGCGGCCCGCCCCGGGAGACCGAACACTTCCGCGTGGCCGACCTGGAGATGGACGTGCTGCGCCGCCGGGTGACCCGCCAGGGCGAGCGCATCGCGCTGACCAACAAGGAGTTCGCGCTGCTGGAGCTGTTCCTCGACCGCGAGGGGGAGGTGCTGTCGCGCACCTACATCGCCTCCAGGGTCTGGCAGATGAACTTCGACAGCGACACCAACGTGGTGGAGGTCGCGGTACGCCGGCTGCGCGCCAAGGTCGACGACCCCTATACCCCCAAGCTGATCCACACCGAGCGCGGCATGGGCTACGTGCTGGAGGATCGCTCCTGATGCCGGTGCCGAACTCCCTGGCGATGCGCCTCTCGCTGCTGTTCGCCCTGGTCAGCGTGCTGCTGCTGGGCAGCATCGGCGCCTACCTCTACCACTCGCTGCAGCGGGAGATCGCCTGGCGCGACGACCAGATGCTGCGCGGCCGCCTGGAGCGCATGGAGGCGCTGCTCGACGACGGCGAGAGCGTCGCCGCCCTGCGCGAGCGCCCCCAGCTCTACGCCAACATGCTGGGCAACCGCGACAGCCTGCTGTGGATCCTCGACCCGCAGGGTGAGGTGCTGATCGAGGTCAATCCGGGCCACCTGGCGGTGCCCACGCTGCCGGAAAGCCGCGAGGTGCGCCTCGACGACGTGGCCGGGGCGGTGCCGGCGCGCCTGGCCTGGCAGACCCTCGAGCAGGGCGGGCGGCCGCTGACGCTGGTCGCCGGCAAGCTGCTCGAGGAGCGCCGGCAGATGCTCGCGGCCTACCGGCTGCGGCTGTGGCTGGCACTGGCCGCCGGCGCGCTGCTCGCCTTCCTGCTGGGGTGGGGCGTCAGCCGCCGGGGGCTTAGACCGCTGCGTCGCCTGGCCGAACAGGCCAACCGCATCGACGTGCGCCACCTCGATCGGCGCCTGAACGCCGCGGGTGAGACCGAGGAGATCGGCGCCCTGAGCCTGGGGCTCAACAGGATGCTCGATCGCCTGGAGGAGGGCTTCATGCAGCTTGCCCGCTACTCCGCGGACATGGCCCACGAGATGCGCACGCCGCTGACCAACCTGCTGGGGCAGACGCAGCACACCCTGCGCCGGGAGCGCGGCGCCGAGGAGTACCGGCAGGTGCTGGAGTCGAACATCGAGGAGTACGAGCGGCTGTCACGGATGATCGACAGCATGCTGCTGCTGGCGCGCACCGAGAACCCCTCGAAGGAGATACCGCGCGAGGAGGTCGACCTGGGCCTGCTGGTCGAGCAGCTCTGCGAATACTTCGAGGGCATGGCGGAAGAGGACGGTCGCGAACTGATCCATCACGCCAGCGGGAGCGTGGTGGCCAACTGCGAGCTGCTGCGCCGGGCGCTGGCCAACCTGCTGGCCAATGCCCTGCGTCACGGTCGCAGCGGCACCCCGATTCGCGTCAGCACCGTGACCAAGGAGGAGTGGGTCGAACTGCGCGTGCAGAACCAGGGCGAGGTGATCGCGCCGGAGGACCTTTCCCGGGTCTTCGAGCGCTTCTATCGCTGCGACCCGGCGCGCACCGGCGCCGTGGATTCCGGCGGGCTGGGGCTCGCCATCGTGCGCTCGATCGCCCAGTGGCATGGCGGCGAGGTCGGCGTCGAGAGCAGCGCCGAGCGCGGCACCACCTTTACCCTGTCGCTGCCGCGGGTCAGTCGCGACGCGGCGGCACCACCACCACCGGCACGTGAGACCGCTTGATCACGCCCTTGGTGATCTTGCCCGCATAGGTGGCCGAGAAGCTGCGCTTGTTGGCCGCCATCACGATCATGTCGCTGCCGCTGCGATGGGCGTAGTCGGTGATCACCACGGCCGGATAGCCCTCCAGCACGCTGCGCTTCATCTCGCGGGCGCCGAAGGCGTCACGCAGCTCGGGGTGGCCGGCCCAGAAGGTCTCGATCTTCGTATCGAGCACCTCGGCGGCCTCCTTGAGGCGCTGCCCCCGCAGGGTCTCGAGGATCTCCCGATCCGGGATGTTGACCCGCAGCGTGTTCACCACGTCATCGGAGAGCGACTTGACCGCGTGCAGCACCTCCAGCTCGGCGCCGGTGGCCACCGCCAGTCCCACCGCGTGCGCCAGCACCGGGTTGCAGTCGATCTTCAGCCCCACACAGCACAGGATGCGACGGATACCATGGCTCATGATGCCTCCTTGGACGGCGCGGCCACTCGGTGCCGCGTCGCGCGATCGGTGTTGGGTAGTACCCACTAGCTTATCGCACTGGGCCCATGACGCCGAACGCTGGGGGTGCGTCAGATCGTCGGGGGCCGGTCGTGCATCAGCTGCCACAGCGTCTCCACCGAGGCGGACTCGACGTCGGGCTGGCGGTAACAGGCCACCACCAGCTTCGGGCCGCCCAGGGTGTCCCGCAGCGAGACCAGCCGGCCTGCCATCAGGTCCTCCTCGATCAGGCCGTGGGGCAGCCAGCCGATCCCCAGCCCCGACAGGGTCAGCTCGCGGATGCCGATCGTGAACGAGGTCTCGCACACCAGCTCGGTATCGAAGCGGCGCTGCAGGTCGAGCAGATAGGGGCTCGCCAGCACCCCGCCGAGAAAGCTGTCCGGCTCGTAGCCGATCAGCGGCAGGTGGGCCCGCCCCTCGAGATCGAACAGGGCTTGCCCCTGCTGGTCCGCGGCGCAGACCGGGATCAGCTGCTCGACACCCAGCGGGACGCGCTCGATCTCCTCGCGATCGAGGAACAGCGGTGTGCCCTCGAGCTCGCTGCACAGCAGCAGGTCGGCCTCGCCGCGCTGGAAGTTGCGGATGCAGTCGCTGCGATCCGACGACCTGACCTGCAGGCGCGCCTCGGGCGCCTGCTGACGGAAGTGGCGCAGCAGGCGGGGAAGGTAGCTCACGGTAAGGGTGTGCTGGGTGGTCAGGATCGCCCGGGGGCCGTGCATCGCATCCGCCCGGATGCGGCTGCGCATGGCATAGAGGCGCGCCAGCCAATCGCGCATCGACGGCTCGTAGGCCCGGGCGTGGGGCGTGAGGGCGAGACGCGGCGAGTGGCGATCGATCAGCTCGACCCCCAGCCACTCCTCCAGCTGGCGGATGCGCCGCGAGAACGCCGGCTGGGTGACGTGGCGCACCTCCGCGGCCTGGGAAAAGGTGCCCGCCTCGATCAGGGCAAGAAAATCTTCAATCCACTCGATCTTCATCACAACCTTCCAGCGATCAATGCCATTTCAGTGGTATTTGTTGAGTATGCAAAAAAGTAACCGCTCACGAGCATCTTGGCATTGGTCTGCATCGGCGTGCAGGGATTAGTTTGATTCCAGACCGGTCGGTGGCAAACGGTGATTCGCCGGCCCGTTGACCGTCTCACTTCGAGAGCACGCTTATGCCACAACAAATTACCCGCCTGGAGGCTCGTATGCATCTTTCCCGCTTTCCCCGTGTCCGCCTCGGCCACATGCCGACACCGCTCGAGCCGATGGACAACCTGAGCCGCCTGCTGGGTGGCCCGCGCCTGTGGATCAAGCGCGACGACTGCACGGGGCTCTCCACCGGCGGTAACAAGACCCGCAAGCTCGAGTTCCTGATGGCCGATGCCCTGGAGAAGGGCGCCGACACCATCATCACCCAGGGCGCGACCCAGTCGAACCACGCCCGCCAGACCGTGGCGGCGGCCTGCAAGCTGGGCCTTGGGTGCCACATCCTGCTCGAGGATCGCACCGGCAGCCACGACCCGGCCTACAACTACAACGGCAACGTCTTCCTCGACCAGCTGCACGGCGCCACCGTCGAGAAGCGCCCCGGCGGCGCCGACATGGCGGCCGAGATGGAGACCCTGGCCGAGACGCTGAAGGGGCAGGGCAAGACCCCCTACATCATCCCCGGCGGCGGCTCCAACGAGATCGGCGCCCTGGGCTACGTCAACGCCGCCCTGGAACTGCTGGCCCAGGCCAACGAGATGGGCCTGCAGATCGACCACCTGGTGCATGCCACCGGCAGCGCCGGCACCCAGGCCGGCCTCGTCACCGGCCTGTCCGCCTGCAACTCGGGCATCCCGGTGCTCGGCGTCGGCGTGCGTGCGCCCAAGGACAAGCAGGAGGCCAACGTCTTCGCGCTGGCCCAGAAGACCGAGGCCAAGCTCGGCCTTTCCGGTGTGGTGTCCCGCGAGGACGTGGTGGCCAACTGTGACTACGTCGGCGAAGGCTACGGCATCCCCACCGAGAGCATGGTCGAGGCCGTCACCCTGATGGCCCGCCACGAGGGCATCCTGCTCGACCCGGTCTACTCCGGCAAAGGCATGGCGGGCCTGATCGACCTGATTCGCAAGGGCCAGTTCAAGGAAGGCGAGAACGTGGTGTTCCTGCACACCGGCGGCAGCGTGGCCCTGTTCGGCTACCCGGATGCCTTCGGCTTCCCCGACTACCAGGCGTGACGACAGGCTCCCGGCCCTCGCTGGGCCGCAAGGGGGCGAGTCGTCCTCCCCGGGCTGCGCCCCGGGGAATTCATCAGAGATTTGAGCCGTTAGCGCCATTGCGGAGCACACAATGACAATTCGACATCTCAAGCGGGCGGAGGGCGCCGAGGGCGTCGCCGCCGAAGATCAACGGGTCACCACCGCGGTGCGCCAGATGCTCGACGACATTCGCGAGCGTGGCGAGCCGGCCGTGCGCGAGTACGCCGAGAAGTTCGACGGCTGGACCGGCGACTTCGTGCTCAGCGACGAGAAGCGCCAGCGCCTCATCGACGGCGTGCCGCAGTCGGTGAAGGACGACATCGACTTCGCCCATCGCCAGATCCGCCGCTTCGCCGAGGCGCAGCGCGACAGCCTGACCTCCTTCGAGATCGAGACCGAGCCCGGCGTGCTGCTCGGCCAGCGGGTGCTGCCGGTCGACTGCGCCGGCTGCTACATCCCCGGCGGCCGCTATGCCCATGCCGCCTCGGCGCTGATGAGCGTGGCGACGGCCAAGGCGGCCGGCGTGCCCCACGTGGTGGCCTGCTCCCCGCCCCGCGGTGACAGCATCAACCCGGCGGTGGTCTACGCGCTGCACGTGGCCGGTGCCGACATGATCCTCGAGATGGGCGGCGTGCACGCCATGGCGAGCATGGCCTTCGGCCTGTTCGGCGGGCGTGAGGCCGACATCCTGGTCGGCCCGGGCAACGCCTACGTGGCCGAGGCCAAGCGCCTGCTGTTCGGCCAGGTCGGCATCGACGTCTTCGCCGGCCCGACCGAATCGGCGGTGATCGCCGACGACTCGGCCGACCCGATGACCATCGCCGTCGACCTGGTCTCCCAGGCCGAGCACGGCACCAACTCGCCGGTGTGGCTGTTCACCACCAGCGAGGCCCTGGGCCGGAAGGTCATCGAGCTTGTGCCCCAGGTCGCCGACGACATGCCCAACGCCGACGTCATCCACGCCGCCTGGCGCGATCACGGCGAGGTGATCCTGGGCGACAGCCGCGAGGAGGTCGTCGAGGTGAGCGATCGCTACGCCTGCGAACACCTGCAGGTGCTGTGCGAGGACCTCGACTGGTGGAAGGAGCGCCTCGGCAACTACGGCTCGCTGTTCCTCGGCGAGGGCAGCACCGTGACCCACGGCGACAAGTGCTCGGGCACCAACCACATCCTGCCGACCAAGCGCGCCGGTCGCTACTCGGGCGGCCTGAACGTGCACAAGTTCATGAAGGTGCTGACCACCCAGCAGCTCAGCGAGGAGGCCAACCGGACCTTCAGCGCCGTGGGCTCGCGCATCTCCCGCGTCGAGGGCATGGAAGGGCACGCCCGGGCCTGCGACTGGCGCCTGACCAAGTACTTCCCCGACGAGCAGTGGGATTTCCCCGTCCATCACCAGCAGCGTTATTGAGGTAGGTGCCATGCGCCGTTTCTCGAAATCCTTTACCCAGCAGGAGCCGATCGCCGAGGCAGCGATCGAGGCCGCGGTGGCGGTCCTGCGCACCGGTCGCCTGCACCGCTACAACCTGGTCGAGGGCGAGAAGGGCGAGACCGCCTTGCTGGAGCAGGAGTTCGCCGCGAGCCTGGACGTGCCCTATGTGCTGGCCTGCGCCTCCGGGGGCTATGCGCTGCAGCTGGCGCTGCGCGCCTGCGGGCTCGAGCGGGGCGAGGCGGTGCTGTGCAACGCCTTCACGCTCTCGCCGGTGCCGGGCAGCATCCACGCTGCGGGCGGCGAGGCCGTGCTGGTGGACATCCGTGAGGACACCACCGTCGATCCCGACGACCTGGCCGCCGCGGCGAAGGAGAGCGGGGCGCGTTTCTTCCTGCTCTCGCACATGCGCGGCCATATCGGCGACATGGACGCCATCGTGGCGGTCTGCGAGGCCCACGGCATCACCCTGATCGAGGACTGCGCCCATACCATGGGGGCCAGCTACGACGGCCGGCCCAGCGGCACCTTCGGCAAGGTGGGCTGCTTCAGCACCCAGACCTACAAGCACCTCAACTCCGGCGAGGGGGGCCTTTTGAGCACCGACGATCCCGAGGTGATGCGCCGCGCGGTGATCATGTCGGGCTCCTACATGCTCTACGACCGCCACCTGGCGGCGCCGCCCGCCGAGACCTTCGACGAGACCCGGCTGGTGACACCCAACATGAGCGGGCGGATGGACAACCTGCGCGCGGCGATCCTGCGTCCGCAGCTGGCCGAGCTGCCCTCGCGCCGAGAGCGCTGGAACGTGCTCTATCGCCGCCTCGAGGCGGGCCTGGCCGAGATGGCCCCGGTCGAGACGATTCCGCGGCCCGCGCGGGAGGAGTTCGTCGGCAGCTCGATCCAGTTCCGGCTGCCGTCGCTTACCCACGATGAGATCGCCCGGTTCATCGCCGGCTGCGAGGCGCGCGGCATTCCGCTCAAGTGGTACGGCAAGCCCCAGCCCGAGGACTACACCAGCCGCTACGACAGCTGGGGCTATCTCGGCGCGACGCGTTCCTTGCCCAACGCCGATCGCCTCCTGGCCACGCTGTGCGACCTGAGGCTGCCGTTGACCTTCGACGAACACGACTGCGACGACATCGCCCTGCTGATCGGCGATGCCCTGGCGCAGGCCACCGACAAGACTACCCGCGGGTAGTGCGTACCTCGCGTACGCAGTAGCAGCACCCACCCGATGAAGAATGGAGTGACAACAATGTTCAAGAAAACTCTCTTGGCTTCCGCCGTGTTGGCCACACTGACCGCCCAGGCTGCTCAGGCCGAGACCTTCAAGGTCGGCATGGGCGATCCCATGGAGTCCGACCAGGGGGCCCTGGCCCAGCGCTTCGAGGAGCTGGTCGAGTCGCTCTCCGGCGGCGAGATGCAGGTCGAGCTGTTCCCCGGCGGCCAGCTCGGTTCCGAGACCGGCATGATCCAGGACACCCGCATCGGCAAGCTCGACTTCGCCCTGGTCGGGGTGGGCAACCTGACCCCCTACGCGCCGCGTCTCGGCGCCCTGACCATGCCCTACGCGATCCGCAGCCATGCCGATGCGGTCAAGGCGACCACCGGCCCGCTGGCGGATCGCTGGAACGCCATCGCCGAAGAGGAAGCCGGCGTGCACATCGTCAGCTGGCTCTATTCCAACTTCCGCTACCTGACCAACTCCCAGCGCCCCGTGACCACCCTGGAGGACATCGACGGCCTCAAGGTGCGGGTGCCGCAGAACGAGCTGATGCTGTCCACCTACGAGGCCTGGGGCGCCAGTCCGATCAGCATGTCCTGGCCGGAGGTCTTCACCGGCCTGCAGCAGGGCGTGATCGACGGTCAGGACAACCCCTACATCGTCAACTACACGATGAAGTTCCACGAGGTGCAGGACTACCTCACCGAGATCCACTACCAGTACTCCCTCCAGCCGATCGTGATGGGCGTGCGGACCTACGAGAAGCTCTCCGACGAGGAGCGCGAGATCATCGACCGGGCGGGGCTCGAGGCCCAGCTCTACGCGCTGCAGTTCCAGCTGACCGAGGCCTCCAAGGCTCGCGCCGGCATGGAGGCCGAAGGCGTCGAGGTCTCGACTCTCGAGGACGAGGAAGAGTGGGTGCGCATCGCCAAGGAGCAGGTCTGGCCGGAGTTCTATGACGAGATCGGCGGCCAGGAAGCCTTCGAGGAAATGCAGAAGGCATTGGGCCACTGAGTGAGGCCGGGCCGGGCGACGCCGCGTCGCCCGGTCCATCGCGCTTCTCGCACTCCCACCGGGGAAGGAGGCTTTCGTGTTAGCCAAGCTCAACAATATCGAGGATTACGCCTGCCGCTTCCTGCTCGGGTTGTTCGTCGTGCTGCTGTTCGTGCAGGTGGTCATGCGCGTGACGCTGGGCATCGGCATGGCGTGGATCGAGGAACTGGCGCGCTACGCGTTCATCTGGTTCGTCTTCCTGGGGGCGGCCCATGCGGCCCACCTGGGGGCCCATAACCGCCTGCAGACGCACATCAAGATGTTGCCCAAGCGCGTCGCCAACACCGTGCTGCTGCTGGTCGACCTGATCTGGGTGGGCTTCTGCCTGGTGCTGGCCTGGAAGAGCCTGGATCTGATCGGGCTGCTGCTGGAGTTTCCCTACGACTCGCCGGCCCTGGGCTGGTCCTTGGCCTACGTCTACTTCGTGTTCCCCATCGCCTTCGTGCTGATGGCCTTTCGCGTGCTGCAGGTCCAGTACCTGAAGCTGGTCAAGGGCATCGAACCCGGCGACGTGGAGCAGCAGGAAGTCAGCAAGATTACCGAAGGGGAGTCCAACACCACCGGAAACTCCTCCTCCAACGGCAAGGGGTAAGCCTGATGGCCGCAACGGTTCTGTTTTCCATGTTCGGGGCGCTGCTGTTCTTCGGTGCGCCCATCGTGGTGGCCCTCGGGGTCGCCTCCATGGCGGTCTACGTCCTCAACGGCGACGACATCAGCTCGCTGATCGAGCTGGCCTTCTCCGCCATCAACTCGTTTCCGCTCATGGCGCTGCCCTCGTTCATCCTGGCCGGCGCCCTGATGGGCGACGCCGGCATCGCCCGGCGCCTGATCCATATCGCCGAGGAGCTGGCGGGTCCCGCCGCCGGCGGCCTGGGCGCCGCCGCGGTGATGGCCTGCATGTTCTTCGGCGCGATCTCGGGCTCGGGGCCTGCGACCACCGCCGCGGTCGGCATGCTGGTGATTCCGGCGATGATCGAGCGGGGCTACGGGCGCAGCTATCCGGCGGCGATCACCGCCACCGCCGGGGGGCTCGGGGTGGTGATCCCCCCCAGCATGCCGCTGGTGATCTACGGCGTCACCGCCAACGAGTCCATCTCGGGGCTGTTCATGGCCGGGGTGTTTCCCGGCATCATGCTCGGCGTGGGCCTGATCGTGGCCAACTACATCACCGCCAAGCGCAATGGCTACCAGACCGAGGGCTCGGGCTATGATGTCAAGCGCATCGTCAAGGTCCTTAAGGAAGGCTTCTGGTCGATCATGGCGCCGGTGGTGATCCTGGGCGGCATCTACTCCGGGATGTTCACGCCCACCGAGGCGGCGGTGGTCTCCATCTTCTATGCCCTGTTCGTCGGCATCTTCATCCACAAGGAGTCGTCGCTGCGCGGGCTCAACGAGGCCTTCCAGAGCACCACCTGGCTGACCGGGCGGGTGCTGATCATCATGTTCACCGCCACCGCCTTCGGTCGCATCCTGGTCGAGAACCACATCCCGGCGATGATCGCCCAGGGCATCCTCGAGATCACCGACAGCCTGTGGCTGGTCTGGATCCTGGTGATCGGCTTCCTGCTGATCGTCGGCATGTTCATAGAGATCCTCGCCACCATCATGATCGTCACCCCGGTGCTGCTGCCGGTGATGGTGGAACTGGGCGTCGATCCGATCCACTTCGGGATCGTGCTGGTGGTGAGCCTCGGCATCGGCTTCTCCACGCCGCCGCTGGGCGAGAACATGTTCATCAGCTCGAGCATCGCCAACGTCTCCATCGAGCGCATCTCGGTCCGCGCCATTCCGCTGGTCGGCTCCATGGTGGTGATCGACCTCATCCTGGCGTTCTTCCCCCAGATCACCCTGTGGCTGCCCACGGTGCTGGGCTTCTGATCACCCATGAATAGGCAAACGATGACGATTGACGACCGCGACCACCAGGCTTCCTCCCGCGACCCGCACACCATGGTCGGCGTGCTGGGGGGCATGGGGCCCGATGCCACCGTGACCTTCATGCAGCGGGTCATCGACGCCACGCCCGCCGAGGACGACATCGACCACGTCCATCTGCTGGTGGACAACAACCCCAAGGTGCCGTCGCGGATCAAGGCGCTGATCGACGGCGACGGCGAGAACCCGGGGCCGGCGATCGCCGCGATGGCCCGGCGCCTCGAGCGGGCCGGCGCCGCCTTCCTGGTGATGCCGTGCAACACCGCCCACTACTACTGGCAGGACGCCCAGGACGCCGTCGACATCCCGGTCTGGCACATCGTCGAGCGGACCCTGGATACCGTCGCCCGGCGCGTGCCCGGGGCGCGGGTCGGCATGCTCTGCTCGCCGGCGCTGCGCAAGATCGGCCTATACGAGGGCTTCGTCGAGGCGCGCGGCCTGTCGCTGGTCTATCCCGAGGACGAGGACGCGGTGCTCGAGGTGATTCGCGCCGTCAAGCGCGGGCTGGGGCGTCATCCCGACACCCGGGCCGCCTTCGCCCGGGCCGCGGACCATCTCAAGGCGTGCGGGGCGGACGTGCTGGTACTGGCCTGCACCGAGCTCTCGGTCATCGACGACGCCCTCGACGGCTCGCTGCCCGTGGTGGATAGCGTGCGCGTGCTGGCCGAGCAGGTGGTGGCCGCCGCCGAGGGCGTCGAGCCCGTCACGCCCTGACCTTGATGGCTTAGGCGCCACGCCTCAGCCGTCCGACCATTCGGTCCGAGCGACGCTCGGACCCCCTTTTCCCGCCTCGCCGGGCCGTGTCGTCCCCGCCCACTGCGGCGGGGAGCGGCGCCGCGCGTCCGCAAGGCGGCTTCAGGAGATCCGCGACATGAAAACCACGCTCTTCGACATGCCACTCGCCGAGCGAGTCGGCAGGGCCCGCCCCATCGGCCGCGGCCTGCTGGTGTGCGTCACCATTGCGCTGGCCACCACCTTCATCGCCGATCACTACGGGGGCCCCACGCTGCTCTATGCCCTGCTGTTCGGCATGTCGCTGCACTTCCTGAGCGAGGAGGGGCGCTGCCGAGAGGGCATCGAGTTCGCCGCCCGCACCGTGCTGCGCCTCGGCGTGGCCCTGCTGGGGGCGCGCATGACCCTCGCCCAGGTCGGCGACCTCGGCATCGGCCCCGTGCTCACCGTGGTGGTGGCCGTGGCCCTGGTCATCGCCATGGGCTCGGTGCTGGCCCGGGTGCTGGGCCTGGATCGCGATCTCGGGCTCCTGACCGGCGGCGCCGTCGCCATCTGCGGCGCCTCGGCGGCGCTCGCCCTGTCGGCGGTGATGCCGCGCCACGAGACCCACGAGCGCAACACCATCCTCACCGTGGTCGGGGTCACCACGCTCTCGACCATGGCGATGGTGATCTACCCGCTGATCGCCGGGGCCCTGGAGCTCGCCAACGCCCAGGCGGGGATCTTCCTCGGCGGCACCATCCACGACGTGGCCCAGGTGGTGGGTGCCGGCTACATGATCTCGGAGCAGACCGGCGACATCTCGACGCTGGTCAAGCTGGTACGGGTGGCCATGCTGGTGCCGGCGGTGATGGTCTTCATGTGGCTGTTCCGGGCCTCGCGCCAGGAGGAGGGGGCGACGACCAAGGTGCCGATGCTGCCGAGCTTCCTGGTGGGCTTCGTGGTGCTGGTGCTGGTCAACAGCCTGGGGCTGATTCCCGAGGTGGTGAACGAGGGGATGTCGACCCTGTCGCGCTGGTGCCTGGTCACCGCCATCGCCGCGCTCGGTATCAAGACCTCGTTCCAGAAGCTCGCGGTGGTGGGCTGGAAGCCGGTGATCCTGATGGCGCTGGAGACCCTCTTCCTGCTGGTAGTGGTGCTGGGCGTGGTGATGATCGGCGGCCTCGGCACCTGATCGCCCGGGCTATTTCAACGGGGCTAACGCAGATAGCGGAGTTGCTGGCGCTGATTCGTTGACAGGTCTTCAGGGGGCGCTGTGAACCCATCCATGGGCGCTACCGACGCCATCCTTGGCGTAGACCCCCTTTCGACCTGTCCCCGACAGCTTCATCCATACCAGTGGCCACTCTGGTCACCCCGAGCTTCTCGCGCAGAGTGCGTGAAAGAAGAAGCGGCCAGTCGGCCTTCGTCAACTGGCCGCCGGCGTGTGTGAGGGGAGGGGAAGGCGGGCGAGATACGGGGTAATCGACGTGTCGCCGATTCTCGGCTTGATTTTATAGACAGTCGGTCTATATTAAACGGCATGACCAACACGACCTCCAAACCCCGTCGCGGCCGCCCCCCCAGGGTGCCCCGCGACGACCCGGATACCCGGGCGGCCCTGATTCGCAGCGGCACCGAGGTGCTGACCGAACAGGGCTTCACCGCCTCGGGCATCGACGGCATCCTCAAGCGCGTCGGCGTCCCCAAGGGCTCGTTCTACTACTACTTCGACAGCAAGGAGGCTTTCGGGCGTGCCGTGATGGAGCACTATGGCGCCTACTTCGCGAGAAAGCTGGATCGCCATCTGCGGGACGCCGCTCGCTCGCCGCTTGCGCGCATCGAGGCCTTCGTCGCCGATGCCCGCGACGGCATGGCCCGCCACGACTTCCGCCGGGGCTGCCTGGTCGGCAACCTGGGGCAGGAGGCCGACGGCCTGCCGGAGGGGTATCGCGAGTGGCTGCGGGCGACACTCGACGACTGGCAGCAGCGCCTGGCGCGCTGCCTCGAGGAGGCGCAGGCGGCCGGTGAACTCGCCAGGAGCGCCGATGGCGAGCGGCTCGCCGAGGCCTTCTGGATCGGCTGGGAGGGGGCCGTGATGCGCGCACGACTCGAGCGGCGTGCGCGTCCCCTGGAAGTCTTCATCACCACGTACATGGAGGGGCTTCCCCGCTAGGGGCGATCCTTTATGCCATTCCATAGACACTCGGTCTATAAGTGTTCAACAACACGAGGTGCACGATGTTCAAGGCCATTCTGATCGACAAGAACGACGATGGGCAGCGGGTCGCGGTAGAGACGCTGGAGGAAGCCCGCCTGCCGGAGGGTGACGTCACGGTGCGGGTCGACTGCAGCACCCTCAACTACAAGGACGCCCTGGCGATCACCGGCAAGGGGCCGGTCGTGCGCCAGTTCCCGATGGTGCCGGGGATCGACCTGGCAGGCACGGTCGAGCACTCCACGGCTGATGCCTACCAGGCGGGCGACGCCGTGCTGCTCAACGGCTGGGGCGTCGGCGAGAAACACTGGGGGGGCCTTTCCGAGAAGGCGCGCCTGGACAGCCGCTGGCTGATTCCCCAGCCCGCGGCCTTCACGGCCCGCCAGGCCATGGCCATCGGCACCGCCGGCTACACCGCGATGCTCTCGGTGATGGCGCTGGAGCAGCAGGGCGTGACGCCGGAGCAGGGCGAGGTGCTGGTGACCGGCGCCAACGGCGGCGTGGGCAGCTACGCCATCGCGCTGCTCGCCCGGCTCGGCTACCGGGTCGTCGCCTCCACCGGACGCCTCGAGGAGACGGACTACCTCAAGGGGCTCGGCGCCGAGTCGGTGATCGATCGCGCCGAGTTCTCCGAGCCCGGGCGTCCCCTGGCCAAGGAGCGCTGGGCGGGCGCCGTCGACTCGGTGGGCAGCCATACCCTGGCCAACGTGCTGGCCTCG
Source organism: Halomonas sp. B23F22_3 (assembly GCF_043496965.1). NCBI lineage: Bacteria > Pseudomonadati > Pseudomonadota > Gammaproteobacteria > Oceanospirillales > Halomonadaceae > Halomonas > Halomonas sp. B23F22_3. The sequence continues at coordinate 246,114 of NZ_JBIEKG010000002.1, forward strand.
ACCCGCTACGGCGGCGCCGTGGCGGCCTGCGGGCTGGCCCAGGGCATGGACCTGCCCTCGAGCGTCGCGCCCTTCATCCTGCGCGGCGTGACCCTGGCGGGGATCGACAGCGTGATGCGCCCCTATGCCGATCGCGTCGAGGCCTGGCGCCGGCTCGGCGAGCTGCTCTCGCCGGAGCAGCTGGATGCGATCACCCGCACCATCGGCCTGGACGAGGCGATCGACACGGCGGGCGAGCTGCTGGCCGGCCGGGTGCGCGGTCGCGTGGTGGTCGACATGGCCCGCTGAAGCGAGGCCGAGCCGCCGCCGGTGGCCAATCGATCGACAGGGGGCACGCCAGTGGCGTGCCCCCTGTTTTCGTTGTCTCGCCGGACACGACCGGCGGGTCGAAGGGGCGTCCATCCAGGGGCGGCCGGAGGCTCATTGCCCCGCCTGGGGCGTGAGGTCGCGCGGCAGCTCCCGGGGCCGATCGCCGCTCACGCAGTAGCGATGGCGCCCGGCCTGCTTGGCCCGATACATGGCCGCGTCGGCCGCCTTCATCAGCGTGTCGGCGCTGTCGCCATCCTCGGGGTAGAGCGCCGCCCCGATGCTGGCGCCGATGGGCAGGGTGGCGTCGCCGATCGTCAGCGGATCGCCCAGGCGGGCCAGCAGCAGCTGGGCCACCCGCGCCGCGTCCTCGGGGGCGTGGAGCTCGCCGAGCAGGATCACGAACTCGTCGCCGCCCTGTCGGCTGACGACGTCCGTCTCGCGGGTCACCTGCAGGAGCCGTTTCGCCACCTCCTTGAGCAGCGCATCGCCGGCCTCGTGGCCATGGGTGTCGTTGATCGCCTTGAAGTGGTCGAGGTCGAGGAAGATCAAGGCCATCGAGCGCCGGTGTCGCCGGCAGGCCGCCATGGCGAGTTCGAGGCGCTCGAGCAGCAGCCGGCGGTTCGGCAGGCCCGTCAGGGTGTCGTGATAGGCCAAGTGGCGAATGGCGCGCTCCTGCTGGAGGCGTTCGGTGATGTCGCTGAAGGCCACGATGATCGCGCTGACGTCGCCCTGATGGCGCAGCGGGGCGGCGCTCACGTCGACCGGCAAGTGAGCGCCATCCCGGCGCACGAAGCTCACCTGGTCGCTGCGGTAGGGCTCGCCCGATGCGGTGATGCCCTGAAACCGGTCACACTGCTCCCAGAGGCTGGGCATGACGCGTCGCGCGTGCTCGCCGAGCAGCGCCTCGCGACGCCAGACGAGCAGCCGCTCGGCCTCCGGGTTGGCCTCCTCGATCTCCCCCTGGCGATCGACCACCAGCAGGCCCTCGGCGAGGTGGTCGGTGATCTGGCGGTGGCGATACGCCTCCTGACGGGCCTGGCGCTGGGCCTCGCGGCGCATCGCGAAGAGCCAGGTGGTGGCGCCCGAGACCAGCAGCGTCACGGCCAGGCCGAGCAGGTAGACCAGGCGTCGCACGGGGCTTGCAAGCAGCGCGGCGCTGGGTAGGGCGTCGCCAGGCACCAGGGCGCCGACCCGCCAGACGTAGGCGTCGTGCGTGAGCCTCTGCTGACTGCGGCCGAAGGCCAGCGCCGAGCCGGTCGCCGAGAGATGGCCCGGCGACAGCGGGGTGACGGTGCTGTAGGTCAGCAGGCCCTCGTCGGTCGATACGTGGCCCGAGCCCTGCTCCCTCATCGTCTGCCAGGCATCGGGATGGCGCCGGGCAAAGGCCCCGGGCGTGCCGAACATGAAGCCCCACTCCTGCTCCGCGGGGCCCACCAGCCAGTCCCCCTGCCAGTTGAGCAGCATCGGCCGGGTCGTGCCGCCGAGGATCTGGCGGAGCCGGTCGAGCAGGGTGGTGGCGTCGAAGTTGATCACCAGGCTCCCGCGGCGCTCGCCATGGCGGTCGAACAGCGGCGTGCCGGCGCGCAGCATGGGGCGATAGGGAACCTCGATGAGGAAGTTCTCGATGTTCAGGTCCAGCGGCGAGAGATACACCTCGCCGGCGGCGAGCTCGGCGATGTCCTGCACGTAGTAGCGACCGGATTTGTCCTGGAGGGTCGCGGCCGGCACGGCCGTCGTTCCGGCTCGCTCGACCCTGACCCGCTCGCGCCCCTGCTCATCCAGCAGGCGCACCTGGGCGTAGCTGTCGCGGGAGTCCATGAGGGCGAGAAACAGCGCCTCGACACGCGGCAGGCTCCCTGCCTCCCAGGACGCCTGGGCCGCCTGGGCCGCCTGCTTCACGGCGGGAGCCCGGGAGAGGAAGAGGGTGACCATCTCGAGGATCTCCAGGCGATACTCGAGCATGCCGGCCGCCGTCTCCACCCGGGCCTGTTCCCTCGTCTTCAGGGTGCTGATGTCCTGGGCGGAGGTGCGCAGCAGGACGAGCTTGACGATCAGGGTGAACAGCAGCGCGCAGAGGCCGGCGATGGCCAGGGTGCGCAGCAGGAGTGCGCGACGTGAGGCGATCTTCTGGCCCATGCCTCGGCCAGGGAATGGCATCATGGAGGATCCTCGTGCAGGGGGGACGGGCCGATGGGAGGGCGTCTCGGACGCCTAGGCCGTGGTCTTTTTTTGCTAATATACCAGAGGCCATCCACCAGTGACCCGATGCTCGGCCCAGAACTCGCGAGCATCGGCCGGGCTGGCCGGGGCATCGATCATCGTCGAGGAGTCGCCATGAGGGCCGCCAGCCGCCTGGAGAAACGCAATGTTGCCATCCTGGTCGCCGGCCAGACGCTCTACATGGTCGCCACCATCACCGTGATGACCCTGAGCGGGGTGGTGGGCCACCGCCTCACGCCCGCGGCGGGGCTCGCGACGCTGCCCGTGGCCATGATGATGATCGGGACCCTGCTCGCGACCCTGCCGGCCTCGCTCTACATGAAGCGGGTGGGGCGCCGGCGCGGTTTCATGGTCGGGGCGCTGTTTGGCGGCGTGCTCGGCGGGCTGGCGGCCTTCGCCGCCATCGCCCTCGAACACTTCTGGCTGTTCTGCCTGGGCAACCTGCTGCTGGGCAGCTACCAGGGCTTCGCCATGTACTACCGTTTCGCCGCGGTCGACGTGACGCGCCCGGCCTTTCGCAGCCGCGCCATCTCCCTGGTGCTGGCCGGCGGGGTGGTGGCGGCCTTCCTCGGGCCCTGGAATGCCAGCCTGACCAATGACTGGATCGCCGCGGTGCCGGATGGCGGGCCCTACCTGATGATCGCCGGCCTGGCCCTGCTGGCGATGCTGATCCTCGGCGGCCTGCGCGTGCCGGCCAGTGGCGAGCCCGCGCCCGGCGAGTTCGCCCGGCCGATGGCCGAGATCGGCGCCCAGCCGCGCTTTCGGGTCGCGCTGGTCGCCGCGGCCACGGGCTACGCCATCATGGGGCTGGTGATGACCGCCACGCCGCTTGCCATGCGCGCCCTGGGCTTCGAGATGGGGCAGGTGGCCTTCGTCATGCAGTGGCACGTGCTCGGCATGTTCCTGCCCTCCTTCTTCACTGGGGGGCTGATCGCCCGCTTCGGGGTCACGCGTATCCTTCTGGTCGGCACCGCGACCCTGGCCGCCTCGAGCCTGCTGGCGGCCACCGGCACCGGACTCGCCCAGTTCTGGGCGGCGCTGCTGCTGCTCGGCGTTGGCTGGAACTTCCTGTTCATCGGCGGCAGCACCCTGCTCGCCGGCACCCATGGGGAGGCCGAGCGCGGCAAGGTGCAGGGCATCAACGATCTGGTCATCTTCTCGCTGGTGGCGGCGGGCTCGCTGCTGTCGGGGAGCCTGCTGCGACAGCTCGGCTGGACCGGGCTCAACCTGGCGATGCTGGGCCCGATCGTGCTGGTGGCTGCACTCACCGCCTGGCTGGGGCTCAGCGAGGCGCGTGTCCGCCCGTCACCACTGGGTGGCGAGCGGCGATAGATCGGTGAGACGTCGGCGATAAGTAGGCAAGAAACCGGCGCCGGGTGCGCCCGGTGGTCGTCGCCCCGGGGCATATCGCGCCCGATTGGGAGGCGGAGCCGATTGGGATATGCTGATGGAGATGCCGAAGGCCTGGCAGATCATTCATTCCCAGGGAGAGTCCCCATGCCGTTTCGACCCCTTCTTGCCAGCCTGCTGCTGGCCGTGCCGCTCGCGGCCGTCGCCGAGGCCCCCAATATCGTCCCGGGCCAGTGGGAGTTCACCAGCACCACCGCCGTCGGTGGGGACCTGCCGATCCCCGATCAGACCGAGAGCTACCAGGAGTGCATCGCCCAGGGCGACCTCGAGGACGAGTCGTTCAGCTTCATCGAGGAGGAGGAGGGCTGCGAGCTGCTCGAGCACGAGGTCACGGTCGACGGCATGGACTACCGCATGGTCTGCCGGGCCGAGGGCGGCGAGGCCAGCATCATTGGCCGCATGGATTTCCTCGGCGAGCGGGTCGAGGGCAACGTCGACATCCTGGTCGACTCCGCCGCGGGCGAGCTCAAGATGACCACCGTCGTGGAGGGCCAGCGCCTCGGCGACTGCTGAGCCGCACGGGCGCCGTTCGCCGTCTCCCGGCCCTCGGCGCCGATTCCCTGACGCCATCTCCCCGCCGCCGGGCCCCGGCGGCGTCGATTCCCCTCAGTGCGCGGCGGGCTCCTCGCCCATCTCGTCGGACAGGCGGCAGGCGACATCGCCGGGCGAGCCGGTGCGCCGGGCCAGCAGGTCGTAGGCCACCGGCACCACGAACAGGGTGAACAGGGTGGCCGCGGCCAGGCCGCAGAGGATGACGGTGCCGATCACCAGGCGGGTCTCGGCGCCGGCGCCGCTGGAGACGATCAGCGGCACGGCGCCCGCCATGGTGGTCACCGCCGTCATCACGATGGGCCGCAGGCGGGTCACCGAGGCCTCTACCAGCGCCTCGTGGAAGGCCACGCCGCGATCGCGCAGCTGGTTGGCGAACTCCACGATCAGGATGCCGTTCTTGGCCGCCAGCCCCACCAGCATCACCAGCCCCACCTGACTGTAGATGTTCAACGACTGGCCGGTGAGATAGAGCCCCAGCAGGGCGCCGCAGATCGCCAGCGGCACGGTGAGCATGATTACGAAGGGGTGCACGAAGCTCTCGAACTGCCCGGCGAGCACCAGGAACACCACCAGGATGCCCAGTCCCAGCAGGAAGGCGGTGGCGCCGCTCGCTTCCTGGTAGTCCCGCGAGGCGCCCTTGACGTCGGTCTGAGCCGCCGGCGGCAGGATCTCGTCCACCGTCGCCTCCAGGTAGGCGAGCGCCTCGCCCAGCGGGTAGTCGTCCGCCAGGTCGGCCTGGATGGTGACCGCCCGGACGCGGTTGAAGCGGTTCAGGGTGCTGGGGCCGGCGAAGTCGGACAGCGTCACCAGGCTCGCCAGGGGAATCAGCTCGCCCGAGCGGTCGGAGCGCACCCGCAGGCTCTCCAGGGACCTGGGGCTCGGCCGGGAACCGGGGGCGCCCTCGAGGATGACGTCATACTCCTGGCCGTCGTCCACGTACTGGGTCACGGTGCGCCCGCCCAGCAGGGTCTCCAGGGTGCGGCCGATCTCGGTGACCGTCACCCCCAGGGCGGCGGCACGGGTGTAGTCGATGTCCACCCGCAGCTGCGGCTGGTTCTCCTCGTAGTCGCTCTCGAGCCCGGTCAGGCGCGGGTTGTGCTCGCGCAGGTGAGCCAGCAGGGTGTCGCGCCACTCGGCCAGCTGCTCGAAGGTGCCGCCGCCGAGCACGAACTGCACCGGCTTCTCGACTCGCGACCCGAAGCCCTGCCGCATCACCGGAAAGGCCCGGATGCCGGGCAGGTCGGCGAGGCGGCCGCGGATCTCGTCCATGATCGTCCACGCCGACCGGCGCTCGGCCCAGTCGGCGAGGGTGACGATGACGAAGCCGCTGTTGAAGTTCTCGATGTTGCCCCAGCCCATTGGAGCGCGCACCAGGATGCGCTCGACCTCGCCCTGTTCGGTCATCGGCAGCAGGCGCGTCTCGATCTCGTCCATGTAGTCGAGCATGTAGTCGTAGGTCGCGCCGGGCGGGCCGTTGACCAGTACGAAGAAGTTGCCGCGATCCTCCTTGGGGGTGTACTCGTTGGGCAGCTCCCCGTTGAGCCACACCATGGCGCCGACGATGCCGAGAAACAGCGCCAGCACCAGCAGACGCAGCCCCAGCACCCGCTCGAGCAGGCGGCGATACCCCTGGCGGGAGCGATCCAGGCCCCACTGCACGGCCTGGGCCAGGCGGCCCTCGTGCATGTCGGCCTTGAGGATCTTGGAGGCCATCATCGGTGTCAGGGTCAGCGCCAGCAGGCTGGAGATGACCACCGCGGCGGCCAGGGTGAGGGCGAATTCCGAGAACAGCCGGCCGATGTCGCCCTGCAGGAAACTCAGTGGTACGAACACCGCCACCAGCACCAGGGTGGTGGCGATGACCGCGAAGGCGATCTGGCGGGTCCCGCGAAAGGCCGCCACCAGCGGCGTCTCGCCCAGCTCCTGCATGCGCCGGTGGATGTTCTCCAGCACCACGATGGCGTCGTCGACGATCAGCCCGATGGCCAGCACCAGGGCCAGCAGGGTCAGCAGGTTGATGGTGAAACCCAGCACCGCCAGCGCCGCGAAGCTGCCGACCAGGGCGATGGGCACGGTCACGGCCGGGATCAGCGTGGTGCGCACGTTGCCGAGGAACAGGAAGATCGCGACCACCACCAGGCCCATGGCGATGAACAGCGTCTGCACGACCTGGCCGATGGCGCCGGAGACGAACACCGAGGAGTCGAAGTTCAGCGACAGCTCCATGCCCTCGGGCAGGGTCTCCTGCAGGCGCTCCATCTCCGCCTTGGCGCCCTGGGAGATCTCCAGCACGTTGGCGGTGGACTGCTTCATCAGCCCCAGCCCGACCATCGGCACGCCGTTGCCGCGAAAGACGGTGCGCTCCTCCACGGCGCCGATCTCCACCCGCGCCACGTCGCCCAGGCGGACCAGGTAGCCGTCGGCGCCCTCGTCCAGCGCCAGCAGGCGGAAGTCCTCGGGGGTGGCGAAGCTTCTCGGCAGGCGCACGATGAACTGGCGCGCCTCGGAGACCAGGGCGCCGCCGGGCAGCTCGACGTTCTCGTCGCGCAGGACGTCCTCGACGTCGCCCACCGTGAGCCCGCGCGCCGCCAGGGCGTCGGCGTCCAGCCAGACGCGCATGGCGTATTCCCGGCCGCCGCCGATGCGCACCTGGGCGACGCCGGGCAGCACCGAGAAGCGGTCCACCAGGTAGCGGTCGGCGTAGTCGGTGAGCTCGGCCACGTCGTAGCCGCCGCCGCTCAGCGAGAACCAGATCACCACCTCGGAGCTCGAGTCGGCCTTCTGTACCTCCGGCGGGTCGGCCTCCTCGGGGAGGTTGTCGCGGGCCCCGGAGATGCGGTCGCGGATGTCGTTGGCGGCCGCGTCGATGTCGAGATCCAGGCCGAACTCCACGTTGATGCTGGAGCGGCCGTCCTCGCTCGAGGAGGAGATCACCTCGATGCCCGCCACCCCGGCGATGCGATCCTCCAGCACCTGGGTGACGCGGGTCTCCACGATGCTGGCCGAGGCGCCGGGGTAGCGGGTATCGATGGAGACCACCGGCGGGTCGATGGCGGGGTACTCCTGGAGCGGCAGCCGCTCCAGGGCCAGCAGGCCAAAGGCCACGATCAGGGCGGCCATCACCACGGCCAGCACCGGGCGCTGGACGGAGAGGTCGGAGAGGCGCATCAGCCGTTCACCTCGGCGGCGTTGCGGCTGCGGCGCAGCAGCTGGGGCACGGTGGTGTCGTCGTCGAGGATGCCGAGCAGGCGGGTCGGCTGGCCGTCGCGGACCCGCTCGGTGCCGTGGGCGACCACCAGGTCATCCTCGGCGAGCCCCTCGAGGATCTCCACCTCGCCCGCGCGACGCGCGCCGATGCGCACCTCGCGCTCCTCGACCCGGTAGGCCTCGCCGTCGCTCTTGAGCGTCAGCACGAACTGGCGCTGACCTTGCGGCAGCAGCGCCTCCTCGGGAATCACCAGCGCCTCGCGGGGGGCGCTCTCGAGCGTCACCTGCATCAACATGCCGGGGCGCAGCGCGAGTTCCGGGTTGGCGAGCTTGGCGCGCACCGTGATGCTGCGGCTGATCGGGTCGATGCGCGTGCCGATGCTGGCGATCTCGCCGCGAAACGGGGTGTGGGGCAGGGCCGCGCTGGTCGCGGTCAGCGCCAGGCCCGGCGCGACCTGGCCGAGGGCCCGTTCGGGGAGGGTGAAGTCGAGCTTCATGACGTCGAGCCGATCGAGGGTGACGAGCTCGGTGCCGGGGGTCACCAGGGTGCCCACGCTGACGTTGCGAAAGCCGACGATGCCGCCGAAGGGCGCCTGGATGCGGGTGTCGGCCAGCCTCGCCTCCAGGGCCTGGATTTCCGCCTCGGCCTGGCGCAGGCGGGCCCGGGCATCCTCCACGTCGGCCCGCGGTGCCAGGTTGCGGCTCTGCAGCTGGGCGAGCCGGTTCACGGCGTTGCGCCGCTCGTCGCGCAGCGCCTGGGCGACCCGCAGGTCGGCGCGCTGCTCGTCGTCGGCCAGGCGCACCAGCAGCTCGCCGGCCTCGACGCGCTCGCCGCCCTCGAAGGTCAGCTCGGCGATGGTCTCGGTGACGGTGGCGGAGAGGGTCACGCTCTCGTCGGCGCGCAGGGTGCCCAGCGACTCCAGCGGATCGGACCAGGCGGCGAGGCTGGCGCGGGCGGCGATCACCGCGGTGGGCTGCTGGGCGATGACCAGCGGCGAGAGCACCAGCAGGGCCAGGCCGATCAGCAGGGTCAGGCGTTGTCGCGATGAGATCATGGCGGGCTTCTTGTCGGTGGTCGATGAGCGGGAGCCCGTTCCGTCGGGCCCGTAGCAGCTTGGAACTCGGTTGGAGCCGAGTGTGGCAGCGCAGTGTGGAAGAAATGCACAGGTGGCTCGCTATCGTCTAAATGTACAATTCTTGTACAGAAATGACCACTCCCCGGGCATGCTCGGCGCCGGGCCGGCGGGCTGCTAGAATGCGCGGCCCGACTCGATGCCCTCAGGAGGCCCTGGCCGTGACGTATGACGTGGTAGTGATCGGCGCCGGCGCCGCCGGCCTGATGTGCGCGCTGACCGCCGGCTATGCCGGACGGCGCGTGCTGGTGGTGGATCATGCCAACAAGGCCGGCAAGAAGATCCTGATGTCCGGCGGGGGGCGCTGCAACTTCACCAACCTGGCCTCGGGCCCGGCCAACTTCTATTCGGACAACCCCGCCTTCTGTATCTCTGCCCTCAAGCGCTACAGCCCCGAGCACTTCGTCGAGCTGGTGGACCGCCACGGCGTGGACTACGTGGAGAAGGCGCCGGGCCAGCTGTTCTGCGCCGACTCCGCGAAGGAGATCCTGCGGGTGCTGCTGACCGAGTGCGACTGGGCGGGCGTCGAGATCCGCCTGAAGACCTCGATCGAGGCCGTGGAGCGCGCCGGGGAGGGCATGCGGCTGTCGACCTCGGCGGGGCGCATCGACGCTGGTGCCGTGGTGGTGGCGAGCGGGGGGCTCTCCATTCCGACCATGGGCGCCACGGGGTTCGGCTATGAGCTCGCCCGGCAGTTCGGCCTCGCGGTCACCGAGACCCGGGCCGCCCTGGTGCCCTTCACCCTGACCTCGCAGTGGAAGGCGCGGGCTGAGGCCCTGGCCGGGGTCAGCGTCGAGGTCGCGGTGAGCTGTCGTGGTCGTCGCTACCGCGAACCGATGCTCTTCACCCATCGTGGCCTGTCGGGCCCCGCCATGCTGCAGATCTCCAGCGTCTGGCAGCCGGGCGACACCCTCTCCATCGACCTGCTGCCCGGCCTCGATGCCTTCGAGGCCCTGGCCTCGGCACGCCGGGAGACGCCCAGGCGTCGGCTCTCGACCTGGCTTGGCGAGCGGCTGCCGAAGCGACTCGCCCAGGCGCTGATCGAGTGGCATGGCGACGACGGCGTGCTGGCCGAGTACTCCAATGAGCGTCTGGCGGCCTGGGCCGAGCGCCTAGGCGACTGGCGGGTCAAGCCGGCCGGCACCGAGGGCTGGCGCACCGCCGAGGTGACCATGGGCGGCGTCGACACGCGCGCGATCTCCTCGAAGCACTTCGCGGTCACGGGGCTACCCCAGCTGCGCTTCATCGGTGAGGTGCTGGACGTCACCGGCGAGCTCGGCGGCCACAACTTCCAGTGGGCCTGGGCATCCGGCGTGGCCTGCGGCATGGCGCTGTAGCGCCACTCGGATATAGCCGGCGCCACTCATGCAGCCACTCACAGCAAAGCCCCGCCTCGCCACGGCGGCGGGCATCGCCAGTGGATTCCCTGGGCGGCGCTGCCACGCCTGACGGGTCGGTGAGCCCCGAGGACGCGCGCCTTTGGGGCCATATCTTGGACACTGAGCTCCCGGCTCTGGGCTTACCCCACGCGTTTGACATGTCTCGAGGGAGGATTGACAGTGGTTGCATGAGCCCAGGCACCCACGATTCCCGCCCCCACGACGACCATGCCTCGATCGCCGCCTCCGTTGAGCAGCTCGACGCGGCCATCGAGCGGCTTGCCGTCGCCAATAGCGTCGCGGGCGTCTCGCCCGTGTTCGAGGTCCTTGAGCCGGCACGCGCCTTGATGCTCGATCCCGAGGGGATCGATCTCGTCTACGCGAGGGTGCCGGCGCTCGAGGCGGCCGGCTTCTTTCGCGGCAGCGACTGGCATTATCCCCAGACGCTGGTGCCTTCCCTGGCCGTGCGTACGGTGCGGCATGGCGATCCGGTCGCCACCCTGGTGGAGAGCCTGAGCCAGGTCCGGCTGCTGGCGGTGGCCAGCGGCGACTTCATTCATCCCTCCATCTCCGCTGAGCATGCCCATCACTTCCTCGCTCAGGTGATGGCGATGAATCTCGACCTCGTGGTCAGCGACCTGCAGGAGGGCGATCGCCTGCGGCCCGAGAGGCTGGGCGTCCTGGTTCAGCATCTCTATCACTACCTGCTGCACCATCTCGGCTACGAAAACCTTCTGGAACACCTGGTCGCCGAAGTGTGGCGGGTACTGGCGCAGCGTCCGGTCCAGGTCGATGGCGTCAAGCACATGGTGACCCAGATCGCGGCCTGCCTGAACAAGCCGGACGCGACGCTCGGCGAGGTCGGGGATGATGCGCTGCGGCTGATCAATGCCGTGTTCAGCCCCACGGCAGGGTGCCGCGAGGATCCCGGCTTCGACGTCTATGCCGAGCGGCTGGCGCTCATGGACGATGAGGCGCTGTTGCAGGAAGCCATTGCCTTCGCCCAGGCCATGCACGGCACCGGCCTGGTCTCGCCCTACATGCCGGGGTTCATTCGTTACCTGCGCACCCGCTGGAATGCCTTGATTCCCACGGCGCTGGGACTCAGCTACACCGGGGCAGACGCCTTTCACTGCTACCCGGCATTGATCCATACCCTGATCGACGAAGCCCTGTTCGCCGAAACCAGTCAGGCGGTCTACGGCCTCGCCATGATGCTCGAACGGGGCATTCTCTATGCGCCACCGGTGGCTCCGTCGCTGTGGCGGCAGGTGCGATTGACGCTGTGCGATGCCGCGGCAGAGAAGATCGTCAGTGTCTTCGGGAACCGCCGCTCTCCGGAGAGCTTCCTGCTGGCCGACGTCCTCAACGTACTCGGCCATCCCCTCGGCGTAGGGCAGGGCAACTATCCTACCTGCCAGTCCACGCGTGCCCTGTCCATGTGGGCCTATGGTGCGCCGGCCGACCTGCTGCGCATCGTCGCCTGGGCCGCGCGCGATGACGAGATCGTGATGCGCTTCGAGGGGGATAACGTCTCCTCGCGTGAACTCGGCACCGGTCTGGCGAGCGAGCCTCCCGTCGATGTGGACGCCGTCTCACTGCTGACCGTCCCGCACCTCGACCGCATCTACTTCGAGATGGGGCGTCGCAGTGCCGGTCGCGGAGAGGATCCGCACAAGTGGGTCAATGCCGAGTTCCATGGGGAGCAGGTCGGCCACGGATTTCGCATCGCCGTCGATGTCTTTACGGGCGGCCTGAAGGATTTCGAGGGTTTCATCCGCGATTTCTATGCGGCTTATCACCCTTATTACAATGGCAATATTCCGGTCATCAATCCGCAGCCTGCGGGCATTGCCGTGACCGATAGTGCCACGCGCTTTCTCGGCTGGCATGCGATCACGATTCAGCGGCTTGCTCTCGATAAAGTCGGTGTCATGCGGGTGTATTTCTTCAATCCCAATAACGACAGCGGGCAGAATTGGGGGCAGGGGATCATCACCTCAACTCAGGGCCATGGCGAACTTTATGGTGAGGCATCGCTACCCGTGTCCGAGTTCGTCTCACGGCTCTATGTCTTCCACTATGACCCCCTGGAGAAGGGGGATCCTGCGTCGGTGCCGGCGGATGAGGTGCAGGGTGCCATGCGCCTTGCGCAAGCGAGCTGGGCATCGGGCCGCTAAGTGGGGGTGGGCGGATACTGGTTGTTCGTCATCTAACCGTTTCAGGGCTATCGCCCGGATTTCCTATTCAATGGCAGAGCCGCTACACTGATTTATACGATCGGAATTAAGGGTTCACGCACACATTTGTGATTTTTTCTGATTCGCATCGCACACGCTGCCGGGTGGCATGATTGCTGTGAAATAGCACTGCCCGACGGCTCACTTCACCGAGCCCGCGCTCCGATCCGAGTGCACGCTTTCCGTACAACCCCAAGGAGAATGTCGAATGACGACGCCAGAAACAGAAACTGAACTGCCCCCGGAGGTTGCAGCCTGGACCGATCCTTCGATGGATTCGGTTCGCGGAACGGAAACGCCCAAGGATCCCAACAAGGGGTATATCGCCCTGCTTGGCTGGAGCGTCAATGCCATCAAGGCGGCCCAGAAGTTCGACCGTCGCTACGTGGTCGTTGCGCCCGAATGGGCCGAGGATTTCTGCACGGCCAACAAGATTCCCTACATTCCGTGGGACTTCATTCGCCTGAACGATCGTTCCATGGAGATCGCCCAGCGGCTCAAGGATGAGGGCGTCGACGTCGCCATCCCGCTGTTCGAGGAGACCGTGGAGTGGTCGGGCGCGATCAACTCCGTGTTGCTGGATAACCCGCGCATGTACGGGCAGTCCATCCTGTTCCGCGACAAGGCGCTGATGAAGCGTCGTGCCCAGCTGGGCGGCATCCGCGTGGGGATCTTCGAGGAGGCCCACGAAAAGGAAGACGTCGTTCGCTTCATGAAGCGCGTCAACCAGACGCTGCTCAAGCTCGACGGCGACCCCGATGATCCGATCCACGTCAAGGCCTTCGACAAGGCCGGTTGCCTCGGCCATCGCATGATCCGCACGATGGAAGAGATCGAGCATATTCCGGATGAAGAGTATCCGCTGTTGATGGAAAGCCACCTCGATGGCTGGGAATTCGCCGTCGAGGCCTGGATCCATGATGGCAAGATCCAGTTCCTCAACATCTCCGAATACGTGACGCTCGGCTACTCGGTCTTCGTTCCCGCGACCAACGAGCTCGAGAGCTGGCGCGATGCCATTACCAAGCAGATCGAGAAGCTGATCAAGACGTTCGATATTCAGTTCGGCCTGATCCATCCCGAGTATTTCGTGACCGCCGACGGCGAGATGTACTTCGGCGAAGTCGCCTATCGCCCACCCGGGTTCAAGGCCTTCGAGCTCATCGAGCGTGCCTACGGCTTCAACGCCTATCAGGCATCGATGATCGTCTTCGATCCCAAGAGCACCAAGGAAGAAGTCGCCAACTTCTTCCCGCGTGAAGTGGTTGATGCGAAGGGCTATGCGGGCTGCTTCGGCGTCTATCCGCGTCGTCGTGTCGTCAGCAAGCTGGAGATGCCCAAGGAAACCATCGAGCATCCGTATTTTGATTTTCACGAGCTGACGCCGCCCGCCGAGGAGACGGTGCCGGATCGCTCGGCCTTCGGTACCCACTGGGGGCTGGTGTTCTTCTTCGGTGATGATCCGATCAAGATGCGGGATCTGCTCAAGGCTCAGGAAGACCTGGATTTCTATGTCTAGTGATGCGAGCTAGCCCGCCCTCTAGCGGGCGGTAGCACGAAGAAAGGCAGGGCTTTGGCCCTGCCTTTTGCATTGGTGTCTGCCTCGCATGGCGCCGACGTTACATCGCCTCGACAGCTTGTCGCGGCCTGGATTACAGGTAGCGGCCAGCGGAAGCGATGGCGACCGTTGCCAGTCCCAGTATCAGGTTGATGCCGATCAGCCTACGGATCTGCGCCAGCTGCTGACCGCCGGTGGGCCAGTCCTCGCCGGCCACGGCCCGACCCAGCCGGGCAAACGGTGCGAACCAGATGTGCAGGAAGATCGCCATCATGGCGAGCCCCGTCACCAGCATCAGGTGAACATGCACGCCGGCGCCGGCCATGCCGCCGAAGATTCCGAAGAGCATCCACAGCCCCGTCACCAGCAGCGTCACCACGCAGCCCCATACCCAGGGGAAGAAGCGCTGGAAGACGTGATACCAGAGCGTCAGCCGCTGGGGCGGCGCGAGCAGCTCTCCAGCGACCCGGCGCAGGATCATCCAGGCGAAGAACATGCCGCCGACCCAGATCACGGCGGCGAGAAGGTGCAGGCTGATAGCAAGGGGCATGGTAGGGCTCCATGGGCGCTGTTTCGGGGCTTGCGGGGCCCTTGAGGGGGCCAGCGAAGGGGGGAGGGTGCCGGGGGGAGGCCGCACGCTTGGGGTAGCCGCCAGCGGGCCGCGGCGTGGCTCAGCGCAGCAGGTCGCGAGCCTTCTTGGCGAACAGCGCGCCGGCGGTCAGCCGACGTGCCAGGCGCGCCGCGCCGCCAGGGTGGCGCAAGCCGCGGTAGGCGAGCAGTCCGCCCGCCATGAGCAGCGGGGTCTTGAAGCGCACGAGAAACTGCCAGCCCTGATCGATGGCCCGTTCGGCCGTACGCCAGCGATGGGCGGCCACCAGCAGGTCGATGCGCTGCTGTTCGATGGCGTGCTCGAGCTCTTCCCGGCGGGCGAGGCGTTCAGCGCGGTTCACGGCTTGCCTCCACCAGGTCGCGATCCGTGGCCAGGTGGCGCAGCGTACCGGCCAGCAGGGTGCGGCGGCGGGCCAGCTGCATCACCCGCAGGGCCAGCAGCAGGCCGCTGCCCAGTAGCACCACCGCGCTTGCGCCGATGGCGGTCAGGCGGTGGGTCTCCCAGAAGGCGACGATCACCAGGGTGGTAAGGACGCCGATGCCCAACAGCAGCAGGATCAGGCTGAGGCCGGCCAGCAGCAGGAGGCCGAAGAGGCGCGCGCGCTCCTCTTCCAGTTCGAGCACGGCGAGGCGCAGGCGCGTCTCGCCGGTCGCCAGCAGGCTGCCGAGCAGACGCTTGCCTGCTCCGAACAGCCGTTGAGCCGGTCCCTGGCTCGCCGCCATCAGCGCCGCCCGATCAGCATGCCGACCACCACGCCCACGGCGGCGCCGATGCCGATGCTGGTCCAGGGGTTGTCGTGGACATAGCGGTCGCAGGCGTCGGCCTGCTGGGTCACGTTATCGCGCGCCTCGCCGTAGAGGCGCTCGCCACGCGCCTCGAGGCGCTCCCGGGTGTCCTTCATCCGCTTCTCGGCGCGCTCGCGGAGCTCCTTGATATTGCTCCGGGAGTCGTCGGCCGTGGCTTCGACCAGCTCCTCGATGGTCTTGGTGAGGTGTTGCAGGTCTTCCTTGAGCTGCTGTGTGGATTCGCTGGTGCGGGAGTGTTGGCTGGCCATCGGGTCTTCCTTTGACGGTGAATGACAGGGTCAGCATAGCAGTCGACGGAGTGACTTCAATCCATCCGGGCGGTCTGCCCGGGCTTTCACCCGGGTTCTTGGCCCGCTCAGCGCTCGAGGCTGCCGGAGGAGAAGATCGGGTTGAGACTGAACCCCAGGCTCAGCCGATTGGTGCGCTGATCGTAGTCGATCAGGCTCTCGCCATAGCCGTAGTAGTACTGCAGGTGGCCGCGAATGCTGCCGAACAACGGCCAGGAGTAGTCCACCTGGGTACCCAGGTTGCCGTCGCTGGGATTGCCGCGCAGCATCAGGCTCAGTTCGTTGTCATCGTTGACGCGCCGGGCCACGGTGATGTCGCCATAGCCGAGATACTTGTGGATGTCGGGGTTGTCGTCCTCGCCCTCGGATTCCGGAATGCGCCAGTGGGGCGCCAGCACCAGGGTCCAGTCATCGTTGACGAAGCTGGACTGGAGGATGAGCCGGTTCCAGCTGCGCGATAGCGTCCCGGAACGGCCGTTGGACTGGTGGTTGAACGACAGGCGATTTTGGATGTTGGTCCAGCCCAGCAGCGAGGCGCTGTTGTCGAAGTCGATGAACACCTCGGGCTCGTAGTTGGTCTCGCGAAACGGCGAGGAGGCATCCGCGTTGTAGGCCTGCCACCAGCTGCGCTGGGTATAGCCGAAATGCAGATCGCCACCGAAGTCGCCGAAGAGATCCTCGACCAGGTTGAACTTGACGCTGAACTGGAACTTCATCTCCGCCCGGTCGGCGTCGTTATCATCGCTGACGTCGCGAAAGACGCCCTCGTTCGGCGAGCTGTTATAGCTCAGCGGGAACCAGTAGTTACGCCGGTGGGTGGTGATGGCATAGGGGTTCTTCGCCGAGGCGCGCTCGAGCTCGCGGCGTTCGTCCACCGCCTCTTCGAGCTTCGGCTCGGTGTCGTCGTCGGCGGCGACAGCCGCGGTGGCAGATGGTGGGGCCTCGGCCGTCTGCAGCCGTTGGCGCAGCGCGCCCATCTCATCCTCGAGTTCGGCGATGCGGGCCTCGATGGCCTGTCGCTCGTCCTCGCTCAGCGATTCGGCGGCCAGGGTCGTGCCGCTGAGGCTCGCCAGCAGCAGCGACGCAGCGCACAGGGAAAATCGAGCAGACATCATGGTCAGGCACCTTGTGGAAGATCACGGGCGTTTCTATCACGCCAGCCCGGCAAGTCAACTGTGCTCCCGGGGCGACAGGCGGCCATTGCCCGGCGACCGGCGGTCATTGCCTTGTTGCCCCGCGGGGCCGAGAATCACGCCATGCACCATCATAACCGAGGCTGCCCCTTGAACGCCTATCATCGTGTTGGCCGTTGGCGCGCTGTCGTGTGCTATGGCCTGCTGCTCTTGCTGTGCCTGCTGGTGGGATCGATGTCGGCGCCCTCGGCGCTGGCCCAGGAGGACGTCTCGTCGGCGGCGGCCGACCGGCCGCTCCCCTCCCGCGAGGAGATCGAGGCGCGCCTCGAGGAGCGCCAGCCGGCCGAGGGCGAGACGCCCGCCGAGGGCGCGGAGCGGGAGAACGAGGCACTGCGTGCGGCCCTCGATGGGATGGAGCGACTGGCCACGGTGAAGGAGCAGCTGGCCGAGCTCGAGGCACGGGTCGAGCGGGCGCCCCAGGCACTTCAGCGATTTCAGCAGGCGCTTGACCAGATCGAGCAGACCGATCGGCAGACGACCCTCGAGGAGCTGGAGAAGCTCTCCCTCAAGGCGCTGGAGGCGCGCCGCAAGAATGCCCAGGAAGCCCTGTCGTCGTCTCAGGACACCCTCGCCGAGGTCTCCTCTCGGCTGCTCAATTCCCAGACCCTGCCGGAGCGCGCCCAGCAGGCCATCGGCGAGGCGATGCAGCGGGCCGACGAACGGCGTCGCCAACTGGAGGAACTGGCCGATGCCGAGGTGGCGGCGGACTCGCCCAGACGTTGGCAGCTGCGCGTCGAGCGCGCGCTGGCCGAGCAGACCCTGGCACTGCATCAGCGACAGCTGGAGACCAACAGCCGGCTGCGTGAGCTGGATCAGGAGCACCGTGACCTGCTCGAGCGTCAGGTCGCTAGCCAGGAGGCCCAGCTGACCATGCTCCAGGCGGTCATCGACCGCCGCCGTCGTGAGCAGTCCGAGCAGGCCATCGCCGAGGCGGTCAGCGAGGAGGGAGAGGGAATCGTCGGTCATCCCCTGGTGCGCCAGGCCCGGGAGATCAATCGCACCATGAGCCTCGAGCTGCTGCGCGCCACCGATCGGGCCAATCGCCTGGTTCGCGAGAGCTCCGAGGTGCGTCGTCAGTTCGACCGGGTCCGCCAGCTGCAGCGCAACCTCAACGAACAGATCGATGCCGTCCGCGGCAGCATGCTGCTGTCGCGGATCCTGCGCGAACAGCGCCTGACGCTTCCCCGGGTAGAAGAGCGGCCCGGCCTGCAGGACGAGATCGCCGACCTGCACCTCAAGCAGTTCGAGCTCGGGCGTCACCACGATCAGCTACGCGAGGGCAGGAAGCTGGCGCGTCAACGGATCGAGGAGGCCGACGCCGAGTCATCGCCGGCGCTGGTCGAGTCGCTGCTCGATCTGTACCAGGCGCGGCGTGAGCTCGTCGATCAGCTGGAAACGACCTACGGTGAGATGCTCAGCGCGGCGATCGACCTGCAGCTCAACCAGCAGCAGCTGCTGGATACCAGCCAGGAACTGCGTAACACCATCGACGAGCAGCTGTTCTGGATCGCCAATACGCGCCCTCTGAGCCTCGCCTGGCTGGGCAACCTGCCGGAGAACCTGGCCGTGGAGTGGCGCGAAGGGGAGTGGCGTACCTTGCTGCCGGCGAACTGGCGGCTGCCGAGCGCCCGTGCGCTGCTTGGTGTGCCGATCATCCTGGTGGCGCTGGGGCTGATCGCCTGCCGCCAACGTTTCCGGGCGCGGCTGTTGCGGCTGCATCAGGAGGTCGGCCATCTCAAGCGTGATTCCCAGGGGCATACGCCCCAGGCGGTGGCGCTCAACGCCCTGCTGGCCCTGCCCGGTCCGCTCTGTCTGCTGGCGGCCGGTGTCGCGCTTATCGCCGGCACCGAGGGCCTCGGGCAAGGCATCGGCCAGTCCCTGCTGCACCTGGCGCTGGCCTGGGCCGTGCTCACCTGGGCCCGCAACCTGCTGGTTTCGGGCGGCGTGGCCACGCGTCACTTCTACTGGCCCGCCGGCTATGCCGCCGCCCTGCGCCGCTGGCTGCTGTGGCTGGGCGTGGCGCTGGTGCCGGTGCTGCTGATCGCCCCGCTGGCCCTCGAGGCGGCCGTCGCGCTTAACCAGCGCCCGGTCGGTCTGCTGCTCATGCTGGTCGGCCTGCTGGCCATGAGCCTGGTACTGACCAAGCTGATCCTGGCCCACGTGCCCTTCTTCGGGGTCAAGCTGTTTCGCCTGCTGCTGGGACTCGTCATCGCGCTGGTGCCGCTAGCGATGGCGGGCCTGATCGTCTACGGGTACGAATACACCGCGCTCAGCCTCATGGGGCGCTTCGTCATCTCGCTCTATCTGCTGGGCCTGTGGATCCTGGTGGAGGCCACGGTGATTCGCGGCCTGGCCGTGGCCGCCCGGCGCCTGGCCTACCGCCGTGCCCTGGCCAGGCGTCACGCCCAGTCCCAGGAGGGCGTCGAGGGCCTGGAGGTCGTCGAGGAGCCGCCGCTGGACATGGAGCAGGTCAACCAGCAGTCGCTGCGCCTCTCCAAGCTGATCCTGATGATCGGCTTCATCCTGGTGCTCTACCTGGTGTGGTCGGACCTGCTCTCGGTGTTTGGCTACCTCGAGCAGGTCACCCTGGTGGCGCCCGGCGAGGGGGAATCCCCCGAGGCGCTCGGCGGCATGGTCTCGGTGGCCGACATCATCACCGCCCTGCTGGTGGTGGTGCTCACCCTGATGATGGCGCGCAACCTGCCGGGCCTGCTCGAGGTGATGGTGCTCTCGCGGCTGGAGCTCAAGCAGGGCAGCGCCTACGCCATCAGCTCGCTGCTCGCCTACACCATCGTCGGCGGCGGCGTGGTCGCGGCGCTGGGCACCCTGGGGGTCTCCTGGAGCAAGCTGCAGTGGCTGGTGGCGGCGCTGAGCGTGGGTCTCGGTTTCGGCCTGCAGGAGATCTTCGCCAACTTCGTCTCGGGCCTGATCATCCTGTTCGAGCGGCCGGTGCGCATCGGCGACACCATCACCCTGGGTAACCTCACCGGCACGGTGAGCAAGATCCGCATCCGCGCCACCACGGTGACCGACTTCGACCGCAAGGAGATCATCATCCCCAACAAGACCTTCATCACCGATCAGCTGATCAACTGGTCGCTCTCCGACACCATTACCCGGGTGGTGCTCAGCTACGGGGTCGCCTACGGCTCGGATCATCGCCTGGTGCACCGCCTGCTGCGTGAGGCCGCCGACGAGAACGCGCGGGTGCTGGCCGACCCCGAGCCCCAGGTGTTCTTCATGAACTACGCCGAGAGCACCCTGGACTTCGAGCTGCGCATCTTCGTCAACAGCCTCGGCGACCGACTCTTCGCCACCGACGAGATCAACTGCCGGGTGGGTGAGCTGTTCGCCGATCATGGCATCGATATCGCCTTCAACCAGCTCGACGTCTGGCTCCACCGGGCCGGCGGTCAGGCCAGCAGGGTGCAGAGCGTCTCGTCACGGCGGCTCGCAGAGCCCGACCGCCCGGCACCGGGCGCCAAGGGCGATCCGGGCAATCTCGATGCCGGGGGCGATGGCGACGGGGGCGGTGACGCCGGGCGCTGACGGGCACCCGGCAGGGGAGGCAGACCCCCGGCCAGACCGACGCCTGGCAAGAGGGCAGCGGCGGGGCGTCAGCGCCGCACGGCGTGGAGCAGGAACTCCCGGTTGCCATCGCCGCCGAGCAGCGGGCTCGGCCGCCAGTGCAGGATCTCGAAGCCGAGCTCGGCGCAGCCCCGGCGGATGCGCGCCTCCACCTCGGCGAAGCGGCGCTCGTCCACCACCAGGCCTCGCGCATTGACGCCCCCCGGGCCCACCTCGAACTGCGGCTTGACCAGGCTCAGTAGCTCGCTTCCGGGGGGCAGCAGGGCGGCGAGCTCGGGCAGGATCAGCGTCTGCGAGATGAAGGAGACGTCCATCACCGCCAGCTCCGGTCCCTCGATCTCGAGGGCCGCGAAGGCCGCCGCGAGGCGCGGATCGCTCGCCATGGCGCGCGCATTGAGGCCCTCCAGGCAGGTCACCCTGGGGTCGTGGCGCAGGCGGGCATCGAGCTGGTCGTGACCGACCTCCACGCCGATCACGTGTCGGGCACCGAAGTGCAGGGCGCAGTCGGTGAAGCCCCCGGTGGACTGGCCCACGTCGAGCACCGGGCGCCCCGAGAGCGATAGCCCGAGCGCCTCGATCAGCGCCTCGAGCTTGAGTCCGGCCCGGGAGGCGTAGCGCTCCTCGGGATCGTCTTCCACCGTCAGCTCGGTCGCCTCCGGCAGCTTCTCGCCGGGCTTGGTCAGCGGGGTGCCACCCGTCGCCAGACGCACGCGGCCATGGCGGATCAGCCGCTGGGCGCGGGTGCGGGAACGGGCCAGGCCCTGGGTGACGAGCAACTGATCGAGACGTGGCATGGCGGCTCCGGCGGGGGTGTACGGAGGCGCCATTATGGCATATCGCGTCACTCGCTCGAGGCGCCAGAGGCGGGCGGTGGGCCGTTCTCATGCACGATGCCCCCGCACCAGGGGGTACGAGGGCATCGCGTCGGGCGGTGATCGCGGTCGGCGACCGGGCTGCTGGCCTAGGGGCCCTCGTCGGCCTGCAGGCCGACGGCCGGGATCCGGTCGCTGCCCCAGCTGCGGTGGATATAGCCCGTCACCCGGTCGAGCTCCTCCTGGGTGATCTTGGCCAGCTCGCCGCGTTCCAGGGGGTCGTAGTGGTAGATGTAGAGGCGTGAGGCGAACTGCTCGAAGGGCAGCGAGGACTCGCCGAAGCGCTCGCCCTGGTCTGCCGTGCTCACCTTGATGCCATCGCCCCAGTCCTGGCCGCTGTCGTTGTTGGGGTTGAAGAAGTACACCCGCATGACGTCGTTGGGGTCGAGGTTGACCCGCAGGATGGTGATGGCGTGCCAGCCGATGAAGCGGGCGGCGCTGTCGGTGACGGCGATGCCCGCCGGCTGGGGGTGGATCAGCGGCTGGTTGCCGTTGTAGTAGGGGTGGTAGCTGGCATAGAAGTGGCGCAGGAAGTCGTCCAGCTCATGGAGCTTGCCGGTCGCCACGTCGACATTGATGCGAAAGCCCCGGCCCGACCACCAGCCGTGGAACTCCGGGTTGACCCAGCGGTGCGGGTCGCCTTCGCGGCCGATGCAGCGCCGGATCATCTCCGCATAGATGCGGTCCAGGTGCGGGACCACGATCAGCGATACCGGATCGAGGTCCATGGGCAGTGCCTGGGCGACGCCGGAGAGGCTCGCCATGGAGGAGAGCGGCATGCCCTCGAAATGGATGATGATGTCGTCGTCACGGGCCGCCCAGGTCACCATCTGCAGCAGGTAGTCCGGGTCGTTGTAGGCCCACATGGAGAGGGCGCGCGCCGACTGGCAGGTGGGGTTGTTGCCCTGGCCCACGCCCAGCGGCAGGCCCAGCATGCACAGCACGCCCTCCAGCAGCCGGGCGCGGGGCGACACGGTCTCGCCGAAGGCCAGGTTGAGGCGTGCCTGGGACCACTCCGACAGCGAGAGCCCCAGCTGGCGCCACATCGCCGGGGCCACCGGCGGCTGATAGAGGATACCGCGCTCCAGCATCAGCGCCAGGCCATAGGCGGCCTGCGGGGTGGTGGGATAGATGCCCCCGCGGATCAGCGCATGGACCAGCTCGCGGTAGCAGAGCAGGCAGTCACGACCGGTGGACGAGAGCCCCAGCGCTTCCGCCAGCAGGTGGTCGCTGTGGTCCAGCAGATGGCGCAGCAGCACCGGGTGGTAGGCGGAGACCAGGCCGGTGTCGTGCATGGCGCGGGCGAAACCGGTGGCCTCGCCCTGAAGCGCGGGGGTGTCCATGCTCGACAGCCGTTCGCGGTAGATCTCAAGCCCGGGGTCTTCACGGCTGGCCCGGGTCGGCCCGAACAGCGAGCTGACCAGGCGGTCGGCCCCCTGGCCGCTGGCGCCCAGGTCGATGTCGGGGTTGGCCTGGCAGACGGCGATCTGGGTGATCATCTGCTTGACCGGCTCGACCTGGATGGGGCGCTGCTCGATGATCCGCCAGATCTCCTCGATCAGCCGGTCGATGATGTGCTCGTAGCCGATGCGATCGGCCAGATGGCCGAACAGCTGTCGCGGCACCAGCGCCAGCTGTCCCTGGGACTCGCGTTCCGCTTCACTGGGCGTGCCGAAGAGCAGCCAGAGATTGATGGCCATCACCTGAGTCAGGTAATGGTGTGCCTGTTCCATCGAGATATGCGGGTGCAGGTAGTCACCCTTGGCCACGGCCAGCAGCCGGAGCTCGCTGAGTGCCTCGATCGCGACGGTATTGGGGTCGGGACTCTTCAGCGCATGCGGGGTGAGGGAGGGCACGAGGTACTGGGGCGTCTCCCAGTCGGACCCGAGGAAGGCCCCGGCCTCCTCGAAGGCGCGGGCGCGTTGCTCGATGGCGTCGCAGCCCCCCTCCTGAAGCATCACTTGTCGGGCGATATCGAGAAGGTCGGGCAGCACGCCCGGCTTGGAGAGGTCGCTTGCATCGCGGAGCAGGCTGACGGTGTCATCGAACGTCTCGAGCAGCCCGGAAAGTTCGCCGCTGACTCTCGTCACACCACGGCGGGTGCTGTCTGTCGTGTCACGTGGGCTCGTCACACGGACTCCTTGTCGTCAGCTGTCATGGCCTCTATGACGCCTGCATTGAGCGGAGAAATCAAGCGTCCGATTCCCGCATCGGCCCTTGTTGCCGGCAAGGCACATTGGTATAGTGCCCGCCGATCGACAGGGGCGTGTCCCGCGTCGGTCGAGGCGTCTTCGAGACGCATGTCGTGGTGGCCTCGTTGGTCCTCCCGCAACGCTAAGTCGCAAACCCCGCCAGGCCCGGAAGGGAGCAACGGTAGTGATGGACGCGTGTGCCGGGATGTGGCTTTCGGGGCCGCCTCTCTTTGTGGCCTCGGTGGCTCTTCTGTGCCGCGCCCGGCTCGCCTTACGCCTTCCCAGGCGGCCTTTATCCCGCTGTATATCTCCCGCTGCTCGCTTGCGTCCTCGACGTTATTTGCCGCCCGTTGGTGTGCCTGCGCGTGTTCGCCCGTCCGGATTCTCAGTGCGTCTTTCGCTCGTGATGTCCCGCATGATGCTCCCGGCATAAAGAGTCGGCCGGCCGCGAAACCTATTGCGGTTCCGCCTATCGAATCCCATGCGATTTTCACAAGGAGCGCGACATGAACGCCAAGAGCATTCTCGAGCAGGTCATGAAACAGGCCAGCGGCAGCCAGAAGGGCGCCGGCGGCCTGGACGTCCAGGGCATGGTGAATCGGGTCTCCTCGGCGCTTGGTAGCGGCGGCGGGTCACGGGGCGCCGGTGGCGACGCGCAAGGAAGTGGCGTCGACATGAAGAGCCTGCTCGGGGGCGGCGCCCTGGGGCTGCTGGTCGGCTCCAAGCGCGGCCGCAAGATGGGCGGCAAGGCACTGAAATACGGGGCCATCGCCGGCGTCGGCGCGCTGGCCTGGAAGGCCTGGCAGAATTCCCGCGGCGATCGTGGTGGAGAGAGTGGCGGCGATGAGGCGACGGAGGGGCGTCCCATGGAGCGCCTCGAGGGCGTCTCCCAGGAGCAGCGCAGCCTGGAGCTGCTGCAGGCCGTGATCATGGCGGCGCGCGCCGATGGCCACATCGACGACCGCGAGCGCGCCCTGCTGACCGAACAGATCGATGCCATGGGCGCCGACGCCGAGCTTCACGACTGGGTGGAGCAGCAGCTCTCGGCGCCGCTGGACGCTGAGGCCCTGGCCCGTCAGGCGGATTCGCCCCAGGCGGCGCGGGAGATGTACCTGGTCAGCGTGGCGGTGATCGACGAGCAGAACCCCATGGAGCGCGCCTGGCTCGATCAGCTGGGCGGCGCCCTGGGACTGGACGACGGCATGCGACAGGAACTCGAGCGCCAGGCGCTGACGGCGGGCTAGGCGCCGTCGCCGCGCTCTCCGCCGGGAGCGAGGGCGAGCCGAGCCGCCGGAGCAGTGGCCATAGACGTCGAAGGGGGCGCCGTGTCGAGCACGGCGCCCCCTTGCGTTGCGCGGGTGGTTCTGGCTGCGGTCAGCCGGGCTGCGGTCAGCCGGCCTGAACCTCCGGCTCACGGTAGGTGTAGACGTCGTTGCGCTCCCCCTCACGCCAGATGAAGAGGTTGAACATGGCATACAGGACGGCGATCACCGGGGTGATCAGGGCCAGGAAGGTCCAGCCCATGTAGTCCCAGGCCGACACGTCCAGCACGCCCATGTAGTAGGCGCCGCCCAGGCCCCAGGGCACCAGGGGCGAGGTCACGGTGGCGGAATCCTCGCAGGTGCGCGAGCACACCGACGGCAGGATCCTGAGCTTGCGATAGGCCGGCACCAGCATGCGCCCGGGAATGATGATGGCGATGTACTGGCTGGCGGAGAACAGGTTGGTGGCCAGGGAGGCGACGACGTGGGTCACGATCAGCCCCCGCGAGTGGCTCACCAGCCGGCCCATCTTCTCGAGCAGCACCTCGAGCATGTGGGTCTTTTCCAGCAGGCCGCCGAGGCTGAGGCCGATGAAGCCCAGCGAGATCGTCCACATCATCTCCTGCAGGCCGCCGCGGCTGAGCAGGCTGTCCACCGACTCGATGCCGGTCTCCGAGACATAGCCATAGTTCATGAAGTTCATCATGTCGCCGATCGCCACGCCCTGGACGGCGACCGCCATGGCGGCCCCGACCAGGCTGCCGATCACCATGACGGCCAGGGCGCTGACGCGACGATAGGCCAGCACGAGCACGACCAGTGGCGGCAGGAAGGCGAGCAGGCCGACCGAGTAGTTCTCCCGGATGCCGGCCAGCAGCCGGTCGGTGCGGGAAGTGTCGACGCCGCTGCCGTCGAAACCCATGCCGATGACGAAGAACAGCACCGCCGAGATGATCAGCGCGGGACCGGTGGTGTAGAGCATCGAGCGGATGTGATCGAAGAGGTCCGCCTCGGCGACCCCCGCCGCCAGGTTGGTGGAGTCGGAGACCGGCGAGATCTTGTCGCCGAAGATGGCACCCGAGATCACGGCGCCGGCGGTCATGGCGGCGGGAACGTCGAGGCCCGTGCCGATGCCCATGAAGGCGACGCCGAAGGTCGCGGCGGTGGTCCAGGAGCTGCCCGTGACCAGCGAGGCGATGGCGCAGACGATCACCGCGGTGAACAGGAAATAGGTCGGATTGATCAGCTGCAGGCCGTAGTAGACCAGCGAGGGGATGGTGCCCGAGGCGATCCAGCTGGCGACCAGGACCCCGACCATCATCAGGATCAGCATGGGCAGCATCGCGATCTCGCAGCCATAGAGGATGCCCCGCTGGATGTCGTGCCAGCTGAACCCCGACAGCATGGCGATGATGGCCGTGACCACGATGGCGAAGATCAGCGAGATATGGGTGACCCAGTCCTCACCGAGGAGGAAGATCTGGGCGAACATCATGAAGCAGAGAAAGCCGATGCAGCTCGCGGCCCCCAGGAACGAGGGACGAGTGGATGCATCTTGGGGTGTCGTGCCGTGCAAGGTGTGGCTCCTTCGAGGATGATTGTTATTGGCCGGTCCCGTGACCGCCGTGACCGCCGTGACCGCCGTGAGCGCCGTGAGCGGCTCGCGGAGGATTCGCGGCCGGGTCGGGGGCTTCACGGGTCAGGCGTGTGCGCCCAGGTGCTTGCGCAGGAAGTGTTGGGTGCGTTCCTGGTCCGGATGACTGAACAGGTGGTCGGGGGTATTGGCCTCGACCACCACGCCGCCATCCATGAACATCGCCCAGTCGGACACGTCGCGCGCGAAGGCCATCTCGTGGGTGACGATCAGCATGGTCATATGCTCCTCGGCCAGCCCCTTCATGACCCGGTTCACCTCCTCGACCAGCTCGGGGTCGAGCGCCGAGGTGGCCTCGTCGAAGAGCATCACCTTGGGCTGCATGGCCAGGGCCCGGGCGATGGCCACCCGCTGTTTCTGGCCCCCGGAGAGGGAGCTGGGATAGGCCTGCGCCTTGTCCGCCAGGCCCACGCGCTCGAGCAGTTCCATGCCGAGTTCGCGGGCGCTGCCGGTGTCCATGCCCTTGAGCTTTCTCGGCGCCAGGGTCACGTTTTCCAGCGTCGAGAGGTGGGGGAACAGATTGAAGTGCTGGAACACCATGCCCATGTTCTGGCGGATATGGTTGATGTGCCGCTCGTAGGCCAGGCCTCTCAGGTCGGGCCGGTTGACCTGGACGCCATCCAGCAGGATGGTGCCCTCGTCGATCGCCTCCAGGTTGTTGACGGAGCGCAGCAGGGTGCTCTTGCCCGAGCCCGACGGGCCGATGATGGAGATGATCCTGCCGCGATCGACGCGCAGGTCGATGCCCTTGAGCACTTCCAGGTCACCGAAGCGTTTCTTGACCCCCTTGAGCTCGACCATCGGGGTCTCTGTCGACTGTGTCATGTCACGTCCTCGTTAGCGGCGATAGGCGGCGCGACGCTCGATCCACGTCTGGCCGGCTTCCATCATCAGGTTGATCAGGTAGTAGATGACGGCGATGGTGATGTAGAACTCGAAGGGTCGGAAGGTCACGCTGATGGCGTACTGCGAGACATACACCATCTCGCCGATGCCGATGGCGGAGAGCACCGAGATGTCCTTGACCATGATGATCATGTTGTTGCTCAGCTGCGGCAGGGCCCGATAGAAGGCCTGGGGAAGGATCACGTAGAACAGCGTCCTCAGGTGCCCGAAGCCCAGCGAGCGGGAGGCCTCGTACTGGCCGCTCGATACCGACTTGATGGTGGCGATGAAGATGTCGGCGTTGTAGGCCATGTAGTGAAAGCCCAGGCCCAGCACCCCGACCACGATGGCCGGTATCAGGATCAGCTCGCCGAGGCCGAAGTAGAGAAAGTAGAGCTGCAGCAGCAGCGGCGTGGTCATGAAGAGCCAGATGAAGAAGCGCAGCGGCCAGTTCACCATCTTGCGGGTATACAGGGTGATGACCGCCACGATCTGGCCACCCACCACCGACATCACGGCGACGGCCAGGCCGATCAGCAGGGTGACGCCGACGCCTTGAAGCAGCGTGGGCAGGTAATCGATGACGGGACTGAAGTCGAATTCCATGGGGCTATCCTGGTTGTTGTGGCCCGGTAAGACGCCCAGTGAGGGTTACAGGAAGGCGTAGCGTGTGGCCCGACGGTAGAGAAACTCCACGATGCCCATGACCGCGTAGATGATGACGATGTACATCAGGGCGCTGAGCGTGAAGACCTCCAGGGGCTTGTAGGTGGAGCCGATCAGTCGCTGGGCCTGATAGGTCAGCTCGATCACCGAGATGATGGAGACCAGCGACGAGTTCTTGACCAGGATGATGGCCAGGACGCCCACCGAGCGGATCATCAGGCCGGCTGCCTGGGGCAGGACGATGTGCTGCAGGGTCTGCAGGCGACCGAAGCCCAGGGAGCGCGACGCCTCGTTCTGGCCACTGTCCACCGACTCGATGGCGCCGCGAATGGCCTCGCTCATGTAGGCGCCGATATTGAAGGCGCCGACCACCACACCACAGGTGAAGGGGTCCAGGCGCAGGCCGACGGCGGGCCCGCCATAGAAGACCAGCAGCAGCTGCACGAAATAGGGCGTGCCGCGCACCACGCTGATATAGGCACGGGCGAACCAGCGAATGGGGGGGATGCGCGAGGTGCGCATGGCCACCAGCACCGAGGCGATGAGGAAGCCGAAGAACAGCGCACGCGCGGAGATGTCCACGGTGACCCACGCCGCCTTCACCAGCAGCGGCGTGATATCAATCATCAGTTCGAAGTCCATGATCCCTTCTGTCCTATTGTCGTATTGTCAGGAAGGGGGGAGGGCAGCAGGGCGTATGCCCTGCTGTGTCGTTCCCATCAGTTGAATTCGACGCCTTCGCCGATCCACTTGTCGACGATCTCCTGGTAGGTGCCATCCGCCTTGATCTCGGCCAGCGCCTCGTTGAGGGCCTCCTTGAGCTTCGGCGAGCCTTTCTGGACGGCAATGGCGGCCGGGAAGCGCGGCAGGTCGCCGACGTCGACCTGCTTGATGGCGATATCGTCCTCGTTGAGCGCGACATAGACGGGGATGTCATCGGCGACCATCACGTCGATGCGACCGGTGGTGAGGGCATTGAGCATGTCGGGCAGCCCCTGGAAGGTCTGGTTGCGCCAGCGACCGTCGGCCTGTTCGGTGGCCCACTGGTTGCCGGTCTCGCCGAGCGTCGAGCCCACGCGCTTGCCCTCGAAGTCGGCGATGCTTGAGACGTCATCGGTCTCTTCCTGCACCCAGATGGAGAGTCCCGAGCGGTAGTAGGGGTCGGTGAAGTCGACGGCCTTCCGGCGCTCCTCGGTGGCGCTCATGCTGCAGATGCAGGCGTCGAAGCGTCCGCCCGCGAGGGCGGCGACGATGCCGTTCCAGGGTGAGGTCTGGATATTGACCTCGACGCCCATTTTCTCCGCCAGCGCCTCGGCGATATCCACGTCGAAGCCGACCACGTTGCCGCTCGTGTCGACGTAGCTGAAGGGCGGGTAGGCGCCGGAATTGGCGACCTGGAAGACATCCTCCCGGATCTCGGGAAGATCCCGGGCCTGGGCCGGCACGCTGGCCAGGGAGAGGGCGCCGAGCAGCGCCAGGGCGCCCATGAGGGAACGAGAGAAAGGCTTGTTGTGATTTGTCATGTTGATGCCTGCCTGTGGTGGGTTGCCGTTATCAGTTTATAAGGTGATTCAGATTTGGGGCTGCGGGATTGCGTTATCGACGTGATCGATGCCTGGTACCGCCATGTCCTCCTGATGTGGTGGGGGAAAATCCGGCGCAGGACGCCGTGCCTTTAGGGTCATGCGCGCTCGAGGATCATCGCGATCCCCTGGCCGCCGCCGATGCAGGCGGCGGCGCAGCCGTAGCGCCCCTGTCGATGCTGCAGGAGGCGGGCGAGGGTGCCGGCCAGCCGGATGCCGGTGGCCCCCAGCGGATGGCCCAGTGCCAGGGCGCCGCCGTGGACATTGACGCGCTCGGGGTCGAGGCCCAGCGAGTCCATGGCGTAGAGCGGCACGGCGCTGAAGGCCTCGTTGATCTCCCAGGCGTCGATGTCATCGACGTGCAGGCCGGTGGCGGTCAGCGCCCGGGCGATCGCCTTGGCCGCGCCGGCGCCCATGCGCTCCGGCGTCACGCCGACGTCGACCACCGCGACGACCCGCGCCAGGGGCGAGAGGCCGTGGCGGGCGAGGCCGGCCTCGGACATCACCAGCGCCGCGCCGGCGCCGGAGGTCAGCGGCGAGCTGTTGCCGGCGGTGATCCGGCCGCCCTCGACAAAGGCCGGGTCGAGGCCGGCCAGGCGCTCGAGGCTGGTGTCGGGGCGGATGTTGGCGTCGGTGGCGACCGTCTCGCCGGCCGGGTTGGAAAGCGCCAGGCGTTCGCCCTCGAACCAGCCCTCCCGTTCGGCCTGGGCGGCGCGCTGGTGAGAGCGCAGGGCGAAGGCGTCCATGGCCTCACGGGTGATCCCGCTCTCCCGGGCCAGGCGCTCGGCGGTCAGTCCCATGTTCATGGCGACGCCGAGGTCGAGGTCGTCACGGCCCTCCAGGGCCTCGGGGATCGTCAGCACGCCCTCCTGAAAGAGGCTCGGCCCCATCGGCACCCGCGACATGTTCTCGAAGCCGCCGGCCACGCCGGCCTCGATCGCCCCGACCTGGATCTCGCGCACCGTGGCGCGCAGGGCCGCCAGGCTCGAGCCGCACTGCTGGTCGATCTGGCGCGAGGCGCAGCTCGCTCCCAGCGCCGAGAGCCACTGGGGATAGCGTCCGCCGAAGCTCCACTGCTCCTTGACCGGCAGCGCACAGCCGACGCTCAGGTCCTCGATGCGCTCGCCCTCGATCCCGCGGCGGCTCAGCAGGGCATCGATCACCCGGGCCAGCAGGGCGTCGCCGCGCTGGCCCGACCAGGCGTCGACCTCGGGCTTGCGGGGATGGGCGCGGGTGAAGGCGCTGCGCGCATAGTCGACGAGATAGGCGTCGTTCATGAGGCGCTCCTCGGGGTGGCGTCGCCGCTGGCCCAGCGGTGAATGAACAGGGCGTAGGTGGTCAGCACCCGGCGGATGGAGTCGATCTCGACGCACTCGTCGACGCCGTGGATGCGCTGGGCGACCGGGCCGTAGCAGGTGCCGTTGATGCCGCCCGCGACGTGGAAGGCGCGCAGGTCGGTGGTGCAGGTCGAGAGATAGTGGGCCGGCGGCTCGCCGGCGAGGTCCTCGTGGCAGCGCGACAGCAGGCGGATGCCCGGCGTCTCCAGGTCCACCAGGTGGCCCTCGGAGCGGAAGCCGTGGAACTCGACCCGGGGCGCGGGCGAGCCGTCATCCATCGCCTGGTGATGGTCGGCGATGACCCGGCGGACCCGCGCCATGATCTCGTCGGCACTCATGCCCGGCGGGAAGCCGACGCGTCCCTCGAGCAGGGCATGGGCCGGCACGCTGGAGGCCCAGTTGCCGCCCTCGATCTTGCCGATGCTGAGATTGAAGGGGTGCTCCAGCGCCTCATAGGGTGCGGGGCGGGGCAGGGCGTTGATCTCTTCCTCCAGCGCCTTGAAGGCCGGCAGGTAGCCCTGCAGGGTCTCGATGGCGTTGCGGCCGGCGCGGGTGTCGAGCACGTGGGCCGGCACGCCGTCCAGGCGCATGCGAAACCACAGCACGCCCACTTGGCCGCTGTAGATCTGCGCGCCGAAGGGCTCGGGGATCAGCACGAAGTCGCCGCTGTAGCCCTGGTGCAGGCAGGCCAGGGCGCCGTTGCCGGTGCACTCCTCCTCGATCACCGTCTGCAGGGTCAGCGGGAAGTCGATGGCCACGCCGGCCTCGCGCACCGCCTGCACGGCCATCACCATGGCGGCGATGCCCGCCTTCATGTCGCCGGCGCCGCGGCCGTAGAGCCAGCCGTCCTGCTCCCAGGGCTCCCAGGGGGGGCGCGTCCACATGTCGGTGGGCTCGGCGGGCACCACGTCCAGGTGGCCGTTGAGCACCAGGTGGGGCTTGTCGCTCTGGGGATTGAGCCGGCTGACCAGGTTGTAGCGCCCCTCGCTCGACCATTCGGTGGGCGCGCGGTGGGGGTGGTCGGCGAAGCCCGGCGCGTCGAGACCGACGCGCTCGGCCGGCAGGTCCAGGCGCTCGAGCCAGCGCTCCATGGTGTCGAGTGCCCCGCGCTCCTGGCCCAGCACGCTGTAGCCGCGCACCAGGTCCCGGGTCAGGTCGAGGGTGGTGCCCATCAGTTCCTCGCAGCGCGCGAGGATGCGTTGTTCCGTGGCGTCGAGCATCAGAATCTCCCCAGCCGGTCTTCATCGATGATCAGGTCGGCCTCGGTGGCCGCGCGCAGCGTGGCCACGTCGAGCCCCTCGGCGATGTCCAGCACCTCGAGGCCCGCGTCGGTCACCTGCATCACCGCCTTCTCGGTGATGATGCGGGTGACGCAGCGCGGCGCCGTCAGCGGCAGGCGGCACCGCTTGAGGATCTTGGGGTTGCCGTGCTTGTCGTTGTGCGAGCAGAGCACCACCAGGGTCTCGACCTTCTGGGCGAGCTCCATGGCGCCGCCGATGCCCGGCGAGAACTTGCCGGGGATCTTCCAGTTGGCGAGGTTGCCCTGCTGGTCGACCTCGAAGGCGCCCATGAAGGTGACGTCCACACGGCTGCGGCGGATCATCGCGAAGGAGAGGGCGCTGTCGAAGACGCTGGCGCCGGGGCGCGCACCGATGTAGGCCCCGCCCGAGTCGATCATCTCGAGGTCGGGCGCGGCGTCGTCATCGAGAGGTTGGCAGCCCAGCACGCCGTTCTCGGAGTGCACCAGCACCTCCATCTCCGGCGGCAGGTAGTGGAACAGCCGGGTGGGCAGGCCGATGCCGAGGTTGACGATCTGGCCGGCGGTGACCTCCCGGGCCGCGCGGGCGAGGATGCGCTCTTGATCAGACGGCATGGGCGCGTCTCCCCTGGTCGCTGGTGGCGGGATCGACCTCGACGATGTGGTTGACGAAGGCACAGGGCGTATGGATGCGCTCCGGCGCGAGCCGGCCGGGGGCCTCGACGCGGAAGGCCTGGGCGATCACGCGGTCGGCGGCCATCGCCATCAGCGGGTTGAAGTTGATCGCGGTGCCGCGGTAGACGAGGTTGCCGTAGGCATCGGCCAGGTCGGCGTGGACCAGGGCGACGTCGGCGTGGATGGCCGGTTCGATGGCCCAGGTCCGGCCGTCGCACTCGATCTCGCGGCGCCCCTCGGCGACCTCGGTGCCGAGCCCGATATCGGTCAGGAAGCCGTAGTGGCCGGCGCCGGCGCAGCGGATCTTCTCGGCCAGCAGCCCCTGGGGGTGCATCTCCACCGCCAGGCGGCCGGCGTTCATCTCCTCGATGGCGATCCGGTTGAGGCCGATGTGCGAGGTGATCAGCTTGTCGACGCGGCTGGCGCGGATCAGTCGGCCGATGCCGATGTCCGGCTCGTTGGCGTCGTTCTTGATCAGCGTCAGGCGCGTCTGGCCCTGGGCCAGCAGCTCGTCGAGCAGCGCGAAGGGCGTGCCCGGCGAGCCGAAGCCGCCGACCATGATCGAGGCCCCGTCGGGGATCTCGGCGATGGCCGCCTCGAGCGTCGCGTGTTTCTGGTTGAGCAGTGTCATGGGTCTCAGCCTGTGATGCCGTGTGCGGGGGAGGCGCTGGCGTCGTCGAGCAGCGGGGTCACCACCTCGCGGTCCAGCCGGTCCAGGGCGCGGCCGAGCCGTTCGAGCAGCTGCTCGACCTCGTGCTCGGTGATGGTGAAGGGCGGGCTGACCAGGAAGTGATCGCCGGCCAGGCCGTTCAGGGTGCGCCGGGGATAGATCAGCAGTCCCTCCTCTTTGGCCAGCGCCGTCACCCGGGCGAAGAGGTTGGCCTCGGCGGGGAAGGGCGTCTTCGCCACCGGGTCCATGACCAGCTCCACGCCCCACAGCAGCCCCAGGCCGCGCACGTCGCCGATCCAGGCGTGGCGTGCCTGGAGCGCCTCGAGACCGCGCCTGAGCTGCTCGCCGCGGGCGCGCACGTTGTCGAGCAGCCCCTCGCGGCGGATCGCCTCGATGGCGGCCAGGCCCGTGGCGCAGGCCAGCGGGTTGCCGGCGTAGGTGTGGCCGTGCTGGAAGCCGCCGGCGGCCATCACCGTGTCGACGATCTCCTCGCGGGCCAGCAGCGCCCCCACCGGGTAGTAGCCGGCGCCCAGCCCCTTGGCGGTGATCAGCAGGTCCGGCGTCACACCCCACTGCTGGTAGGCGAACCAGGTGCCGGTGCGGCCGATGCCGCAGAGCACCTCGTCGAAGATCAGCAGGCAGCCGAACTCGTCGCACAGCGCGCGCAGGCCCTCGAGGTAGGCCTGGTCGACCAGCCGCGCCCCGGTGCTGGCACCGCCGACGGGCTCGAGCACGATGGCGATGACGCTCTCGCCCCCGGCCGCCTCGATCGTCGCGCGGGTCTCGGCGAGCACGCGCTGGACGTGGGCGTCGCGATCGCCGTCCCGCTGGCGGTAGAAGTCCGGGCCGGGCACCTTCAGCGAGCCGGCGGTGATGTCGGCGAAGGGCGCCTCCAGGGGCTGGTAGCCGGTGACCCCCAGCGCGCCGAGCGTGCTGCCGTGATAGGAGGGGCGCAGCGACACGAAGTGGCGACGACGGGACTCGCCGCGGGCCACGAAGTACTGGCGCGCCAGCTTGAGGGCGGACTCCACCGCCTCGGAGCCGCTGGAGACGAAGAACACCTTATCGAGCGTGCCCTCGGTCATCTCGACCAGTGCCTCGGCCAGCGCCACGGCCGGGGCGTTCTCGAACTGGGTGCGGTAGGTGAAGGCGACGCGGTCGAGCTGGGCCAGCATGGCGTCGCGCAGGTCCTGCCGGCCATGGCCGAGGTTGCAGGAGATGGCGCCGGAGCAGCCGTCGAGGTACTCCTTGCCGTGGGTGTCCCACAGGAAGACGCCATCGCCGTGGCTGACTTCCGGCATCGCGGGACCGGCCTGATAGAAGAGGGGGGAGGACGTCATCGTGTCGATCCGTTGTGGTGGTGTTGTTCGGATGGTTGTCAGTCTAGGTAGCCGCGATAAGCTATTTCAAGATATGATGTTTTTACCGTATTCGATGACTTTTAATCATGCCTGACGTCAATATCCATTCGCTCAAGGCGCTGGCCATCTTCAAGACGCTGTTCGAGGCGGGCAGTGCCTCCCAGGCGGCGCGGACGCTCGGCATCACCCAGTCGGGCGTCAGTCGCTCGCTCTCCCAGCTCGAGCAGAATCTCGGGCTCGAGCTGTTTCTGCGCGAGAAGAACCGCCTGGTCGCCACGCCCGAGGCGCGGGAGCTCTACGAGGAGATCCTGCGGCTGATGGGCAATATCGAGGAGCTGCGCCACAGCGTGCTGGCGCTCAAGGAGTTCGGCACCTCTCGGCTGCGCATCGCCGCGATCCCGGGGCTCGCCTTCGGCTTCGTGCCGCGCCTGATCGCCACGCTGCTGGAGGACAATCGCGGGTTCAGCATCAGCTTCGACATGATGTCGAGCCACGAGGTGCTGCGCGAGGTGGAGTCCGGCCATGCCGACATCGGCTTCGTGACGCTGCCGGTCAGCTCCCGGGTGCTGCGCGTCGAGGAGTGGCTGACCACCCAGGCCCGCTGCCTGGTGCCCGGACGGCACCCCCTGAGCGGCCGCGACGCGGTGAGCATCGACGACCTCAGGGACCAGTTCCTGGTGATCGGCAACCAGCCCAACGTGGGCGCCGACCCGCTGCTCCATCTGGCCACCGCCCACGGCATTCAGATCGCCGGCAAGACCGAGGCCAACATCGGGGCCATCACCTCGCTGGTCGCCAACGGGGTCGGGATCAGCGTGATGAATCCGATCACCGCGACCGACCAGCTGGTCGGGCGGGACGAGGTGGTGGTGTTGCCCTTCACCCCGTCGATCGATTTCAGCTTCGGGCTGGTGTATCGCGAGGACTGGAAGCATGCTCGTGCGCTGGAGTTCATCCGCGCCAGCGGCCGTGACCTGCTGCGGGAGTACCCCGCCTGATCTCGCCCGGCCCGCCGCGGCGCCTGTTTGCCCCTATCTGACCGACGAGGATCCTGATCGCGATGCTGACCTTTCACAGTGAACGCACCAAGCTGCGCCGTGCCCGCACCGAGCTGGACGGCGGACGGCTGGTGACGCCCTACGAATGCCCCGAGCGGGTCGACCTGGTGCTCAAGCGCGTGCTCGAGAGCGGCCTGGGGGCGGTGCGCGAACCGGTCGAGCATGGCCTCGAGCCGGTGCTGGCGATTCACGATCCCGGCTATGTCGATTTCCTCGCGCGCTGCTGGGCGGACTGGGTCGCCGCCGGCCGCGAGGGTGAGGCGATCGCCTGGATCTGGCCGACCCGCACCATGCCGGGGCGCGTCATTCCCGACCACATCGACGGCCGGCTCGGCCACTACGCCCTGGGGGCCGACACCTCGATCTGCGAGGGCACCTTCGAGGCGGCCATGGCCAGCAAGGACGTGGCGCTATCGGCGGTGGATCATGTGCTGGCCAGCGGCGAGCCGGCCTTCGGGCTGTGCCGGCCGCCCGGCCACCACGCCGCCACCGACCAGTTCGGCGGCTACTGCTTCTTCAACAATGCCGCCATCGCCGCGCAGCGCGCGCTGGACGCCGGCCGCTCACGGGTCGCGGTGCTGGACATCGACTTCCACCACGGCAACGGCACCCAGCAGATCTTCTACGACCGCGACGACGTGCTCTTCCTCTCGCTGCACGGCGATCCGCGCCACTGTTTCCCGCACTTCCTCGGCCACGCCGACGAGACCGGCGAGGGCCCGGGCGAGGGCTTCACCGTCAACTATCCTCTGGCGCCGGGGACCGGCTACGAGCGCTGGGCGCAGGCGCTGGAGGACGCCAAGGCGCGCATCCTCGAGGCCGGCTGCGAGCTGCTGGTGGTCTCGCTCGGCGTCGACGCCTTCGAGCACGACCCCATCAGCGCCTTCACGCTCTCGAGCGACGACTTCAGCGACGTGGGCCGGCGGCTGGGACGCCTCGGGCTGCCCACGGTATTCCTGCTCGAGGGCGGCTATGCGGTGGAGGAGATCGGCATCAACGCGGTCAACGTGCTGAGTGGCTTCGAGCAGCCCTGAGCCGCGTCGCCACCGGGCCGACGATTGGGAGAGGGCGTCAGCCCCCCGACGCCTCCAGGTGTCGCTGCCGCTCCTCCAGGGTCTGGTTGATGCGCTCCGCCGCCTGCTCGGCCCGCTCGAGGGTCCCCTGCGGAGGGGGCAGCGCCTCGCCTTGCTCCCCGGCGGTGACGGCCGTGTCCAGGTAGGTCGTCATCACGTAGCCGAGCAGGATCAGGGCCAGCAGCAGGCCGAGGATGCGCATGGCGTCTCTCCTGGATGGTGCCGAGTGGAGGCGCGAGGCGTGGGGCCGGGGTTCCCGCCAGTATAGGCCGCTCCCGGCCGAGCCGAGACGTCGCTATCGGGGCGAGCGCCTTCCCCCCGGGGAGGGGTGGGCAGAGAACCTCTTCCCTGCCGGGGCACTGTGCCATGTCGGGCCGACTCGCGAGGCTTGGCGTTTACCGGGCGTGGGGCCACACTTCAGAGGCGAGAGCGCCGGCCAACGAGGACGAACCATGTTTGATGCTCCGGCAGGGCCCGACGGCGTCGGGGCTTGGCGTGCGGCGATGATCGAGGTTGCCACCCCGGGCCCTGATGGGCGGTACCCCGAATGATGAAGCGCGCCCAGCGGCGCATCGTCGCGCTGGCGACGCTTGGCATCCTCTGCACGGGGGCGCTGGTCGGGCTGGCCACGGCCTGGCCGCTCTACCAGGCGCATCGCCAAGGACTCGAGACGATCACCCTGGTCAGCGCCTCGGCTCAGGCGGAGACCCTCGATCACCTGCTGGCGCGCTATCGGGACGTCGCCCGACAGATCGCCAGTCGCACCGAGTTGAGGGGCCGCCTGGAGGACTACGTGGAGGGCCGTGTCGCGACCCGCGAGGAGCGTGACGCCCTGGCGGCCTTCATGGCGCCGCGGCTGGTGGATGCCATGCTGCAGTCCCCGGACCTCGTGGGCCTGATCCGGCTGGATGGGGCGGGTCAGCCGCTGGTGACCATCGGCCGCGTTCCCGAAGCACGCCCGGTGACAGCGAAGACCGACACGCCGGGTCAGGCGCGCCTGGTGCCGGCGGAGGAGGGCATGCTCGTGGAGGTGACGACGCCGGTCGTCTCTCGGGACAGCCGGCGCCTCGGCACCGACCGGCTCTATTTCGGCGCCCAGGGCATCGCCGGCCTGCTCGACGACGCCAGTCGCTTCGGTGAGGGCGCTCGACAGTGGCTGCTGGCCCCTCCCGGCCAGGCGCTGCTGGCGGCGGATCCCCAGGGCGCGCTGGTCACGACCGAGCCCGACGGGCGGCTCGCCGGACGCCTGCGCGAGGCGCTGGTGTCCGGCCAGGCGGAGCTGTCCCGCGATGGCGAGGGGGCGCAGGCGGCCGTGCTGGTGCTGGTGCCGCTGGCCACGCCTGACTGGGCGCTGATGGTGCAGATTCCCGCCCGCGGCTTCTATGGCGTGGTCTATCACGAGCTGCTCTGGCCGGCGATCATGGTGCTGGTGCTGATGGGGCTCGGGGCGTTGGCCACGGCACGGGTGATCAGCCCGCTGCTGTCGCGCATCACCGATCAGGCCGGTCGCCTGCGGCGCTCGGCCAACTTCGATCCGCTGACCGGCCTGCCCAATCGTACCTATCTCAACCAGCGCCTCGCCCTGGCGCTGGAGCGCGCGGAGGAGGACGCGGGAGCCCTGGCGGTGCTGTTCCTCGACCTGGATCATTTCAAGGACATCAACGACAGCCTCGGCCACCCACTGGGCGACCGCCTGCTGCAGGCGGTCGGTCGGCGCCTGGGGCGGGCCGTGCGAGACGAGGACTCCTTGGGGCGCCTGGGGGGCGACGAGTTCGTGCTGGTGCTGGAGCGCCTGCATGAGTCCGCCGATGCCGGCCGGGTGGCACAGAAGCTGATCGATGCCCTGTTGCAGCCGTTCCATATCGGGCAGCACGAGATCTTCATCGGCGCCTCCATCGGGATCAGTGTCTATCCCGGCGATGGGCGCAGCGCCGGCGAGCTGATCCAGCGCGCCGATACCGCCATGTACGGGGCCAAGGCGCTCAAGCGCAACACCTGGATGTTCTTCACGCCGGAACTGGCCGAGGCCAGCCGCGAACGTTTCACCATGGATACCGGCCTGCG
Organism: Halomonas sp. B23F22_3; assembly: GCF_043496965.1. Classification (NCBI taxonomy): domain Bacteria; kingdom Pseudomonadati; phylum Pseudomonadota; class Gammaproteobacteria; order Oceanospirillales; family Halomonadaceae; genus Halomonas; species Halomonas sp. B23F22_3. The sequence continues at coordinate 285,216 of NZ_JBIEKG010000002.1, forward strand.
TCGGGCCCTGGATCGCCAGGAGCTGGTGCTGCACTACCAGCCCCAGGCGCGGGTGGAGGGCAGCCGCGTGTTCGGGGCCGAGGCGCTGGTGCGCTGGACGACGCCCGAGGGAGAGACGATCGGGCCTGGGCGCTTCATCGCCCTGGCGGAGGAGGCCGGGCTGATCCATCTCATCGGCCGCTGGGTGCTGGGCGAGGCCTGTCGCCAGGCCCGCGAGTGGGAGCTGGCCGGGCTTTCCCTGCGCGTCGCGGTCAACCTGTCGGGGCTGCAGGTGGTGCAGGGAGACATCGTCGGCGACGTGCGTGAGGCGCTCGAGCAGAGCGGGCTCTCCCCCTCGCGGCTGGAGCTCGAGATCACCGAGGGCTTCGTGATCGGCCATGCCGACGAGGGCCTGGAGCGGCTGAACGGGCTGCGCCGCCTGGGGGTCGAGCTGGCCGTGGACGATTTCGGTACCGGCTACTCCTCGCTCTCCTACCTCACCCGCCTGCCGGTGCAGTGCCTGAAGATCGATCGTTCCTTCATCACCGACGTGCCCGGCGACGCCGACGACGAGACGATCGTCGCCGCCATCCTCTCGATCGCCGAACGCCTGGGACTCGAGGTCATCGCCGAGGGCGTGGAGAACGCCACCCAGCTCGCGCTCCTGCGCTCGCTGGGCTGTCCCGCCTATCAGGGCGACTACCTGAGTCCGCCGCTGACGGCCGCGGAGTTCGCCGAGCGCTGGGGCGCGGGAGGGCTGGCGCGGGAGGCCTGAATCCGCGCCGCTTTCCGCCGGGCGCCCCGGTCGATAGAATGACCGTTTGCCGTCGAGCATCGGGCCCGCGCCAGCGAGCCGTCCGATCGCCCGGCGCCCCATCACCCAGCTGCTGTTCGCTTTACCGCAAGGATCCCGCGCTGCATGAGCTATCAGGTTCTGGCCCGCAAGTGGCGACCGCGTACCTTCCATGAACTGGTCGGCCAGGAGCATGTCCAGCGCGCGCTGGTCAATGCCCTGGACCAGGGTCGGCTGCACCACGCGTATCTGTTCACCGGCACTCGCGGCGTGGGCAAGACCACCCTGGCGCGCATTCTGGCAAAGTGCCTGAACTGCACGGCAAATGGCCGCGGCGACGAGGGCGTGACCTCCACCCCCTGCGGCGAGTGCGACAGCTGTCGTTCCATCGACGAGGGGCGCTTCGTCGACCTGATCGAGGTCGACGCCGCCTCGCGCACCAAGGTCGAGGACACCCGCGAGCTGCTCGACAACGTGCAGTACGCGCCGACCCAGGGACGTTACAAGGTGTACCTCATCGATGAGGTGCACATGCTCTCCACCAGCAGCTTCAACGCGCTGCTCAAGACCCTGGAAGAGCCGCCGCCCCACGTGAAGTTCCTGCTGGCCACCACCGACCCACAGAAGCTGCCGCCCACGGTGCTGTCGCGCTGCCTGCAGTTCACCCTCAAGCACATGGCGCCGGAGCGCATCGTCGGGCACCTGGCCGCGGTGCTAGAGGCCGAGCGGGTGAGCTTCGAGGAGAGCGCCCTGTGGCTGCTCGGCAAGGCCGCCGAGGGCTCCATGCGCGATGCCATGAGCCTCACCGACCAGGCCATCGCCTTCGGCCAGGGCGAGGTTCGCCACGCCGACGTGGCGGCCATGCTCGGCACCCTCGATCATCGCCACGTGCTGGCGCTGGTCGAGGCGCTGGCCGAGGTCGATGCCGCCCGGCTGCTCGGCGAGGTGGCAGCCCTGGCCGAGCAGGGGCCCGACTTCGCCGCGGTGCTCGACGACATCACCGGCGTGCTGCACCGGCTGGCCATCGCCCAGATGGTGCCCGACGCCGTGGACAACGGCCACGGCGACCGCGACGCCCTGCTGGCGTTGGCCGCGCGGTTCACCGCCGAGGACATCCAGCTCTTCTACCAGATCGGCATCCAGGGCCGCGGCGACATGGAACATGCCCCGGACCTGCGCACCGCGCTGGAGATGACGCTGCTGCGCATGCTGGCGTTCCGCCCCCAGGGCGTGCCGCGGCCGGCGCAGACGCCGCTGCCCCTGCGGGGACTGCCGGACGGCGGCGGGGCAGGACCGACCAGCGAGTCGGCCGGCGACCCGGCGTCGGGGCCCGAGGCGTCGCGGGCCGCCTCAGCCGAGATGCCGCCATCTCCAACGCCCGAGCCGACCCATCCGCCGGAGCCCGGGGCCGCGTCTGCTGCTTCGCCCGAGCCGCCCCGTGAGCCGGCAGTGGCCACCGAGACCGCGCCAGCGCCTGCTGCGCAGGAGCCGCCAAACGCGCCGGCCGGCGATGCCACTCCCGCCCCTGAGCCCGTCTCCCTATCACCGGAGATGGCTCCGGAAACGGCACCGGAGACGGCACCCGAGACGGCGCCCCCGGAGAGCATGCCCCAGGCGGCGCCCGCGCCGTCTCCTGCCGAGGCCCCGTCGTCCGAGCGCCCCGAGCCTGTCCCGGCGGGCGAGGCGAGCCACGACCTCGAACCCGCTCAGGCAGCCGATGGGACGGCGCCGGCCGCGCCGGCGGGCCGCTTCGGCCACGCCGACTGGCTGGCCAGCTTCGAGTCGCTGGGGCTCGGCGGGCTGACCCGCAACCTGGCGGCTCACTGCGTGGTCGAGGCCGACGACGGCGAGCGGCTCACGCTGCGCCTCGATCCGTCCCAGGAGGCGATGAACGCCGAGATCCACGTGACCCGCATCCGCGAGGCGCTGGCGGCCGCTGGCGTCGAGCGCCGCCTGGTGCTGGAGCCCGGCGAGCTGCCCCCGGCGGTCGAGACGCCCCGGCAGCAGGCCGACCGCCTGGCCGCCCAGCGGCATGCCGAGGCGATTGAAGCCTTGAACCGCGACCCCCATGTACAGAAGTTGCAGCAGGCCTTCGGCGCGCGCCTGATCGAATCCACGGTCAAGCCCGCCGATGCCGAGGCCCGCGGCTGAACCGCGCGCCGAGACCGATCACATCAACCACGAGAGGATTTCGCCATGATGAAGGGTGGCATGGGCAACATCATGAAGCAGGCCCAGGAGATGCAAGAGAAGATGCAGAAGGCCCAGGAGGAGGTCGCCAAGGCCGAGGTCCAGGGCGAGGCGGGCGCCGGCATGGTCAAGGTGACCATGAACGGCCGCCACGACGTCAGCAAGGTCGACCTTGACCCGAGCCTGATGGAGGAGGACAAGGAGCTCCTCGAGGACCTGCTGGCGGCCGCCGTCAACGACGCGGTGCGCAAGGTCGAGGCGGACTCCAAGGCGCGCATGGAGGAGGCCACCGCCGGTCTCAACCTGCCGCCGGGCTTCAAGATGCCCTTCTGATCCAGGCCGAGACGGACCGACCATGAGCTTTTCCCCGCTGATCGAGAGACTGATGGAGTCGCTGCGGGTGCTGCCCGGCGTCGGCCCCAAGACCGCCCAGCGCATGGCCATGCACCTGCTCGAGCGCGACCGCGACGGCGGCCGGCGCCTGGTGGCGGCGCTGGACGTGGCGCTCGAGCGGGTCGGCTACTGCCGGCGCTGCCGCACCCTGACCGAGGAGGAGGTCTGTGGCATCTGCCAGAGCGCGCGGCGCGACGAGGCCCTGCTCTGCGTGGTGGAATCCCCCGCCGACCAGCTGGCCATCGAGGAGGCCGGCGGCTTTCGCGGCCGCTACTTCGTGCTGCACGGCCACCTCTCGCCGCTGGACGGCGTCGGCCCCGAGGACATCGGCCTCGACCAGCTCGAGGCGCGGGTCGCCGAGGGGGGCGTCGAGGAGATCGTGCTGGCCACCAATCCCACGGTGGAGGGGGAGGCCACCGCCCACTACATCGCCGCCCAGCTGGCGCCCCGGGGCGTCTCGCTCTCGCGGCTGGCCTATGGCGTGCCCATGGGCGGCGAGCTCGAGTACGTCGACGGTGGTACCCTGAGCCGCGCCTTCAACGGTCGCCTGCCCTTCCGGGGCGAGTGAGCCCTTTTCCCTGCTGTCGGAACCCTGCATGACCCTGAACCCCGAGATTCGCTGGATCGATACTCCCGCCGCCCTGGACGCCGCCTGTGCCGAGGTGGCTACGGCCGACGTCATCGCCCTGGACACCGAGTTCTTTCGCGAGAACACCTTCCATCCGGTGCCGGCGCTGATCCAGTTCGCCGCCGGCGGTCCGGCCTTCCTGGTGGATCCCCAGGAGGTGGCGTGCACCGAGGCCTTTCGTCGCCTGCTGGCCGAGGGGCCGTTGAAGCTGCTGCACGCCTCGAGCGAGGACCTCGAGGTCTTCGCCCACTGGGCCGGGGTGCCCGTGGCCCCCTTGGTCGATACCCAGGTCGCCCAGTCGCTCCTCGGCGAGGTCCCGTCGATGGGCTACCAGAAGCTGGTGGAGCACTGGACCGGCGAGACCCTGCCCAAGGACGAGACCCGCTCCAACTGGCTGCTGCGCCCGCTCTCGGGGTCCCAGCAGCGCTATGCGGCCCTGGACGTGGTCTTCCTGCTGGACGTCTGGGAGCAGCAGCGCGCCTCTCTCGAGGATCAGGGCCGCATGGCCTGGGTCGAGGCCGACTGCGCCGCCCTGGTGGCGCAGACCGAGCGCAGCGAGACCGCCGACGGCCAATGGTACCTGCGTCATCGCCAGCTCTGGCGCCTCTCGCCGCGGCAGGTGGAAGCCTATCGGCGCCTGACCATCTGGCGCGAGGGCGAGGCGCGGCGTCGCGACGTACCGCGGGGGTGGCTGGTGCCCGACCGGCTGCTCTATGCCATCGCCGAGCAGCTGCCGGAGAACCGTTTCGAGCTGGCGCGCGTCGAGGACCTCAAGCCCGCGCTGATCAAGCGCGAGGGCGATGACCTGCTGAGACTGGTGCGCGAAGCACTGCAGGTCGACGAGGAGGCGCTGCCGCCGGCACCGCTCTCGCCGATGACGCCCGAGTTCAAGCAGCGCCTCAAGGCCTTGAAGAAGGTGGTCAACGCCGAGGCCGAGGCGCTGGGCGTGGCCCCCGAGGTGCTGCTCAAGCGCCGCGAGCTCGAAGCCCTGGTGAGTGCCGACCTGAAGGGCCAGCCGCTGCTCCTGCCCGGCGGCTGGCGCGGGGAGCGACTGGCGACGGGCCTGACCGCGGCCCTCGAGGAGGCATCACGATGACTGACGACCGGATGCGCGGCGACAAGCTGCTCTGCGAGATCTTCAAGAGCCCCGCCAAGGAGGAGATGTACCTCTACGTGGACAAGCGCCAGGGGCTTGCCGAGGTGCCCGAGGCGTTGCTGGAGCACTTCGGCAAGCCGATCTCCGCGATGACCCTGATCCTTACCCCGGAGAAGCGCCTGGGCCGTGCCCAGGCCGGCGACGTCATGGCCGCCATCCGCGAGAAGGGCTACTACCTGCAGATGCCACCCGCCAAGGAGGAGTATCTGCTCGACCTCTATCGCGTTCCGACCGAGGCACGCTACTAGCGTCGCGCGGCGACACGGCGAGCTGAGGCGCCAACATCGGCGAGCGTCATGTATCGCCAAGGCCCCGAAGGGGCAGGAGAGATCATGAGAGAACGATTCTGGGAGCGCTTCGACCTGCAGGAGCTCACCGACGAGGAGTGGGAGGCGCTCTGCGACGGCTGCGGCCAGTGCTGCCTGCTCAAGTTCCAGGATGAGGAGAGCGGCGACCTGGCGGTGCTCAACGTCGCCTGCGAACTGCTGGATATCCCGAGCTGCCGCTGCGGCGACTATGACAATCGTTTTGCCAAGGTGCTGGACTGCACGCAGCTGACGCCCGAGCGCATCGACGACTTTCGCTGGCTGCCCAAGTCCTGTGCCTACCGTCGGGTCGCGGAGGGTCGCAAGCTGGCCGCCTGGCACCCGCTGATCGCCGGCGGGCCTGAACGGATGCACCGCAAGGGCGTCAGCGTGCGAAGCTTCGCCGTCTCCCAACGCGAGGTGCCCGAGGAGGAGCTCGAGGAGCACATCATCGCCATCCTGCCCATCGACGCTTGATTCACCCCCTGCATCAGGGCGCCCTCCGCTCCATGCCTGAGACGCCTCATACGCAGTAGGCGTCCACGCTCATCCCCCAGCGACCCTTGTTTCATGGCTTCGTCCTATGGCGCCGATCACCGGCGAGGACGATGCTTTGCTGTGTGTAACAGTTTGTTGTCCAGCGTGAACGTGAGCATGGCGTGTCACGTCCGGGGGCATGGGATAACGACGAGGGGATGCATCATGAAAGGTTTCAGGAAGTTAGCGCTTGCCTTGGCGGTGGGTGCCCTGGCCTCTTCCGGTGTGGCGGCGCAGTCGTCCTCGTGGAGTGGACAGGCGCTCAGCGACGACGAAATGGCGGCGATGTTCAACGACCTCATGAACGAGGGCCGGGTACTCGACGACCAGGAGATGGCGCAGCTGCAGTCATGGCTGCCGACGCGGCAAAGTCCCGAACAGCTGCTGCTGCTCTACCCGCCGAGCGCCGGTGACCGGGAAACGGCCCTGTCCAGCGCACGCGACGGCAGTGACGTCGTGCTGGCCGCCAGCGATGGCGGCGCCGATGACGGTACGGGTGGCGGCACGGACGATGGTACCGATGGTGGCACCGACGACGGCAGCGATGATGGCACCGACGACGGTACGGATGACGGCACCGACGATAGCACGGATGGTGGCACCGACGATGGCACGGATGATGGCACCGACGATGGCGGTGATGACGGCACCGACGACGGCACCGACGACGGTACGGATGACGGCAGCGATGATGGCACGGATGACGGCACCGACGATGGCAGCGGTGACAACGGCCTGATTCATTCCGGTGGTGGGGGTGGCGGTTCCGGCGGCGGCTCGGGTGGCGGTTCCGGCGGCGGCTCGGGTGGTGGTTCCGGCGGCGGCTCGGGTGGCGGTTCCGGAGGCGGTTCCGGAGGCGGTTCCGGCGGTGGCTCGGGAGGCGGTTCCGGCGGCGGCTCGGGCGGCGGCTCGGGCGGCGGTTCGGGTGGCGGTTCCGGCGGCGGCTCGGGTGGCGGTTCCGGCGGCGGTTCTGGAGGTGGCCCGGGCGGTGGTGCCGGCGGCGGCAGCTGAGCGGGCGCTCTCCAGGACAGGCAAGTCGCTTCATGCGAGCACGACAGGAACCCGGCCGAGGCCGGGTTCCTGTCGTCAGGGCGCTGTCCTCCGGGCTCTGTCGTCAGATTGATGTCACCGAGGCATCAGGCCTCCCGGTCTTCCAGGCCCAGCGCCCAGAGGATGAAGGCGTCCTGGCGGGCATTGTCGTGCCAGGCCTTGAAGCGCCCCGAGGCGCCGCCGTGGCCGGCAGACATGTCCGTCCTCAGCAGGATGGGGTGATCATCGGCGCGCTGCTCAGGGGCCAGTTCCTTGAGGCGTGCATAGAGCTTGGCCGGCTCCCAGTAGGGCACCCGGGTGTCGTGCCAGCTGCCCTGCAGGAAGACCGCCGGCCAGGGCTGGGCCGAGAGGTTGTCCAGCGGGGAGTAGTCGCGGATGCGGCGTCGCGCCTCGGGCTCGCGAGGGTCGCCCCACTCGGTGTATTCCGCGGTCGTCAGGGGCAGGTCGGGATTCTCCATGGTGCGCAGCACGTCGACGAAGGGCACGTCGAGCACCGCGGCGCAGAAGGCGTCGGGGGCCAGGTTGAGGCTGGCGCTGACCAGCAGACCGCCGGCACTGGCACCGTAGGCGGCGATGTGCTCGCCGTCGCTGAGGCCCTTCTCGACCAGGGCGTCGCGGGCCGCGAGGAAGTCGTGGAAGCTGTTGGCCTTGTGCTCGAGCTTGCCGGCCAGGTACCAGGGCTCGCCGCGGTCGCCGCCGCCGCGCACGTGGGCCACGGCGAAGGCCGCCCCGCGTGCCAGCAGCTCCAGCCGGGCGACCGAGAACCAGGGGTCGAGCACCTCGCCGTAGGCGCCGTAGCCGTAGAGCAGGGTGGGCAGGGGGTGGCCGGAGAGATCGGCCCGCCTGACTACCGAGACCGGCACGCGCTCGCCGTCGTGGGAGGTCGCCCAGATCCGCTCGCAGGCCAGCTGTTCGGGCCGCAAGTCGCCATGGATGGGCTGCTGCTTGAGGAGACGCCGTTCGCCGCTGTCGAGGTCGAGCTCGTGCCAGGTCACCGGCAGGGTGAAGGACTCCTCGCGCAGGCGCAGACACCGCTCGGCGAAGTGAGGCGCGTCGCCCAGCGCCAGGCTGCAGGGCAATTCGGGCAGTGGCAGGCGCTCGTCGCGGATGAGGGCGTGGTCGTCCGCCAGCTCGAGCACCCGCAGATGCACCTGGGCCTCGTGGTGGTCGCGCTCGGTGATGACGAGCCCCCAATCGAAGGCGTCGACCCCCTCCAGGGTCGCCTCGTCGCGATGGTCGATGAGCGGCTGCCAGTGGTGCGCGGGGTCGGCTCCGTCCAGTGAGCGCTCCGCGAGCCGGTCCAGACGGAAGTGCGTCGCCTGGCGGTTATGCAGGACGTAGAAGTGGCCGGGACGATGGTCCACGGCATACTCCACGCCGCTCTCCCGGGCGCGGAAGCAGCGGGGCGGCGTGGCCGGGGCACGGGCGGGAATCAGGTGGCTCTCGCTGGTGTCCTTGGAGGCGCTCTCCAGGATCAGCCACTCCCGTGAGCGGGTCTTGCCCAGGCCCAGCCAGAACTCCGGATCCTCCTCGCGCAGGATCAGCGTCGGCTCGCCGGCCTGGCCATGCGCCACCGGCAGGCGCCAGATGCTTTCCGGACGCTGGGTGGCATCGAAGCGGGTGAACAGCAGGGTGGCATTGTCCTCGGCCCAGCCGATCTCGGGGCCGATCTCCTCGAGCAGCACGGCGGGATCGCCATCCGGCAGGCGCTTGAGATAGAGCGTGTAGGTCTCGTCGCCGCGGGTGTCTTCGGTCCAGGCCAGCCAGGCCTCGTCCGGGGAGAGGGCCATGTCGCCGAGCTCGAGGAAGTCGTGCTCGCCGGCCCTGGCTTCCAGGTCGAGGAAGGCTTCCGCGGCATCGGGGCGGCCGTTGGGGTGGCGCCACCAGACCGGATAGTCGGCGTTGGGCGCCGTCTCGCTCCATACCGTGAAGTGATCCAGCGGCGTCTTGAGCCCGCTCACGGCGAGTTCACGGCGCGCCAGGTGGCCGTGATAGAGGCGCTCCACCAGGTCGTCCAGCGGCGTGAACCAGCGGTCGGACTCCTGGTTGGCGGTCTCGAGGAAGGCGCTGACCTCCGGGGCGTCGCGGTTCTCCAGCCAGTGCCAGGCCGGATCATCGGCATGGCGAAAGCGGGCGGCGGGATCGTCGGCGGGGAGGGTGGGGGCCTTGTCACGTGGCGGCTGTGCTTTCATGGCGCGGGATGTACCATACTCAGTGTGTTTTCAAGAACGTGCGTCGTCGACGCACAACTCGCGAGGTCGTGATGCTGATGTCGGATTCGATGCCCCTACTATGGCTGGTCTATGTCGTGTTGTCGCTGGTGGTGCTGCTGACCGGCTACCTGGGGCTGGGCTTTCTGCCGCGCTTGCCGCGGCTGGTGATCACCTGGGCGGTGGCCGGCGTGATGTGGACCCCGTCCCATTTCCGTCTGCCGCTGCTGGAGGAAGGAGAGTTCTACAGCGGATTCGCCCCGGCGGTGATGGTCGCGGCCGTGGCCTTCCTCGAGAATAACCGCGAGACCTTCCTGCCGGTCGCCCTGCTGGTCGTCATTGGGGCCGGCGTGGGCGCCCTGCTGGGGCTGCTGCTGTGGTGGCGCGGTCGCCATCGCAGGACTCACGGCCAGGAGGACGATGTGGACATGGACGACGAAGCGTCCGCCGCCTCCGGCCGCCGCGACAGTGGCGAACGCCATGAGCCGGTGATCGGCTAATACGCGCCATGATCGGCGGGCGCGAGCGTCTCGCTCGATCGTCCAGCGTGATCGGCTAAGGAGCTCCGATGAGTGGGTACGGCAAGGAACGCGTCGGCTGGCTGCCTCGAATGCTGGCGGCGGGCCTGGTCCTGTGGCTAGGGGCCGGCCCGCTCTGGGCCCAGCCGCACGAGGAGCGCCCCGACGTCCGGGTGGTGGTCGATGTCTCCGGCAGCATGCGCGACAACGACCCCGACCGGCTGGCCGTCAGCGCCCTGGACCTGCTGGTGGCGCTGCTGCCGAGCGGGGCGAGGGCGGGCGTGTGGACCTTCGGCGAGACGGTCGACAACCCCCTGCCGCTGGGCGAGGTGGATGCGGCCTGGCGAGAGCAGGCCCTGGCCCTGCCGCCGGCGCTGCAGGCCTACCAGCAGTACACCGACATCGAAGCCGCGCTCAACGCGGCCTCCCGCAGCGAGGCCAACGGCTGGCGCCACCTGGTACTGCTGACCGACGGCATGATCGACCTGTCACCCGGCCGGGGGCCCAAGCCCGACATCGATCGGGCCTCGCGGCGTCGGCTGGTCGGGGAGCGGGCCGAGGAACTCGCCAATCAAGGGGTGGCGGTCCATGCCATCGCTTTCTCCGACCAGGCCGACCTGGCGCTGGTGGAGCGCCTGGCCCAGTCCACTGGCGGGCTGGCGGCACTGGCACAGAGCCCCGAGGGCCTGCTGGGGGCCTTCCTGGACATCGTCGAGCGTATCTTTCCCGCCGATCAGGTGCCCCTGGACGACGGGCGCTTCGTCATCGATGACGGCGTGGAGACCTTCTCGGCACTGATCTTCCATGAGCCCGACGACGAGCCCCTGACCCTGGTCGACCCGGAGGGCACGCGCTACCGGGCCGAGGATGCGCCGGATGACGTCCGCTGGCAGGTGGAGCCGCGCTTCGACCTGATCCGGGTGCCCGATCCCCAGGCCGGCGAGTGGCGCATCGACGGCGCCGTGGGCGAGGAGAGCCGCGTCAACGTCGCCTCCTCGCTGCACCTGCGTACCGCCGACCTGCCGACCACCCTCTACCGAGGCTTCGACGTGCCGGTGGAGGCGTGGATCACCCACGATGGCGGGCCCTTCGAGGGCGGCGAGGACCTGACGCTGTCGGTGTCGCTGCAGGACGATCAGGGCGAGGTGCAGTCTCGCGTCGTGCTCGAGGCCGAAGCGGGGCGCTATCGTGGGCGCCTGCCGGCTCCGGCGCTGACCGGCAATGCCCACCTGGTGATCCGCGCCGAGAGCGAGGCGTTCCAGCGCCAACGGGCCCAGGCCGTGAACGTGTTGCCGGCCATCGGAGCCGTCCATCGTCCCCAGGCCGGGCGGGTGGTGCTGGCCGCCGAACACCCGAGTCTCAATCGTGACAACACCGAGATCCACGGCGAGCTGCAGGGTGAGCGCCTCGAGGCCGAGGCGGTGGGGGAAACGCGCTGGCACCTCGCGCTGCCCGACCTCGATCCCTCGCTGAGTCTGCCCCTGCTGCTGGAGGCCACCGTCGAGCTCGACGGCGAGCGCCGCACGCTGTCGATGCCGCGCCTGGTGCTCTATCCCGATGGCCGCCTCGGCATCGGGGTGGCCGACGTGGTCGGCCCGACGCTTGCTACCGAGGCCTTCGATGACCCACGTGGGAGCGACGCCGAACCACCGCCCGACATGGGCGACGAGCCGATCGCCGATCGCTTCGTCGCCTGGGTCAACCGCCTGCCGGACGCGGCCCAGGCGCTCTGGCGGGCGGGCTGGCCGGGCCTCGAACGCCTCTGGCACGAGCACCGTCGCGATCCGCGCCTGTGGGGAGCGCTGGCGGCGCTCGTCCTGCTGCTGGTGGTCATATCCCTGATTCGGCGCCGCCAGGAGCGGCGCCCCCCACACCGGGAGGAACCCCATGTGTGAGCTTCTGGGCATGAGTGCCAATGTGCCCACGGATATCTGCTTCAGCTTCACCGGCTTCCTGCATCGGGGCGGCGGCACCGGACCGCATCGCGACGGCTGGGGCATCGCCTTCTACGAAGAGGGCGGCTACCGCGACTTTCGCGACCCGCACCCCTCGGTGCACTCGCCGATCGCCCGGCTGATCTGCGACTATCCCATCAAGTCGAACATCGTCATCAGCCATATCCGCCAGGCCAACGTCGGCCAGGTGCGCCTGGCCAACACGCACCCCTTCGTACGCGAGATGTGGGGGCGTCCCTGGTGCTATGCGCACAACGGCCAGCTGGCCGACTGGCAGGCCCTGCCGCACTCCTTCTACCGCCCGGTGGGCAGCACCGACAGCGAGCACGCCTTCTGCTGGCTGCTCGGCGAGCTGCGCAGTGCCTTCCCCGAGCCACCTGCCGATGACCGGCAGCGCGAGGCCCTCTGGTCGATGCTGCACGGGCTCTGCGAACGGCTGCGTGGCCTGGGGGTGTTCAACCTGTTGCTGGCCGACGGCGACTATCTCTATACCTTCTGCTCCACCAAGCTCGCGCACATCACCCGCCGGGCGCCCTTCGGGCGGGCGAGCCTGTCGGATGCCGAGCTGACGGTGAACTTCGCCGAACACACCACCACCGATGACGTGGTCTCGGTGATCGCCACCGAGCCGCTCACCGACAACGAGGAGTGGGTGTGCATGGTGCCGGGCGAGCTTCTGGTGTGGCAGGGGGGAGTGATCCAGGCACGCTATAAAACGTAAGTTTTAATCGCTCGTTTTACAGCCATCGAGTCGCTGGTATAAGGTGCCTGCTAACAACACCGCGTGTGGATAACCCTTCGCGTGGAGAACAATAAGGCCGGTATCGACATCGGCCGCAGCATGGAGATAGCCCATGAGCGAGAACGCCACGCCCGCCATCCTGACCGGTCAGCCCCTCGAGAAACTCGATGGCTATGCCTCGGTAATGGAGGTCTTCCACGCCTCGGTGGCGCGCTTCGGCGACAAGCCGGCCTTCAGCTGCATGGGGCGGGTGCTGAGCTACGCCGAGCTCGACCATCTCTCCGGCCACTTCGCGGCCTGGCTGCAGCAGGAGACCGACCTTGAGCCCGGGGATCGCATCGCCATCCAGCTGCCCAACGTGCTGCAGTTCCCGGTCGCGGTGTTCGGCGCCCTGCGGGCCGGCCTCGTGGTGGTCAATACCAACCCGCTCTACACCGAGCGCGAGATGGCCCATCAGTTCAAGGATGCCGAGGTACGCGCCATCGTCATCCTGGCCAACATGGCCGCCAAGCTCGAGAACATCCTCGAGCGGACCGGCATCGAGCAGGTGGTGGTGACCGAGCTCGGCGATCTGCACCCCTTCCCCAAGCGTGTGCTGATCAACAGCGTGGTCAAGCACGTCAAGAAGCTGGTGCCGGCCTTCTCGCTGCCCGGCGCCACGCCGTTTCGCCGGGCGTTGGCCACCGGTGCCCGGCATGCTCACCGTGAGGTGAGCCGCGAGCCCGACGACATCGCCGCCCTGCAGTACACCGGCGGCACCACCGGGCTCGCCAAGGGTGCCATGCTGACTCACCGCAACCTGGTGGCCAACATGCTGCAGGCCCGCCAGGCGATCGGGCCGGCGCTGGGGGAGGGCGTCGAGACCATCATCGCGCCGCTGCCCGTCTACCACATCTACACCTTCACGGTGAACTGCCTGTTCATGATGGAGACCGGCAACCATTCGGTGCTGATTCCCAATCCCCGCGACCTCGACGGCTTCGTCAAGACGCTCAAGCAGGTGCCTTTCACCGGCTTCATCGGGCTCAATACGCTGTTCAATGCGCTGTGCAACCGCGAGGACTTTCGCGGGCTCGACTTCTCGCGGCTGCACCTGACCATCTCCGGCGGCATGGCCCTGACCCGCGCCTCGGCGACCCGCTGGGAGGAGGTCACCGGCTGCCAGGTGGCCGAGGGCTACGGCCTGACCGAGACCTCGCCCATCGTCAGCTTCAATCCCGTGGACGCCATCCAGCTGGGCACCATCGGCAAGCCGGTGGCGGGCACCGAGGTGAAGGTGCTGGACGCCGACGGCCGGGACGCCCCCCTTGAGGCCGCGGGGGAGCTCTGCGTGAGGGGCCCTCAGGTGATGAAGGGCTACTGGCGCCGCGACGACGAGACCGCGAGGTCGATCGATGATCAGGGCTGGTTCCACACCGGTGACATCGCCGTGCTCCAGCCGGACGGCTATATCCGCATCGTCGATCGCAAGAAGGACATGATCCTGGTGTCGGGCTTCAACGTGTACCCCAACGAGATCGAGGACGTCGTCGCCGCCCATCCGGGGGTGGTGGAATCGGCGGCCGTGGGGGTGCCGGACGAGGCCAGCGGCGAGGCCATCAAGCTGTTCGTGGTGTCCCGCGACGAGGGCCTCGATGCCGATACCCTGCGCACCTGGTGTCGCAAGGAGCTCGCCGGCTACAAGGTGCCGAGGTTCGTGGAGTTTCGCGACGAGCTGCCCAAGACGAACGTGGGCAAGGTGCTGCGTCGCCAGCTGCGCGACGAGGAGCAGGAACAGGCGGGGGCCTAAGCTTAGGGGGAGCACCGAGACTGAGACCGGTTGTCGCGGCGTCATTGAAATGCCTGCCCTGGAGCACCAGTGTCGGGTTGTGGGGCAGCTCATCCGCCCCGTTCGACGATCCAAGGAGAGAGCGATGCGCATCGAGAAGATAAAGTCGGAAGGTGTCGCCCATCTGTCCTACATGGTGATCGACGGTCAGTCGGCCGCCGTGATAGATCCCCGGCGCGATATCGATGTTTACCTCGATATCGCCAGGCGGGAAGGCGCCAACATCACCCATGTCTTCGAGACTCACCGCAACGAGGACTATGTCGTGGGGTCGCGCAGCCTGGCAGAGATGACCGGGGCGCGAGTGTTCCATGGCCAGGCCGGTCAGGTTGCCCACGCGCAGCCGGCCACCGACGGCGAGCACTTCGATATCGGCAAGGCCCGGCTGACGGTGCTCGAAACGCCGGGCCATACTTTGGACAGCATCTCGCTGACTCTGGCTGACAGCGATTTCGGCGATGCCCCCGTGGCCGTGTTCACCGGCGATACGCTGTTCATCGGCGATGTGGGGCGCACGGACTTCTACCCGGAGCGCCGCGAGGAAATGGCCGGCAAGCTCTACGACAGCCTCTTCGGCAAGCTGCTGCCTCTGGGTGATGGGGTCCAGCTCTATCCGGCCCATGGGGCAGGCTCGGTGTGCGGCAGCGGGATGGCCGAGCGCGAGTTCTCCACCCTGGGCTATGAGCGGCGCTACAACCCCATGCTTCAGCTCGATCGTAGTGCGTTCATCCGCACCAAGAGTCAGGAGCATCACTACCAGCCCCCCTATTTCCGGCGCATGGAATCGCTCAATGACCAGGGCATCGAGCATGATGCTCTGCCGCGGCCCAGTGCCTTGCCACCCGGACCATTCGCCGAACGCTGCGGCCGTGACATGACGGTGCTCGACCTGCGCACGCCCGAGGCCTTCTGCGGTGCGCATATTCCCGGGAGTCTCTCCATGCCCACGGCGGTGGCGCCGGGCTACATCGGCTGGCTGGTGTCCTATGACACACCGCTGGGACTGGTGCTGGACGACGATGCCGACCTCGATCGGGCATTGCGCGAGCTGTACCGTCTGGGCTATGACCGGGTGGAGGCCTATCTGACGCCGGGTATGACGGCCTGGGAAGCGAGTGGTGCCGACTACGGTGTGGTGCCGACCATCGCGGCCTCGACCCTGAAGCAGCGCTATGCGCAGGATGAAGCGTTCGTGCTGCTGGATGTGAGGGGCATCGAGGAATACGAGGCAGGTCACCTGCCCGAGGCGAGGCATATCTACCTGGGCCATCTGCCCGACCGGCTCGATGAGCTGCCCAAAGAGGTGCCGATCGTGACCTTCTGCGGCAGCGGCAAGCGTGCGGCGGTCGCCGCCTCTCTCCTGAAACGCCATGGTTTCGACAGGGTCGAGAACTGCCTGGGATCCATGGCGGCATGCCAGGCGGTGGGCTGCCAGATTGTCGACTGACCCCGGACATCTCCCCCTGGGAGCGATATAATCGTTGATTTGCCCCGGGTTCGCCCGGGGCAAATCGCGTTGTGTTTCACTCGATGAGGTTTCCTTGAGCACCACCACATCCGACCATGCATCCTCTGATCGCCAGGCACTGGCCGCGCTCGAACGGGAACTCGATGACGTCATGCGCCGCGACGTCGTCGGCCTCGAGAAACGCCTGCGCGGCCTGCGCCGCCGCCTGAAGGAAGGCAAGCCCGTGGACCGCGGCCTCGCCGAGGTCCGGCGGGCGATTGAGCGGTCGCGAGAACTGGTGGAACGACGCCGAGCGTGCCCTGTCACCCTCGACTACCCGGCGTCGCTGCCGGTGGCCGAGCGTCGCGAGGACATCCTGGCGGCGCTCGAGGAGCACCAGGTGGTGGTGGTCGCCGGCGAGACCGGCTCGGGCAAGACCACCCAGCTGCCCAAGCTCTGCCTGGAGCTGGGCCTGGGGCGTCGTGGGCTGATCGGCCACACCCAGCCGCGGCGCTTGGCGGCGCGCTCGGTGGCCACGCGCCTGGCCGAGGAACTCGCGGTGCCGCTCGGCGAGCAGGTCGGCTACCAAGTGCGCTTCACCGACCAGAGCAGCGACGAGACCCTGGTCAAGCTGATGACCGACGGCATCCTGCTCGCCGAGACCCGCCACGACCCCGACCTCAGCCGCTACGAGGCGATCATCATCGACGAGGCCCACGAGCGCAGCCTCAACATCGACTTCCTGCTGGGCTACCTCAAGCGCCTCACCGCCCGCCGGCCCGACCTCAAGGTGATCATCACCTCGGCGACCATCGACGTCGAGCGCTTCGCCGCGCACTTCGGCACTCGCGACGCCGAGGGCCGGGACGAGCCGGCGCCGGTGGTCGAGGTCTCCGGGCGCACCTACCCGGTGGAGGTGCGCTATCGGCCCCTGGTGCGCGATGACGACGACGAGGAGGACCGCACCCTGCAGGAGGGGATCCTCCACGCCGTGGAGGAGATCGAGCGGATCGAGCGCGAGAAGGGCTGGTTCCACGGGCCCCGCGACATCCTGGTGTTCCTGCCGGGTGAGCGCGAGATCCGCGAGACCGCCGACACTCTGCGCCGGGCCGACCTGCGCGGCACCGAGATCCTGCCGCTCTATGCAAGGCTCTCCAACGCCGAGCAGAATCGCGTCTTCGCCTCCCACGCGGGGCGGCGCATCGTGCTTTCCACCAACGTCGCCGAGACCTCGCTGACGGTGCCGGGCATCCGCTACGTCATCGACCCGGGCCTGGTGCGCATCAGCCGCTACAGCTACAAGGCCAAGATCCAGCGCCTGCCGGTGGAGCCGGTCAGTCAGGCCAGCGCCAACCAGCGCAAGGGCCGCTGCGGCCGGGTGGCCGAGGGCGTCTGCATCCGCCTCTATGACGAGGAGGACTTCCTCGCCCGCCCCGAGTTCACCGACCCCGAGATCCGGCGCACCAACCTGGCCTCGGTGATCCTCTCGATGCTCTCGCTCAAGCTCGGCGACATCGAGGCCTTTCCCTTCGTCGATCCGCCGGACGCGCGCTTCATCACCGACGGTTTCCGGCTGCTCTTCGAGCTGGGCGCGGTGGATGCGGGCAACCGCCTGACCCCGCTGGGGCGCAAGCTGGCCCGACTGCCCATCGATCCGCGCCTGGCGCGCATGGTGCTGGCCGGCGCCGAGCAGGGGGGGCTGCGCGAGGTGCTGATCGTGGTCGCCGGCCTGGCGGTCCAGGATCCCCGCGACCGCCCGGCCGACAAGCGCCAGGCCGCCGACCAGGCGCATCGCCGCTGGCACGACCCCGACTCCGACTTCGTCGCGCTGCTCAACCTCTGGCACGGCTTCGAGGCCGCCCGGGAGGAGCTCTCGGGCAACCGGCTGCGCCGCTGGTGCAAGGATCACTACCTCAACTACCTGCGTCTGCGCGAGTGGCACGATACCTTCCGCCAGCTGCGCCAGCTGCTGCGCGACATGGAGATCGAGGTGCCGCCGCCGGCACCGATCGAGGCCCAGGAGGAGGGCGACGACAAGGCGCGCCGCGAGGCCGGCCGCAAGCGCGCGGTCGCCCTGCACCAGGCGCTGCTCACCGGGCTGCTCTCGAATATCGGCCTGCTCACCGAGAACCGCGAGTACCTGGGGGCGCGCAACCGCAAGTTCGTCGTCCACCCCGGCTCGGGGCTCGCCAAGAAGTCGCCCAAGTGGCTGATGGCCTTCGAGCTGGTGGAGACGACCAAGCTCTTCGCCCGCACCGCGGCGCGCATCGAGCCCCAGTGGATCGAGCCCCTGGCCGGCCACCTGGTGAAGCGCTCCTACGCCGAGCCCCACTGGGAGATGAAGCGCGCCCAGGTGGTGGCCACCGAGCAGGTCACGCTGTTCGGCCTGCCCATCGTCACCGGGCGCAAGGTCAACTTCGGGCCGATCGACCCGGCGGCGTCCCGGGAGCTCTTTATCCGCCGGGCGCTGGTCGAGGGCGAGTTCAGGACCCGCGGCGACTTCTTCGCCCACAACCGGGCGCTGGTGGAGGAGGTCGAGGACCTCGAGGATCGTGCCCGCAAGCGTGACATCCTGGTCGACGAGGAGACCCTCTTCGCCTTCTACGACGAGCGCCTCCCCGCCGAGATCGTCAACGGCAAGGGCTTCGAGGCCTGGCGCAAGAAAGCCGAGGCCGAGGACCCCGACATCCTCAAGTTCGACCGCGCGGCCCTGCTGGCCCGCGAGGCCGGCGAGGTCACCCAGGCCGACTACCCCGACGAGCTCACGCTCAACGGCGTGCGCTACCCGCTCGCCTACCACTTCGAGCCCGGCGCCCCGGACGACGGCGTGACGCTGACCGTGCCGGCCGCCATGCTGCCCCAGCTGCCCCTGGCGCGGCTGGAGTGGCTGGTGCCGGGCCTGTTGCGCGAGAAGTGCATCGCCCTGATGAAGTCGCTGCCCAAGGCGATCCGGCGCCAGGTGGTGCCGATTCCCGACTGGGTGGACGCCGCCCTGGAGGCGATGATCCCGGACGACGTGCCGCTCACCGAGGCGCTGGGCGAGTTCCTGCGCCGCAAGACCGGCGTGCGCCTGCACCCCGACGACTGGAACCTCGAGGCCCTGGAGCCCCACCTGGTGATGAACCTGCGGGTGGTCGATCATCGCGGCGAGCCCCTGGGCCAGGGCCGCGACGCCCGCGAGCTGGAGCGCCGCTTCGAGGCCGCCGCGGGAGAGGGCGCCCGGGCCCTGGCCGAGCAGGCGAGCGACGAGGACGAGCTTTCGGCCCTGCCCGAGACGCCGCTGCCCGAGTCCCGGGTCACCACCCAGGCGGGCATCCGGGTGGAGGCCTATCCCGCCCTGGTGCCCGCCGGGGAGGCCTACCGGGTCGAGCTGTGCGATCATCCCGACAAGGCCCGCGAGGCCCATCGCGCCGGCGTGGTCCAGGCGGCCATGGCGCAGTGCCCCGACCAGGCGCGCGCCATCGAGCGGCTGAAGGGGCTCTCCACCTGCGCGCTGCTGTTCGCCAAGGTGGGCGGCAAGCGCACGCTCATCGAGGACGTGGTGGCGGCGGTCTTTCGCCAGGTGGTGGCCACCGACCCGCTGCCGCGCTCCCGCGATGAGCTGGCGGCGCGACTCGAGGCCACCGGCGACGCGCTGCTGCCCCGCGCCGAGGCCCTGGTAGCGACCCTCGAGCAGGCGCTTCAGGGCCACCTGGCGGTGACCAAGGCGCTGAAGGGCAACCTCAACCTGGCCCTGGCACTGGTGTACAGTGACCTCAAGGCGCAGATGCAGCGCCTGGTGCACCCCGGCTTCGTCAGCGAGGCCGGCAAGTGGCTCGAGGAGTACCCCCGCTACATGGAGGCGGCGCTGATCCGCCTGGAGAAGGCGCCGCGGGAGCGCATGCGCGACCAGATGCACATGCAGGAGGTCCAGGACTTCGAGGCGCGCCTGGCGGCTCGCCGCGAGAGCGAACGGCGCGGTGGGGTGGAAGACCCGGCGCTGGTGGAGTTCGGCTGGTGGATCGAGGAGCTGCGCGTCTCGCTCTTCGCCCAGCAGCTGGGCACCCGCTTCCCGGTCTCCACCAAGCGCCTGGAGAAACGCTGGGCCGAACTCACAGGGAGAAGCGCATGACCCACGCAGTGATTACCGGCACGGGGCTGTTCACGCCGTCCCATGCCATCGACAACGCGGCCCTGGTGGCCTCGTTCAATGCCTGGGTGGACGCCGAGAACGCGCGTCGCGCCGAGGCCGGCGTCGAGGAGCGCCTCGAGCACTCGAGCAGCGACTTCATCGTCAAGGCGTCGGGCATCCACAGCCGCTACGTGATGGATGCCGAGGGGATCCTCGATCCCGAGCGCATGCGACCGCGGCTCGCGCCGCGTGGCAATGACGAGCCCTCCATCCAGTGCGAGATGGGCCAGGCCGCGGCCCGCGAGGCGCTGGACGCGGCGGGTGTGGCGGCCCGCGAGATCGACCTGGTGATCGTCGCCTGCTCCAACCTGGAACGCCCCTACCCGGCGGTGGCCGTGGAGCTGCAGGCGGCGCTGGGTGCCGGCGGCTATGCCTTCGACATGAACGTGGCCTGCAGCTCGGCGACCTTCGCCATCGAGACCGCCGCCAACGCCATCCGCGCCGGCAGCATCCGGCGTGCCCTGGTGGTCAATCCCGAGATCTGCTCGGCCCACCTGAACTTCCGCGACCGCGATAGCCACTTCATCTTCGGCGATGCCTGTACCGCCCTGGTGCTGGAGAGCGACGAGGTGGCCAGCGCCGAGTCGCGCTTCGAGATCCTCGGCACCCGGCTCACGACGCGCTTCTCCAACGCCATTCGCAACAACGCCGGCTTCCTCGATCGCGTCACCGACAGCGACCCGCTCGCCACCGACCGACTCTTCGTGCAGGAGGGGCGCCGGGTCTTCAAGGAAGTCTGCCCGATGGTGGCGGCGCTGATCACCGATCACCTGGCAAGCCTGGAGCTCACCGGCGGTGACCTGGCGCGCCTGTGGCTGCATCAGGCCAACCGCCACATGAACGACCTCATCGCCCGGCGCGTGCTGGGCCATGAGCCTGAGGCCGAACAGGCGCCGATCATCCTCGATCGCTACGCCAATACCAGCTCGGCCGGCTCGATCATCGCCTTCCACCTGCATCGTCACGACCTCGCGTCCGGCGCACTCGGGGTGGTCTGTTCCTTCGGCGCGGGCTACAGTGCCGGCAGCGTAGTGGTGCGTCGCCAATGAGCGTCAAGACAGTAACCGCAGGGAGGCGATAGTGCCCGATGAACGGACGTGAGAGGAACGGGATGATGGCAGGGGCGATGACCCGGTGGGCGGGTCGCGGTGCCCTGGTGGTGGCGCTGGCACTGCTCGCGGGCTGCGCCAGCAGTGGCGAGATGCGCGAGCGACATCCCGACGACCCCTGGGAGGGCTTCAATCGCAAGGTCTTCGCCTTCAATGACGTGGTCGACCGCTATGCGCTGAAGCCTGTCGCCCAGGGCTATCGCTTCATCACCCCGGATCCGGTGGAGACGGGTGTCGGCAACTTCTTCTCCAACCTGGGCGAGATCCGTACCACCCTGAACAGCCTGCTGCAGGGAAAGGGGGGCAACGCCGGCGTCTCCACGGGTCGCTTCCTGATCAACACCACCGTCGGCATCGGCGGGCTCTTCGACGTCGCCACGCGGATGGACATCACCGGCCGTGAAGAGGACTTCGGCCAGACCCTCGGCGCCTGGGGCGTCGGGGAGGGGGCCTATCTGGTGCTGCCGCTGCTGGGACCGAGCACCGTGCGCGATACGGCGGGGCTCCCGGTGGACGCGTACACCTACCCGCTCACCTACGTGGAAGACGACACGGTCCGCTACGGGTTGCGCGCCCTCCAGATCATCGATGCTCGTGCCGGGCTGCTCGACCAGGAGGCGCTGATCAGCGGCGATCGCTACAGCTTCATCCGCGATGCCTACCTTCAGCAGCGTCGCTTCGAGGTCAACGACGGACAGCTGGGCGAGGATCCCTTCGCCAGCGACGAGTTCGACTTCGATGAGGCGGACTTCGACGACGCCTTCGCCGAATGAGGCCATGACCGCATGCCACCAGCCAAGCAACTGATCGGCGTGATCGACCTCCCGGGCCCGGAGCGTGACGCCCTGGCCCAGACGATCGCCCGTGACGACCTGGCGGTATACGCCGCCTCCGGGATCGAGGAGCTGCCGCCGGAGACGGCGCTGATCGTCGCCCATGCGCGGGCGGTCTCGCGCGCCGAGTGGGAGCGCCTGGCCGAGCGGCTGCCGACCCTGGTGGTCAGTGACGATCGTCAGGACGCCGATCTGCTGAAGGCCGTAGAAGCGGGCCTGGTGGACTACATCATCGATCCGCTGCGCCACGGCTCGCTCTTGCGGCGCATGATCGTCAAGGCGATCGAGGTGCATCGGCTGGCCGCCGAGCGGGAGCGTGACCGCACCCGGCTGGCGCATCTCAACGAGAACCTCGAGGAGCTCAACGAGAGCCTGGAGACCCACCTGGCGATGCTGCGCCTCGACCAGCAGGCCGGCGGCCAGATCCAGCGCAAGCTGCTGCCGCCCCGTCCCCAGACCCTGCAGGGCGTGACCTTCGACTACTGGCTGGCGCCCTCGCTCTATCTCTCCGGGGACTTCCTCGACTTCCAGGGCTTCGACGAGCGCTACAGCCTGTTCTACTTCGCCGACGTCTCCGGCCACGGCGCCTCCTCGGCCTTCGTCACCGTGCTGCTGAAATACCTCTCCAATCGCTGGCAGCAGGAGTGGGACGGCGAGCATCCCGAAAGGCTGGCGCCGCGCTGGCTGGAGGCGCTCAACCGCGAACTGCTGGATGCCGGCATCGGCAAGCACGCGACCCTGTTCGTCGGGGTGATTGACCACCGGCGCCGTTATCTCCACTATTCCCTCGGCGCGCAGCTGCCCATGCCGTTGCTGGTGACCGACGGCGAGGTGCAGGCGCTGCCCGGCGAGGGGATGCCGGTCGGCCTCTTCCCCGGGGTCGACTACCCGAGCCTGGGCTGTCCGCTGCCGGAGAACTTTCGGCTGTGGCTCTGTTCGGATGGCATATTGGAGTGTCTGCCGGGGGATACCCTGGAAGGGCGGCTCAGGGAACTCGAGCGGCGGGTCCTGGCCAGCGAGACGCTGGAGGACCTACGTGGCAGTCTTGCACTGGAGCATCTGGCCGACGATGATGAAGTCGTGGCCCAGAGTGCACCGGGGCATGAGGAACTGCCAGACGACCTGACGATCATGGTGTTGAGCGGATTTGGCAATGATAAATCATGAGGGCCGCATCAAGGCAGCGTTTGCATCGGGGGTCTTCGTCCTCAAGCTGTGCGGGGATGTGCGCCTGACGCTCTGTGCGACCCTGGATCGCCAGGCCCAGCAGCTCGCGGAGACGCCGGGCCTCGAGACCCTGATCATCGACCTGAGAGACACCACCAACGTGGATTCCACCGCTCTGGGCTTTCTCGCCAAGGTGGCCATGGCGGTGCAGGGACGGGTCAGCGAGCCGCCGACCATCATCGCCGACAATCCCGATGTCCAGCGCATGCTCGACGTCATGGGGTTCTCGCGCATCTTCACCCTGGTGGAATCGCCGATCACCGAGGCGCATGACCTCCGCGACCTGCCCGAGATCCCCACCGACGTGGAGGAGACCCGCCAGCGGGTGCTCGAGGCGCATCGCATCCTGATGCGCCTCAACGAGCATAACCGCGAGGAGTTCCAGCCGCTGGTGGAGATGCTCGAGGCCCAGCAGGCCGCCTCCCACGACTCCTAGACGGGCGCCCATCGAGGCGGCCCGGCCGCCCAGGCCGCCCGTCTCCGATCACCCCCTCCTGAGCTCTCCCAGCAGCGTCTCCAGCTTGCGCTGGTCGGCCATGAACTTGCGGATGCCCTCGGCCAGTTTCTCGGTGGCCATGGCGTCCTCGTTCATCGACCAGCGGAACTCCGCCTCGTCCTGCGGCTCCGGCGCGCTCGTCTCGGCGTCCAGCGGTGTGAGTCGACGCGTCAGCGGCGCCTCGGTGCCGGCCAGCTCCTCCAGCAGCGCCGGGGAGATGGTCAGCCGGTCGCAGCCCGAGAGGGCGAGGATCTCGCCGCTGTTGCGGAAGCTGGCGCCCATCACGATGGTATCAAAGCCGTGGCCCTTGAAGTGCTCGTAGATGCGCTTCACCGACTGGACGCCCGGGTCGCGGTCGCCCTCGAAGTCGGCCTCGGGATCCTGGGCCTTGTGCCAGTCGAGGATCCGCCCCACGAACGGCGAGACCAGAGTTGCGCCGGCATCCGCGCAGGCGCGGGCCTGGGCGAAGCTGAACAGCAGGGTCAGGTTGGTGTGGATGCCCTCGCGCTCGAGGATCCGCGCGGCACGAATCCCCTCCCAGGTCGCCGCGACCTTGATCAGGATCCGCTCGGGACCGACCCCGTGGCGGCCGTAGCGCTCGATCAGCGCACGGGCCCGGGCCAGGGTGGCATCGGTGTCGAAGGAGAGTCGCGCGCTGACCTCGGTGGAGACGAAGCCGGGCACCAGGGCGCTGATCTCGCTGCCGATCTCGACGGCCACGGTGTCCAGGGCATCGTCGATATCGGTGGCGTGGCGGGCGATCTCGCCCAGCCGCGCCCGGCGGCTCTCGTGCTGCGCCGCCTGGAGGATCAGCGAGGGGTTGGTGGTGGCGTCGGTGGGTTCGAAGCGACGAATCGCCTCGAGATCGCCGGTGTCGGCCACCACGGTGGTCATGGTCTTGAGTTGTGAAAGCAGGTCGTCTGCCATGGTGGGGATCCCTCCGGTTGTCATGGCGTTCACTCTAGCAAGGCAGCCCGGGCGAATATAGGCGGCCGGGCCAGCGAGCGGATTTTGGGTTATCATTAGCCCTCTATCTTTTGTCGCGATCCACTCCTTCTCTGCCAAGAGCCCTGTGGGAGGCGCCTTGTTGACCCTGAATTCCCGGCGCGTGGCCCTGCTGGTCGCCGCCAATACCGCCCTGGCTCCCTTCGCCATCGATGCCTACCTGCCCGCCATGCCGGCCCTGGCCGAGGCGGTGGGCGCGAGCATCCATCATACCGAGCTGTCGATCAGCACCTTCCTGGCCGGCTTCGCCCTCGGCCAGCTCACCGGCGGGCCGCTCTCCGACCGGCTGGGGCGCAAGCCGGTGCTGCTCACGGGCCTGGTGATCTTCCTGCTGGCGAGCCTGATGCTGACCACGGTGGGCAGCCTCGGCGAGCTGCTCTCCTGGCGCCTGGTGCAGGCGCTGGGCGGGGGTGCCTGCGTGGTCAACTCGGCGGCCATAGTGCGCGACTGCTTCCAGGGGCGCGAGGCCGCCAAGGTGATGTCGACCATGGCGATGATCATGATGCTGGCGCCGCTGGCGGCCCCGGCGGTGGGCAGCGGGCTGCTCTATCTCGCCGACTGGTGGCTGATCTTCGTCTTCCTGGCGGTCTATGCGGCCTTCCTGCTCTGGCTGATGGGCACCAAGCTGCCCGAGACCCGCGCGCCGGACGCCCCCACGGCCTCGCCGCGGCAGGTGCTGCGCAACTACGCCAGCGTGCTGCGCCACCGTGAGGGCATGGGCTATGTGCTCGCGGTGGCCTCGACCTTCGCCGGCATGTTCGCCTTCATCACCGCCTCGCCGTTTCTCTACATCACCCACTACGGCGTGTCGCCGGCGATCTACCCGGTGGTCTTCGGCGCCAACGTGGTGGTCATGGCGGCCTCGAATCGCGTGAACATCCGCCTGCTGCGCCGCCGCAGCCCCCAGCAGAACATGCGCCTCGGTCTCGGCGTGCAGCTTGGCGTGGCGTGCTGCCTGACCCTGCTGGTGGCCTCCGGGCAGGACTCGCTCTATACCGTGGTGCCGCTGATCATGCTGTTCATGGGCATGGTCGGACTGATCACGCCCAACGCCATCGCCTCGCTGCTCGAGCACTTCAGCCACATGAGCGCCACCGCCACGGCGCTGCTCGGCAGCATCCAGTTCACCTGCGGGGCGCTCGCCGGGGTGGTGGTGAGCGGCTTCGAGATCGACAGCGCCTGGCCGATGGTGCTGACCATGCTGGCGGTCTCGCTGGCCGGCAACCTGGCCCTGCGGGGGCTCGTGGGGCGCGCCGGTCGGGAGGCCACGCCCGCCACCTGATGGCGCAGGCGTGAAGGCGAGGCGCGAATGAGGGCGTCAGCGCGGACTGTCATGAAGCTGTCACGTTCCTGAGGCAACGTGTGTGTCGCGAAGGATGAATCCCTTTCTCGACAGGAGATCGCTCCATGAACCGCATCCTCAAGACCACCGCCATCGCTGCCGCCGTGATCGGCGTGGCCGGTGTCGCCCAGGCCCGCGAGCAGGCTCGCATCGTCGGCTCCAGCACCGTCTACCCGTTCGCCAGCTACGTGGCCGAGGAGTTCGGTGCCACCACCGAGTACCCGACGCCGGTCATCGAATCCACCGGTTCCGGTGGCGGGCTGCGCCTGTTCTGCAACGGTGTCGGCGACGACACGCCGGACATCACCAACGCCTCGCGCCGCATGAAGCCCTCCGAGTTCGAGCGCTGCGAAGAGAACGGCGTCACCGACATCACCGAGGCCTTCATCGGCTACGACGGCATCGCCTTCGCCCAGTCCAACGCCAACGAGGCGATGGACGTCACCCGCGAGCAGATCTTCCTGGCCCTGGCCGCCCAGGTGCCGGTCGACGGTGAGCTGGTCGACAACCCCTACACCCAGTGGAGCGAGATCGACGACGCCCTGCCGGCGCGCGAGATCGCCGTCTACGGCCCGCCCACCACCTCCGGCACCCGTGATGCCTTCGAGGAGCTGGTGATGGAAGCCGCCTCCGAGGAGATGGACGCCTACGGTGGCGAGGGCTACACCGACATCCGCACCGACGGCGCCTTCATCGACGCCGGCGAGAACGACAACCTGATCGTTCAGCGCCTGGCCGAGAACACCGATGCCTTCGGTATCTTCGGCTACTCCTTCCTCGAGGAGAATGCCGACACCCTGATCGGTTCCAGCATCGACGGCGTCGCGCCGACCCCCGATGCCATCGGCAGCGGTGAGTACCCGGTGTCGCGCTCGATGTTCTTCTACATCAAGAACCAGCACGCCGACGAGGTGCCGGCCATGTACGCCTACGCCGACCTGTTCATGAGCGAGACCATGATCGGTGACCTAGGCTACCTCAAGGGCATCGGCCTGATTCCGGCGCCCGCCGAGATGCGCGAGGAAGCGCGCCAGGACGTCGAGAACCGTGAGACCCTCGAACTGGCCGATCTGAAGTAACGCCGGCTCGTTCTGCACCACCCGGCCGGCAGCCGAGGGCTGTCGGCCGGCTCACGTTTCGACGGGCGGGGCCGGTGTCGCCCCGCCCGCGGATGAACTCCTTCGAGAGACTCCTATGCAGACCAACCAGATACTCGCCATGTTCGGCGGCGCCCTGCTGCTGCTGGGTCTGATAGCCTTCTTCCTGGGGCGTGCCAAGGCGTCCCGCGTGCGGGCCAGCGGCACGGCCATGTTCGCCCAGCCCGACCAGTACGCCTGGTTCACCGTGCTGACGACGGCCGGACCGGCGCTGCTGGTCAGCGCGGTGGGCGGCTTCGCACTGCTGTTGCTGGGGGCCGAGATCCCCACCCTCTATCTGCTGACCGGCAGCCTGGTCGTGGCCTGCCTTGGACTCGCCATCGGCATGTTGATGGTGCGTCCCGACTTCCATGCGCGCCAGGCCATCGAGCGGGTGATCCGCTTCGTGCTGGCCGGCGCCGCGCTGATCTCCATCTTCACCACCCTGGGTATCCTGGTCTCGATCATCGGCGAGGCGCTGCGTTTCTTCCAGATGCAGAACTTCTGGGACTTCATCACCGGGACCACCTGGAACCCGGGCGCCAGTTTCCTCGAGGCCGCCGGTCGCGCCGAGGAAGGCGCCAGCGCCGCCCAGTTCGGCTCGGTGCCGCTGTTCGCCGGTACCTTCATGATCACCGCCGTGGCGATGCTGGTGGCGATTCCCATCGGCCTGCTCGCGGCCATCTACATGGCCGAGTTCGCCCCCGCCCGCGTGCGCACGGTGGCCAAGCCGGTGCTCGAGGTGCTGGCCGGTATCCCCACCGTGGTCTATGGCTTCTTCGCCGCCATCACCGTGGCGCCGATCATCGTCAGCGTGGCCGGCTTCTTCGGGTTCGAGGCCTCCTTCAACAACGCGCTGGCGCCCGGCATCGTCATGGGCATCATGATCATCCCGTTCATCTCTTCGCTCTCCGACGACGTGATCACCTCGGTGCCCGACAGCATGCGCCAGGGCTCGCTGGCGCTGGGCATGACCAAGGGCGAGACCATCCGTGACGTGGTGATCCCGGCGGCCCTGCCGGGGATCATCTCCGCCTCGCTGCTGGCGGTCTCCCGGGCGCTGGGCGAGACCATGATCGTGGTGATGGCCGCCGGCATGCGGCCCAACCTGACCGCCAACCCGCTCGAAGACATGACCACCGTGACGGTGCGCATCGTGGCCGCCCTGACCGGCGACCAGGAGTTCGCCAGCGCCGAGACCCTCTCCGCCTTCGCACTGGGCCTGGTGCTCTTCGTGGTGACCCTGAGCCTGAACCTGGTCTCGGTGATCATGATTCGCCGTTTCCGCGAGAAGTACCGGGTCAACAACCTGTAACGCCGAGGACACGTTCCGATGAGTCAATCCTTCGACGACATCAGCGCCCAGCTCAAGCGCCGCCACCGCAAGTCGGCGCGCCTGAAGTGGATCTCCATGGGGGCCCTGGGGCTCGCCGGGCTCTTCCTGGTGCTGTTCTTCGCCGACATGCTGGTCAAGGGCCTGCCGGCGTTCAAGCAGGCCCAGATCCAGGTCCAGGTCGACTACAGCGAACAGGCCAGCCAGCTGCCCCTAGCCGCCGTGAACGAGGACGTCCGCTCGCTGGTCAGCCGCGGCTACCTGCGCCTGATTCCCGGGCGCATGGATGACAATCCCGACCTGCTGGGCACCACCCGCATGGAGTGGGTGCTCGCCGACGGCCAGGTCGACCAGTACCTCAAGGGCCACCACTCCAAGCTCAAGGCCGGCGAGCAGGCCGTGGTCGACCGTCTGGAGGAGCAGGGGCGCGCCGAGCTGCGCTTCAATACCACCTTCTTCACCCGCGGCGACTCCAAGATGCCCGAGCTGACCGGTATCGCCTCGGCGGCCATGGGCACGCTGCTGACCCTGCTGGTGACCCTGGCGGTGGCCTTCCCGATCGGCGTGATGACGGCGGTCTACCTGGAGGAGTTCGCTCCGGACAACCGCTTCACCCAGGCCATCGAGATCAACATCAACAACCTGGCGGCGATCCCCTCGATCCTCTTCGGCCTGCTGGGCCTGGCGATCTTCATCAACTTCTTCGGCGTGCCGCGCTCCTCGCCGCTGGTCGGCGGCCTGACGCTGGCGCTGATGACCCTGCCGGTGATCATCATCGCCACCCGCACGGCGCTGCGCAGCGTGCCGGAATCGATCCGCCACGCCGCCTTCGGGGTGGGCTGCTCACGCTGGCAGGTGGTGCGTGACCACGTGCTGCCGCTGGCGCTGCCGGGGATCATGACCGGCTCGATCATCGGCCTGGCCCAGGCCATGGGCGAGACCGCGCCGCTGATCATCGTCGGCATGGTGGCCTTCATCCCGGACGTCACCACCTCCTTCACCGAGGCGGCCACGGTGCTGCCGGCGCAGATCTTCACCTGGGCGGGCGAGCCCGATCGGGCCTTCATCGAGAAGACCTCCGGCGGCATCCTGGTGCTGCTGACCGTGCTCATCACCCTGAACGCCACGGCGGTGGTGCTGCGCAAGAAATTCGAGCGTCGCTGGTAGCCATCGACACGACACAGGATATCCTCAGATGAACATGCAAGTTGCCGAGCGGAGTAGTGCGCCGATGTCAGCTCAACACAGGTCCGGCCAGGACGGCCCGGGACAGCAGAACAGGGAGCAGCAACGCGGTCAGCCGGTGACGCGCAACGACGATGCCCATCACGAGCTCTCCATCCGCGTGCGCGACCTCAACCTCTGGTACGGCCAGAGCCAGGCGCTGAAGGGCATCGACATCGATGTCTTCCAGAAGAACGTCACGGCGCTGATCGGGCCCTCGGGCTGCGGCAAGTCGACCTTCCTGCGCTGCCTCAACCGCATGAACGACCTGATCCCCAACGTGCGCATCGAGGGGCTGGTGGAGATGGACGGTCGCGACGTCAACGCGGTCAAGATGGACGAGGTGGCCCTGCGTCGCCGGGTGGGGATGGTCTTCCAGAAGCCCAATCCCTTCCCCAAGTCGATCTACGAGAACGTCGCCTACGCGCCGCGCATGCACGACCTGGTGGGCCGCAAGTCGGACCAGGACGAGCTGGTGGAGCGGGCCCTGCGCGATGCCGGCCTCTGGGAGGAGGTCAAGGACAAGCTGCACCAGCCGGGCACCTCGCTCTCCGGCGGCCAGCAGCAGCGCCTGTGCATTGCACGGGCGATCGCCGTGCAGCCCGACGTGATCCTGATGGACGAGCCGACCTCGGCCCTGGACCCGATCTCCACGGCGACCATCGAGGACCTGATGGACAAGCTCAAGCGGCAGTTCACCATCATCACCGTGACCCACAACATGCAGCAGGCGGCGCGGGTGGCCGACTACACGGCCTTCTTCCACCTCGGTGAGATCATCGAGTACAACGACACCAAGACGATGTTCTCCAACCCCCACACCAAGAAGACCGAAGACTACATCACCGGCCGTTACGGCTAGGCGTGGCCGAGCGGCTAGACATGCCGGCGGCGTCTCACGACGGCGGGGCCCGTCGGCCGGGGCGCCCGGGGGAGGTCTTCCGGGCCTTCCTGGTGCTGGGCCTGACCTCCTTCGGCGGCCCCGTCGCGCATCTGGGCTACTTCCGGCATGAATTCGTGACGCGCCGTCGCTGGCTCACCGAGGCGGACTACGCCGACCTGGTGGCGCTCTGTCAGTTCCTGCCCGGGCCCGCCAGCAGTCAGGTGGGCTTCGCCCTGGGGCTGTTGCGCGCCGGCGCCTGGGGCGCGGCCCTGGCCTGGATCGCCTTCACCCTCCCGTCGGCGCTGGCGCTGGTGGTCTTCGCCTGGGGCGCGAGCCTCTCCACGGGGCCCGTGGCCGCGGGGCTGGTGTACGGCCTCAAGGTGGCGGCGGTGGCCATCGTCGCCCAGGCCGTGTGGGGCATGGCGAAGAGCCTCTGTCCGGACCGGCGTCGCACCGGCATCGCGCTGGCGGCGGTCGTCACCGTGGTGCTGGTGGGCGGGCACCTCGGGCAGCTGGCGGCGATCCTGCTGGGCCTCCTGGGCGGCCTGACCCTCTGCCAGGACGCCGAGGCGGCGGCCCCTCGCGAGGTGCTGTCGCTGCCCGTCTCGCCCCGGGCCGGCGGCGTCGCCTTGGCGGTGTTCCTTGCGCTGCTCGGCGGCTTGCCGCTGTTGGCCCTCGCCGCTGCCTCGTCGACCCTCGACCTGCTGGACGCCTTCTATCGCGCCGGGGCGCTGGTGTTCGGCGGCGGGCACGTGGTGCTGCCGCTGCTCGAGGCCGAGCTGGTAGCCCCCGGCTGGGTCTCGCCGGAGACCTTCCTGGCGGGCTACGGCGCCGCCCAGGCGGTACCCGGCCCGCTGTTCACGTTCGCGGCTTATCTCGGCAGCCTGCTCGCCATCGGGCCGGGCGGGCTCATCGGCGCCGCCCTGGCGCTTGTGGCCATCTTCGTGCCGGGGCTGCTGCTGCTGGTGGCGGTGCTGCCATTCTGGAACCGGCTGCGCCACTGGGCCACCGCCCAGTCGGCGATGCGCGGCGCCAACGCCGCGGTGGTGGGGATCCTGGGCATGGCGCTCTACGATCCGGTCTGGACCAGCGTCATCCTCGGGCCCGAGCCGTTCGCCCTGGCGCTGGCCGGTTTCCTGCTGCTGGTGCGTTGGCGACTGCCCGCCTGGACGGTGGTGGGGCTGCTGGCACTGGCGGGGCCGCTCATCGCCCCCTGATCGCGAGACGCGCCGATCGCCGTCACGGGATTGACATTCGCCGTCGATATATATGGAATTCCGTATGTTTTCCACGGCCCGATCCCATCAGGAGAGACCATGACCCTTCGCATCGGCATCAACGGCCTCGGTCGCATCGGCCGCCTCGCCCTGCGCAGCCTCTGGCCGCGCATTGCGGCCGGGGAGGCCGACCTCGTGCGCCTCAACGACCCGGGGGGCGACGCCGCCACCTTCGCCCATCTGCTCGAGTTCGACTCGGTCCACGGCCGCTGGGCGCCTGGTGCAGGCATTCGCGCCGAGGAGGAGGTCCTGGTGATCGACGGCCGGCGAATCGCCTTCAGCCGCCATGACACCATCGCCGCGGCCGACTGGTCCGGCTGCGACGTCACGCTCGAGTGCTCCGGCAAGATGAAGACCCGGGAAGCGCTCCAGGCCTACCTCGACCAGGGCGTCGAGCGGGTGGTGGTCAGCGCGCCGGTGAAGGAGGAGGGCGTGCTCAACGTGGTGATGGGCGTCAACGACGACGCCTATGACCCGGACGTCCATCGCATCGTCACCGCGGCGAGCTGCACCACCAACTGCCTGGCGCCGGTGGTCAAGGTGATCCACGAGACCTTCGGTATTCGCCATGGCTCGATGACCACGGTGCACGACATCACCAACACCCAAGTCATCCTCGATGCCCCCAGCTCTCCACGGAAGCCGGACCTGCGCCGTTCCCGGGCCTGCGGCATGAGCCTGATTCCGACCACCACCGGCTCGGCCAAGGCGATCACCGCGATCTTCCCGGAACTCGAGGGCAAGCTGAACGGCCACGCCGTGCGCGTGCCGCTGGCCAACGCCTCGCTCACCGACATGGTCTTCGAGCTGGCGCGCGAGGTGACGGTGGAGGAGGTCAACGCCGCCCTGAAACAGGCGGCCGACGGTGAGCTGGTCGGCATCCTGGGCTATGAGGAGCGCCCGCTGGTCTCCATCGACTACCGCACCGACCCGCGAAGCGCCATCGTCGACGCGCCCTCCACCATGGTGGTCAACGGTACCCAGCTGAAGCTCTACGCCTGGTACGACAACGAGTGGGGCTACGCCAACCGCACCGCCGAGCTGGCCCTCAAGGTGGGGCGTTCGCCGGCCGGAAGCGCGCGGGTGGGCCGTGGCTGAATCGCTTGCCGCGCGCCTGCGGGGGCTGCCCTTCGAGGTGCGTCAGTATCTGCTGATCACCGGCAACTACTGGGCCTTCACCCTCACCGATGGCGCCCTGCGCATGCTGGTGGTGCTGCACTTCCACCAGCTCGGCTACTCGCCGCTGGAGGTGGCGCTGCTGTTCCTCTTCTACGAGGCCTTCGGCGTGATCACCAACCTGGTGGGCGGCTGGCTGGGCGCGCGCCTGGGGCTCAACCGCACCATGAATGCCGGCCTCGCCCTGCAGATCGTGGCGCTGTCCATGCTGATGGTGCCGGCGGCCGCGCTGACGGTGCCCTGGGTGATGGCCGCCCAGGCGCTGTCGGGGATCGCCAAGGACCTCAACAAGATGAGTGCCAAGAGCGCGGTGAAGGTGCTGGTGCCGAGCGACAGCCCCACCGCCGGCTCCGCGCTCTATCGCTGGGTGGCGATCCTCACCGGCTCCAAGAACGCGCTCAAGGGGGCCGGCTTCTTCCTGGGCGGCGTGCTGCTCACGCTGATCGGCTTTCGTGGCGCCGTTATCGCCATGGCGTTGATGCTGGTAGCGGTGCTGGCGCTCTCGCTGGTGCAGCTCAAGGCCGACCTGGGGCGCCAGAAGCACAAGCCGAAGTTCACCGAGGTGTTCTCCGCCTCCCGGGCCGTCAACATGCTCTCGGCGGCCCGGCTCTGTCTCTTCGCCGCCCGGGACGTCTGGTTCGTGGTGGCGCTGCCGGTATTCCTCTATGACCAGCACGGCTGGAGCCACTGGACGGTGGGCGGCCTGCTGGCCCTCTGGGTCATCGGTTACGGCGGGGTGCAGACCCAGGCGCCGCGGCTGACCGCCCGGCTTGGCGATAGCCCGCGCGGCGTCACCGTGGCGCTGGCGCTGCTGCTGGCCGGACTGCCGGCGGGACTGGCGCTGCTGCCCCTGGCCGAGGTCGGCTGGCTGGTTGCGGGGCTGCTGGCCTTCGGGGTGCTGTTCGCCGTCAACTCCAGCTGGCACAGCTACCTGATCGTCCACTATGCCCGGGCCGACGGCGTCTCCATGGACGTGGGCTTCTACTACATGGCCAACGCCATGGGGCGCCTCGTCGGAACCCTGCTCTCCGGGTGGCTCTATCAGAGTCAGGGGCTCACCGCCTGCCTGTGGGTCTCGGCGGCGCTGGTGGTGGGAAGTGCGCTGATGGCCCTGGCGCTGCCGCGGGAGGCAGCGGCCCGCTGATGTCAGCTGCTCAGGCGAACGCGGCGGTGTACGGCCACGTCCTTCGGTCATCTTCGACTAGGCTTGAGTCAATCGCCCATGTCCTGTCAGGCGTGACGCGCGTGTCATCCTGGCCGCAGTGACGGGCCTCCCGCCGGAGTGCTTGCACGTGGAGTTCAAGGATTACTATCAGGTTCTCGGGGTGGAGAAGACCGCGACGGCCGAGGAGATCAAGAAGGCGTATCGCAAACTGGCTCGCAAGTATCATCCTGATGTCAGCAAGGAGCCGGGCGCCGAGCTGCGCATGCAGGAGATCAACGAGGCCAAGGCGGTGCTGACCGACCCGGAGAAGCGGCTCGCCTATGATCAGCTGGGCCAGCAGTATCGGTCGGGCCAGGATTTCCAGCCGCCACCGGACTGGGATGCAGGGTTCGAGTTCAGCGGGGGAGGCTTCGAAGAGGCCGACCTCGGGGAGTTCAGCGACTTCTTCGCCAACCTGTTCGGCCGGGGCGGCCGGGCAGGGCGAGGGAGCCGCGGCTATCAGATGCGTGGCGAGGATCGTCATGCCAAGGTGGTCATCGATCTCGAGGACGCCTACCACGGCGCTACCCGGGCAATCACCCTGCAGGTGCCCCGGGTCGACGCCCAAGGACGCGTGGTGTCCCGAGAGCACACCCTCAACGTGCGCATCCCCAAGGGGGTGAAGGTGGGCCAGCATATCCGTCTCTCCGGCCAGGGTGGTCCCGGCATGGGAGGAGGCCCGGCGGGTGACCTCTTTCTGGAGATCCACTTCACCCCGGATACGCGCTATCGGGTCGAGGGACGGGACGTGCATCAACGCGTGCCGGTCACCCCCTGGGAGGCCGCCCTGGGAGCCAGCATCGAGACGCCGACGCCGTCGGGGGTGGTCAAGGTGAAGGTGCCCGCCGGCTCACAGTCCGGGCGCCAATTGCGCTTGAAGGGGCGCGGGATTCCGGGGCCCGAGCCGGGCGATCTCTACGTGGAGCTCGAGGTGGTGCTGCCTCCCGCCGATACGGACAGGGCGAGGGAGCTCTATGAGACCATGGCGCGGGAGCTCGCTTTCGATCCGCGTCGGCGGAGGGGAGGCTAGGCCATGGCACAGCGGCATATCGCCAGCGGCGAGTTGATCGACGAGGCGACCCTGACGCTCGAGGAACTGGCGCGCGCCTGTTCGGTCGAGGTCGGGTGGGTCGTCGAACGCATCGAGAGCGGCCTGCTGGCCTATGGGTCGCCCTATGTGGCGAGCTGGCGCTTCACCAGTCGCGACCTGACCCGGGCCCGGCGGCTGTGTCAGCTGGAACGTGACTTCGAGGCAGCGCCCGAGCTCGCCGCCCTGGCGGCCGACCTGATCGAGGAGAACCAGCGACTCAAGGAGCGACTCCGGGCCGCCGGGCTGAGCGACGACTAGTCCCGCTCCCTATGGCGCGAGCGGTGCTCGGCCTGCTGGCCGGCGTGCCGTTGCAGGGTTATGGGCATCGGATGCGCTCACCGCCCCGCGCCGGTCCCTCAAAGGCGCCGCAGCGCCCAGAGCCCGAGGATGGGCCCCGGCAACAGCCACCACAGCACCCATGTCCCCTGGGCGACCCACAGGCTCGAGGTCAACGAGATCGCCGGAATGGTCAGGGCGAAACCCACCGCGTTCATCACGGCGAGCGTAGAGCCGACCCGGGCATGGGGGGCGGTAGCGGCGGCCAGCGCCGAGAACTGGGGGGAATCGGCGATCACCGTGAGGCCCCAGGCGGCGAGCAACACGAGCAGCAGGCCGGGCGGCGCCCAGGCCAGCAGCGGATAGGCCAGGCAGGTCAGCCCCGAGACGGCCAGCGCCCGTCGCGCCACCCACAGGCTGCCCAGCCGGCGGCTCAGCTCCCCGCCCCCCACGCAGCCCGCGAGCCCCAGGGCGATGACGCCGAACGACAGCCACGGCACCAGGTCCATCGGTGCCCCCAGCCGCCCCAGCTCCCGCGCCACCAGGAAGGGGGTGAGCATCCACAGCGCGTAGAGCTCCCAGCAGTGGCCGAAGTAGCCGCCGGCCACGGCCCGGAAGCGCGGCGCGCGCAGCCCCGCCAGGCCCTCCCGCAGCCGGGTGCGCCCGGCCGGTGGGGGCAGGTGCGGGCCGTCGCCGAGCAGATGGATGACCGCTCCGCCCGCCAGCGCCAGCAGCGAGGCACCGAGCAGCGGCCACTCCCAGGGCAGGCCCAGCGTCGAGCCGCGCAGCAGGTGGGGCAGGGCGGTCCCCAAGGTGAGCATGCCGACCAGCCAGGCCAGTGCCGCCCCCTTGTGGGTCGGCGTCCAGCCGATCACCAGCTTCATGCCCAGGGGATAGATGCCGGCCAGGCACAGCCCGGTGGCGAAGCGCAGCAGCAGGCCGGCGGCGGTATGCTCGGCGGCCAGCACGAAGCCCGCGTTGACGAGCGCGCCCAGCAGGCAGGAGACGGCGAAGATGCGACTGGCCCGGAAACGGTCGGCCAGGCCGCTGGCGGCGATGCTCAAGGTGCCGAGAATGAAGCCGGCCTGGACGGTGAGCGTCAGCCGGCCGAGGTCGGCTTCGGTGAAGCCCAGGTCCCGGGACAGCGACAGTCCCACCCCGTTGACGGAGAACCACAAGGAGGTGCCGCAGAGCTGGGCCAGGACGATGATGGCCAGGGCATGGCGGTGCAGGAAGGTCGTCATCCTGCCATGGTCGCCGTCGCTCCCCGGCAAGGCAAGCGCCACCGACCCTTGGCGCCATGTTCCTCGATGCCTGCTCGACGCCAGGGCGCGCCGCGCTTCGAGCCATGCCCGCCATCGCGTAGAATGATGCTGAAACCCACTGGAGGACCCCCCGATGTCGCTGGAACCGGTTCGCGTCTTCAAGTGCCTGGGGGAAGAGACCCGGCTGATGCTTTCCCTGCTGCTGCTGCGGGAGGGTGAGCTGTGCGTCTGCGAGATGACCCATGCCCTCGACCAGTCCCAGCCCAAGGTCTCACGGCACCTGGCCCAGTTGCGCCATTGCGGTTTGCTCAATGATCGACGCGAGGGGCAGTGGGTCTATTATGCCATCGACCCTGACCTGCCCGACTGGGTGACCACGACCCTGGAAGCCGCTGGCCAGGGTGCAGCAGCCCGCCTCGCCGAGCTGCAGGCACGCCTTCATACCATGGGGGATCGCCCGGAACGCCGTGTGGCCATGTGTTGACGCCGGAGTGTCAACGACAGGCGGGAGTGCGCTTGGACACTCCCGCCGTGGCTGGCCATCGCGATCCTCTTTTCAGATGCGTGACGGTGACATCAGGAATATCGCCTGCGTTTGAATGACACATCGCGCAGGTAGGCTGGATTCTCACCCACCCGACGGATGCTGGCCCAGCTGCCCTTGTAGTAGGGAATAATGTTGCGGTCGGTCCACTCGCTGACGACGTCGCCCTGTACCCCGTTGGGATAGCCATACATCATGAACACTTGCCCCCTCTCCAGGTCCGGTTCCAGGTAGGCCATGGCCATCGTGGCACCGACGTCATTGTAGACTTCGACAATATCCCCATTGGCGATCCCCAGTGGCTTTGCATCCTGCGGATTGATCTCGATCGGTGCCATGGGGAACCGGCCCTTGCGAAAGGCCAGGTGCTGGTCGTGATAGGCGGTCTGCCAGATCTGGTTGGTCCGGCCGTTGTTGATCCAGAAGTCGTAGGTGTCCTTCTGCTGCTGGACGATCTCCGGCAACCCGTTCCAGGGGGAGGGCTGGCAATGCGCCTTCCCGTCCTCGGTATCGAAACGGTTGTCGGTATAGAGCATCTCGGTACCGATGAGCTTGCCGTCCCGATACTCCTTGATGGGCAGCTGTACACCATTGTTACCCGCCTGGCGGAGGCGTTCATAGGTGGCCAGGTGTCCGGTCGGCCCGCCCTGGCTGTCGATCTCCTTTTCGTGTGCCATGCGGAAGCCATCGTCGAAGGCGTCTTCCTCGGTGGTCCAGTCGAACCCGGCGAATCGCTCCGCCATGGCGGGGTTGCCGTCGGCCTCGTAGCGCTGCTTGAGGGCGTTGGCCATGTCGGCGGCGATGAGACAGTCCGGCTTGGCAATGCCGGGAGGGTCCATGAAGCGCTCGGATAGTCTGAGGCGCCGCTCACCGTTCATCGAGGTTAGGTTCATCTCGCCGGGATGGGTGGCGGGAAGCACCAGGTGAGCGTACTGGGCAAGCTTGGTCCGGTAGAGGTCGATATCGACGATGAACAGGCCACCCTGATTCTTGACTGCATCGTAGACAATATCGATGAGTTCCTCGGTGGTGGCACCGCGAGCCTCGGCCAGCGCCTGGTTGACGATATTGGCGCGACGCTTGATCACCTGCCGGTAGGTCTCGGCATTGACCGTGGTCTGAAAGGCATTGCAGGCCCAGACCGTCAGCATCATGCCGTTGCCCTTGATGAGCTCCTGGTCGATGTAGGGTGCCGGTCGGCCACCCGGATAGGGGGGGCGCGTATAGCCCTCCTGGTGGCCTCCCATCCGCACCACCCCTGTCCCCCGACGGCCGACATTGTGGGTGGCGATGGCCAGATTGACGATGGACGACTGGATCCGATAGTTGTCGTTGCCCCAGATCACGCCCTTCTCGTAGGCATGCAGGGTGCGCGGTGCATGGCCGTCGGCCTTGGGCTTGTAGGCCCACTCGGCCGCCTTGACGATATCGGCGCTTTCCACGCCGGTGATCCGGCTGCACTCATCGAGGTCGAGCCGATTGGCCGCCAGCATGTCGTCGAAGCCGCTGGTGTGCGCCGAAACGAATGCCGCATCATGCCACCCCTGGTCGACCACATAGGTCAGCAGCCCGTTGAACAGGGCCGTATCGGTCCCGGGCTGGATCGCCAGGTGCAGGACATTCTCCTTGCCGGCTATCGTCTCGCAGACGGCAACCGTCGGCGTGCGTCGCGGATCGACCAGGATGACCTTGCCGCGGGCGATGTTCTCGTCGGGAAACCATTCCTGCTTCTTGCCGAGGTTGGCGCCACGCAGGTTCGGCTCCCAGTGGGCCAGGAACCAGTTGGACTGCGTCTCGTAGGAGTTGCCGCCGATCGAGAAGATGACATCGGCGACCTCGGCATCCTCGTAGCTGTTGTTCAGCTCGCCGATCCCCATGTCCCGGGTGGCGTGGCATTCCGAGTTGTAGGCAGGTCGATTGTGAATCCTGACCATCCGGGTCTGCAGACCATTGAAGATCAGTTTGCCGGTGGCCCAGGTATTCTCGAAGCCGCCGCCGGCACCGCCATGGTCGAACAGGTTGAAGAACAGCTGGTCTGGCCCATCGTTGTCGAGTATCCGCTGGGTCAGTCCCGCATACAGGGCCATGGACTGCTGCCAGTTGCTCTCCACCCAGTCGTCCCCGGTATAGCGCAGCGGATACTTGAGCCGCCTCTCGCCGATCGGGGAGTTTTCCGAATACATCACGCTGGCCATCTGTCCCCCTCTCGTTGAGGACAGGCCCTGGTTCACGCTGCATGCCTTGTCGGGAACGATCATGATGGTGTGTTCGCTGCCGTCATGATCCTTGACCTGGTTGACCATGGCCGGCGTCATGGTCCCCTGCATGGGGGACAGCTGCTGGGTGAAATCCAGCGTCAGGGCGTTCTGGTCGGCTGCCCGACCGCCCTCCCTGTTTGCCGGCCATTTGTAGACATGGTAGCCACAGCCCACGATGCAGAAGTGACAGGTCATGTTGGTCTTCTGGGCATCCACCGGGGGAAGGGGAATACGGTCCTTGAACTGACTCATGGTTGTTCTCCCACAACAGGTATCACCATGCTGTTCAGATGATGTTGGCCTGGCGGCCGTAGATCAGGCCATCGACCGACACGGCCTGGATGACGTCCTCGGCCTCGTCGTACGCCAGTATGATCCTTGGCAGGTTTTCCGTTGCCTGGCCGATGACCATCTGGCCGGCATTGTCGGGATCGAAGATGCTGTAGTGGCAGGGACACTTGAAGGTCTCCGACGCCTGGTCGTAACTGACCGGGCACCCCATATGCGTGCATTGGGTGCTGTAGGCCACCACGTCCCGCTCTGGACCCACGCCCCCCTTGACTTCCCGTCCCTTGCGGATGACCACGCACGGGGAGCGATCGTCCGGGTAGTTGAAACTCAGCGGCTCATTGATCTTCAAGTCGCCGAGCTTCGCGATGACATCTCGCGGGTAGGGAAGCGTGGTATTGCCGAGGGCAGCGTTGCTCTTGTCCTGTTGGGCATGCGTGAGAGAAGACAGCGAGAGCGTTCCCACCGCGGCACTGCTGCCCGTCAACTTCAGGAAGTTGCGTCGACTCAGGTGTGGCATCGTCTGGCACTCCAATATTGTTGTCAGGAACCGGTTGGATCGTCGGTGCATAACGAATGATAGATCTGACGGTGTATTGTTATTCGTATATGCGTATATATCTGTCGGTGACCTCGCATAGCGCTCCGGATGGTTCGCACGGCGAGCATGGCACCCACGGGTCGGTCACGAGCAGAAGTATAGATCGGTGCTCGGCAGGGACGCCTGCCGATGCCCGGAAAGCTGGTGGGAACTTGATGCAGGTTAAGCTTTCGGTGCGGGGAGGCGGCGTATCGTCCATCAGCCGAGCAGTGCCCCGGTAGCAGCCACCATCCATCGCCGCCAGGAGCCCTGAAGCCATCAGAGCGTGCTGGTCAGCGAGATGGCGGGGATGGTCAGGGCAAGCCGCGAGCCGCCCTTTGCCGATCAGGCCTTCAGCAGGCGCTGGATCTCCTCGGCGCTGGCCACCTTGCCCTCGAGGATCACGTCGCCATCGACGCCCAGGGCCGGGGTGCGCATCACCCCCTTGTCGATGATGGCGTTCATGTCGGTGACCTTCTCGATCTCCACGCTGAGCCCCAGCGCCTCGGCGGCAGTCCTGGCGTTGTCGGTCAGCTGCTCGCACTTCCTGCAGCCCTTGCCGTAGATACTCAGTTTCATGGTCATGCTCCTTGCCTGTGTCGCTACGGCCACAGCTGACCGTAGAGATAGCCGGTGAGGGTGGCCATCACCACCACCAGGGTGCAGTAGACCAGGGTCTTCCGGGTGCCCAGGATGGTACGGATCACCAGCATGTTGGGGAGTGAGAGGGCGGGGCCGCCCAGCAACAGCGCCAGCGCCGGCCCCTTGCCCATGCCGCTGCCCAGCAGGCCCTGGACGATGGGGACCTCGGTAAGGGTCGAGAAGTACATGAAGCCGCCCAGCAGCGAGGCCAGGAAGGTGGAGCGCAGGCCGTTGTCCCCCACCGCCAGCATGACCCACTCCGAGGGGATCAGCCCCTCCTCACCCGGGCGGCCCAGCAGCAGGCCGGCCACGAAGACGCCGATCAGCAGCAGCGGCAGGATCTGCCGGGTGAAGTCCCAGCTCTGCTCGGCCCACTCCCGGTCACTCTCGCGCAGGGTGGCGATCAGCATAAGGCCGATGATGCCCACCGCAAAGGCCAGCTGGGGGGCGCCGGGCACGAGCAGCAGCGCCAGGGCCACGCTGCCCCCCAGGGTCAGTAGCCAGCGGGCCGGCCAGCCCCAGCGGGCCCACAGCAGCCAGCCGAGCAGCAGTGAGAGCGCCGCGGTGATCGGCCATTTCCAGGCATGAATCGCCATCCACGCGCGGCTGTCGGCGGCCGCCCAGTTGGCGAAGACCAGAATACCCACCATCAGCCCGAAGAAGGCCGCCACCTGCCCCAGCGGGCGACCGTCATCGTCACTGCCGAAGCCGCGGGCATGTCCCCGGCTGCGTTCCTGCTCCTCGCGGCGGTAGAGCAGATGCATGATCACCCCGATCACCACGGCGAAGACGATGGCCCCGATGGCCCGGGCGAGGCCCAGCTCCAGGCCCAGGACCTTGGTGGTGACCACGATGGCCATGACGTTGATGGCCGGCCCGGAGTAGAGGAAGGCCACGGCCGGGCCGAGCCCGGCGCCGCGACGGTAGATGCCACCGAACAGCGGCAGCACGGTGCAGGAACAGACGGCCAGCAGGGTGCCGGAGACGGACGCCATGCCGAAGGCCACGGGCATGGAGGCCTCGGGCCCCAGGTAGCGCATCACCGCCCCCTGGCTCAGGTAGGCGGCCATGGCGCCGGCGATCACGAAGGCCGGCAACAGGCAGAGAATGACGTGTTCCTGGGCGTACCACTGCGTCAGCCGGATGCCCTCCAGTACGGCGTTGTCGAATCGCGCGGACCCGGTCGGCAGGAAGTAGATCAGCAGGAAGAGGCCTACCACCGTCCCCAGCCAGCGGAGCTGGTCGGGGTTTTCCCTGGCCAGGGCTCGCAGTTGCAAGGGCACGGAGCGGTGAGGGCGGGTATCGGGCATGCGGGGCCTCGCATGAGGTAGGCGGCGGTCAGGGGTTCAATCTATCCGCAAATCCATATATCGAACAGGCCGCGCTGCCGAGAGCCCGATGAAGCGTCAGTCGCGCCGCGGAGCCGGTGGGCGGGGCGGGATGCCCCGCGCTGGTCAGGACGGCGCGGGGAAGCGGTCTCGTGTCGCGTTGGCGATGCGCACCAGGGCGAGCATCACCGGCACCTCCACCAGCACGCCGACGACCGTGGCCAGCGCCGCGCCCGACTGCAGGCCGAACAGCGCGATGGCGGCGGCCACCGCCAGCTCGAAGAAGTTGCTGGCGCCGATCATCGCCCCGGGCGCGGCCACGCAGTGGGGCACCCGCCAGGCCTTCGCCCAGCCGTAGGCGAGGAAGAAGATCAGGAAGGTCTGCAGGATCAGCGGCACGGCGATCAGCACGATGTGCAGCGGCGCCTCGAGGATGACCTCGCCCTGGAAGGCGAACAGCAGCACCAGGGTGATGATCAGGCCGATCGGCGTGAGGGGGCTCAACCGCGGCAGGAAGGTCTGCTCGTACCAGTCGCGGCCGTGTCGGGCGATCAGGCTGCGGCGGGTCAGCACGCCGGCGGTCAGGGGAATGACGATATACAGCACCACCGAGAGCGCCACCGTGTCCCAGGGGATCGGGATGTTCGAGACCCCGAGCAGAAACACCACGATGGGCGCGAAGGCGAACAGCATGATCAGGTCGTTGAGCGAGACCTGCACCAGGGTGTAGGCGGCGTCGCCGCGGGTCAGGGTGCTCCACACGAACACCATGGCGGTACAGGGCGCCGCACCCAGCAGGATGGCGCCGGCCAGGTACTGGCTGGCCACGGCCTCGGGCAGCCAGGGGCGGAAGACCACCATCAGGAAGAACCAGGCGATGGCGAACATCGTGAAGGGCTTGATCAGCCAGTTCACCGTGGTGGTGATGATGAGCCCCTTGGGCTGTCGGCGGACGCCGAGCACCGCGCTGAAATCGATCTGAGCCATCATGGGAAAGATCATCGCCCAGATCAGGATCGCCACCGGGATCGACACCTGGGCGACCTCGAAACGCGACAGGGTCTCGGGAATCACCGGGGCGAACTGGCCGAGCAGCACGCCGGCGACGATGGCCAGCGCCACCCACAGGGAGAGCAGGCGCTCGAAGAGTCCCATGCCCTCCGTCGTCTTCGGGGCGTCGGCGGTGGCGTGGCGCGTCATGGGGGAGCTCCCGGCGGGTGGGGGGTATCACGCGACAATATATGATATTCCATATGTCTTCAATCGTCTCACCGGCCCGGTGGCCCGGAGCTGCTATGCTCGGCGCCACTGGCTCCCTTCGGGGCGTGACGCCATCCCCCTCGAAGCCCGCGTCGTCAAGAACCCTGCCATGGAGGCCTGCATGCGCGCCCATGATGCCTTGCGTCTGGATCGGTTGAGCATCGGCGATCTCGCCCCCGTCAGCCTGACCCTCGCGCCCGGCGAGATCCTCTGCCTCTCCGGCAGCAGCGGCTCGGGCAAGAGTCGGCTGCTGCGCGCCGTGGCCGATCTCGAACCCCACGGCGGCGAGGTGTGGCTCGGCGAGACGGCCCAGTCGTCGATCGCCGGGCACGCCTGGCGCGCCCGGGTGATGCTGGTGCCGTCGGAGAGCCACTGGTGGGCCGACACGGTGGGCGAGCACCTGCCCGAGGCGTGTCTCGAAGATCTCGAGGCCCTGGGGTTCGCGGCCGAGGTGCGCGACTGGCAGGTCGCGCGGCTTTCCTCGGGCGAGAAGCAGCGCCTGGCCCTGGTCAGGGCGCTGAGCCGCGAGCCCGCGGCACTGCTGCTCGACGAGCCCACCGCCAACCTGGATGACGCCACGGCTCGCCGGGTCGAGGCGTGGCTCGGTGCGCGGATCCGCGCGCGCGGCTGGCCGGTGATCTGGGTCGCCCATGACCCCGCGCAGATCGCCCGGGTGGCGGATCGTCATCGGCGCATCGTCGAGGGGCGACTGGAGGAGGCGGGCACATGGGCGTGATCGCACTGGCCTGGTGGCAGCTGGCCCTGGTGGCCCTGATGGTGGTGGCGCTGGCCGGCTGCACCATGCTCGCCCGCCTGGAGATGGGGCGCAGCCTGCTCATCGCCGCGGCGCGCACGGTGATCCAGCTCGGCCTGGTCGGCCTGGTGCTCGAGGCGCTCTTCTCGGCGGCGCGCTTTCATTGGGTGGCGCTGATGGCGCTCGGCATGCTGCTGATCGCCGGGCGCGAGGTGATGGCCCGCCAGACGCGGCGGCTGCGCGG
The DNA here is from genome assembly GCF_043496965.1 of Halomonas sp. B23F22_3. Lineage (NCBI taxonomy): Bacteria > Pseudomonadati > Pseudomonadota > Gammaproteobacteria > Oceanospirillales > Halomonadaceae > Halomonas > Halomonas sp. B23F22_3. The sequence goes on from NZ_JBIEKG010000002.1 coordinate 329,892, forward strand.
CGGCTGGGCCTTCGGCATCGGCACCGTGGCGATGTTTCTCTCCTCGTTCACCGTCACCGTGCTGACGCTCACCGTGATCATCGGCCCCGAGCCCTGGTACCGGCCCCAGTACGCCATCCCGCTGCTCGGCATGATGCTCGGCAACACCATGACCGGCGTCGCCCTGGCCCTGGATCGCCTCACCGACACGGCCTGGCGCCAGCGTGCGGTGATCGAGAACCGGCTGATGCTCGGCCAGCGCTGGCAGGAGGCGATCGGCGATATCCGCCGGGAGGCGATGCGCAGTGGCATGATGCCGATGATCAACGCCATGGCGGCGGCCGGGGTGGTCAGCCTGCCGGGCATGATGACCGGCCAGATACTCGCCGGCAGCCCGCCGGCACTGGCGGTGAAGTATCAGATACTGGTGATGTTCACCATCACCCTGGGCACCGGCTTCGGCACCCTGGCGGCGGTGGCGGCGGGCAGCCGGCGGCTGTTCGACGGCCGCGAGCGGCTGCGCCTGGAACGCCTGTCTGCGCCCCGCTGACCGGGTATCCGAGGTGGTCGCGAGGGAAGGGAGCCGCCGTGTGGCGGCTAGCGGGATGGGGAGGTAGCGAGGAAGGATCGGACGGGGGCGATCAGCCGCTCCGGGGATTCCCGATGGGGCACATGGCCGCAGTCGGTCAGGATCGTCGGCTCGGCGGGGCCCGGCGTGAGCGCGGCGATCCGGCGCGGTTGCGCCAGGGAGCCGAACTCGTCCTGCTCGCCGTGGATGGCCAGCGTCGGGCAGCGCACCCTGGCGAGGCTGTCATCGAGGGTCCAGTGCGCGAAGGGGGCGGAGTGCCAGGTCTCGACCCAGGCGTCGAGCACCCAGTCGGCCTTGTCGCCGTGATGCCTTGCCAGCCGTGCCATGCGGTCGGGGTCGGCAAAGGCGCGCTTTGCCTCGCGGATGCCGGCCAGGGTGCGCGGCTCGGTGAAGGCCTGGGCCGCCACCGTGACCAGCGCCTCGCAGCCATCCGCATGGCGCCCGGCGATCGCGGTCGCCATGCCGCCCCCGACGCTGTGGCCGAGCATCACGAACCGCTCCAGATCCAGCTGCTCGCGCACGGCCTTGAAGGACGTCGCCTCCTCCTCGATGAAGTCGGAGGGCTGTGGCCCGGGGTAGGGGGCGGATCGCCCGTACCCCAGGCGGTCATAGGCGATCACCTCGCGCCCGGTGGCGCGCGCCAGGCGCTCGGGGAAGTCACGCCAGAGGGCCACGCAGCCCAGCGAGTCGTGCATCAGCACGATGGGGCTGCGCCTTTCCCCGGCGTCGCCTGCCCGGTGGCGCACGGCGTGCAAGGTGCCCGCCGGCGTGGCGATCCGCCACTCCTGCCTCTCGGGCGTCCCCGCCATGCCGGCGGTCAGTCGACCAGCTCCACGGCCACGGCGGTCGCTTCGCCGCCGCCGATGCACAGGCTCGCGATGCCGCGCTTGCCGCCCTTGGTACGCAGGGCGTGGATCAGGGTGGCGATGATCCGCGAGCCGGTGGAGCCGATGGGATGGCCCTGGGCGCAGGCGCCGCCGAAGACGTTGACCTTCTCGTGGGGCAGGTTCAGGTCGTCGATGGCCATCAGGGTGACCACCGCGAAGGCCTCGTTGATCTCGAACAGGTCGACGTCGTCGACGCCCCAGTCGAGCTTCTTCATCAGCTTGTCGATGGCGCCCACCGGGGCGATGGTGAACTCGCTCGGGTGACGCGAGTGGGTGCTGTGGCCGAGCATCCGCGCGATCGGCGTGGCGCCGAGCCGGTCGGCCGCCGCCTGGCTCGCCATGATCAGCGCCGAGGCACCGTCGGAGATGGAGCTGGAGTTGGCCGCGGTGATGGTGCCGTCCTTGGCGAAGGCCGGACGCAGGGCGCGAATCTTGTCGAGCTTGGCCTGGAAGGGCTGCTCGTCGTGGTCGACCACGCTCTCGCCCTGGCGGCTGGTGACGGTGACCGGCGCCATCTCGGCGTCCAGGTGGCCGGCCTTGGTCGCCTCCATGGCGCGCTCCAGCGAGGCGATGGCGAAGTCGTCCAGGCGCTCGCGGCCGTAGTCACGCTGGCTGGCCACGTCCTGGGCGAAGACGCCCATCAGCTTGCCGGTCTCGGCATCCTCGAGGCCGTCCAGGAACATGTGATCCTTCAGCTCGCCATGGCCCAGGCGGTAGCCGGCGCGGGCCTTGGTGAGCACGTGGGGCGCGTTGGACATGGACTCCATGCCCCCGGCCAGCATCACCTCGGCGCTGCCGGCGCGGATCAGGTCGTGGGCCAGCATGGTGGCCTTCATGCCCGAGCCGCACAGCTTGTTGATGGTGGTGGCGCCGCTGGCGTCGGGGATGCCGGCCTGGCGCATGGCCTGGCGGGCCGGGCCCTGCTTGACGCCGGCGGGCAGCACGCAGCCCATGATGCCCTCGTCGATGGCGGAGGCCTCGATGCCGGCGCGCTCGATGGCGGCGCGGATGGCCGTGGCCCCGAGCTCGGGGGCGGTGAGGCTGGACAGGCTGCCGAGCATGCCTCCCATGGGCGTGCGGGTGGCGGACAGGAAGACGATATCGTTGGACTGGCTCATGGCATGGCTCCCGAGGTGGTCCGGCGCTGGCCGGAAAGCTGAGGGTTGTCGTTGTTGAGGGCTGGGTGTTCAGGCGGTTGCCGCGCGTTGACCCGGCGTCGGGCCTGTGGTCTTCTCAGGGTCAACCAAGCAAGCGCTAGTGTAAATCCCAATGAATGTAATGAATGACTCCCCGCGCCGCAAGGAATTGACCCGCCAGGCCGCCCAGTTGTTCGTCCAGGAGGGCTTCGACCGGACGACCGTGCGCATGCTCGCCCAGGAGATGGGGATCAAGTCCGGCAGCCTCTTCCACCATTTTCGCGACAAGCAGGAGATTCTCGCGGCGGTGATCGAGGCGGGCACCCAGAATGCCCTGGTCATCGCCAGGGCGGCCCTCGAGTCCTGTGACCACACGCCCGAGGCGCGGTTGCAGGCGATGGCCCGGGCCCACCTGGAGACGCTGCTCACCGACCGCAACGCCCACGTGGTCGCCCTCTACGAGTGGCGCCGCCTCGACCCCGAGGCCCGCGATCACCTGATCCACCTGCGCGATGCCTACGAGGCGCTCTGGGAGGCGGTGATCGACGAGGCATTGGACGCCGGCCTGATCCATGGCGACCGCTTTCTGGTCTCCCGCTTCGTGATGGGCGCGCTGAACTGGACGGTGCGCTGGTACGACCCCGCCGGGCCCCGCTCGCCGGACGACCTGGCCCATGAGCTGGTCGCCATGATCACCCAGCGCCCCGCCTGATCCCGAACGGTTCCCGCGCGGGCCGTCGGCCCGCCGTGCACGACCATCGTCTAGTCCCTTCTCGTCGCTCAGGGGTTGCCCCCTTCCCCGGTTGCCACTAGCGTGTACCGAGCGCTTGCTAGGTTTACGCTTACGTTAACTGCTTGGCAATCGGAAGAGGGCGTGTCCACGCCAGCGACCGGCCAGCCTCATGGTCGTCACCGTTTGCCGCTACAACAATCACAAGCCGCCAGAGGGCAGACCATGAGCACCCAATCCGCGCCATCCCTGACCGACTACGCGACCTATCTCGACTCCTTCTCCGTCGATGACGTCATCGCGCGCCTCGACGACCATCGCGACGGCCGCGCCAACGCCTTCGAGTCCTGCTGCGGGCGCCATGTGCGCGCCGGCCGGGGCGAGGTGCCGGCGCTGATCCAGGAGGATGCCCAGGGCGTGGTCACCACCCTGAGCTATGCCGAGCTGGAGGCCCAGAGCGCCCGTCTCGCCGGCTGGTTCGTCGAGCAGGGGCTGGGCGAGGGAGATCGCATCGCCTGCATGCTGCCGCGCACGCCGCAGCTGCTGGTGGCGGTGGTGGCCACTTGGCGCATCGGCGCGGTCTACCAGCCGCTGTTCACCGCCTTCGGTCCGGATGCCGTGGACTACCGCCTGGGCCGGGCCGATACCAAGCTCGTGATCACCGATCACGCCAACCGCTTCAAGTTCGACGGCCTGACCCAGTGCCCGCCGGTGCTCGCCGTGGGCGGCCCCGATGACAAGCACGCCGACGACCGGGACTGGGTCGAGGCGCTGGCCCACGCGCCCCTCGAGGCCGCGCCGCCGCGGCTGCCCCGCGAGGCCCCCTTCCTGCAGATGTTCACCTCCGGCACCGTGGGCAAGCCCAAGGGCGTGGCGGTGCCGCTGTCTGCGATGCCGGCCTTCGCGCTCTACATGGAGCTCGCCGTCGACCTGCGCGACAGCGATCGCTTCTGGAACATGGCCGATCCGGGCTGGGCCTACGGCCTCTACTACGCCATCGCCGGCCCGCTGCTGCTGGGCGTGACCACCCACTTCTGCGAGGCGGGCTTTAGCGCCGAGGGGGCGCTGGCCTTCATGAAGCGCCATCGCATCACCAACTTCGCCGCCGCGCCGACCGCCTATCGCCTGATGAAGGCCTCGGGGCTCTTCGACGATGCCCACGAGACCCTCGAGCTGCGCGCGGCCAGCTCCGCCGGCGAGCCGCTCAATACCGAGGTGGTGACCTGGGTGGAGCGCTCGCTGGGCTGCCCGGTGATGGACCACTACGGCCAGACCGAGACCGGCATGACCTGCAACAACCACCACGCGCTGGATCATCCCAAGCACGTCGGCGGGATGGGCGTGCCGCTGCCCGGCTACCGCCTGGCGATCCTCGATGCCGAGTACAACGAGCTGCCGCCAGGCGAGCCGGGCGTGCTGGCCGTGGACATCGAGAACTCCCCGGCACACTTCTTCGCCGGCTACACCTGGCAGGAGAAGCACCCCTTCGCCGAGGGCTACTACCTCACCGGCGACGTGGTGATCCAGAATGAGGACGGCACCTTCCAGTTCGCCGGCCGCGACGACGACATCATCACCACCGCCGGCTACCGGGTGGGCCCGACCGACGTGGAGAACAGCGTGATGACCCATCCGGCGGTGGCCGAGTCCGCCGCGGTGGGCCAGCCCGACGAGATCCGCGGCGAGATCATCAAGTCCTACGTGGTGCTGCGCGAGGGCTTCGAGGCGAGCGACGACCTGGCCGACGAGATTCGCCAGCAGGTCCGCGAGCGGCTCTCGACCCACGCCTTCCCGCGGGTGATCGAGTTCGTCGACGTGCTGCCCAAGACGCCCAGCGGCAAGATCCAGCGCTTCAAACTGCGCGCCGACGCCTCCGAGAAGGCGGGCGACGCATCCGTCACCTGATATCGAGGAACCCTGCATGAACGTGAAGGACAATACCTTCCTGATCACCGGCGCCGCTTCCGGGCTGGGCGCGGCCACCGCCGAACGCCTGGTCGCCGGCGGCGGCCGGGTGGTGCTCTGCGACCTGAGTGACGCCGTGGAGGCCCACGCCGAGACGCTGGGCGAGGCGGCCCGCGCGGTGCGCGGCGACGTCACCTCCGGCGACGACATCCAGGCGGCCGTCGAGGCCGCCGTGGCCCTCTCCGAGGGGCGCGGCCTCGCCGGCGTGGTGCACTGCGCCGGCGTGGTGAGCGTGGGCAAGCTGGTCGATCGCGAGGGCAACCCCGCCGATCTGGACGCCTACAACCGCACGGTCCAGATCAACCTGGTGGGCACCTTCAACGTGATGCGCCTGGCCGCGGCCGCCATGGCGAAGAACGAGCCCGGCGAGGATGGTGAGCGCGGGGTGATCATCAACACCGCCTCCGTCGCCGCCTTCGACGGCCAGGTGGGGCAGTGCGCCTACAGCGCCTCCAAGGCCGGGGTGGTGGGCATGAGCCTGCCCGCGGCGCGTGAGCTCTCGCGCCACGGCGTGCGGGTGATGGCCATCGCCCCCGGCGTCTTCGAGACGCCGATGATGAGCGAGATCCCCGACGAGGCCGCCCAGGCCCTCGCCGCAGCCGTGCCTTTCCCCAAACGGCTCGGCAAGCCCGCGGAGTTCGCCCGCCTGGCCGAGCAGATCGTCACCAACGCCATGCTCAACGGTGAGGTGATCCGCCTGGACGGCGGCATCCGCATGCAGTAAGGCCGTCAGCCAGCAGCAAGCCAGTAAGGAGCAAGCTTCAAGGAAACCCTTGGCTTGCTCCTTTTTTCATCTTGCGCCTGGGGGCATACCTTGCGCCTTGTAACTTGCCGCTTGAAGCTTTTAAACGAACGCTTGACTCATGCCTGGCGGGTGGATATTTTCAAACACATGTTTGAAAGCGGCCGCCGCCGCTGCCCCCGCCCGATTTCCAGGAGAGACGAGATGCCCGACTATCAGGCCCCCCTGCGCGACCTTCGCTTCGTGATGGACGAGATGCTCGACTATCCGGCCCACTATGCGCGCCTGCCGGGCGGCGAGGAGGCCACGCCCGACGTGGTGAGCGCCATCCTGGAGGAGGGCGCGCGTTTCGCCCGCGTGGTGCTGCTGCCGTTGAACCAGAGCGGCGATCGCGAGGGCTGCCTGCTGGAAGGCGGCGAGGTGAAGGCCCCGAAGGGCTTCAAGCAGGCCTATGCCCAGTACGTGGAGGGTGGCTGGCCGGGGCTCGCCGCCGAGGCGGAGCACGGCGGCCAGGGCCTGCCGGCCTCGCTGGGCATGGCGCTCAACGAGATGATCTGCGCCACCAACCTGGCCTGGGGCATGTACCCGGGGCTCTCCCACGGCGCCGCCGACGCCCTGCGCCACCACGGCACCGAGGCGCAGAAGGCCACCTACCTGACCAAGCTGGTCGAGGGCACCTGGACCGGCACCATGTGCCTGACCGAGCCCCACTGCGGCACCGACCTGGGGCTGATCAAGACCCGCGCGGTGCCCCATGACGACGGCGGCTACGCCATTTCGGGTACCAAGATCTTCATCTCCGCCGGCGAACACGACCTGGCCGAGAACATCGTCCACCTGGTGCTGGCCAAGCTGCCGGACGCCCCGGCGGGCTCCAAGGGCATCTCGCTGTTCGTGGTGCCGAAGTTTCTGCCGAACGAGGCGGGGGAGCCCGGCGAGCGCAACGGCGTCAGCTGCGGCTCGCTCGAGCACAAGATGGGCATCCACGGCAACGCCACCTGCGTGATGAACTTCGATGCCGCCCGCGGCTACCTGGTCGGCGCGCCCCACAAGGGCCTGGCCTGCATGTTCACCATGATGAACGCCGCGCGCATCGGCGTGGGCATCCAGGGGCTAGGCCTCACCGAGGCGAGCTTCCAGAATGCCCTGGCCTACGCCCGCGACCGCCTGCAGATGCGCGCGCTCGCCGGTCCGAAGGCCCCGGAGAAGCCCGCCGACCCGATCATCGTCCACCCGGACGTGCGCCGCATGCTGCTGACCCAGAAGGCCTTCGCCGAAGGCGGCCGGATGCTGACGCTCTACACCGCGCAGATGATCGATCTGGTCGAGCACGGAACCGACGCCGCCGAGAAGGCGCGTGCCGAGACACTGCTCGGCCTGCTGACGCCCATCGTCAAGGCCTTCCTCACCGAGGTTGGCTTCGAGGCCACCAACGAGGGGGTGCAGGTCTTCGGCGGCCACGGCTTCATCCAGGAGTGGGGCATGGAGCAGCTGGTGCGCGATGCGCGTATCACCCGCCTCTACGAGGGCACCACCGGCATCCAGGCCCTCGACCTGCTCGGCCGCAAGGTGCTGATGAGCCAGGGCGAGACCCTCAAGGTCTTCACCAAGGAGATCCACCAGTTCTGCCGGGCCGAGGAGGGCAACGCCGAGCTCGCCGAGTTCGTGCGTCCCCTGGCCAAGCTGAACCAGGAGTGGGGCGAGCTGACCATGGGCGTGGGCATGAAGGCCATGAGCGAGCGCGAGGAGGTCGGCGCGGCCAGCGTCGACTATTTGATGTACTCGGGCTACGTGACCCTGGCCTACCTCTTCGCCCGGGCCGCCAAACAGGCCCGTGCGGCGCTGGCCGAGGGGGGCGACGAGGCCGCCTTCTACCGCGCCAAGCTCGACACCGCGCGCTTCTACTACCAGCGCCTGCTGCCGCGCACCCGCGCGCACAAGCAGTCCATCGAGGCGGGCGCCGAATCGCTGATGGCGATCAGCGCCGATGACTTCGGCCTGGGCTTCGAGGCCTGATGTCGTAACGACACACCAGCGAGCTCTCTCGATCGGAAACGATCGGTATCTGGCGGCGAGGAACTCCCTCGCCGCTTTGTTTACGTGGGATGTTTTCGGACCCGACCTGGCCTTGCAGCGCGGTGGCGGTTTGCTTGGTGGGCCCGGAAAGAGCAGGATGCTTCGTAGGCGTCGGGCCATCTGCCTTGCGGAAATTGCGGAGTGAGGGCCTCATGCGTGTCTTTGCCAATCCGGTCGGTGCCGGATCCCTCTGGTTCGACAATCTGGCTACTGCCGACGGAACACCCGTCGCCTACGATCCCCAGGCTCGGGCTTTCCTGCCCATGCCGCCGTTCTGCATCAATCGAGAGGTCATCGGCTGCAACTGGATCGCGCCCGAGCAGGGAGCCTTCTGCCGCTCCTGCGCCATGACCGCGCTGGCGCCGGATCCCTCCATCCCCGATGCCATGCCCAACTGGGCGCAGACCGAGGCCGCCAAGCGTTGGGTGCTCGACAACCTGGGCCGCTGGCACTGGTTCCGTCCCGAGGATCCCGGTGCCCGGCCCGTGTTTCACATGCTGGCCGAGGGCCCGACGCCGGTACCCATGGGCCATGCCGGGGGCGTGGTGACGATCAGCGTGGCCGAGGCGGACTCGGTCCTGCGCACGATCCGGCGGGAAGCGCTGGAGGAGCCCTATCGCACCATGATCGGCCACATGCGCCATGAGATCTCGCACATGCTCTGGTGGCGCCTCAGCCTACGCGAAGATTTTCTCGAGGCCTTCCGGGCCATGTTTGGCGACGAGCGGGTGGATTACCCGGCCGCGCTCCAGCGGTACTTCCATGACGGCCCGCCGCCGGACTGGAGGCTACACTTCCTGACCACCTACGCCTCCGCGCATCCCCACGAGGACTGGGCCGAGACCGCCGCCCACCTGCTGCATTTGACCGATATCACCGACAGCTTCGTGGCGACGGGGCTCTCCTCTCCGGAGCTGCCGAACTCCCACTGGGATCCCTACATGGAGCCCGACGCCGAGCGCCTGATCCATGTCGCGGCGAGCCTGGTGGCGGGGGTCAACCACGTCAATCGCTCCATGGGACTCTCCGACCTCTATCCCTTCGTGCTCTCGGATGCCGCACGCCGCAAGCTGGTGTTCGTGCATGATTGGCTACGCCGGGGGGCCCAGGGGCGTTGAGCCGGACAGGACGCAATGCCATGGAGGGGCCGGGAACCGGCGGCATGCCCCGTCTCGCGTCCCTTGATGTCGCTTCCGCATACCGCTTGCACATGCTTGGTCGTTTGGCTGGTACCGCTCCGCCGCCAGAGGCATGATGATCGCCTCGACGCACACTACGGCGGCGAGAGACCGCCACGCGCACGAGGAACCGCCCATGTCACGAACGACGCGTCTGCAAGACCTGATCCGCGAACTCCGCCATCACGCAGGCCCGATCGGCGGGCCCGAGCTTGCCGAGCGGCTGGGGATCACCCTGCGCACCCTCTACCAGGACGTCGCCGCGCTGCGGGCGGTGGGGGTCGAGGTAGTCAATGTGCCCGGCCAGGGTTATGTGCTATCGCCTGACGTCGTGCTGCCGCCCGCGGCACTGGTCGAGCCGGCGCCACGTGAGCCGGCCGAGCTCATCTTCTACACCAACCCGCTCTCCCGGGGCGGCATCGTCCACTGGATGCTCGAGGAGCTCGGCGTCTCCTATCGCACCGTGGTGCTCGAGTACGGCACCACCATGAAGTCGCCCGACTACCTGGCGCTCAATCCCATGGGCAAGGTGCCGGCGATTCGCCACGGCGACGCGGTGATCACCGAGGCCGCCGCGATCTGCGCCTACCTCGCCGATGCCTTTCCGGCCGCGGGGCTGGCGCCGCCAACCGCCGAGCGGGCCGACTACTACCGCTGGCTGTTCTTCGCCGCCGGGCCGCTGGAGGCCGCCCTGGGGCTCGGCGTGCTGGGCGTGCATCCCACGCCCGAGCAACAGGTCCAGCTCGGCTGTGGCGACGTCTGGGCGGTGCTCGACACCCTCTCCAGCGCGGTCGCCGGGCGTCGCTACATCGCCGGCGACCGCTTCAGCGCGGCGGACGTCTACGTCGGCTCCCATCTCGGCTGGGGCATGCACTTCGGTACCATCCCGCGGCGACCCGAGTTCGAGGCCTACTGGGCAGGCCTGAAGGACCGGCCGGCGCGCGCCCGCTGCGAGGCGTTCGTCGAGCAGGCCCTCTCGCCGCTGGCCTGATGGCAAGGCGCGGGACGATCAGTGGGCCGCTACGCCGCCACGCCCATCTGGCCATGGCGGTGCTGGTGCTGCTGGCCTGGTCGCTGGCGAGCGACGGCTGGGCCGGCGCGCTGTTCCTGCCGGTCTGGATCCTGGCCACCCAGCTGATCGTGGCCGGCAGTCTCGAGGCCGCCCGGCTGCGGCGGCGGGCCTGGCTCGGCCAGTACCTGCGCGACGACTCCCCCTGGCGGCGCTGGCTGCAGGGAGGGGCGCTGATGGTATTGCGCCATCAGCTCGTCGGGGCGCTGCTCGCCCTGGTGCTGCTGGTCGATCTGCGCCTGCTGGCCTTGACTGAGTGGCCGCTGCTGCTGGCCGCTCTGCCGCTGCTGGTGGTGTCCAGAAACGGCCTGCGGCGGCGACTCTCTCGCCACGTCGTGGCCGAGCACCTGCCGGCGGTGACGCGACGCCTGGTGACGCTGCCCATCGCCGCGCTGCTGGCCCTGGCGATGGTGCTGGCGGCACTCTGGCTGCCCCAGCCGTGGCTGGTCGGGCTTGGCTGGGAGGAGGCGATCGCCCGCCACCTGTCGGCAGGCGAGAGCGGCGGGCTGCTTGGCTTCTTCGAGCGGCTGGCCGCCAGTGCCGAACTCCTCCGCCAGTGGGCCATGCAGAACACCGTGGAGCGCTTTCACCTCGCCACGCCCGTGGCGGTGCTGGGCTGGCTGGTTCTGCTGCTGACCCAGGGCGCCGTCGCCTGGGCCTACGTTCGGCTGCTGGTGGGCGCCGAGGCGCTGCGCCGCGAGGGCCGGGCGCCCCGCGGCCTGCCGACGGGCGAGCCCGCCGCGGCCAACGATCGGGAGACTCGTGCATGAACGCGACCGGCGAGGCCTCACCCCGCCCTGATGGGCGTGCGATCGATCCCGCTTCCCGCTGGCGCGGCTGGGCGCTCTCGGCGCTGGTGGTGCTCCTGCTGCTCCTCGTGTTCGAGGCCGGCCATCGCGTCCTCGAGGCACGCAGCCAGGCCCCGCTCTATCGGGTGATCGTGGCCGGCGAGTCGCTGACCCTCGATGCCGAGACCCACGGGGCCTTTTCGCGCGATCTCTACAGGCTCGCCAACGAGGCCGAGGCGACGCTGGTCGCGCGCATGGCGCCCTGGGTGGAATCGCGCCTGGAGCGGGCCTTCGCGCCCCTGTCGGCGGCGGTGCCGGGCTATCTCGACTGGTACTTCTCCCTGCGTGGCAGCTACCTGCGGATGGCGATGGGGCTGGCGGGCGATCAGGCCGCCTGGCTCGATGCACAGCGCCGGAGTCGGCTGATCGAGGCGAGTGGCATCGAGGCGGCCCTCGGTAAGCTCGAGGCGGAGCATGCCGCGCGGCTCGCCCGCGAGCAGCAGGCCGTGGTTGATGCGATGAGTGCGACGCTGCTCGATCGCTATGCCCCTCGGAGTGTCGCCGACGCGACGGCTCAGGCGGCGCCGGCGTTCGACCTGGATGGCCAGCTGGATCGGGCGCTGCTGGCCACGCTGGATACCCGGCGCTGGCAGGCGGCCGCACTGGGCGGCAGCGGGCTCGGGTTATTGGCAGGGCGGCCCCTGGCGCGCCGGCTCGCGGCCGGTGCCGCGGGGCAGGGCGGTCGGATGGCACTGCGCGCCCTGGCGAGTCGCCTGGGCGCCGGTGCCGCCCGATCCCTGGCAAGCGGTGGGGCCGCGGCGGCGGTCACGGCGCCTGCCGGCCCCGGCGCCCTGATGGTGGGCGCGGCGACCACCGCCGCGGGACTGGCCGGGCTCGTCGGCGGCGAATTCGCCTTGCTGAAACTGCAGGAGGCGCGTCAGCGCCCGGCCCTCGAAGCCCGGCTGCACGAGGGCATCGAGGAGGCGCGTCGTGACGCCGCGGCCACGCTCGACGGCGCCGTCTCGGCCGCCGCCGCCCGGCTGGCGTCAGGGCTGGAGGGGTATGCCCCGCGGGGCGAGCAAGCACCGGGCGAAGCGCGTCCCGAGCCCTATCGCATCATCGATCGGCTCGGGCCATACGCCCGACCCTGATGCTCCAGCCGTCGCTGGCACACTCTTGGCGTGCTGCCGGTTCAGGCCCCGTGCAGGCGCCGGTGCAGGGCGTGGACCCGCTCGGCGAGCTCCGGCACCGGCCCCTCGACGGTGGCGCCCGGCACGACTTCCTGGATCGACAGGGTATTCACGGGCGGCGGGGCGACGCCCAGCTCCTCGAGCCAGCCGCCGAGCTGCTCGGAGGAACTCGCGTAGACGATGCGCCCCAGCCCCACCCAGCCGTGGGCGGCCGCGCACATCGGGCAGTGCTCGCCCGAGGTGTAGACGGTGGCCCGGGCGCGCTCCTCGGGCGGCAGGTTCTCCGCGGCCCAGCGGGCGAGGAAGAACTCCGGGTGCTGGGTGGCATCGCCGCCGGCCACGTGGTTGTGGTCCTCGACCAGCACCGCGCCGTCGCCGCTCACCAGCACCGAGCCGAACGGTTCGTCGCCAGCCTCCAGGGCTTCCTCGGCCAGCTCCACGCAGCGCTCGAGGTGCTGCTTGTCGGTCTCGCTGATCATCGTCGTTCCCTCCATTGAATGTGACGTTGCTCCTTCATCATACGACTGGCGAGGGCCGTTTTCATGAGGGCCGGGTCGCGACGTTTCGCCCATGGCGACCCTAAGCCGACTGAGCTAGGCTGGTCCATCACATGGAAAACGACCCTCTAACGATTGAGGGAAGCAGGGAACGCGACATGGCAGCGAAGCTCCACGACACCTCATCGGCTGGGCGGCATTCGTTCGGTAAATGGTTTTCAGCCATTTTCCGAACGAATGCCGATTTTTTATGGCCGCTATCGACCCAAAGCTGACATGGCGGCAAAGGCCAGCCGCTGCTGTTCCAGAAGAGCTATGTGCGCATGGCTGTTGAAGCCGCTGTCGTAGTGTCGTCGTGCTCGGCACCTTTTGCAGAGGAAGCAGCTGCTGGAAGGGCTTGTCGCGGCGGAAGGATAGCGTCAAAGTCGATTATCCTCAGACACAGCAGACCTAGGTAGCTCTTGACCACGTCGCTGGTGCGCATGCACAGGTGGTGGGGTGGCGGCTATCGATGCTGTCGACACCCGTGATCTGAAAGCGCTGCCGCATAGTACTGTCTGGGCGAATGGCGATATCCGCTGTATTGCCATGCAGGTCAGTGGGTTAGATGAACTCCAGGAGCGGCCTCACGGATTCAGGTAGAGGAGAAGGTCAGCCGAATTACACTATACTTTTGCACAGCAGGTATAAAAAGTTTGTCCGGATGATTCTTGCGGGGCTGCTATTAGGAGCAGGTCATGAACAAAACGAAAATCATTGGTGCCATTTTTTTGACGCTGGGTCCGACGGGCAATGCCCTCGCAGAGAATGGCTTCTATGGTGGAGCGGGCATCGGGCAGGCAACCATCGATGCGTGTGATGGTGTCACCAGTTGCGACGATAAAGATACCAGTTGGAAGATCTTCGGCGGTTGGGAGATGAATTCGAATATCGCCTTCGAGGTCGCCTGGGTAGATTTTGGTGAGATCAATGGATCCATAGGCGGCTCGGCAGTCAGCGCCGAAGCGGACGGCTGGACACTCGCTGCGAAAGGCATTCTGCCGCTCAACGAGCAGTTCGGCGTGTTCGGCAAGTTCGGCACGATTATGTGGGATGTTAAAGGGGGCGGTGCTGCTTCCGGTACTGACGACGATGGCACTGATCTCATGTATGGCCTCGGCGGCCAATATATGGTCACTGATCAGATCGGTATTGTCGGTGAGTGGGAGTGGTATGATATTGACAATGACATTGATCTGTTTTCCATTGGTGCATTGTTCAAGTTCTAAACTTCACGATCACGTACCGCGTAGGAGAGGGAGTTGCCTCCCCCGTCCGCTCATACCACCGGGCAAGATTGACATCTGAAATCAGCAGCTGTCATTTCCGATGCCGGGCTCTGGGGTGCTTCTACCGTCGCTTAATCACGTAATGCAGACGGAAGACATTGATACATCACTTCCTGAAGGCAGTATCGACCAGAATGAAGTGGCTGGCTCGTCCACGTAGGATGTCCCTAATACTTCTATTAACCTTGGAATTTGACTCTCCTTCCCACGCTTCAGTATTTCACGGACACACGACATCAATCGTGACAGGGGGAAGTCTCCCTTGGGGCTTAAAAGGTAGCCCGGCGAGCTGTGCAACCGGGCTATGATCTAAAAAGGCGGGAAGCCCAAACAATGGATGTCTGTCAGAACGCTTCCCACTCGTCGGCGACGGCTTCACCCTCCATGCGCTTGGGTTTTTCGACCTTGTGCATTGGTGTTGGCGCGGCCTCGCTGGGCGATGCTTTATAGGCGCTGTCCTCGCCGAGGATGAAGGAGTCCACGAGCTCGCGGAGTTGCTCGGCATGACGGGTCATCTCTGCGGCGCTGGATGAGGCCTGCGATACCATGGCGGCGTTCTGCTGGGTCATGGTATCCAGCTCCGCCACCGCAGTATTGATCTGACCGATGCCGCTGCTCTGCTCTCGTGCCCCTGCGCTAATCTCCGCGATCACGTCGGTGACTCGGGCAACACTCTCCACGATCTCCTGCATAGTGCCGCCTGCCCTCTGAACGATTGTGCTGCCATCACGCGCATGCGCGACAGACACATCAATCAGCTCGCGGATCTCCTTGGAGGCATCGCTGGAGCGGCTCGCGAGACTGCGGACCTCCTGGGCTACCACTGCGAAGCCGCGACCATGCTCGCCTGCACGCGCCGCCTCTACTGAGGCATTCAGCGCCAGGATGTTGGTCTGGAAGGCAATGCCGTCGATCAGCGTGATGATCTCGCTGATGCGCTCAGCGGAGGTGCGGATATCCCCCATGGTGCGCTCGACCTGTTGCATCGCCTGCTCGCCCTGGCGGGCAACGTCGGCGGTGCTTGTCACCAGCTGGTTGGCCTGCTGGGCAGACTCCGCGCTGTTATTCACGGTCGAGGTGATCTCCTCCATGGAGGCCGAGGTCTCCTGCAGGTTGGCCGCCGACTGTTCGGTCCGACTGGCCAGCTCCTCGCTACCACGGGAAATGTCCTGGGCCGAATAGGTCACCTCCCGGGTGCTGCCGCGCACCTCGATCAGCGTGTGCTGCATGCGCTCCACGAAGGCATTGAACTGGGTGGCGAGCTCTCCCACCTCGTCACGGCCGTGCACCGTCAGGCGTCGCGTAAGATCCCCCTTGCCCCTAGCGATATCGCTCATCGCCATGGACGTCTCACGGATGGGCCGCACGGCTTGGCGAACTAGCCAGGCTGCCAACAGTGCCACCCCCAGGAAAATCGCGAGCCCCGTCAAGGCAGCGCTCAGGATACTCTTGCGAAGCTCACCCGAGGCCGCGGCCTCGATGCCGGCCATGGTCTCCTCGATATCCCGCACGTAAGCACCGGTGCCCAGCACCCAGCCAAACTCGGGAATGTCGGCGATATAGGACTGCTTGGGCTCGATGTCCGAGGTGCCCGGGTATTCCCACGGATACTCGTAGAAGCCGCCGCCCTTGCGGCCTACCTCGATGAAGTCCTTAACGATGTAGTCTCCATTAGGCGATTGCAGGTCGCTTAGGTCCTTGCCTTCCCGCTCCGGCGAATGGGGAAGCACGATGTTGGTGCCATCATAGCGATAAACAAAAATATAGTTGTTACCGTCGAACCGGATGGCGCGCAGCACCTCGGCGGCACGCTCTCTCGCCTCGGGATCGCTCAGCTCGCTGTTGGCCACGATCGGCGCGATGGCACTCTTGGCGGTATTGACCACGTTACGAATCGCCGCCTTACGGAACTCCACTAGGCGATCACGTTGGGCTTCGAGTGCTGTACGCGTGTCGGCAGCCCGTTCCTGGGCATTGAGCAGCACTAAGGAAACGGTCACTACTAGGAGGGGGAGGAGAACGAGACATAGCAGGCGAGTCTGCAGGCTGAATCCACTGAGGAAGTTGAGACGACGGGCTGGCACGTGAGACTCCAATGGGGGTGGGAGAGAAAGTTTACTTTCTTGTCGGCCTGAGACCGGGCATCTTGAGTGCATCGCCATCTTGACTGGTAGGACCAGTTGCTTTCCTGGCGACCCTTCCCGGGTTGGCGGCAGTGGCTTTCACGAACGGCATCGTCTTTTCCTGAAGATTGGTGCGTGAAATCAGCAGGTCATCCTCGCCGAGACGGTACTCCCGCTGGGTCAACGGTTTGTTTAAATGTATCGCGTCGACTCTTTAAGGTCAGACATGATGTCTCGTTGTGGGTCGATGCCTGTAGCTGAATGCCTGGCATCAAGTGTCGTGTGACGCTCGTTGCTCGCGCCAGTGGGAAAGCCATGTCGACGGACTGGAAGCGCTGGTCCGCTGACATCAGCCCACCACGGGCTTCATCTCACCTGCATATTCGTTACCAACCCGGGAGAGTCCGGCCAGATCATCCCGCAGAGTCGCTGGGTGATACGTCAGGCTTGCCAAGATGCCCGAAAGATGGCCGGGCAGGGCCTGCTGAGTTGGCCATGGCTCCCTTCAACTTCATCGCCTCAACGTTGCACAACGTGCTGGACTAGATGGGCTTGGCACCAGAGCATCTGGAGCTTGAGCTCAACTAGGCCATACTGATCCGCGACACGTCGGGGCCATCGATATCCTCCACACCCTGAGCGGCATGGGGGGTAGTACCGCCATCTATGACTTCGGCACCGGCTTCTCCAGCCTGAGCTACCTGCGTGACTTGCCGATCGACAAGATCAAGATCGACCGCAGCTTCGTACAGGACGCCGCCGAGAGCGACAAGAATGCCGCCATCTGCCAGGACGCCATCACCCTGGCCCAGGAACTCGATCTCAGGGTGGTCGCCGAGGGTATCAAAACGGCGAAGCAGCATGATTACCTGATGTCGCTGGGCTGTGAGGTCTTTCAGGGCTTTCTGTTCGCCAGGCCCATGCCGTTGGACAGCCTTAGCACATGGCTCACGCAACACGCCAGTATGTCAACGAAGGGGAGCTGAGCGAGGGCCACTCCCGAGCGTCTGGAAGGATGGAATCACGGCCTCGTTGAGGGCGTTATGTGGAGGTGCTAATGTTCAAGTGCCTTGCCCCTGTTGTATAGGCATTGGCACTGTGCCTCCGCCCAAGAGGCGCTTCCCTGATCATTGCTTGCCCCTGGTGTCGTCCCGTCACCAGGGGCTTTCTTCGTTTACGCTAGACCTTGATGACCTTCACGCCGTAGTCGGCTGGATTGACGATGTCTTCCAGCTTGCCGATCTGTATGAAGTCGCTACTGCTCAGCTCACTGCTGATGTTTGTATCAGGGAAGCGGAGGTTTTTGACCACCTTCACCCTGCTGGGCATTCCCTTGCTGTCGATATCCATCACCCAGGCGAGGAATCCCCCAGAGAACTTGGCCAGGCTGCCGATCGGGTAGAGTCCGTAGACCTGGATGTACTCCACCAGTACCGTCTTGTCGAAGGCCGAGGCGGCTTCATTGATCATGCGATAAGCATCCAGCGGCGTGCGCGGCGGGATACCGTTGCGGGTATGCATCAGTCGGTTGACTGCCTTGATCACCGCGATCAAGCGCACCAGGTCAGGAAGCACATCACCGCGCTTGCCTGCCGGATAACCTGTACCGTTCAGACGCTCGTTGGCGTTCTCGACGATCTCGCGGCAGTAGAGACTCGGTGACCAGCCAAGCGCCTGCAGCTTGTGTGAGAGTGCCGCCACATGGCCAGTGAGCATCTCCTTCTGCATTGGGTTCATGTTGACCTTGAGCGATGGGAGCTGCGGGCCGATCAGCAGTGGCTTGCCCAGGGTGTGCAGCAGGGCGCCCAGCACGGCCTCGCGCACCCTGGGGTCGTGTGGGTCTCGGATCAGCAGCATATCGGCCAGCTGGCCGGCGACCTGCACCGCGTGGCGGACCCACTCCGGCTCGTCGCGCAACAACGAAAGGGCGTAGAGAAACGCCTTGCGATCCTGCTCCACCAAGTAGCGCAGAGTATCGACGCAGTCGTAGAAGATCTCCTCGGGAAAGAGATTGCGGGACTTCATGTACATCAGCCCCACCTGGAGCTGATGTGCCACATCGATGACGCCGCGCTCCATGGGCGACTGGCGGGAACGCTTCTCGCGCTCCTGGGCTTCGCGCTGCTGGATCTTCTTCTCCTTGGCCCCGGGGCTGAACAGCGGGGAGTGGTAGTCAAGCTTGTCGTTGGCTCCCGTGCGGTAGGCGGCTTCACGCTCCGACTCGTTCACATAGCGGAACAGCGCCTCCGACTGTGGCGTGCTCAGGTTGATGAATTGCACGCCGACCGCGGCATAACCGTGATTACCGAAGGGGCGGATGTGACGAATCATGCCCTCGGCGAAGAAACTCTCCCCATTGGGAAACTCGAGAGTGATGCCAGGAATCTCCTGGTCAACATTGATGGCGACGCTCTCGGCCAGGTCGATATCGACCATGCAGCCTCCCACCGACAGGTTACGCAGTCGTCCCGGCACATTGAGCTCGTGCAGATAGACCTCGAGGCTGACTCGGGTCTGCATGCCAAGAACAAAGGGAATACGGATTGCCCCACGTTGCTCGGCCACGAACACGGAATCCGGGAGCTGGCATTCCAGATGATAGAGCGTGCTATCGGTCTTGAGCAGCTTGGCGGCGACGTTGCTAAGACTGTAGGACTCTCGCTCGATGGCCTTGGCACCCTTCATGGCCTCCAGGTCGAAGCTGATCCCACCGTTGACCAGATAGCGCTCGATATCTGGGCCGGCATATGCCACTTCCAA
This sequence comes from Halomonas sp. B23F22_3, assembly GCF_043496965.1. Lineage (NCBI taxonomy): Bacteria > Pseudomonadati > Pseudomonadota > Gammaproteobacteria > Oceanospirillales > Halomonadaceae > Halomonas > Halomonas sp. B23F22_3. Next base: position 348,929 of record NZ_JBIEKG010000002.1, read on the forward strand.
CACCAATCGCCCACTACTCAGGTCGAGGTCTTGGACCTCTGCCCTCAGCGGGTAGGCCATGTCCTTGGCGTAGATCGACACGTCATGGGTGTGTTGCAGCAGTGAGCGAATTACCGCTGCTGATGGGTTGGCATACAGAGTGGGGAGAACCATGTCGGATACCTTTGCATGCGATGGTGTTTTTATTGGTTCACATCAAGGATATGGAGCAGTTCTACATACAAGTAGACTATATGCTTTTTTCTTTGCAGAGCAATCAGCTGGTCAAAGCCTGCACTTTTGCCCGTGCGGGTCGTGGCTCAGGTCGCCTGCCATCGTACGCGGTTACGCCCCGTCCCCTTAGCGGCATAGAGCCCCTGATCGGCGCGCTTGATCGCCGGCTTCAAGGTGCTCTCCCCGGCGCTAACCAGCGTCACACCCAGCGAGGCGGTGTAGGCCAGCGTGCCGTCCTCCGTCGTGTCCTTTCCGACCCTAGCGGGGTTGGTGGCGACCGTCTCTCGCAGCCTCTCGGCGACTCGCAGGGCCTGCTCCCGGTTGGTATCGGGCAGTAGGACCGCGAATTCCTCACCGCCCATGCGGCACAGCACGTCGCCATCACGCAGCACCTGGCGGGCTAGCTTGGCGAAGGCTTGCAGCACCAGATCGCCCACGTCGTGGCCATAGGTGTCGTTGATGCGCTTGAAATGGTCAAGGTCGATGGCGATCAGCGACAGCGGCGCCCCGCTGCGCTCGGCGCGGGCCATCTCCATGGCGGCCTGACCCTCCAGATAGCGACGGTTGCCCAGGTCGGTGAGCGGGTCGGTGAGCGCGCGTCGCTCCAGGCGTGCTTCTAGTGCCTTGCGCTCGCTGAGGTCGAACACCGTGGCGCGAGAGTACTGGAAGCCGTCCTCGGTGACCTGGGCGGTGGCCTGGATCGCTACCGGTAAGCGGCTGCTATCGCGACACAACAGCTCGCACTCGGCGCTGCCCTCCTGCCCCTTGCCCAGCACCTGGCGGAAGGCTGCATCGAAAGCTTCTCGGGTCGCTGGAGTGACGAGGTCACGGTAGTGGCGCTCGCCGATCACCTCGTCAGCGCGATAGCCCAGCCACTCAAGCTCGGTGCGGTTCATCTTGACGACACGTCCATCGCTGTCCAGCGAGTGATAGCCACAGGGGGCGTGCTCGTACAGATCCTGTACCTCACTGGCATACTGGCGGGCCTCGCGGGAAAACAGCAGCGCCCGCTGTCGTAGCTCGCGCAGGCGGTGGTTGCTGAGCACCCAGAACACCCCGCAAGCCACCGACAACAGGTAAACCAGGGCGATGGCCAGCAGCTGCACCGGATTTTCCTTGAGTAGCCCCCAGAAACTAGGCTGTTGCATCAGGATGCCGAGCCGCCAGGGCTGCGTACCGGGGTCGCTGATGATCATGCCGGCTTGGCTGCGGTAGTGCTGCGTGCGCAGGTCGTGGCTACGGAAGGCAAGCAAGTGGTCGTCCAGGGTCACCGTACCCTGGTTGTAGGACGACATGGCCGACCAGGCAGCGGGCCAGTGTTCCGTGACGGGTTGGCCGAAACGTTCGTCTGCATGAACGGTGTCGGGTAATAGCCACTCGCCCTGCGCATCCACCAACAGAGCCTCGGCTTGGCTCTCACGGGCATGGGGGAGTGATGCAGTGAGTTGTGACCAGTCAAGGGTGAACAGAAGCACGCCGAGGCGCTCGCCCTGGTCATCGACGATCGGTGTGGCCATATCGATGACGGGGGTCACTGGCTCCTGCTCGTTGCCGGAGGCGCCTAGTCGCGGAGGGGAAACATAGAGATCCCGAGCCTGCAGCGTCATGGCTTGGCGGAAAGCGGGTGTCGCCCCATGGTCTACCACTGGCGGCCGCGGTAGCAGAGGCACTGTCGAGGTGGCTACCCACTCGCGCCCCTCGGTGTCGACCACCGTCAGGTGGGTATAGCGACCGAAGTGGGTCAGCAACGTGTCGAACAATGCCTCCAGTTGCTCCCAGTCGTCCTTTGCTGCCAGTCCCCATGTCGGTGTCTGCTCGCCGTCCCGACGGGATAGGAAACGTTGCAGCAGAGGGTACTCTGCGGTAGCCAACACCTGATTAAAGCTCTCGTTCATGCCCCGCAGGAGCAGGTCGTACTCGGACGAGAGAAGCGACTCGGCCGACCGACGTGTGCCGTCGATCCGCTCCTCCAGATGCGAGGTGAAGATCGGTGTCAGTGTCAAGGTGACCAGCGCCACGGGTAGCAGGACCGCCAGCGTCAGGCGGGCCCATGGGAGGTTGATGATCAAGGGCAGAACCTCGAATCCGATCAGCCGCAGTCCCTGCAGGCAAAGGAGTCAGGATGTCATGGGCAAGCAGTCTCAGCCTCATGAATAACCGCGCGCAGTATCCAGCAAAAGCTGTATGGCGTCATCTCAGCATATAAACGGAATCCGTGTCGCCCGTGTGGCTTGCTCGTCAAGCCACACTCGGCCACTATTCCAAAATGAAAGGCATTGCTCGGTCAAGCATCACGCTTTATACCGTGAGCGCATAAAAGGCACGGAGGCTCGCGAGTGCTCAACGAATTGGCGCTTATGGAGGCGCAGCAAGAAGTCCACGAACGGATTGCCCAGCAGGCCCCGCTTGAGGACACTCTGGAGGCCATCGCGCACTGGATCGAGATCCTGCTGCCGGAGGCCATCGTGGCCTTCATGCGCTTCGATGCCAGGCGACAGACGCTCAGTCTCATCCCCAGCCAGCGTTTCTCCAAGGCCTACCATGCGTGCCTACAGGCGGTACCCATCGGCCCCGGCGTGGCCTCCTTCGGTAGTGCTGCCTTCTGCCGCGAGCCGGTGATCACCGAGGATATCCGCAGCGATACGCGTTGGGCGGCGTTCCGCGACTCCGCTGAGCGAGAGGGGCTACGAGCCTGCTGGTCAAGCCCCGTGCTGAATTCCCAGGGAGAGCTTCTGGGTACCTTCGGTACCTACTTTTGCGAGCCGCGCTATCCCTCGGATATTAGCCGGCGTCGTCTGAAACAGGCTGCGGCGCTTGTCGCTTTAGCGATCGTTCGCGATCGCGACGCCATTAGCCACCGGGCATTATCTGAGTGGCATCGCTCGCTGTTCGTGAACCACCCTGACGGGGTCTATACGTTTGACCTGGAGGGACGCTTTCAGCGGTGTAACGCAGCGCTCACGCGCATTACTGGGTACTCTGAAGAGGCGCTGATCGGCCAGCATTTCAACGAATTCATCGAACCCGAATACCGTGAGTTGACCCAGGCGGGGTTCGATATTGCCAGGCACGGCGGGTCGCACCAGTACGAAACGGTGGGCACCCACGGCGATGGCCACCCCTATCGGCTGGAGATTCTCAATTTCCCGGTCTCAGTGGATGGCGCGGTGGTGGGGGTGTACGGCATCTGTCGTGACATTACCGCCCGTAAACAGGAGGAAGCAGCACGCCGCCTGCTCGAGCGTGGCATCCAGGCCACGCCCAATGGGGTGGTCATGGCCGATGCAAGTCAGCCAGACATGCCACTGGTATATGCCAACGACGCCTTCTATCGACTCACCGGCTATGTGCCAGATGAAGTACTGGGCCGCAATTGCCGCTTTCTGCAGGGGCCCGACTCTGATTCCGAAGCACTCAACGCCATTCGTCGCGCCATCCGTGCGCGAGCCTCAGTTGAAGTCACCCTGCGGAACTATCGCAAAGATGGCACGCCTTTCTGGAACCACCTTTCGCTGAGCCCAGTATGCGCCGCTGACGGGACCTGCACACACTACATCGGTATCCAGCAGGACATCACCCGGTCGCGTGAGCAGGAGGCTCAGCTCACCCACCAGGCGACTCATGATCTGCTGACCGGTCTTCCCAATCGCACCGCCTTCGATGAGTGCCTGCAGGCGGCCTTCGAGCGGGTCCAGAGGGAGTCAGGGCTGCTGGTGGTGATGCACCTCGACCTGGACGGTTTCAAGGCGGTCAACGATGGCCTGGGTTACCACATCGGCAATCAGCTGCTGGTGGGAGTCAGCGAACGGCTGCGCCAGGTGATCGGCGAGGGTGACACTCTGGCTCGCATGACAGGTGATGAGTTCGCCCTGCTGCTCCCTAACCTCGACAGCCGACAGGCCGGGATCGACATGGCTGAGCAGGTATTGAACGCATTGGAGCGTCCTTTTGTGATAGAAGGCAAGCCATTGCATATCAGTACCAGTATTGGCATTGGGATCGCCTGTAACTGCGAGAACGTGGAGTACGCCTACGAGCTGATGCAGCGCGCCGACCTGGCGGTGTTTGACGCCAAGCAACAGGGGCGCAATACCTGGCACTGGTACCAGGGGGGCCAGCAGCGTGTCACCGAGGAAACGGTGCTGTTGCGTCACGACCTGCATACGGCACTGCGTCATGATCAGTTCGAGCTCTACTACCAGCCCATCGTGGAAGCGGTGAACGGGCACATTCGCGGGCTGGAGACACTTATCCGCTGGCACCACCCTGAGCGCGGGATGATCTCACCCGGTGTGTTCATTCCGCTGGCCGAGCAGACCGGCCAGATCATCCCCCTGGGAGGCTGGATCCTGCGTCGTGCCTGTCATGACGCCGCGATCATGCATGCCGGAGGTTGGCTGAGGGGGCCGGTTGCCGTGAACATCTCCTCGCTGCAGTTCCGTCGCGACGGCTTCCTGGCGGATGTCCAGGCGGCTCTGGACGACGCCGGTCTGCCGCCCGAGCTTCTGGAGCTGGAGGTCACCGAGAGCGTGCTTCTCGATGGCGCCGAGCAGGCCATCGAGCTGATCAATGAGCTCAAGGCGATGAGCGTGCGCGTCGCGCTGGATGATTTCGGCACCGGCTTTTCCAGCCTCAGCTACTTGCGCGATCTGCCGATCCACAAGGTCAAGCTCGATCGTGCCTTTATCCAGGACATTACGACGAGCCGCAGTAACGCTGCCATCGTGCAGGGCATCATCACCATGGCTCACCACTTGGACCTGGTGGTGGTGGCCGAGGGCATCGAGGAGCAGGAGCAGCAGCAAGACCTGATCCGCCGCAACTGCGACCTGCTGCAGGGGTTCTACTTCGCCAAGCCGATGCCGCGAGAGGAGGTCATGGCGTTGCCGGGGCTGCTGCCCGCTCCTGTTGGGGGCTGAAGTAGAAAGCGGTGCCGGGCAACCACATCTTCAGTTGCAACCCTCGTTTCCCACTTTCGGACTCAACACGACCCGGTTCCTGCCGCCGTGCTTGCCGGCATAGAGGGCCCGGTCGGCTTGCTGGATCAGGTCGTCCAGGTCGACTTCCCCGACGAGTCCCCCGGCGATGCCAATGGTGACGGTGAGGCGGTGGTTGGGCATGTCTTCCATCATCTCTAGCTCGGCGACCTTGCTCTGCAGGCGCTCTGCCACAATTTGTGCATCCTGCAGGTGCGTCTCCGGCAGAGCCACGATGAACTCCTCGCCCCCGAAGCGCCCGATCACGTCCTGCGGCCGGAGGGATCGCTTGCAAGTTTCCGCAATCGCCGTAAGCACCCGATCCCCCTGGCTGTGCCCCCAGGTATCATTGATGGCCTTGAAGTGATCCACGTCGATCATGAATAGGCTGAAGGGCGTCTTTTTGTGCCGTGAACGGTGTAGCAGGCCCTGGGCTCGCGTCATGAAGTGGCGGCGAGAGTCGAGGCCCGTCAGTGCATCCCGTTCGGCGACCCAGCGCAGCTGGGCCTCCAGCGACTTTCGGTGAGTAATTTCTTCGCTCAGCTGGCGGTTTCGTACACGCTCGTCCTCCAAGAGCGCGAATTGTTTGCGCTGTAGCTTTTCCAGGCGAAGCAGTGCGAAGAACCCTACGACGTTGGCCATGACCACCAGCAGCAGGATGCGCAGGGTGACTACTGCGGAGATGTCGGCCATCGTCACTGCCGCGGTCAGGAAGCCTACGCTCAGGTAGAGATTGGCGATGGCCACCACGGGCAGAAGGTTGGGGATCAGTAGGTAGAACGCCATGATAGCCACCAGCAATGCGGTGACCTGAGTGGGGAGGCTATCGGGCCTTAGGGGCACGATCAGGATAATGCCCGACGCCAGGATCCAGAGGGGTAGGGCGTGTAGCCAGATTCGGCGGTTATAGTCGCCGGCACGCACGATCAGGAAAGCGAGAACTAGGCAGGAGACCACCACCACCATGCGCATGGCGAGCAGCAGGTAGAGCTCCGTGCTCACGCCGATGTAGTGATAGTCGGAGATGGCGAACATACCGAATACCAGCGCCGCCACGCTGATCGCCAGGCCGGACTCGAGCCGCACCCTGTGCGCGACCTCCCGACGATATATCGCCTCCTTGGTCGTTTCGCGAAACTGCCCCGTCAGCTGGTGCAGTAAGTATCGTCTGGTGGGTGATGACACAGGCCGACTCTCCCCGTCCCATAGTGATTGCAGTCTTCACCACTCTGGCCTTAGAGGTGAGCGCCTCTGCTTGCCATTCTGGCGTAATATAAGCGTATCAAGGTAGCGGTAAGTTGGCTGTGTGACAATGGTCACTGATATCATCCACCGTCTATCGCATTAAGCCCGTGCTCCCACCCGGTATTGACCAAGATGAACCGGTACTTGGCGCGGGTCTCGCTCGAGGTTCAGGAGCACCACATCAGACATGCTTGGCGTTGCTGGCGATATGACGCGATGATGTCAAGACTTCCAAGGTTTGCTTGCGAAGCTGCACTAACAATGGTCAGTTGATGATTTCGCCTGAATGGTCCGCTTCTGGCCGAGTGAGGAATGTTAGCCTATGCTGATGAATGCCGCTAGGCGGCTGTCGACCCGAAGCGGCCCTGACGGAAAAGGCAGCGAGCACGCTCTTCAGTGTTATGCTGCAGAGTTATTCTTAATATTTCGATATTTCAGTTAGGGGGTAGGTGAGGGTGCAGCATAACATTGTTAAACGTGCATGCGCGTTCAAGTGCAATATCGAGTACGCAGTCTAAAATACCTGTTAGAGAGCATATGACCGAAGCGACTGTACACAAGACACGCCACTTCTTCCCTGCAGAGATGTTCCTGCACTCTGCGGGACACTTTGTGCGAAAAGTCATTACGGACGACCCGCCGCAGTGGCCGGATCTTATGGCCGCGGCTTCTCTGCTTGCATTATCGTTGGAGGCTCTTGTCAATTCCCTTGGGCCTCAATTATTGGACGACTTTTCGGACTTTGAATCGGCATCACCAGTCGCAAAACTTAGGCTCATCAATGAGTCTGTGGGCCTTGGATTCGATAAGAGTCAACAGCCAATTTCTGATATACGCGAATTGGCACGGCTTCGAAACAAAATGGCTCACCCTAAGTATAAGAAGCTGCAGTATTCGTCTGAACGATTGCTTTTACGGGAAGCGCAGCGTCTGCTGAGCGATGAGTCCAAGACCTTGCACGACCTAGAGAAGGCGATTACCCCAGAATCCGTGGACAAATGGCACAAGGCGGTTGTTTCCGTGACTCGGGACCTCGTCGAAAATATTGAGCCCGATCTCCAAAAAGGATTCTCGAAATCCTGGCTAGAAATTCATGAGTAGACGGGGCCGCGTGAACGTTCTAACAATTTGCTCAAGGCGACGCCGGCACACGTGGATGCCTGTAATGAAGCGCTTTGGCCGGCGCGCCTCAGCAAACCGTAATATCACAAAGGAGAGTCCATGACCGATTCAAACCCTGATGACCCCTTAATGGAGTGGAATCGTCTAAATAGGGAAAACGCGGAGCATGGATTCGTTTCTGCGCTATTCCAAAGCATGTCTGAAACATCACCTTTGGTGGATAAATTCTCGGTGTGGCTCCTTGCAGGTACAGGAGCCACTTCTGCTCTTCTTGTTACGCAAGTTGAATCTATTTTGCCCCACCTATCAGAGCAAGGCTTTAAGGCATGCTTGGTTGTTATAGTGGCATCGGCCATTTCAGGTTTTGTTGCTAAATATTATTCGCTTCGCTGTGAAATCCAGAATAAGATTCAATCAAAGGTAATGGAGCTCGCGAAGCCGGTGTTAGACAAGCATAAAGAAAATGAAGATGAAATCGAAGAGTGCGCCGAACAAAGAGGTATTGCGCTGCAAACTGATATAGACTTTTCAAGGATAATAGTTGAGTTTGGTAGGCCATTTCCATTTTGGGTAAAGTGGCTAATAGCGCGCAAGATTAAAAAAACTTCGGGAGACAGGCAGGCAGGGTTTCATGTAGCCGTAAAGGCATACATGTCACAGATCCGATGGACGTTTTTTCAGGCAGTGTTGTTTCTAGTTTTCATTTTGACGGCAGCATGGTACGCAAATGCTATATAACCAAGCCATTAAATGCTCTCCCTTCGGTCGCCTGACGCTCGTTCTTTGCGCCGTTTATGGCGGGCGTTATATCAGCGCTGGCTAACTATCTTCTCCTGGCCGAACCCGGATCTTAAGCCGTCGCTGTTGACAGAGCCGGTCATCCAGCAGCAACAGTAGGATCATCACCAAGGCGGCAAAGAGCAGGGCGTTGCATACCCAGCCGATTCCCCTGGCCAGGTTGCGGCGAACCGGGTCGGGAGGATGCGCACAGGGCTGCCATACTCAGGGCGCCTGCCTTCAGGCGTTATCCATCGATCGGGGAGGGCACAATGAGCAACGGTCTCTATCAACGGCTGGCCTGCGACTGTGGGGCGGTGATGCTGCTGGCCTGCGGGGCGCCGCTCGGCAGCGCCGTGAACCCCGCGGGCGAGACCGTCACCCTCTGGCCGCGGGAGGCGGTGCAGGTCGGCGAGGGCGTCGATGACCTGGCCTCTGGCGAGGCGGCGTCGGGCGGTGATGTCCAAACCTGTCGGCGCTGCGGCGAGGTAATGCTGATCGAGCATGATGAGGCGGACGTGGTCGTTCTGCCTTGGGCGCCTGATGATGAAAACGCCGCGCCGCTGGCGGCCTCGCTACGGGCGCCCCTGGAGGCCCTTGGCTATCGCTTCCCCTCGAAGGGCAACGGCTGACGACGGGCCGCGCCCTCAGTGCTGGGGTGGGTAGCCCAGGGCCTCGCGAAGCCGTTCGGCGTGCTCCGCCACCCAGGTGGGGTCGATGGGCCCCCAGTCGCGAATCACGTAGGCGCCGATGTTGTGGCGCTCGCCTGTCAGGTGCTCGAACTCGCAGACCATGTCCAACTCGGCCAGGGCGGCGAGGGTATCTTGGGCGGTGCGCCGGGGCATGCCGGTGGCTTCCATGATGGCCGGCACGCTGGAGGCACCGCTGACCACCAGGTGGGCCACGTAGAGGCGACGGTAGAAGCTGGTGCGGGTCTTGCTCAGGGTCATGCGGTGCATCCTTGTGGGCTTATCGGTCGTGAGTCGGGCGTGGGCGAGTGGCACGCGCATGGCATGCCGCGCCTCGTTGCCTGCAGTCTAGCGGCTTCGTCGTCTTCGCTGCCACGCCCCGGCGGGCGCTCGCGCAAAGGGCAAGGGCGGCGCGCATCCCGGAGGCGGATTCGCGAATCGCTTGCCATGATGGAGGGTGGGACGCGACGCGATGGTTCGCTGCCATGGGATGGCCCGCCTGGAGGAATGCCCATGAGCTGGAACGTCTTCATCGTCGGCCAGGACCGCCTGGCGCAACGCCTGTTGCCGCACCTTCGTCACGCCGAGGAGTATGCCTTTCATCCGCTGCTGACCCTCGAGCAGGTGGTGCACGCCGAGGAGTACCCTTTCGACCGTCTGGTGGAATGCGCCCTGGCGGAGCTCGAGCGCTTCGACGGCCCGGTCGATGCCATCGTCGGCTACTGGGACTTCCCCACCAGCGGGCTCTTGCCCGTGCTGCGCCAGGCCCGGGACCTGCCCGGCCCGTCGCTCGATGCCGTGCTCAAGTGCGAGCACAAGTACTGGAGCCGGCTGGAGCAGTCGCGTTCGGTGCCGGAGTGCGTGCCGGCCTTCCAGTCGCTGGACCCCTTCGACGAGCGAGCCGTCGAGTCGGTGCAGATCGAGTATCCGTTCTGGCTCAAGCCGATCAAGGCACACTCCTCGCACCTCGGTTTCCGGGTCGAGAGCGCCGACCAGCTGCGCGAGGTGCTGCCGCTCATTCGTGAGGGCATCGGGCGCTTCGGCCGGCCCTTCGATGAGGTCTGCGCCCATGTTGCGCTTCCCGACGAGGTGGCGGCGGTCACCGGCCATCACTGCATCGCCGAGGCGATCATCTCGGACGGGCGTCAGGTCACCCTGGAGGGCTACGTGCAGGGCGGGGAGGTGCGCCTGGTGGGCATCGTAGACAGCCTGCGCGATGCCGAGCACTCCTCCGTGCTGCTGCGCTATCAGTATCCCTCCTCGCTGCCCGAGGCGCTCCAGCAGCGGATGCTCGAGCTCACCCGACGCTTCATCGCCCGGATCGGCTACGACGACGGGCCCTTCAACATCGAGTATTTCCACGACGAGCAGCGCGACCGGCTCTGGCTGCTCGAGGTCAATGCGCGCCTCTCGCGCTCCCACGCGGCGCTCTTCCAACTGGTCGACGGCGCACCGCACTTCCAGGTGATGGTGGACGTGGCGCTGGGCATCGCGCCGCGCATGCCCCATCGCGAGGGGCGCTATGCCGTGGCCGCCAAGCAGATGCTGCGGGTCTTCGACAATGGCCGGGTGAGTCGGGTGCCGAGCGAGGAGGAGATCCGCCGCGTCGAGGCGGCGCTTCCGGGCACCCTGGTGCAGCTCAACGTGGAGGAGGGCATGCGGCTCTCCGAGCTCAAGCATCAGGACTCCTTCTCCTGGGAGCTGGGCGTGCTGTTCATCGGGGCGGACGATCGCGAGACGCTGGACGCGCGCATCGAGCAGTGCCGGCGCATGCTGCCGTTCGAGATCGAGCCGCTCCCCGAGGAAGGCGAGGCCTGAGCGTCGTCAACGGTCATGACGAGAGGAGGATGCCATGCGTACCGTCACCGACTTCCCCTATCGCGTGGAGTGCCACGATCCGGTGTGGATCCCCATGGACGATGGCGTCGCGCTGTGTGCGCGTCTCTGGCTGCCGGTAGGCGCGGACTCGCGGCCGCTGCCGGCGATCCTCGAGTACATTCCCTACCGGCTGCGCGACGGCTCGGCGCGGCGCGACGCCCAGCACCACCACTATTTCGCCGGCCACGGCTATGCCTCGATCCGCGTCGACATCCGCGGCAGTGGCGACTCCGGAGGCGTGCTCACCGACGAGTACCTGGAGCAGGAGCTCGTCGACGGCGAGGCGATCCTGCGCTGGCTGGCCGACCAGCCCTGGTGCGATGGCCGGGTCGGCATGATCGGCATCTCCTGGGGCGGCTTCAACGGCCTGCAGCTGGCGGCCCGCCAGCCCCCCGAGCTCGGTGCGGTGGTCAGCGTCTGCTCCACCGACGACCGCTACGCCGACGACGTCCACTACATGGGCGGCTGCCTGCTGGGGGACAACCTCTCCTGGGCCTCGACCATGTTCGCCTACAACTCGCTGCCGCCGGACCCCAGCGTGGTGGGCGAGGAGTGGCGGGCGATGTGGCACCGGCGCCTCGAGGGCAGCGGACTGTGGCTCGCCACTTGGCTGGAGCATCCGCACCGCGATGCCTACTGGCGCCACGGCTCGATCTGCGAGGACTTCTCGCGGGTGCAGGTGCCGGTGCTGGCGGTCAGCGGTTGGTCGGACGGCTACTCCAACGCCGTCAAGCGCCTGGTGGCGAACCTGCCCGAGCGCTGCCAGGGGCTGATCGGCCCCTGGAGCCACAAGTATCCCCATCTCGGCGAGCCGGGCCCGGCCATCGGCTTCCTGCAGGAGTGCGTGCGCTGGTGGGATCAGTGGCTCAAGGGGCGCGACACCGGCGTGACCCAGGAGCCGGCGCTCAAGGTATGGATGCAGGACAGCATGCCGCCGACCACGAAGGTGGGCTGCCGGCCGGGGCGATGGGTCGCCGAGCCCTGCTGGCCGTCGCCGAACATCGTGCAGGTCAAGCTGCCGCTCTCGCCGGACCGGCTGCATCTCGACGGGCATCCCGGCGAGGAGGAGCAGGAGCTGACCGTGCAGTCGCCGCTGACCTGCGGGCTCTTCGCCGGCAAGTGGTGTTCCTATGCCGCCGGCCCGGACCTGGCCCACGACCAGCGCCAGGAGGACGGCGGCGCCCTGACCTTCGACAGCCCGCCGCTCACGGCACCGCTGGAGGTGATGGGGGCGGCGGTGGTGGAGCTGGAGCTGGCCGCCGACCGGCCGGTGGCCATGGTGGCGGCGCGCCTCTGCGACGTGGCCCCCGACGACAAGGCGACCCGGGTCACCTACGGCCTGCTCAACCTGACCCACCGCGAGAGCCACGCCTCGCCGAGTCCCCTGGAGCCGGGGCGTCGCTATCGGGTGCGCCTGCAGCTCAACGACGTGGCCCAGGTATTCCCTCGCGGCCATCGGCTGCGGCTGTCGCTCTCCTCTTCCTACTGGCCGCTGGCCTGGGCGCCACCCGAGCCGGTGCGCCTGACGCTCTTCGATCGGGGCTCAGCGTTGCACCTGCCGGTGCGTCCGCCCCGCGAGGAGGACAGTCGCCTGGCCCCCTTCGCCGAGCCCGAGGCGGCGCCGAGCATCGAGACCACGCGCCTCGAGCCCGGCCATCACAACTGGTACGTGCACCGCGACCTGGCCGCGGACCTGTCGATCCTCGAGGTGGTCAACGACAACGGTCGCATCCGCCTGGAGGACTCGGGGATCGAGGTGGCGACCCGGGCGGTGGAGACCTACGCCTGCCGCAACGACGACTTCGATTCGCTGGAGGGCACGACCCACTGGGAGCGCTCGCTCGCCCGGGATGACTGGGCGGTGCGCACCGTGACGCGCACGCGCCTGACCTCGGATGCCGAGACCTTCCGGCTACACGCTACCCTGGATGCCTTCGAGGGCGAGACGCGGGTCTTCTGCCGCAGCTGGGACCTGCGCCTGCCGCGCTCGCTGGTGTGAACGCTCAGCCCTCCAGGAACCAGCTTTTCATGACGTCGGTGATGCGGCGCATCTCGGCATCGCTGGTGACGTAGGCGGGCATGGTGTAGAGCCAGCGGCCGAAGGGGCGCAGCCAGACGCCCTGGGTGCGGGCGAAGTCGGCCACGCCTTTGAGCGTGGCGGCGTCATGGACCTCGATCACCGCGGTGGCGCCCAGCACCCTGACATCTTCGACCTCGGGATGGGCGCGCAACGCCTCGTCATCGACCAGCGTTTCGCGCAGCACGTCGTTGAGCGCCTGGATGCGGCCCAGGTAATCCTCCTCCTCGAACACCGCCAGGCTCTCCAGCGCCACCCGGCAGGCCAGCGGGTTACCCATGAAGGTGGGGCCGTGCATGAAGGCGTGCAGCTCGCTGTCACCGACGAAGGCGTCGTGCACCCGGTCGGTGGCGAGCGTCGCGGCGTGGCCCAGGTAACCGCCGGTCAGGCCCTTGGAGAGCACCATGATGTCCGGCGTGACGTCGGCATGGTCGGCGGCGAACATCCGCCCGGTGCGCCCGAAGCCGGTGGCCACCTCGTCGAAGATCAGCAGCACGTCGAACTCCTCGCAGAGTTCGCGGGCGCCGCGAAGATAGTGGGGCGAGGTCATGTTGAGCCCGCCGGCGGCCTGCAGCAGCGGCTCCATCAGCAGCGCCCCGATCTCCTCGTGATGGGCCTCGAGCACGCCGCGCAGGGCGTCGAGATCGGGCTGCACCTCCGCCTGGCTGGCCTCGAAGGGAGCGGTGGGCGCGGGGGCGAAGTGGTGCTGGGGCAGGAAGCCGGCGAACAGCGAGTGCATGCCCTCCTCGGGATCGCACACCGCCATGCAGCCGGCGGTGTCGCCGTGGTAGGCCTTCATCAGCGTCAGCATGCGATGCTTGGCCGGCTTGCCGCGCAGGTAGTGGTACTGCACGGCCATCTTCATGGCCACTTCCATGCCCACCGAGCCACTATCGGAGAAGAAGACATGGTTCAGGCCCTCCGGGGTGACGCGCACCAGCTCTCGGGCCAGGCGGTCGGCGGGCTCGTGGGTCAGGCCGCCGAGCATCACGTGGCACAGCTCGTCGGCCTGGCGCTGGATGGCCTCGACCAGCCGCGGGTGGCGATAGCCGTGGATCATGCACCACCAGGAGCAGGTGGCGTCGAGCAGCGTCTCGCCGCTCTCCAGGGTGAAGGTCGCGCCCTCGCCGCCGACCACCTTGGGGGCCGGGCGCTGGGTCTTGAGGTGGGCATAGGGGTGCCAGACGGGGGACGTCATGAGGGCCTCCGAGGAGTCGGCAGAGAGTGAAGGGGATGGAGAGCGTGATGGGCGCTGGTTCGGGGCGTCGCGAACGGGTGTTCGAAAGCGGGGCGCGCAAAAGACGGACGCAACAAATCGCCGTGCTTTGTCGAGGAAAGCCGGTGCGAAAGAGAGCGTGATGAAGCGCTGAGATGGTGCGGATGGGGAGACTTGAACTCCCACGCCCGAAGGCACCAGAACCTAAATCTGGCGTGTCTACCAATTCCACCACATCCGCACGGATAGGCAGGCGTGCACATTCTACGGACGCCTTCGCCCAAGTCAATCGACATCGGGCAGCACCAGGTGATCGGCGGCGGCCGCGGCCAGCGCCTCGTGGCCCTCGGCCGCGAGGCGTGGCACCACGCCCAGGCAGGGCGCATCGAGGGTGGCAGCGAGGGTCGCCAGGTTGTCGCGGTAGAGGGCGTAGTCCGCCGCGAAGCCGGGATCGATCAGATCGCCAACCCAGCCGGCGAGGCGCAGGCCGTCGCCACGGATTGCCTCGGCCGTGAGCCGGGCGTGGCTGATGGCGCCGAGGCGCAGTCCCACGACGAGGATGACCGGCAGCGCGAGGCGCACGGCCAGCTCCGACAGATCCTCGCGGTCGTTGAGCGGCACCCGCCAGCCGCCCGCCCCCTCGATCAGCACCAGGTCGCGCTCGAGGGCGAGCGGGGGCCGGACATGCTCGACGAGCGCTTCGAGCGTCGGCGTCGCCCCGGCCCGGCGGGCGGCCAGGTGCGGCGCGATGGCGGGGGCGAAGGCGAAGGGGTTGATCGTTGAGTAGGGCAGGGCCGGCCGGGTCTGCGCCTCGAGGGCCAGGGCATCCACGTTGCGAAGCCCCTCGTCGGTCTCCTCGCAGCCGGAGGCCACGGGCTTGAGCCCCAGGGTGGTGAGGCCGCGGCGCCGGGCCAGGGCGAGCAGGCCGCTGGTGACGAGGGTCTTGCCGGCGTCGGTGTCGGTGCCGGTCACGAAATAGGCGGACATGTCAGGTCGAGAGCTCCAGGGTCAGCAGGCGATAGGTGACGGGCAGCCCGTCGGGCTTGCGCAGCGTCTCGAAGCGCCGCGCCGCCCGGGCCAGGTCGGCTCGCGTCAGCCGGGCGCCGGGCCGCGCGACCTGGGCGCCGACG
Source organism: Halomonas sp. B23F22_3 (assembly GCF_043496965.1). NCBI lineage: Bacteria > Pseudomonadati > Pseudomonadota > Gammaproteobacteria > Oceanospirillales > Halomonadaceae > Halomonas > Halomonas sp. B23F22_3. The sequence continues at coordinate 364,252 of NZ_JBIEKG010000002.1, forward strand.
CCCTTGATCGAGGCCATCACCGCGGCGAGGTCGGGATAGTGAAAGCGCGCGGCGTGCTCGCGGCAGTCGACGCGGCGAAAGCCCGCCGCCCAGGCCGCACGGCGATGCTCGCCGGCGTCGCGGAAGGCGAGCAGGCCGGCCGGGCGCTCGGGGTGCGACCAGGCATGGCTCACTTCGGCCAGCGTCCCCGGGGCGAGGGTGTTGATCAGGGCACGACCGCCGGGGCGCAGCACGCGCCGTACCTCGGTGAGCACGGCCTCGAGGTCCGGGCACCACTGGATCGCCAGGTTCGAGACCACCAGATCCAGGCTCGCCTCACTCAGCGGCAGGGCGGCGGCATCGCCGCACAGCCAGCGCACGGGCTCGCCGTGGCGGCGGCGGGCCTCGTCGAGCATGCCCGGGGCGAGGTCGAGCCCGATCACGCGGCAGGCGGTGCCGTAACGTTCCTTGAGCCCGGCGGCGGTTTCGCCCGGGCCGCAGCCGAGATCCAGCACCGCCTCGGCCCGCGCGGGCAGGCGTTCGAGCAGGGTCGCGGCCATGGCCCGCTGGGCGCTGGCCCGATCGGCATAGTGCGGGGCGGCCCGGGAGAAGGCGCGGGCGACGCGGCCCCGCCAGCCGGCGTCGTCCGCCGAAGGCGGCGCGGCGCGGCGAGGCGCGTCCGGCGGGGGCGTGGGAAGCGCCATCATGAGGCGCGCTCCTGGGCGGCGGCGGCGAGAGCGTCCGCCAGAGCGAGCGGCTGGCTGAGCATCGGGCAGTGGCCCGCATCGGCGAGGGGAACGTCGGCCGCGTCGCGGGTCGACGGCGGCAGCAGCGGGTCGTGCGCCCCGGCGATGCGCCACACCCGGCAGGGGGCGTCGGCGAGGCGGGCGGTGTTGTCGATGGCGGCCAGCTGCCCGAGTCCCGCGGCCAGGGTGGCCGGCAGGGCGGCGGGCGCTTCGCCGAGCAGGTCGAGCAGCCGGCGATGGGCGGCCCGGGGCGACGGCTCGCCGCGCAGCTGCCAGCGCAGGAAGTGGGCGCGCGTCGCCTCCGGGTCGCGGCGGAAGGCGGTGCGAAAGGTCGCCAGCGCCTCCTGGGTGACGCCCTCGGGGTCGCAGAAGCGCGCGCCCATGCCGAGCAGCACCAGGCCGCGAGGGGCGGGCAGCTGGTCGAGCAGGGCCGCGGCGAGCAGACCGCCCAGCGACCAGCCGACCCAGACGGCCTCGGCCGGCAGGTCGTCGGCCATCGCCTCGGCCAGGGCGTCGAGATCCTCGGGGTCGTCCAGGGCGGGACGCCCCCCGTAGCCGGGCCAGTCGGGCGTGGTCACCTCGAGCCCTCCCTGTCGCCTCCCCGGCCAGTGCGTGGCCAGCGGCTGCCAGAGGCGCGCATCGCAGCCCCAGCCGGAGAGCAGCACGAGCCGGGTCATGCGGGCACCTCCTCGGCGTGCAGCGCGGCCAGGGCCTCGAGCAGCGCTTCGAGGTCCTCGTCGGCGTGGGCCGCGCTCAGCGTGATGCGCAGCCGCGCCTCGCCGCGGGGCACCGTCGGCTCGCGGATGGCGCCGACCAGGATCCCGCACTCCCGCAGCCGGGCCGCCCAGCGCATCACGCGCGCGCTGTCGCCCAGCACCAGGGGCTGGATGGGCGTGGTGGAGGGCGAGAGCGCGAGCCCGAGCCGGGCGGCCTCGGCGCGAAAGCGCGCGATCCGCTCGGCCAGGCGCGTGCGCCGTTCGGGTTCGGCCTCGAGCAGCCGCAGCGCCTCGAGGGTCGCCGCGGCCACGCCGGGCGGCTGGGCGGTGGTGTAGACGTAGGGGCGGGCGAACTGGATCAGGTGATCGATCAGCGCCTGGCTGCCGGCCACGAAGGCGCCGGCGGAACCCAGCGCCTTGCCCAGGGTGCCGACCAGCACCGGCACGCGCTCCGGGCCAACGGCCCGGCCGGCACAGCCGTCGCCGTGCTCGCCCAGCACGCCGAGCCCGTGGGCGTCGTCGATCATCAGCCAGGCGTCGTGACGGGCGCAGGTCTCGGCGAGCCCGGCGACGTCGGCCACGTCGCCGTCCATGCTGAACACCCCGTCGCTGACCACCAGCCGGCGCCCCTCGGTCGGCGAACGGGCGAGCAGCCGCTCGAGGTCGGCGAGGTCACGATGGTGGAAGCGCCGCGAGCGGGCCCCCGAGAGTCGGCCGCCGTCGAGCAGCGAGGCGTGGTTCAGGCGATCCTGGTAGAGCCGGGTCTCGCCGTCGCAGAGCGCCTGCAGGGTGCCGAGGTTGGCCATGTAGCCGGTGGAGAAGAGCAGCGCCGCCGGTCGCCCGGTCAGCGCGGCCAGGCGCTGCTCGAGCGCCTCGTGAACCGCCAGGTGGCCGCTGACCAGGTGCGAGGCGCCGGCCCCGGCGCCGTCCCGGCGCGCGCCCTCGGCCTGGGCCTCGGCCAGGCGCGGGTCCCGGGCCAGGCCCAGGTAGTCGTTGCCGGCGAAGTCGCGCAGCGGCCCCCGGGGGTGGTGGGTGCGGCGTGCTCGCCAGCGGCCGCCGTCGCGCTGGGCCGCGGCCCGCTCGCCGAGGTAGGTGGTCCAGGCATCCGGCATGGCGGGTCAGGCCTGGGCGGCGTCGTAGGCGAGCCGGCTGGCCTCGGTGTCCAGCGCCGTCGCGGCCTGGCGCACCGCATTGGCCTCGAGCGCGGCCGTCAGGGCGGCCTGCTGGCCGGCCTCGTCGGTACAGGTCTCCCGGCGCTCGGGGTGCAGGCCGAGGCGGTCGAACAGCGCGCGATCCTTCTCCACCTGGGGGTTGCCGGTGGTCAGCAGGGTGTCGCCGTAGAAGATCGAGTTGGCCCCGGCCAGGAAGGCCAGTGCCTGGGTGGAATCGTCCATCTGCTCTCGGCCGGCGGAGAGGCGCACGTGGCTCTTCGGCATCAGGAGTCGGGCCACGGCGATGGCGCGGATGTATTCGATGGGGTCGAGGTCCTCGACGTTCTCCAGCGGCGTGCCGGGCACCTTGACCAGCATGTTGATCGGCACCGACTCCGGGTGCGGCTCGAGCTTGACCAGCTGCTGCAGCAGGGCGGCGCGGTCGCGGGGCGCCTCGCCCATGCCGAGGATGCCCCCCGAGCAGACCTTCATGCCGGCCTCGCGTACGTTGCCCAGGGTCTCCAGGCGGTCGGCATAGGTGCGCGTGGTGATGATCTCGCCGTAGTAGTCCGGCGAGGTGTCGAGGTTGTGGTTGTAGTAGTCGAGCCCGGCCTCGGCCAGCCGGCTCGCCTGGTCGGTGTCGACCATGCCGAGCGTCATGCAGGTCTCGAGCCCCAGCGCCTTGACCCGGCGCACCATCTCCAGCACCACCTCGAGGTCGCTCTCCCGCGGGCTCTTCCAGGCCGCCCCCATGCAGAAGCGGCTGGCACCGGCCTCCTGGGCGGCCCGCGCCTGCTCGACGACCTTCTCGATCTCGAGCAGCTTCTCCTTGCCGAGCCCGGTGTTGTAGTGGCCCGACTGCGGGCAGTACTTGCAGTCCTCGGGGCAGGCCCCGGTCTTGATGGAGAGCAGGGTGGAGACCTGCACGGCGTTGGCCTCGAAGTGGGTCCGGTGCACCTGCTGGGCGCGAAACAGCAGGTCGTTGAAGGGCAGGGCGAAGAGCGCCTCGATCTCCTCGAGTGACCAGTCGTGGCGGACCTCGCCGTGGGTGGCTAGGGTCAGGGAATCGGGGCGGGATTCTTGGGGCGCAGCAGGCATGGCGGGCTCTCTTATGGTCAACTTGACGTGGAAATCGAGGTTGACGGATAGCCTAAGGCCTGCGGCGTTCATGTCAACCGCGAGAGTGCGTGGAGTTGACGGCTGGCTGCGCCGGGCCCTGCCCGGTCGCTGTGTCTTCTGCCTGGCGTCGCTGCCGGGGGAGGCACCCTGGTGTGCGGCCTGCTTCGCGGGGCTGCCCTGGAACCGGCCGGCCTGTGACGGCTGCGGCGAACCCCAGCCGTTGGCCCAGGCGGGGCTTCGCTGCGGGCGCTGCCTGGGGCGGCCTCCGGCCTTCGACCGGGCGAGGGTGCCACTGCGCTACGCCGCCGAGGTGGCGGGTCTGGTGCAGCGCTTCAAGTTCGACGCCTCGCCGCGGGCCGGGAGCCTGCTGCTCGAGCTGCTGATGGCGGGGCTGACGCCGGACGCTCAGGCCTGGCCCGAGGCGCTGGTGGCGGTACCGCTGCATCCGCGCCGGGCCCGGGCGCGCGGCTTCGACCAGGCCCTGTGGCTCTCCCGGCGGTTGGCACGGCGGCTCGGCTGTCCGCTGGTGCGAGCGGTGCGCCTGCGCGATACGCCCAGCCAGCGCGGCCTGGATCGCGGCGAGCGGTGCACCAACCTGCGCGCGGCCTTCGGCGTGCCGGCGGGCCTGCCCGGGCGGGTGGCGCTGGTCGACGACGTGATGACCACCGGCGCGACCCTGGAGGCGCTGGCCGTGGCCTGTCGCCGGGCCGGCGCCCGCGAGGCGGAGGCCTGGGCGGTGGCGCGCACGCCTCTCCACGACCGCTGATCCGGGCTCTGGTAGAGTGGACCCTTTACGCCGCCTGCCGGAGCCCTCCATGGAGACCAGTCCCCATCCCTTCGCCGACCTCTCGCCTGCCCGGGTCGTGGCGGCGGTGGAGTCGCTCGGCTTCTGGCTGCCCGGGGAACCCTTCGCCCTGAACAGCTACGAGAACCGGGTCTTCCTGGTGCACGACGACGAGCGGCGCCGCTGGGTGGTGAAGTTCTATCGCCCCGAGCGCTGGACGGATGCCCAGATCCGCGAGGAGCACGCCTTCCTCGCCGAGCTCGCCGAGGCCGAGGTGGCCGTCTCGGCGCCCTGGCGCGACGCGGCGGGCGAGAGCCTGCATCGCGCCGAGGGCTTTCGCTTCACGCTCTTCCCGCACCTGCCGGGCCAGGCGCCGGAGCTGGAGAACCCGACCCACCTGTTCGCCCTCGGCGAGCTGATCGGCGCGGTGCATGCGGTGGGCGAGCGGGGACGCTTCGCGCATCGTCGCTCGCTGGATCTCGACGGCATGGTGCTCGAGGCCCGCGACAAGGTGCTGGCGAGCCGCTGGCTGGATCGCCGCCAGCGCCCGGCCTACCGGCGCCTCTGCGATGCGCTGCACGCCCGGCTCGCCCCCCATGGCGAGGCGCTGGGGCAGATGATCCGCGTGCAGGGCGACTGTCATATCGGCAACGTGCTCGGGCGAGACGAGCACTTCGCCCTGGTCGATTTCGACGACTGCCTGATGGCGCCCGCCATCCAGGACCTGTGGATGCTGTTCACCGCCCAGGACGAGGGCGAGCGCCAGATGCAGCTCTCCGAGGTGCTCGAGGGCTACGAGCAGCACCGCGACTTCGAGCGTGGCGAGCTTGCCCTGGTGGAGCCGCTGCGCACCCTGCGCCTGCTGCGCCACAGCGCCTGGCTGGTGGATCGCTGGGAGGACCCGGCCTTCCCGCTGGCCTTCCCGTGGCTGGCCGATGCCGGCTACTGGGATGGTCACCTGCGCCTGCTGGAACAGCAGCGCCAGGTGCTCGAGGCGGCGCCACGCTGGCTGGCCTGAACGCTGCCGAGCGGGGAGGGCGAGCGTGGGGGCCGAAAGGGCCTATGACGCAGGACGCACCCCGAAGGGTGCGTCCATGGGCATGCCGTGGAGCGGATGACGCTCAGTCGGCGTCGGGGCTGGTCTCGGCCGGCGTCGGAGCGGCGGCGCCTTCGCCCTGGCGGCGCTGCGCATTGATCTCGGCCGCCGGGTTGTCCTGCTGCTCGATGGAAAGGTCGCTGGCCAGGCGCAGCTGGAAGGTCTGCTGCGGGGTCAGTCGGCACTCGTCATCCTGGCAGGCGGGGAGGCCGAAATCGCCGTCGGCGCCATAGGCGGCGGCGGACAGCTCACCGCTGTAGATCTCGCTCTCGCTGCCGTCGGTCTCGATGCAGGTCAGGGCGTCGGTGGTCAGGCGGATGCGCTCACCGTCGAGGCGGGCGTTGCCGACCACCACGCAGTATTCCGGCAGGGTGTGAGAGGCGCTACCGCCGGCGACCGGGTGAATGACCAGGTCGTCGCGGGCCGGCTCCTGGGCGGTGAGCGTCAGCGTATCGATGACCTGGACGTCGAGGGTCGCATCGGTCGGCAGTTCGAGGGTGTCGCTCATGGCCAGGGTCGGTACCGCCAGGGTAGCGGCCATCAGCAGAGAGGCAGGGGTCTTGATCATGTCGGGCTCTCGAGGGTGACTTGGGCGCAGCATGAAGCAGTCATTACTCTACCACAGAGCGGCATACCCGGCAGCCCTGGGGGGTGGAGGAGGGCGCGACACGATGTCACTGACCGGACCGTGGGTCCCCTGCGTCGAGGGGCATCATGCGCTAGAATGTCGGGTTGCTGGATTCTTTTATTGTACAAAAAAATGATCTTGTATATCTTCTGTACACGATGCAAGCGTGATGGCCGGGCTATCCACCATCGACACGCCGGACACCGATTCTGCCACGGGGCCTGACCATGACCGAAGAACTCGCCAACCATTACCGCCATATCATCCAAGAGCTGGGCGAGGATCCCGAGCGCGAGGGCCTGCGCGACACGCCCAAGCGCGCCGCCAAGGCGATGCAGTTCCTCAACCGCGGCTACACCCAGTCGCTCGAGGAGATCATCAACGGCGCGGTGTTCGAGTCGGAGACCGACGAGATGGTGCTGGTCAAGGACATCGAGCTCTACTCCATGTGCGAGCACCACCTGCTGCCGTTCATCGGCAAGTGCCACATCGCCTACCTGCCCAGCGGCAAGGTGCTGGGGCTCTCCAAGTTCGCCCGCATCGTCGATATGTATGCCCGGCGCATGCAGATTCAGGAGAACCTGACCCGCCAGATCGCCGAGGCGGTCCAGCAGGTGACCGAGGCCCGGGGCGTGGCGGTGGTGATCGAGGCGCGCCACCTGTGCATGATGATGCGCGGGGTGGAGAAGCAGAACTCCAGCATGACCTCCTCGGTGATGCTCGGCGCCTTCCGCGAGAAGCAGAGCACCCGCCAGGAGTTCCTCACCCTGGTCAACGGCCGCTGATTTTCTCGCAAGGAGCCACGACATGCCGATTCACGCCCTGGACGATCAGCACTTCGACCACGACCTGGCCACCATCCGCATCAAGAACCTGCGCCTTCGGACGCACATCGGCATCAAGGACGACGAGATCAGGAACCGCCAGGACGTGGTGATCAACGCGGTGATTCGCTATCGTGCGGACAAGGCCGTCGAGTTCAACCACATCGAGCAGGCCTTGAACTACCGGACCATCACCAAGGAGGTGATCGCCCTGGTCGAGGACCATCGTTTCCAGCTGCTCGAGCGCATGACCCGCGAGGTGCTGGACCTGATCATGAGCCACGAGCAGGTGCTGACCGCCCAGGTGGAGATCGACAAGCCCTACGCGCTGCGCTTCTCCGATTCGGTCTCGATCACGCTCTCCGATTCCCGGGAGCCTCGCCGGCCGCAGTGAGCCCCCGGCGTTGATCGATGAAGGACCCCGATGCTTGGTGCATCGGGGTCTTTGCGCTTAGCATGGGGAAAACCGACAAGAGGCCGCTCAGCGGCAGGAGACGACCATGCAAGCCCTCAAGGAAACGCAGCTCTATTGCCCCTTCGCCTATATCGACGGCAGCTGGGTCGCCGCCGACAGCGGCGAGCAGATCGACGTGCTCAACCCGGCCACCGGCGAGCCGATGGGCAACGTGCCGCGCCTGGGGCGTGCGGAGACCGAGCGGGCCATCGACGCGGCGGACGCCGCTCTGCCGAGCTGGAAGGCCCTGACCGCCCTGGAGCGCGCCGACATCCTGATGAAGTGGCACGACCTGATGATGGAGCATCAGGACGACCTGGCCATGATCATGACCTATGAGCAGGGCAAGCCGCTCAAGGAGGCCGCGGGCGAGATCGCCTACGCGGCGAGCTTCCTGCGCTGGTTCGCCGAGGAGGCGCGGCGTATCTACGGTGACACCGTGCCGGCCGCCAAGGCCAACCAGCGGATCGTGGTCACCAAGCAGCCGGTCGGCGTGGTGGGGGCCATCACGCCCTGGAACTTCCCGGCGGCGATGATCACCCGCAAGGCCGGCGCGGCGCTGGCCGCGGGCTGCACCATCGTGGTCAAGCCGGCCAGCCAGACCCCGTTCTCCGCCACGGCCCTGGCCAAGCTCGCCGAGCGCGCCGGGGTGCCGCGCGGTGTCTTCAACGTGGTGCCCGGGCGCGCCTCGGAGATCGCCGCGGCCATGACCGAGTCGCCGCAGGTGCGCAAGATCACCTTCACCGGCTCCACCGAGGTCGGTCGCGAGCTGATGGCCCAGGCGTCCCAGCATATCCAGAAGATCTCCCTGGAGCTCGGCGGCAACGCCCCCTTCATCGTCTTCGAGGATGCCGACCTGGACGCCGCGGTGGAGGGCGCCATGGCCGCCAAGTTCCGCAACGCCGGCCAGACCTGCGTGTGCACCAATCGCTTCCTGGTGCAGTCCAGCGTGGTCAACGCCTTCTGCGAGAAGCTGGCGGTGGCCATGAACAGCGAGCTCAAGGTGGGTCATGGCACCGACGACGGGGTCAACATCGGCCCGCTGATCGACGACAAGGCGGTCGCCAAGGTCAGCGAGCACGTCCACGACGCCGTGGACCAGGGCGCCGAGCTGCTGCTGGGCGGCCACCCGCACCCGCTGGGCGGCAACTTCTTCTCGCCGACCCTGATCAGCTTCGCTCATGACAAGATGAAGGTGGCCACCGAGGAGACCTTCGGCCCGCTGGCGGCGGTCTTCCCCTTCGATGACGAGCAGGAAGCCGTCAGCATGGCCAACGACACCGAATATGGCCTGGCCTCCTACTTCTACTCGCGCGACCTGGGACGCGTCTGGCGGGTCGCCGACGCCCTGGAGTACGGCATGGTGGGCATCAACACCGGCCTGATCTCCAACGCCGCCGCGCCCTTCGGCGGGGTCAAGGCGTCGGGGCTGGGCCGCGAGGGCGGCCATCAGGGGCTCGACGAGTTCCTCGAGACCAAGTACCTCTGCATCGATCTCGGCTGATCGGGCCTTGCTCGAAGCAGCAAGCCATAGGCTTTAGGCCATAAGAAACGAAAAACCCCGCCGGGCTCAGCGCCCGGCGGGGTTTTTCTTGATACAGAACTCGAGAAAACGGCGGGGCGAGTCCCGCCGTTTCACTCCGCTCAGTGGCGGAAGTGGCGCATGCCGGTGAACACCATGGCGATGCCGGCCTCGTTGGCCGCGTCGATGACTTCCTGGTCGCGCATGGAGCCGCCGGGCTGGATCACCGCGGCGATGCCGGCGGCGGCGGCGGCATCGATGCCGTCACGGAAGGGGAAGAAGGCGTCGGAGGCCATCACCGAGCCGGGCACCGAGAGCCCCTCGTCGGCGGCCTTGATGCCGGCGATCTTGGCCGAGTAGACGCGGCTCATCTGGCCGGCGCCCACGCCGATGGTCTGGCCATCCTTGGCGTAGACGATGGCGTTGGACTTGACGTACTTGGCGACCTTCCAGGCGAAGGCGAGGTCGCGCATCTCCTGCTCGGTGGGCACCCGCTCGCTGACCACGGTGAGCTCGTCGCGGCCGACCATGCCGAGGTCGCGATCCTGGACCAGCAGGCCGCCGGTGACGCGCTTGAGGTCGTGGGCGTGCTCGCGCTCGCCGGGCCAGTGGGCGCCGACGTCGAGCAGGCGCACGTTCTTCTTCTCGGCGACGATGCGCGCCGCCTCGTCCTCGACCCCGGGGGCGATGATCACCTCGACGAACTGGCGCTCGACGATGGCCTGGGCGGTCTCGGCATCGAGTGCCACGTTGAAGGCGATGATGCCGCCGAAGGCGCTGGTGGGGTCGGTGGCGAAGGCCTTGTCGTAGGCCTCGCGGGCGTTGGCGCCCACCGCCACGCCGCAGGGGTTGGCGTGCTTGACGATCACGCAGGCGGTGTCGGTGAAGCCCTTGACGCACTCGAAGGCGGCGTCGGTGTCGGCGACGTTGTTGAACGAGAGCGCCTTGCCGTTGAGCTGAGTGGCGGTGGCCACGCTCGCCTCGCGGGCGTCCGCCTCGACGTAGAAGGCCGCACTCTGGTGCGGGTTCTCGCCGTAGCGCATGCCCTGCTTCTTCTCGAACTGCAGGTTGTAGGTGCGGGGGAAGCCGTCCTCGCCGCCGGGGACCCGCTGACCGAGGTAGTCGGCGATGGCGGCATCGTAGCCGGCGGTATGCTCGAAGGCCTTCACGGCCAGGTCGAAGCGGGTGGCGTCAGACACCGCGCCCTCGCCGGAGGCGATCTCGGCCAGCACCCGGGCGTAGTCGCCGGCATCCACCACGATGGTGGTGTGGGCGTGGTTCTTGGCGCAGGCGCGCACCATGGTCGGGCCGCCGATGTCGATGTTCTCGATGGCATCCGTGAGGGTGCAGTCCGGCTTGGCGACGGTCTGGGCGAAGGGGTAGAGGTTGACCACCACCATGTCGATGGGATCGATGCCGTGCTCGGCCATGACGTCGTCGTCCTGGCCGCGGCGACCGAGGATGCCGCCGTGGATCGTCGGGTGCAGCGTCTTGACCCGGCCGTCCATGATCTCGGGGAAGCCGGTGTGCTCGGAGACCTCGGTGACCTCGATGCCGTGCTCCTTGAGCAGGCGGAAGGTGCCGCCGGTGGAGAGCAGCGCGACGCCCTGTTCGGCGAGGCCGCGGGCGAAATCGACGATGCCGGTCTTGTCGGAGACGCTGATCAGGGCGCGGCGGACCGCGTTGGAGGAGGCTTGGGCCATGGGAGTCACTCTCTGTCGATGGTCAGGCTGACACGGGTTGCGAAGGGGCGGCGAAGACGCGAAGGGAGCCGCATGGGCTCCCCGGATGGACCGTTCAGATCAGGCCGTACTGCTTGAGCTTCTTGCGCAGCGTGCCGCGGTTGAGGCCGAGCATCTCGGCGGCACGGGTCTGGTTGCCCTGGGTATGCTCGAGCACCGAGGCCAGCAGCGGCGCCTCGACCTCGGCCATCACCATGGCGTAGAGGTCGGTGACGCTGGAGCCGTCGAGATGATCGAAGTAGCGCGCCAGGGAAGCCTCGACGGCCTCGCGCAGGGGGCGGTCGTCCTGGGAGGCCGGACGCACGGTGTCGCGCAGTTCGGCGAGCTCGCCGGAGGTCGCGGACTCGAACTGGGACGGGGCGAGATTCTGATCAAGGGATTGGCTGCTGGTCATGCGGCACAGGTTCCGTCGGATGCCACGGCCCGGGCAACGTGACGTGGCGTCGCGGCGGGGTCGTGGCGAAAGAGTTCGTCGATGAAGCGGCGCTGGGCGCGGGGGCTCTCGAGGCCATTGAAGGTGGCTCGCAGGGCTCGCCGCCCGTCGTCGTCGAAGCGCGCATCCCCGGCCAGGTACCAGCCGAGATGCTTGCGCGCGATGCGCACGCCCATGTGATCGCCGTAGAAGTCGTGCAGGGCCCCGAGATGATCGCGCAGCACCGCGGCGCGCTCCTCGTCCTGCGGGGGAGCCAGCGGCTCGCCATGGCGCAGATAGTGGTCGATCTCGCGGAAGATCCAGGGGTTGCCCTGGGCGCCTCGCCCGACCATCACCGCATCCGCCCCAGTATAGTCGAGGATCCGGCGCGCCTTCTCGGGGCCGTCGATGTCGCCGTTGGCGAACACCGGAATGCCCACCGCGGCCTTGATGGCGGCGATGGTGTCGTACTCGGCGCTGCCGGCGTAGCGCTGCTGGCGATGGCGGCCGTGCACGGCCAGGGCCTGGATGCCGGCGTCCTCGGCGATGCGTGCCACCCGCACGCCGTTGTTGCTCTCGGCACACCAGCCGGTGCGGATCTTCAGGGTCACCGGCACCTCGACCGCGGCGACCACCGCCTGGACGATCTCGGCCACCAGCGCCTCGTCGCGCAGCAGGGCCGAGCCGGCGGCCTTGTTGCAGACCTTCTTGGCCGGGCAGCCCATGTTGATGTCGATGATCTCGGCGCCCATGGCGGCGTTCAGCCGCGCCGCCTCGGCGAGCATCTCGGCGTCGCCGCCGGCGATCTGCACGCTGCGCGGACCCGGTTCGCCGCGGTGATCCATGCGCAGTCGCGACTTGCGGGTGTGCCACAGGGTGGGGTCCGAGGTGACCATCTCGCCCACCACCAGGCCCGCGCCCAGGCGCCGGCAGAGGGCGCGGAAGGGGCGGTCGGTGACCCCGGCCATGGGCGCCAGCACCACCCGGTTGGGCAGTGTGTGGCGACCGATGCGGGGCAGGGGGCGAGCGTCGTGCATGATCGGGGTCGTCGGCGATGAGGGGTGCATATCATACGCCCACGCCGGGCGTTGTTGAACCGCCAGGCGCGGGCATCGGGATCAGTCGATGGTCGTGGGGCGATGCCCGACGGAGCGCCGCCCGGTGAGGCGTACCCAGCCTTCGCGCACCGTCGGCTCGTCCATGACGAGTCCCCGGGCGCGGTAGGCCTCGAGCACCTCCTCGGCCTGGGCCTCGAGGATGCCCGAGAGGGCCAGGCGACCGCCCGGGGCGACGCGGCCGGCGATCTCGTCGGCGAGTTCGACCAGCGGCCCGGCGAGGATGTTGGCGACCACCAGCGGGAATGCCCCCGCCTCGAGCTGCTCGGGGTAGCAGAGCCGGAAGGCGGCATCAACCACGCCATTGCGCTCGGCGTTGTCGCGGCTGGCCGTGAGCGCCTGGGGATCGATGTCGGTGCCCGTGGCCTCGCGGGCGCCGAGCTTGAGCGCGGCGATCGCCAGGATGCCCGAGCCGCAGCCCACGTCGAGCACGCTCAGATCGTCCAGCTCGCCGGCCACCGCCAGGCCGTCCAGCCACTCCAGGCAGAGCGCGGTGGTGGGGTGGGTGCCGGTGCCGAAGGCGAGCCCGGGGTCCAGGTGGAGGTTGACGGCGCCGGGCTCGGGCGGCGCGTGCCAGCTCGGCACGATCCACAGCCGCTCGCCCATCTGCAGGGGATGGAAATCCGCCATCCACTCGCGCTCCCAGTCGCGATCGGCCAGCAGTTCGACCTCCACCTCGGGGCAGGGCTCGTCGGGGAACTCGGCGGCCCAGGCCTGGCGCACCCGCTCGAGCATCGCCTCCATGCCCTCGAGGTCGTCATAGAGCCCGGTGAGGACGGTCTCGTCCCACAGCGGGGTGGTGCCGCGCTCCGGCTCGAAGACCGGCTCGTCGAAGGCGTCCTGCAGCGTGATGGCGGTGGCGCCTTCGGCCAGCAGCAGCTCCTCGAGGGTCTCGGCCTGCTCGGGGGCGATACGGGCCTTGAGTTGCATCCAGGGCATGGGCAATCTCCGGTCGGTGCGGGAAGGGGCGAGGGAAGGGGAGCCGAGTGGGCAACGCAAGCGGGGCGGCCATGGCCGCCCCGCGCGCAGGAGGAGACGGGCTCAGAGGCCCAGCTTCTTCTCCAGGTAGTGGATGTTCACGCCACCCTGCTGGAAGTAGGTGTCGCGCACCAGATCCTTGTGCAGGTCGGTGTTGGTCTTGATGCCTTCCACCAGCAGCTCATCCAGGGCGTTGCGCATGCGGATCAGCGCCGTCTCGCGGTCCACGCCCCAGGTGATCAGCTTGCCGATCAGCGAGTCGTAGTGGGGCGGCACCGAGTAGCCGGTATAGACGTGGGAGTCCATGCGCACGCCGAGCCCGCCGGGCGGGTGGTAGAGGGTGACCTTGCCGGGTGACGGCATGAAGGTGCGGGCATCCTCGGCATTGATCCGGCACTCGAAGGCGTGGCCGCTCAGCTCCACCTCTTCCTGGCTGACCGAGAGCGGCAGGCCCGACGCGATGCGCAGCTGCTCGCGAACGATGTCCACGCCGGTGACCATCTCGGTGACCGGGTGCTCGACCTGGACCCGGGTGTTCATCTCGATGAAGAAGAACTCGCCGTTCTCGTAGAGGAACTCGAAGGTGCCGGCGCCACGGTAGCCGATGGTGATGCAGGCCTCGCGGCATGCCTCGAGCACCTTGGCGCGGGCGGTCTCGTCGATGCCGGGCGCCGGGGCCTCTTCGATCACCTTCTGATGACGGCGCTGCAGCGAGCAGTCGCGGTCATAGAGGTGGATGGCGTTGCCCTGGCCGTCGGCCAGCACCTGGATCTCCACGTGGCGCGGGTTCTCGAGGAACTTCTCCATGTAGACGGTGCCGTCGCCGAACGCCGAGTGGGCCTCGGTGCGGGTGACGTTGACCGCCGAGAGCAGGTGCGCCTCGGTGTGCACCACGCGCATGCCGCGTCCGCCGCCGCCGGCGGCCGCCTTGATGATCACCGGGTAGCCGATGCGCCGGGCCACGGCGAGGGTCTCGCCCTCGTCATCGCCCAGGGGGCCATCGGAGCCGGGCACCGTGGGCACGCCGGCCTTCTTCATCGACTCGATGGCGCTGACCTTGTCGCCCATCAGGCGAATGGTCTCGGCGCGCGGGCCGATGAAGGTGAAGCCGGAACGCTCGACCTGCTCGGCGAAGTTGGCGTTCTCGGAGAGGAAGCCGTAGCCCGGATGGATGGCGCTGGAGTCGGTGACTTCCGCGGCGCTGATCAGCGCCGGAATGTTCAGGTAGGACTGCGCCGAGGAGGCCGGGCCGATGCACACGGCCTCGTCGGCCAGGCGTACGTGCATCAGTTCACGGTCGGCCGTGGAGTGGACCGCCACCGTCTTGATGCCCAGCTCCTTGCAGGCGCGCAGGATGCGCAGGGCGATCTCGCCGCGATTGGCGATCAGAACCTTGTCCAGCATGATGAATCCGCCAGTTGATGAGTGATGAAGACGGGGGGCGATCAGGCGATGACGACCATCGGCTGGTCGAACTCCACCGGCTCGCCGTCCTCGACCAGGATCGCCTCGATCACGCCGTCGCGATCGGCCTCGATCTGGTTCATCATCTTCATCGCCTCGACGATGCAGATGGTCTCGCCCTTCTTGACGCTCTGACCGATTTCCACGAAGGCCTTGGAGCCCGGTGCCGGCGAGCGGTAGAAGGTGCCGACCATCGGGGAGTTGACGCTCTGGCCCTGGAAGGACGGCTCGGCGGCGGCAGCAGGCTCGGCGGGAGCCACCGGGGCCTGGGGCGCCTGCTGGGGGGCGGCCGCGTAGGGCTGGGGCGCGGGCTGCTGCCAGCTCGTGCCGTTGGGGTGGCGGCTGATGCGAACCGACTCTTCCCCTTCCTGGATCTCGATCTCGCTGATGTTGGACTCTTCGAGCAGTTCGATCAGCTTCTTGACCTTGCGGATATCCATGACGTTGTCTCGACCGGTGGGGTTGGGGTGGTGATCCGGGGTGCTGTCAACCCCGGCCAACTTGCAATAGATCGCGGCAAGATAGCGTGTCTTGCGGCCTCTATTGACCATGAAGGAGCAGTGGAGGCGGAGTCTGCCGAAAATCGTTCGGGATGTCCAGCCGTCGGGGAACGCTGTTCGAGCGCGATCGCCCGGGCGTCGCGGGCTCAGCCCCGTCGCGTCGCCAGCCAGTCCAGCACGCCCTCGAGGTGGCTGGCAAGCTGGGGGGCGTCGACCTCGCCCTGGACGCGGGCGTCGCGCAGCTCCTCGCCGCCCTCGAAGAACAGCAGGCTGGGCGGGCCGAAGAGCTGGAAGTGCTCGAGCACCTCGCGACTGGCGGCATCGCTCTCGGTCACGTCCACGTCGATGCGGCGAAAGTCCTGCAGTGCCGCGACGACCGGCGGCGCCGGGAAGACCTCGCGTTCCATGACCTTGCAGGAGATGCACCAGTCGGCGGTGAAGTTGACGAAGGCCGGCGTGTCGCTCTGGGCCAGCGTCGCCTCGAGGGCCCTGAGGTCCTCCACGGTGGTGATGGGTTGCCGGGAGACCGGCTCGCCCGCCGCGGCGGCGCCCGAGGACGTCACGCTGACGGCCAGCGGACGCAGCGGATCCTCGCCGCCGCGGGAGGCGCCGATCACCAGGGCGATGCCCCAGATCAGCAGCATCAGGCCGCCGGCCTGACGGACCCGCGGCCAGCCGGCCGTCTGGTTGACGGTCAGGGCGCCCAGCGAGAGGGCGCTGCCGATGGCGAGTCCCGCCCACAGCAGCAGGGCGACGCTGCCCGGCACCAGGCGCTCGACGAGCCAGATGGCGACCCCCAGCAGCAGGATGCCGAAGGCGATCTTGACGCCGTTCATCCAGGCACCGGAGCGCGGCAGCAGGGTGGTGCCGAAGGTGCCGACCAGCAGCAGCGGTACCCCCATGCCCAGCGCCAGGGCGAGCAGTGCCGCGCCGCCCATCAGCGCATCGCCGGTGGTGGAGATGAACACCAGGGCGCCGGCCAGCGGGGCCGAGACGCAGGGCGAGACCACCAGCACCGACAGCGCGCCGGCCAGCGCCAGGCCGGCGGGGCCGCTCTGCTGGGCGCGGGCCTGCCAGGCATCGATGCGGCCCGAGAGCGAGGACGACAGGCGCAGGTTGAAGGCCCCGAACATGGCCAGGGCGAAGAGCGTGAAGAGCAGGGCAAAGGTGATCAGCACCGGGGCCGACTGCAGGCGCGCCTGCAGGTTCAGGCCGGCGCCGAACAGTCCCATCAGCACGCCGACGGCGGCGTAGGTCAGTGCCATGCCGCCCACGTAGCTCGCCGAGAGGGCGAAGGCGCGGGGGCGGGTCGGGTGCTGGCCGACGATGATCGAGGAGAGGATCGGCACCATGGGCAGCACGCAGGGCGTGAAGGTCAGCCCGAGTCCGGCGAGGAAGAAGAGCCCGAGGATCAGCGGCAGGCTGGCCTCGGCCATCAGCGAGCGGAAGCGACCGTCCTCGCTCGTCGGGGCGGCGACCGAGGCGCGGTCGTCACGCTTCTCGTCGGCAGCCGCGCCGGTCGAGGCCGCGACAGCCGTCTCATCGACGCCCCCCGATGCCTCGTTGCCGGCAGTGCGCTCGGTGCCTTCCGTCCGGGTGTCGGGCGTCCAGCCGGCGAAGCGGGCCGGTGCCTCGCCCTCGCGGGCGGTGAGCTCGACCCGCTCCGGCGGGTAGCAGAGGCCGGCATCGGCGCAGCCCTGGAAGGTCAGGGTCATCTCCAGCGGGCCCTGGTGGCCGGGTGCCAGGGCGCTCTGAAAGACCACGCTGTCGTAGAAGACGTTGACGTCGCCGAGGAACTCGTCGCTCTTGGCCTCGCCGGGCGGGAGGTCCGGTTCGCCGAGCGAGAGGCCTGCCACCTCGCTCGCGACCTCGAACTGGTGGCGGTAGAGGTAGTAGCCGTCGGCGTTCTCGAAGCCGACGTAGAGCGTCTCTCCGTCATGCCAGGCGCTGGGCTGGAAGGCCTCATGCACGGGCAGGAACTGCGCCTCATCGTCGCTCTGGGAGAACCATTGGGCCTGAGCGCCCAGCGGCAGCAGCAGGAGGATCAGCAGGGCAAGTCGCAGTACGATCGACACGGGTCTTCCTTGAGTCACGTTGAGCATTGAGCGTTTGGCGCGATTTGACCCCGAGCAGTGGTCGGGGTTCCCCATCGGCGGCATGGCCGCGGGCCTGCTAGGATATCGCAGTAGTCAGGAGGCTGTGGATGGCATCCTCCCGAAGAGGCTGCGCCGTATTGTCGCGCCGCCGGAAGCTCTCATCATCAAGGAAACCCGAACATGGCGTTGACGCAAAAGGGTGCCGCCAGGCGCCGCAAGCGGACCGAGGAACTGGAGCGTCCGGCCTATGGCTGGATCTACAAGCCGTTGCTGACGCTGCTGGTGATCTACCTGGCGGTGTGCGTGGGGCTGGGGATCTGGTGGAGTCGCACGCCGGCGGTCTTCGACGTGGAGCAGGCCGTGATCGAGCAGCGCGGCACGGCCGCCCAGGCGCCGGCCTCTCGAGGGGCGGTGACCGCCGCGAGCCTGATGACGCTGATCGAGACGCTGCTCGAGAAGCCCGGAGGCTACCTGCGCAATGATATCGCCCCGCCCGGGTTGTGGCTCGACAACATGCCGGCCTGGGAGCTTGGCGTGCTCACCCAGGCGCGTCGGCTCTCGGTGGCGCTGCCGGCCATGGAGCAGTCCGCCATGCCGGCTCTCGAGAGCGTTCAGCAGCGCCTGGCGGGCGACAGCGGCGACTGGCTCTACCCCTCCACCGAGCAGCGCCTGAGCCAGGCCCTCGAGGCCCTCGACGGCTACCTGCAGGCGCTCGACGAGGATGGCCAGGCCGCCTTCGGGGACCGTGGGCAGGGCCTCGCCGCCTGGTTGGAGGCGGTCACCCGCTCGCTCGACGACCTGGGGCTTCGGCTGTCGGCCAGCATCGGCCCCCGCGCCGAGCTTCGCGACCTCGACATCGACGCCGAGGCGCTGCCGGCGCGCACCCCCTGGTATCGCGTCGACGACGTCTTCTTCGAGGCGCGCGGCCAGGCCTGGGCCATGCTCCACCTGCTGCGAGCGGTGCAGCGCGACCAGGCCGACGTGCTGGCCGCGGCCGGCCTCCAGGCGCGCTGGGAGGCGCTGGTGGCCGAACTCGAGCTCAGCCAGCGGCGGCTCTGGAGCCCGCTGGTGCTCAACGGCTCGGGCTTCGGTATTTTCGCCAACCACTCGCTGGTGCTGGCCAACCACATGATCCGGGCCCGCGACCTGTCCCGGACCCTCGCCGAGCGGCTCGCGGCGGCGACCCCGGTGGATGCGCCGGCCGCCGGAGCGCCGGCCGCCGGAGCGCCGGCCGCCGGAGATGACGTGGCCGATAGCGGGGGCGAGGAGGGCGTCGTGGCTTCCGTCGAGCAGGCATCCGATGCCTCGCCGGAGGCGGCGGCGCCCGCCAGCGAAGTGGATGCATCCGCCGTCGAGGCCGAGGCGTCCTCGGAGGCGGCAGCCGCCGGCGACGCGCCGGCCGGTGGTCAAGACGAGGCCGAGCCCGAGGTCGCCGACGGAACCGTCGATGACAGCGAGCCGGCGGGCAGTGCGGACGGCGAGGGCGCCGTCGCGCCCGAGCAAGCGCCCGAGGCGTCGGCGGCGGAGGGCACGACCGAGGCCGCAAGCGACGCGCCGGCCGCCGATGACAGCGGGGCCGGCGCGACGCCCAAGGAGTAGCACGAGGAAGGAGCGGCGAGACCGCCGCGGACGTGCAGCAACGAGAACGGGCCGCCCTAGGGCGGCCCGTTCCGTTTGGCGGCGTGCTGACGCCGCCAGGCATGATGCGCTCTGGCGATCAGGCCTTGTCGTGGGCGGCCACGGCCTTCTCGATGGCCTTGCAGGCGGCCTCGGACCCTTCCCAGGACTCCACCTTGACCCACTTGCCCTTCTCGAGATCTTTGTAGTTCTCGAAGAAGTGGGCGATCTGCTGGCGCAGCAGCTCCGGCAGGTCGGTCACTTCCTGAACGTCGTCGTAGAGGCTGGAGAGCTTGGGGTGGGGCACGCAGACCAGCTTGGCGTCCTCACCGGCCTCGTCGGTCATGTTGAGGATGCCCACCGGGCGAGCGCGGATCACGGCGCCGGGCTGCACCGGGTAAGGAGTGACCACCAGCGCGTCCAGGGCGTCGCCGTCGTCGGCCAGGGTGTGCGGGATGAAGCCGTAGTTGGCCGGGTAGAACATCGGTGTGGCCATGAAGCGATCGACCAGCAGGGCGCCCATGTCCTTGTCGATCTCGTACTTGATCGGCGCGTGGTTGGCCGGGATCTCGATCGCCACGTAGATGTCGTTGGGGAGATCCTTGCCGGCGGGGATGTTGTCGAAGTTCATCGTCGCTTCCTTGGGTTGGCAATGCTAATGCGGGGCGAATCGGAATGGCGGAAAAAATCCGCCGAATTATACGAAGCCGAGGCGGTGATTACCAATCGGCCATAGGTGGCATGCCGCTGCATCCACCGATGGGCCAGGCGTGGAAGCAGGGTGTATCATGGGTCCCCGATGGAAGGCGTCGGCCACCGGCCGGCGGAGCGCGTCGTTTGCGAGGAGAACGCCTTGACCCCCCTGCACTTGTCGCTGAGCTACGGCCAGGCCTTCGTGGCGCCCGATCGGCGTCGACATCGCAGCTCGATGTCGGTGCAACTGACCGAGCCCCCCCTGCTCTCGGCCAAGGGCGCCTGCGCCCTGATCAGCGACTCCACCTCGCGTAACAACCTCGCCAAGCAGGCCGGCGATCTCAGCGTCAAGGGCTTCCTGGCCGACTACTTCTCCACGCCGGACCACTGGGACGTCAAGGCGTCGGCGACCCGGGTGCTGCGGGCACTGAACACCTGGTGCTTCAGCCAGAATCGCCGCATCTCGGACGGCAGCTACGTCACCTCGCTCTCCGCCATGGTCTTCCGCGGGCGGGAGGCGCACCTCTTTCACATGGGCGATACCGTGGTGTTTCGCCTGCGCGGCGCCGAGTTCGAGCAGCTCTCCCGGGATCATGTCACCGATCTGGGCGGCTACCGCTACCCCTCGCGGGCCATGGGCATGGACAGTGGCCTGGAGATCGATTATGCCAATCTGCCCCTCAAGCAGGGCGACATCTTCCTGTTCACCACCCAGGCGGTGCAGGGCACCCTGATGCCCTCGGACTACGTGCGGCTGATTCGCGAGGACGTCAGCGACCTGGATGCCGCCTGCGAGCGGCTCGCCGAGGCGGCACGGGAGCGAGCCCAGGAGCGCGGCTACGGCAGTGATCAGTTCTGCTTCCAGCTGGTGCGCATCGACGGCCTGCCCGACGCCTCGGATGACAAGCCGGGCCGGGTCTACGGCGACCTGCCGATTCCCCCGGAGCTGGCCCCGGGGGAGCGTCTCGACGGCCTCGAGGTGCTGTCGGTGCTGTCGCGCACCGCCCAGTCGCGGGTCTATCACGTGCGCGACGTGCACAGCGGGCGCGAGATGGTGATGAAGGCTCCGAGCCCCGAGCTCTCCAGCCGCAACGCCTACCTGGAGCATTTCCTGCTGCAGCAGTGGGTGGTGGAGCGCGTCACCTCACCCTTCGTGGTGCGCATCATGGAGTCCTCGCGTCCGCGGCGCTACCTCTACTACCTGATGGCGCACGTGCGCGGCACTACCCTGACCGACTGGGCCCGCCAGCACCCCCAGGCGAGCCTCGAGCAGCGCCTGGACATCGCCAACCAGCTGGGCAAGGCGGTGCAGGCCCTGCACCACCGTGACCTGCTGCACCAGCGCATCCACCCCGACAACGTGCTCATCGACCTGCATGGTCAGGTGGTACTGGCCGATTTCAGCGCCTGCCATCTGCGCGACGTCGATGGCCATCGACGCTCCCGGGGTCTGGTGCGACAGCTCGGGCTCACCGAGCACAGCGCCCCGGAGTATGCCCTGGACGACCAGGTCGGGCGGCGCAGCGACCAGTACTCGCTGGCCTCGACCATCTACTGGCTGTTGACCGGCGAGCTGCCCTACGCCCTGGCGCCCAACCGGCTGCGCGGCCACACCGACCTCGAGCAGCTAGCCTACCGCAGCGCCCGCACCCTCAACCCCGAGGTGCCGGTCGCCCTGGACGATGCCCTGCGCCGCGCCCTGGATCCTCAGCGCGCGCTGCGCTTCAGGCGCATGTCGGAGTTTCGCCGTGCCCTGCGACCGCCCCGGGAGGCAGGGAGTGGCGGGCGACGCCCGGGCGAGCGGGCGAGCTTCTGGCAGGGCGTGGCGGGGATCCTGCTGCTGCTGCTGGTGCTCTCCTGGCTGTTGAGATAGCCCGTCGAGCCGGGTGCCGGTCGGCGTGGTCTTCGCCGCCTGGCCCGACACGAAAAGCCCCCGGGATGAGCCATCTCCGGGGGCTTTTCGTGAGGACGCTTCTGGATATCTGCGTCTCGAGGGTCGCGCCTAGATCGTGAAGTCGGGCAGCTTGCGCTCGACCTTGGCCAGCTTAAGGTGCGCGACCTTCGGTAGGCCGTTCTCGAAGGGCGGGAAGTCCTCACCCTGGATCAGCGGCGCGAGATACTGGCGGCAGGCCGCGGTGATGCCGAAGCCGTCCTCGCGGATGAACTCGCTGGGCATGAACTTCTCGCGGTTGGCGACCTCGGCCAGCGGGGCGGCCTCGATACGCCACTCGTAGGGCGCCTCGCTGACCCGCTTGATGGCCGGCATCATGGAGTTCTGGCCCGCCACGGCCAGCTCCACGGCCTTGTCGCCCACCGCATAGGCCTGGTCGACGTCGGTCTTCGAGGCGAGGTGGCGTGCGGCGCGCTGCAGGTAGTCGGCCACCGCCCAGTGGTACTTGTAGCCCAGGTCCTGCTTGACCATGCCGGCCAGCGTCGGCGCCACGCCGCCCAGCTGGCGGTGGCCGAAGGCATCGGTGTTGCCGGAGTCGGCGAGGAAGGTGCCGTCCTCGTAGCGCGCGCCCTCGGAGACCACGATCACGCAGTAGCCGTACTCCTTGACGCAGGCGTCGACCCGGGCCATGACCGCGGCGCGATCGAAGGCCACCTCGGGGAAGATCACCAGGTGCGGCGGCTCGCCCTCTCCCTCGCCGGCCAGGGCCCCGGCGGCGGCGATCCAGCCGGCGTGGCGACCCATCACCTCCAGCACGAAGACCTTGGTGGAGGTGGCGCACATCGAGGCGATGTCCAGCGAGGCCTCGAGGGTCGAGGTGGCGATGTACTTGGCCACGCTGCCGAAGCCCGGCGAGTTGTCGGTGATCGGCAGGTCGTTGTCCACGGTCTTGGGCACGTGGATCGCGGTCAGCGGGTAGCCGAGCTTCTCGGAGAGCTGCGAGACCTTCAGGCAGGTGTCGGCGCTGTCGCCGCCGCCGTTATAGAAGAAGTAGCGGATGTCGTGGGCCTTGAAGACCTCGATCAGCCGCTCGTACTGGGCGCGGTGGGTCTCGATGTCCTTGAGCTTGTAGCGGCAGGAGCCGAAGGCACCGCCGGGAGTGTGGCGCAGCGCCGCGATCGCCTCGTCGCTCTCCTGGCTGACGTCGATCAGGTCCTCGGTGAGGGCGCCGATGATGCCGTTGTGGCCGGCGTAGACCTTGCCGATCTGGTCCGGATGGCGGCGGCAGGCTTCGATCACGCCGCAGGCGCTGGCGTTGATCACGGCGGTGACGCCGCCGGACTGGGCGTAGAAGGCGTTATGCTGGGCCATGGGGCTTACCTGCTCCTGATGCGTCGAGGATGGCGAAAGCCGCAGAGTCTAGCCGAAAGTGGCAGGAGCTGCATCTGCGTGCGCCCCAGCCCCAAGTCATCTTGGGCCTCCCGGGCGACGCGGGTCGCTGGAGCGGCCCGACGGCGGCATGCTAGGCTCGCGCAGTTCGCGCCGCGGCCGGCGGCACACTGAGTTCCCGGAGACTGCATGCACCTTCATATCCTCGGCATTTGCGGCACCTTCATGGGCAGCCTGGCGCTGCTCGCCCGCGAGATGGGCCTCACCGTCAGCGGCTCGGATGCCAACGTCTATCCGCCCATGAGCACCCAGCTCGAGGAGGCGGGCATCGTCCTGTGCGACGGCTACTCGGCCGACAATCTCTCGCCGCGCCCCGACCGGGTGGTGATCGGCAACGCCCTCTCGCGGGGCAACCCCGAGGTCGAGGCGGTGCTCGATCTGGGCCTGCCCTACGTCTCCGGCCCCGAGTGGCTGGCCGAGCGGGTGCTGCCGGGGCGCCGCGTGATCGCCGTGGCCGGCACCCACGGCAAGACCACCACGGCGAGCCTGCTGGCCTGGCTGCTGGAGTCCGCCGGCCAGTCGCCGGGGTTTCTGATCGGCGGAGTGCCGCGCAACTTCGGCGTCTCGGCGCGCCTCGGCGCCCCGGAGGCCCCCTTCGTGGTCGAGGCCGACGAGTACGACACGGCCTTCTTCGACAAGCGCTCCAAGTTCGTCCACTACCGTCCCGAGATCGCCATCCTGGGCAACCTGGAGTTCGACCACGCCGACATCTTTCCCGACCTGGCCGCCATCGAGCGGCAGTTCCATCACCTGGTGCGCACCGTGCCGGGGCGCGGCCGGCTGCTGGTGGCCGACGGCGAGCCGGCGCTGGACCGGGTGATCGCGATGGGCGCCTGGACGCCCGTGGACCACTTCGGCGAGGCGGCGGATAGCCCCTGGCGGCTCGAGCTCGAGCGCGAGGACGCCTCGCGTTTCCGGGTGGTTCACGAGGCCCGCGACGGGGTAGGGGAGGTGAACGAGGACGCGGTGGTCGACTGGTCGCTGACCGGCGCCTACAACGCCCGCAATGCCCTGGCCGCACTGGCCGCCGCCCATGCCTGCGGGGTCGACCTGGCGCGCGGCGCCGCCGCGCTGTCGCGCTTCGCCACGCCGCGGCGGCGCCAGGAGCTGCGCGGTGAGGTGGCCGGCATCCAGGTGATCGACGACTTCGCCCATCACCCCACGGCGATCGCCGCCACTCTCGAGGGCCTCAGGGCCGCGACGCCGCGCGGTCGACTGCTGGCGGTGATCGAGCCGCGCTCCAACACCATGCGGCTAGGCACCCTGCGCGACCGCCTGGCGGCGAGCGTGTCCGCCGCCGATGCTACCTTCTGGTTCCAGCCGCCGGGGCTCGACTGGTCGCTTTCGCCGGTGCTCGAGGCGAGCCCGGTCCCGGCCCGGCTCTGCGAGGACCTCGACGCCCTGGTCGCCGCCCTGGTCGCCGAGGCGCGTCCGCTGGATCGCATCGTGGTGATGTCCAACGGCGGCTTCGGCGGTATCCACGAGAAGCTGCTGGCCGCCCTGGAGGTCGCCCATGCGGACTGAGCCGACGGCCTCTGACGAGCTGCACGAGCCCGTCACGGTGGCGCTGACCGGCGCCTCCGGTGCCCAGTACGGCCTGCGCCTGATCGAGGCGCTGGTCGCGGCCGAGCATCGGGTCTGGGTGATGATCTCCAAGGCCGCCCATCTGGTGATCGCCACCGAGACCGACGAGGAGCTGCCGGCGCGGCCGGAGCGGCTCGCCGAGGCGCTGACCGAGCGCACCGGCGCCGCGCCGGGCCAGATTCGCTGCTTCGGCCGCGAGGACTGGATGGCCCCCGTGGCCTCGGGCTCCGGGGCGCCCTCGGCCATGGTGATCTGCCCCTGCTCCACCGGCACCCTCTCGGCGGTGGCCACCGGCGCCAGCAACAACCTCATCGAGCGCGCCGCCGACGTCGCCCTGAAGGAGCGTCGCCGGCTGATCCTGGTGCCCCGCGAGACGCCCTTCTCGGCGATCCACCTGGAGCACATGCTGTCGTTGACCCGCATGGGCGCGGTGATCCTGCCCGCCGCACCGGGGTTCTACCACCAGCCGCAACGCATCGAGGACCTCGTCGATTTCATCGTCGCGCGCATCCTCAACCAGCTCGGCATCGAGCACCGCCTGATGCCCCGCTGGGGCGAGTAGCCCGGCCCGGGCCACGGAGCGCCCCGGCACGCCGGCGTCATGCCGATTCGCCCCGCCGGGAGGAGGCGGTTCGCGACCACAAGGATGTCTTCCCCCATGATCACGCTCTCTGTCCTGTCGGTGTTCGTGCCGACCTTCCTGCTGGTCTCGCTGACGCCGGGCATGTGCATGACCCTGGCTATGGTGCTGGGCATGACCCAGGGGGTGAGGCGCACGCTGTGGATGATGGTCGGGGAGCTCGTGGGCGTCGGGCTGGTGGCCTTCGCCGCCGGGGCCGGCGTGGCCGCGCTGATGCTGCGCCAGCCCGAGCTCTTCGCGGTGTTCAAGTGGCTGGGCGGCGCCTACCTGGGTTACCTGGGCGTGATGATGTGGCGCTCTCGCGGCGGCATGGCCATTCCCGAGACCCTCGAGGCGGGCCCGCCCGCCGTCCGCGGTCAGCTGGCCCTGCAGGGCCTGGTCACGGCGGTGGCCAACCCCAAGGGCTGGGCCTTCTTCGTGGCCCTGCTTCCGCCCTTCCTGGATGCCGCTCGCCCCCTGGCGCCCCAGCTCGCGGCGCTGATCGCGATGATCCTCGCCATCGAGTTCCTCTGCCTGCTGCTCTATGCCACGGGCGGCCAGACCCTGCGGCGGCTGCTCGGCCGGCCCGACAGCGTGCGCCTGCTCAACCGCGTCGCCGGCACCCTGATGGTGGGCGTGGGCCTGTGGCTGGCGCTGGGGTGAGCCGGGGCTAGAACGGCGGCAACCAGGCGATTCGCGCGGCGACCAGCGCCAGCGAGGCGATCCCCAGGCGCTGCCAGGGGCAGGGCCGAAGCGGTGCCCGCGGGTGGCGCTGCCAGGCGAGCTGCACCAGGGCGCAGACCACCAGGCCGAGCAGCGCGCCGCCGATCAGGTCGCTGAGCCAGTGCACCCCGACCACCAGGCGCGACAGTGCCATGGGCAGGATGGCGGCGATGGCCGCCCAGTAGGCCAGGGTGCGCCGGCCGGGAGGGAGTTCGCGGCTGACGAAGGCCGCGGCCATGCCGAACAGCACCACCGCGGTGGAGGTATGGCCGCTGGGGTAGGAGAAGGCGTCGGCGAGGTGCTCCGGGCTCATGGGGCGGATGCGGCCGATCGCCGCCTTGCCCAGGGTGTTGAGCAGCGCGATGCCGATCAGGCCGCCGGCGATGTGCCAGAAGGCCGCCCAGTGGCGTCGCCAGGCGAGCCAGATGCCCCAGGGCAGCACCAGTGCCAGCGCGCCGATCAGGTCGCCGGCCCGGTCCAGTGCCTGGCCGACGGCGTCGAGACCGGGCAGCGCGAGGGCTCGCATCAGCTCATCCAGGCGGGCGTCCATGGCCAGCGGGGCATCGTGATGAATGACCACCAGCGTCCAGGCGGAGAGGGCGGTCAGCGAGAGGATCAGCAGCAGCCAGGAGGCGAGCGGCGGCTCGACATCGTGGGGCGGGGAGAGCCACCGCCAGAGGCGCCGGCCGAGGGCGCTGCGCCGCGACCAGCCGATCAGTCCCCGATAGGCCGGGCCCTCGCGGGTCACCAGATGGCGCACCCAGGAGAAGATCACCGCGAGGATCACCACCAGCGCGCCCAGGCCGACCAGCCAGGCCTCCAGCCCCTCGGGCAGCGCCACCAGCCGCTGCCAGGTGCGCCCCAGCACATAGCCCGGCAGCACGTAGGCCGGCGCCCACAGCGCCGCCGATATCAGGTTGGCCCACAGGAAGGCGCGGGGCGACATGCGCAGCATGCCGGCGATCAGCGGCACCACCGGCCTCACCGGTCCCACGAAACGCCCCAGCACGACCGACAGCGAGCCGTGCCGCTGGAAGAAGCGCGCACCCCGGGCCAGCCACTCCGGGTGGCGTGACAGCGGCCACTGGGCGGTGACCCGTTCGCGCTGGTGATAGCCCAGCAGGAAGCTCAGGCCGTCGCCGATCACGGCACCGATGAAGGCGGCGAGGATAGCCGTGACCACGGCGAGCTCCTGGTGGCCGGCCAGGGACGCGGCGGCCGTCATCAGCACCACGCCGGGGACCAGCAGTCCCACCAGCGCGAGGGATTCCACCAGCGCGATGGCGGCGATGATCAACAGCAGCAGCCCCGGGGAAGGCGCCAGCTGAAAGAGGGTGTCGGCGATGTTCACGTGACGCTCCGTTGTCGTGCCGGGGGGTGGGCGCGCTCAGCCGTCGGCCAGCGACTGGCTGCACGCCTCCAGGCGCTGCTCGAAGTGCGGCCAGGACTCGCCGGCCCGCGGTCGGCACAGGCGCAACCGCACCTCCAGCGGGCCGGTATCCATCAGGGAGATCTGCTCCAGGGCCTGGTCGAGGCGGTGCTGCACCAGCAGGGCACCGCTCTCGCTGGTGTCCGGCATCAGCAGCCAGAAGTCCGCCGGGCCCTCCCGGCCCAGGATGTCGTGATCGCGACTGCGGCTGGAGACCGCCTGGCAGAGGGTGTCCAGCAGCGCCTGCCGCGCGCCGTGGCCAAACTGTTCGCCGGCCATGTCCAGCTGCGGCAGGTGCATCAGCAGCACTCCCAGCGGCTGGCCGAGCATCCCGGCGCGCTCGACTTCGCTGGCCAGCAGTTCGTGCAGGGTCTCGCGGCCGGTGGCCGCGCACTCGGCGTCGCGCGGGTCGGTGGCCTCGAGCAGGGCGTGCTGGCGCCCCTGCTCCCAGGGCACCAGCGCCGCCACGGCCACCAGGCTCAGATAGCCCAGCAGCATCTCGCCATCGAGCTGACCGTTGCCGAGCAGGGCCAGCCAGACCGGGGTCAGCGCGAGGTTGAGCAGCATGGCGGGGGCCAGCGGCAGCAGCAGCAGGGTCAGCACCGGCGGCAGGCCCACCCACAGCGCCGGCAGGCCGGACTGGCGGGGCAGCTCGACGGCGATCAGCAGGTAGCCGCAGATCAGCGCCAGGTAGGCGGCCAGCCGCGAGTGCTCCGCGCGGGTCGCATCGAGCAGGGTGGCGACCACCATCAGCAGGGAGAGGGTCGCCGGCAGGGGAATGCGTTCGTATTCGCCCATCAGGTAGAGCCACAGGGCCATGCCCAGCAGCAGCAGCACGCCGCCGGCATGCCACAGGGCGAACAGTCGCGAGGCGTGGCGCTGGCGGTCAGGCATCCCGGGTCTCCTCGATCACCCTCAGGCCGGCCGGCTGGCAGGCCAGCGCCCGGCGCTCGTCGTCCAGCGATCTCAGGGCGCGCAGGGGGATCGCGCGGGCCGGCCCGCGGACCTCCAGGCAGCGCCACAGCAGCTCGCGGCGCTCGTCGGCCTGATCACGATCGCGGCTGGTCAGCATCGCCGCCAGTGTGGTCGGGTCGAGCCGGTAGCAGTGCTCGAAGCCGTGGGTCAGCCGGCACAGCCGCTGCGCCAACGGCCAGCTGCGGTGGCGCGGCGTGTGCAGCAGCAGCAGCTCGGCGTGCACGCCCTCGCGCAGGCTGCGCTTGCGCTCGAGGGCGAGGTCGCCGGGCAGTCGCTCGCCGGGCCACAGGGGCAGGCCCGGCACCAGGCGGGCGCGGCGCAGGGCGCTCTGGCGTCGCGCGCGCAGCTCCAGCGCCCGGGAGAGGCCCAGCAGCATCAGGGCCCCGAGCAGCAGGCCGCTCATCACCCACTGCTCGAGGCCCAGCACGCCCCGCAGCGGCCACCAGGTGGCGAAGGCCAGCAGGCTGCCCACCAGCAGCACCCA
The DNA here is from genome assembly GCF_043496965.1 of Halomonas sp. B23F22_3. Classification (NCBI taxonomy): domain Bacteria; kingdom Pseudomonadati; phylum Pseudomonadota; class Gammaproteobacteria; order Oceanospirillales; family Halomonadaceae; genus Halomonas; species Halomonas sp. B23F22_3. The sequence goes on from NZ_JBIEKG010000002.1 coordinate 393,042, forward strand.
GCGGGGCTGCGGCAGCATCAGCAGCATGGCCCAGGCCCACAGCCAGGTGACGTGGCGGCCGGGCTCTCCCCACAACAGCGCCGCCAGCAGCAGGATCGGCAGCAGCTGCCAGGGCAGCGTGGCGGGGCGGCGATGGTCGAAGGTCAGCAGCAGCGCGGTGATGGCGAGCCAGGCCGCGGCCAGCCACATCAGCAGCGTGTCGGTCAGGGTCGGGGTGCGGGCGGCCAGCAGTGCCATCAGCACGGCGGCGATCAGCAGGTTGCCGCGCAGCAGGACGCTTTTGTACTTGGTCTGCATGGTGGATTAGTATGATTCCCTTCCCGGTTTTCGGCACAGTATAACGCCGGCCCTGCCCGTGTCGCGGCGGCGCCGGCCCCAGGAGAGACGCATCGGCATGACAGTTCAAGCCTCCCGCTCGGATCTCGAGACCGCCACCCCGGAGATCGGGGATGTCGATACCTACATGGAGCGCCTCGGGCAGGGCGCCCGCGAGGCGGCGACCCGCATGCGCCGGGTCGATACGGCGGCCAAGAACGCCGCCCTGCTGGCCATGGCCGAGGCCCTCGAGCAGGCCCGCGGCGAGGTGCTGGCGGCCAATGCCCGTGACCTGGCCCGGGGCCGCGAGAGCGGCCTGGATGCGGCTCTGCTCGACCGCCTGGCGCTGGACGAGGCGCGCCTCGACGCGATGATCGAGGGGCTCTCCCAGGTGGCGGCGCTGCCGGACCCGGTCGGCGAGATCGAGGGGCTGCGTGCCCGGCCCAGCGGCATCCAGGTCGGCCAGATGCGGGTCCCCCTGGGGGTCATCGGCATCATCTATGAGTCGCGTCCCAACGTGACCCTGGAGGCGGCGAGCCTGTGCCTGAAGTCGGGCAACGCGGCCATCCTGCGCGGGGGCTCCGAGGCTCGCGAGTCCAACGCCGCCATCGCCGCCTGCATCCGTGCCGGTCTCGAGCGGGCCGGCCTTCCCGAGGCGGCGGTGCAGGTGGTGGCCACCACCGACCGCGCCGCCGTGGGCCGGCTGATCAGCATGCCCGAGTACGTCGACGTGATCATTCCGCGCGGCGGCAAGTCGCTGATCGAGCGCATCAGCCGCGAGGCCCGGGTGCCGGTGATCAAGCACCTCGACGGCGTCTGCCACGTCTACATCGACGCCACTGCGGACGCCGACAAGGCGTTGGCCATCGCGGTCAATGCCAAGACCCAGCGCTACGGCACCTGCAACACCATGGAGACCCTGCTGATCGATGCGCCGGTGGCCGAGGCCCTGCTGCCCCGGTTGGCAGCGGCTTACGCCGAGCATGGGGTCGAGCTGCGCGGCTGCGAGCGGACCCGGGCGATCCTCGGCGACATCGCCCCCGCCAGCGAGGCGGACTGGCAGGCGGAGTACCTGGCCCCGGTGCTGGCGATTCGCGTGGTCGACGGCATCGAGGCCGCCATGGCGCACATCGAGCGTTACAGCTCGCGGCATACCGACGCCATCGTCACCGAGAACTACACCCTGGCGCGACGCTTCCTGGCCGAGGTGGACTCCAGCTCGGTGATCATCAACGCCTCCACCCGCTTCGCCGACGGCTTCGAGTACGGGCTGGGTGCGGAGATCGGCATCTCCACCGACCGGCTGCATGCCCGCGGTCCCGTGGGGCTCGAGGGGCTGACCAGCCGCAAGTACGTGGTGCTCGGCGACGGCCAGGTGCGCCAGTGAGCGAGGCGGGGCTGCCGGCCCGCGCCGGCGAGACGCCGGCCCCGCTTCGCCTGGCCATGCTGGGCGGCACCTTCGACCCGGTCCACCTCGGGCACCTGCGCAGTGCGGTGGAGCTCGGCGAGGCGCTGGCGCTGGATCGGGTGCACATGATCCCCGCGGCCATGCCGCCGTTGCGCGGTGAGCCGTGGGTCTCGCCCGACGAGCGCCTGGCGCTGCTGCGCCTGGGCATCGGCGACACGCCGGGGCTGGTGGCCGATCCGCGGGAGCTCGCGCGTGACGGCCCCTCCTACAGTGCCGACACCCTGGCCTCGCTGCGCCGTGAAGTGGGCGACCAGGCGCGGCTGGTCATGGCGCTGGGGCATGACGCCTTCCTGCGCCTGGCCGACTGGCACGAACCCGAGCGTCTCTTCGCGCTGGCCCACGTAGTGGTGATCGATCGCCCGGACCACGAGGCGGCGTTGCCGGCGGCGCTGTCCGAGTTGCTGACCGGGCGCGAGGTCGAGGAGGGCGACGCACTGATGGCGCATCCGGCCGGGAAGCTGCTGCGCCTGCGGTTGCCCTCGCGCATGGCCATCTCGGCCACCGAGGTGCGTCGTCGCCTGGCGGCCGGGCGCAGCGTTCGCTACCTGCTGCCCGAGGCGGTGGAGGCGCGCCTCCTCGCCCGGGGACTCTATCGGCATCGTTGATGGCTGGCCTCGTGGATCGTCGACGGAATGGCGATGAGGTTGCCGACGACGACCGAGTCGAGTGCTGCCCACCGAGGCGTCGAGTCGGTACAATGGGGGTAACGATTTCCCGTTGACCAAGGGCAGATACGAAGGGCTATGCATATCGACGCACTCAAGACTCTGGTGATCGACGCACTGGAGGACCTCAAGGCCCAGGACGTCGCCGTCCTGGATGTCTCACGACTGACCAGCGTGACCGACCGCATGGTGCTGGCTACCGGCACCTCCACCCGCCACGTGGCGGCGCTGGCCGCGACCGTGGTGCAGGCGGCCAAGGACGAGGGCCTGGCGCCGCTGGGCGTCGAGGGCGAGAACGGGGCCGACTGGGTGCTGGTCGACCTCGGCCAGCTGGTGGTTCACGTGATGCTGCCCGAGACGCGCCAGCTCTACGATCTCGAGCGGCTATGGGCCGACCTGCCGAGCGACGCCGAGTCCCGGGTAGAGCAGGGTTCATGAGGGTCCGCCTGCTGGCGGTGGGCACCAAGATGCCCGACTGGGTGAACCGCGGCGTCGAGGAGTATCGCAAGCGCCTGCCCCGCGATTTCGCCCTGGAGGTGGAGGAGATCGCCCCGGGGCAGCGCGGCAAGAACGCCGACGTGGCGCGCGCCATGGCCTCGGAGGCCGAGCGCATCCGCGCCCGCTTAAGGGGCAGCGAGCATCTGGTGGCCCTCGAGGTGGGCGGCAAGGCCTGGAGCACCGAGCAGCTGGCCCGCGAGGCCGACGCCTGGCGCCTCGAGGGGCGTGACGTGGCGCTGCTGGTCGGCGGTCCCGATGGCCTGGAGCCGTCGCTCTCGGCCAGCGCCGACCAGCGCTGGTCGCTCTCGCCGTTGACCCTGCCCCATCCGCTGGTGCGCATCCTGCTCGCCGAGCAGCTCTACCGGGCCTGGACCCTGCTGGTCGGCCACCCCTATCACCGCTGACGGCGCGCCGCACCGGCACCGCTGAGGGCGCTCCTTGTTCATGAGTACCGCTGAAGGCTCTCTTCTTGAACACCGCTGAAGGCTCTTCGTGATTACCGCTGAAAGCTCTTTGCTTCATCATCCCGAGGTCATTACCTAGCATGCGTCGCCGTCGCGATACCCTCAAGAACCCGGAACAGGAGCTGCACGTGTTCCGCATGCGCTCGCTGTTGGCCGTGCTGGTGGTGCTGATCCTGACGGGGCTGCTGGGCGGGCGGCTGTTCTACCTGCAGGTGGTGCAGCACGAGATCTACAGCACGCGCTCCGAGAAGAACCGGGTGCGGGTGGAGCCGCTGCCGCCCACCCGCGGCCTGATCTACGATCGCAACGGGGCGCTGCTGGCCGAGAACCGTCCCACCTACAACCTGACCCTGGTGCGCGAGCGGGTCGATGACCTGGACGCCACCCTGGCGCTGCTGGTCGATCTGCTGGAGCTCCCCGAGGAGGAGGCCGAGGCCTTCCGGGTTCGCTCGCGCCAGCGCCAGCGGCCCTTCCAGCCGGCGCTCTTGATGAGCGATCTCGATGAGGCGCAGATCGCCCGCCTGGCGGTCAACCGGCACCGCCTGCCCGGCGTCGAGGTGCAGGCCCAGCTGCTGCGCTACTATCCCGATGCCGAGACCATGGTGCATGCGCTCGGCTACGTGGGCCGGATCAATGCCGAGGAGCTGGCGGGGCTGGATTCCGGCAACTACGCCGGCACGCACTTCATCGGCAAGAGCGGCGTGGAGCGCTTCTACGAGGACGAGCTGCACGGCGAGGCCGGCCTGCGCAAGGTCGAGACCAATGCTCGTGGGCGGGTGCTGCGCGAGCTCGGCCATACCGACCCGGTGCCCGGACGCGACCTGACCCTGACGCTGGACAGCGACCTGCAGAAGCTCGCCGTGGAGCTGCTCGACGGGCGGCGCGGGTCGATCGTCGCCATCGCCCCGGACAGCGGCGAGATCCTCGCCCTGGCGTCGGTGCCGGGCTTCGACAGCAACCAGTTCGTCACCGGCATCGACGTCGCCTCCTACCGCGCGCTGCAGGAGAACCTCGACCTGCCGCTCTACAACCGCGCCATCCGCGGCCACTACCCGCCGGGCTCGACGATCAAGCCGTTCATGGCCATCACCGGCCTCAAGGAGGGGGCGGTCACGCCGGGCGAGGTGATCTACGATCCCGGCTACTTCCAGCTGCCCAACGACTCGCGGCGCTACCGCAACTGGCTGCGCTGGGGCCACGGCCGGGTCGATCTCGAGCGGGCCCTGGCCGTCTCCAACAACACCTACTTCTATTCGCTGGCCCACGAGCTCGGGATCGATCGCATCCACGAGAACATGACGGCCTTCGGCTTCGGCGAGCGGGTCGCCCACGACGTGCAGGGCCAGAGCGATGCCCTGATGCCGTCGCGCAGCTGGAAGCGCGGGCGCTTCAACCAGCCCTGGTATCCCGGCGAGACGCTCTCGGTGGGCATCGGCCAGGGCTACCTGCAGGTGACGCCGCTGCAGCTCGCCACCGCCACTGCGGTGCTCGCCAACCGTGGCGAGTGGGTCAAGCCGCGTCTCGCCCGGCGCATCGGCGACCAGGAGGTACCGGTGGACCTGCCGGGCACGCCCGAGGATATCGAGCTCGGCAACGAGGCGTGGTGGGACAGCGTCTTCTCCGGCATGGAGAAGGTCGTCTCGGGGCGCGAGGGCACGGCGCGTCGGATCGGCCGTGACCTCGAGTACCGGATGGCCGGCAAGTCCGGCACCGCCCAGGTCTTCTCGCTGGGCCAGAACGAGAAATACAACGCCGACGAACTCAAGGAGCGGCTGCGCGACCACGCCCTGTTCATGGCCTTCGCCCCCGTGGAGGCGCCCGAGATCGCCGTGGCGGTGATCGTCGAGAACGCCGGGGGCGGCAGCACCCATGCCGCCCACCTGGCGAAGGCGATGACGGATGCCTGGCTGCTCGATGACGAGGCGCCGGACAGCGACGAGGTGCGCGAGGCACTGGAGCGCGAGGACGACCGCGTGGCGGGAGACTGATCGATGATCTGGAGCGAACTGACGCGTGGCCTGCGCAGCCATCCCGTGAAACCCTCGCTGAGCGGCATCGCACGCCGTCGCAGCCTGTGGGAGCGCATCCACCTCGATCCCTGGCTGCTCGGCATGCTGCTGGTGCTGATGCTGGCGGGCCTGGTGGTGCTCTACAGCGCCAGCGGCCAGCACTTGTCGGTGGTCACCGCCCAGGCCATCCGCTTCGGCGTCGCCCTGGTGGTGATGGTCGGGCTCGCCCAGCTCTCCACGACCACGCTGTTGCGCTGGACGCCGCTGGTCTACGTGGCGGGGCTCGGCATGCTGGTGGCGGTGGAGCTGATCGGCGACATGGGCATGGGGGCCCAGCGCTGGCTGGTCATCCCCGGCGTGATCCGCTTTCAGCCCTCGGAACTGATGAAGCTCGCCATGCCGATGATGGTGGCCGCCTGGCTGAGCCGCCAGGTGCTGCCGCCGCGCTTGCGCGACCTGGCCGTATGCGCGGTGATCATCGGCCTGCCGGTGGCGCTGATCGCGCGCCAGCCCGACCTCGGCACCTCCTTGCTGGTGGCGACGGCCGGGGTGCTGGTGGTGGTGCTGGCGGGGCTCTCCTGGCGCTTCATCTTCTTCTGTGGGGCCCTGGCGGCGGCGGCGCTGCCGCTTTTGTGGATCAACCTGCACGACTACCAGCGCCAGCGCGTGCTGACCTTCCTCGACCCGGAGAGCGACCCGCTGGGCGCGGGCTGGAACATCATCCAGTCGACCACCGCCATCGGCAGCGGCGGCTTCTGGGGCAAGGGCTGGCTGCAGGGCACCCAGTCCCAGCTGGAGTTCCTCCCCGAGCGCCATACCGACTTCATCGTGGCGGTGCTGGGCGAGGAGTTCGGGCTCGTCGGGATGCTGGCCTTCCTGCTGCTCTACCTGCTGATCGTCGGGCGCGGGCTATGGCTCGCCGGGGCCGCCCAGGAGACCTTCGGGCGGCTGGTGGCGGGCAGCATCATCCTGACCTTCTTCATTTACGTCTTCGTCAACGTGGGCATGGTCAGCGGTATCCTGCCGGTGGTCGGCGTGCCCCTGCCGCTGGTCAGCTATGGCGGGACCTCCAGCGTGACCTTGATGGCGGGTTTCGGTATTCTCATGGCCGTGAATGCCCACCGCCGATTGCTGCCGCGCTAGGCAGCCGACACGACTCAGGGAGAGCTGCGATGACGGTGTCGTCACCACAGGGAAAGCGCTGGATGACCTGGCTGGCGGGAGGGCTGCTGGCCCTGAGCGCCGCCGGCTCGCCGGCGGCCGATTTCGACCCCGAACGCCACGCCGAGGTGCGCCGGCTGGTGGAGGAACTCGCCGAACAGGGCATCGATCGCGCTTGGCTCGACGACGCCATGGAGGCGGCCGAGTACCGCCAGTCGGTGCTCGACGCCATGAGCGGCGCCGCCGAGCATCGGCTGACCTGGCCCGAGTACCGCGCCATCTTCCTCGATGAGGCGCGCATCGCTAACGGGGTGGCCTTCATCGAGGCCCACCCGGACGCCTTCGCACGGGCCCAGGACGACTTCGGCGTGCCGCCGGAGGTCATCGCCGCGATCCTCGGCGTCGAGACCCGTTACGGCGAGATCACCGGCCGTCACCGCGTGCTCGATTCGCTGTCGACGCTGGCCTTCCACCACCCGAGCCGGGGGCGCTTCTTCCGTGGCGAGCTGGCGGCCTTCCTCGAGATCGCCTACGAGCAGCGGCGTGAACCCGGCAGCCTGACCGGTTCCTACGCCGGGGCCATGGGCTATCCGCAGTTCATCCCGACCAGCTACCGCGCCTATGCGGTGGATTTCGACGACGACGGCCTGCGCGATCTCTGGACCAACCCGGTGGATGCCATCGGCAGCGTGGCCAACTACTTCGCCGAACATGGCTGGCGCGCGGACGCGCCGATCTATCATGCCGTCGAGGGGCCTGCCGCGCTGCCCGACGGCATCGAGTTCAATCGCGCCGCGCGCGCCCCCGCTGTGCCGGCCGCCCGGCTCGCCGAGGTGGGCCTCGAGGTGCCGGACGTGCTGGGCGACGAGCATCGCCTGCTGCCGGTGGCGCTGGAACAAGAGGGGCAAGACGCCTGGCGCTACGTGCTCGGCGAGCAGAACTTCTACGTGATCACCCGCTACAACCACAGCCATCTCTATGCCATGGCGGTAACGGAGCTGGCCGAGGCGATCGCCGAGGCGCGCGGCCGCAAGGCCGGCTGGCTCGAGGCCGCCGACACGCTGCCCGAGGAGGCCCCATGAGACGCGCCCTGGTGATCCTTAGCCTGGCGACGCTGCTGGTCGGCTGTGCCGGCAGCGGCGGACAGCGACCCGCGCCCGCCGAACCGGCCGAGCCCAATGCGTCGGACTCCGCGCCCGCGCCGTCAGGCGAGCGCTATGCGCTGTCCGGGGACGCCTATCCCGAGGATCCCCCCGATGTCGCCCAGGTGCCCGATGCCGTGCCGCAGCGCGAGCCGCGTTCCCGGGGCGGCAACAAGTCGCCCTATGAGGTGTGGGGCAAGCGCTACGAGGTGATGGCGGATGCCAGCGGCTACCGTCGCGAGGGGCGCGCCTCCTGGTATGGCGAGAAGTTTCACGGCTACGCCACCTCCAACGGCGAGATCTACGACATGTACAAGATGAGCGCCGCCCACCGCTCCTTGCCGCTGCCGAGTTTCGTCCGGGTCACCAGCCTCGACAACGGCCGCTCGACGATCGTGCGGGTCAACGACCGCGGGCCGTTCCACAGCGAGCGTGAGATCGACCTCTCCTATGCCGCGGCCGCCCGCCTGGGCATCCTCGAGCAGGGCACCGGCCGGGTGAGGGTGGAGGCCATCGACGTCGAGCGCTGGCTCGCCAGGCGCGGTGGTGAGCCTGAGCCCGCGCCCGACGAGGACGCGGCGGCGCCGGCCTCGGCGAGGGCGGACGCCAGCGACGCGCCGGCGGATGGCGTCTTCCTGCAGGTGGCCGCCCTGGGTTCCGAGGAGGGGGCCCGGGCCCTGCAGGCGCGCCTCGAGGCAGAAATCGCCCGGCCCGTGCGCGTGGCCAGCGCCACGGGCCTGCACCGCGTTCAGGTCGGCCCGCTGGATCCCTCGGGCCAGGTTGACCCGGTCCGTGAACAGTTGCGCCGGGCCGGCTTCGCCCAGGCCTTCATCGTCGACGATGCCGACTGAGTCGGCGTTTCCCTAGCGTATAACCCTGTGATGCACCCGATGAGAACCCTTGCCATGAGATTCACGCTTTTCCTTCGTCGTCACCGGCTCCTGCCGGTGCTGCTGGTCAGCCTGCTGCTGGTCACGTCACAGGCCGTGGCCCAGTCGGTGCCCAAGCCGCAGTCGATGATTCCCTCGCCGCCGCAGCTGGCCGCCAGCTCATGGATCCTGATGGATGCCGACAGCGGTCGGGTGCTGGCCGAGCACAACTCCCGCGAGCGCCTGCCGCCGGCCAGCCTGACCAAGCTGATGACCGCCTACCTGGTGGAGCGCGAGCTCAATCAGGGCAACATCAGCCCGGATGGGCTGGTGCCGGTCAGCGAGAAGGCCTGGCGCACGGGCGGCTCGAAGATGTTCATCGAGGTCGGCGAGCAGGTGCCGGTCAGCGAGTTGCTGCACGGCATCGTCATCGTCTCCGGCAACGACGCCAGCGTGGCCATGGCCGAGTACCTGGCCGGCGGCGAGCGTCCCTTCGCCGACCTGATGAACCAGCACGCGACCCGCCTGGGCATGCACGACACCAACTTCGTCAACCCCACGGGCCTGCCCGACGAGAACCACTACTCCTCGGCTCACGACCTGGCGCTGCTCTCCCAGCACATCATCAACGATTATCCGGAGCACTACCGGATGTATCGCCAGAAGCAGTTCAACTACGGCGGCATCGAGCAGCCCAACCGCAACCGCCTGCTGTGGCGCGACGCCAGCGTCGACGGTCTGAAGACCGGCTGGACCGAAGAGGCGGGCTACTGCCTGGTCGCCTCCGCCGAGCGTGACGACATGCGGCTCATCTCGGTGGTGATGGGCACGGCCTCCGAGGAGGCGCGGGCCCAGGAGTCCCAGAAGCTCTTGAGCTACGGCTTTCGCTACTACGAGACGATGAAGCTCTACGACGCCGGCGCCGTGCTCAATACGCCGCGCGTCTGGGGCGGCGACAAGAACGAGCTGCGCGTCGGCGTCGACAGCGGCGTGGTCATGACCGTGCCGCGGGCGCGCGATGACGAGCTCACCGCCAAGCTCGACATCCAGGCCGATCTGACCGCGCCGATCGCCGCCGGCGACCGGGTGGGCACCATGGAGGTGCGCCAGGGCGAGGAAGTGGTCGGCGAGCGTCCGCTGGTCGCCCTCGAGAGCATCGAGGAGGGCGGCTTCTTCAAGCGCCTGATCGATCAGGTGCAGCGTTTCTTCACCAACCTGACCCGCGGCTGGTTCGACTGAGCCAGCGGGCGAGCATCGCCCGCTGACGTTCTCGCTACCGCGGCGAGGTACCACGGGTCGGCCCCTCGGGCCGGCCCGTTGCGTTTCTGGCCCCGGCGTTGCCGAGGGCGAGCGCCAGGGACGTGTCCGGTTGGTCGCCGCCGCCGCGTTGCGTAGAATAGGCCCATACCCTCCATCCGGACGCGATCATGAGCGACAACTCCCTGCGCGACCTTCGCAAGCCCGCGCCCCGGTCGGGCGATGCGCCGCCGAAGATCACCTTCCCCTGCGACTATCCCATCAAGGTCGTCGGCGATGCCGCCGACGACTTCGCGGCGACGGTCTGTCAGATCGTCCACCGCCATGACCCGAGCTTCGAGGCCGCCGGCATTCAGGTGGTGCCGAGCCGCAACGGCCGTTTCCAGTCGGTGCGCCTGACACTGCGCGCCACGGGCGAGGTGCAGCTCAAGGCGCTGTTCGACGAGCTGAAGGCCACCGGCCGTGTGCACATGGTGGTGTGATGGCAGCTGACAGCACGGCGCCGATCGCTCTGCACCGCCTGGGCAGACGGCCCTATGGCCCCGTCTGGCAGGCCATGCGCAGCCTGACCGACGAGCGTGACGCCGAGACGCCGGACCAGTTCTGGCTGGTCGAGCACGACCCGGTGTTCACCCAGGGCCAGGCCGGCAAGCCCGAACACCTGCTGATGCCGGGTGACATCCCGGTGGTCGCCACCGATCGTGGCGGCCAGGTGACCTACCACGGCCCCGGCCAGGTGGTGCTCTATCCGCTGCTCGACGTGCGACGTGCACGTCTCGGCGTGCGTGAACTGGTCACCGCCCTGGAGCAGGCGGTGATCGCGCTGCTGGACGAGCATGGCGTGACGGCTCACGCCCGGCCCGATGCCCCCGGCGTCTACGTGGGGGAGGCCAAGATCGCCTCCCTGGGGCTCAGGATCCGCCGCGGGGCGAGCTTCCACGGGGTGGCGCTCAACGTCGACGGCGATCTCTCGCCCTTCGCGCGGATCAATCCCTGCGGCTACGCCGGCATGGCCATGACGCGACTGGCCGACCTGGTCGACGACTGTCCCCCGGCGGCGGCGGTCGGCATGGCGCTGGCGCGCTGCCTGGCGCGTGAGCTCGGCCGCGAGCTCGCCGAGGACGACGCGCGGCCCCCCGCCATCGCCTAGCCGGCCGCACCTGGCCGACCTGCCGCTATCTTGTACTTGAACCGCCGTCACCAACCACAGGGGCCCCCACCGCCGCGCGGTGGGGGCCCCTGTGCGAGGGCAGCGTCGACGCTCAGCCGACGTTGACGGCGTCGATGCGGTTCGGGTCCGGCGCCTGGCCCGGCACCTCGGCGGGGGCGGCCAGGCCGAGGTTGTTCTTCTCGAACACCCGATCGGCCCGGTAGCTGGAGCGCACCAGCGGGCCGGACGGCACCTCCATGAAGCCCTTCTCCAGGCCCAGCACGCGGTAGCGGTCGAACTCCTCCGGGGTGACCCAGCGCTCCACCGGCAGGTGGTTGCGGGTGGGACGCAGGTACTGACCCAGGGTGACGATATCGACGCCGATCTCGCGCAGGTCATCGAAGGTCGCCAGGATCTCCTCGTCGGTCTCACCGAGGCCCAGCATCAGGCTGGTCTTGGTGATGACGCCGGGGCGGTGGCGCTTGGCGTGGGCCAGCACGTCCAGGGTCTTGCGGTAGCCGGCGCGCGGGTCACGCACCCGCGAGGTCAGCCGTTCGACGGTCTCGACGTTCTGGGCGAAGACCTCGAGGCCGGAATCGACCACCCGCTCGATCGCCGCGGGCTCGGCGTCGAAGTCAGGCGTCAGCGCCTCGACGACCACCTCGGGAGTGCGCGCCTTGATGGCGCGGATGCAGTCGGCGTAGTGGGTCGCGCCGCCGTCGGGCAGGTCGTCCCGATCCACCGAGGTCAGCACGATGTAGCGCAGCCCCATCAGCTCCACGGAGCGCGCGGTGTTTTCCGGCTCCTCGGCGTCCAGCCAGCCCCTGGGGTTGCCGGTGTCCACGGCACAGAAGCGGCAGGCGCGGGTACACACCGAGCCCATCAGCATGATGGTCGCCGTGCCGTTGCTCCAGCACTCGCCCTGGTTGGGGCAGTGCGACTCGGCGCACACGGTGCTGAGCCGGTGGGTGGCGACGTTCTTCTTGACCGCCTCGAAGCGTTCGCCACCGGGAATCTGGGCGCGCAGCCAGCTCGGCTTGCGCCCGCTGACGCCGCCGTCCTCGACCTCGCGACGCACCTTCATGCCGTCCTTGATGGCGGCCGTGCCATGGTCGTTGCGATACTTTTCGCCGCTGGAGACGCGTGGGGAGGGGGTGTCGCTCATAGCTGTGAGCCTCTCTGCTCGCCGGCTGTCTCACCGGGACGGCGCACGGGGGCGCGTCGATCGGGGGTTCCAGTCAGCCTGGCACGTCGAATGATACGAGAATTCAAGGCCCATAACCTACCACAGCCGTCACCTTTCTGGACAGCGGGCGGGCCGTGCGTCCTCGCCGGCGCGGGCTCGGTCAAGGGGTGGCGGTCAAGCGCGAGCGCTCAGTAGGTGGTCATTGGCAGGCAGTCGACGCCGTGGCTCGGCAACGGGGTCGGGGGCGCGGCGAAGTGCTCGTGGAGCTCGGCGAGGTGTTCGCGCACGAAGCGCAGGAACAGCTCGGTGACCGGGGTCGGGAAGTGATCCCGGGGGTGCACCGTGCACCAGGCGTGGCGCAGCGGGAAGCCGGGCAGGGTCAGGGGCACGAGCAGCCCCGCCTCGATCTCCAGGCGCACGGCGAGGCGGGGCAGCACGGCCACCCCCAGCTGCGCCATCACCCCGTGCTTGACCGCCTCGTTGGAGCCCAGCTCGATGGCATGGGGGAGCCATACGTCCTGTTCGGCCGCCTGCTCCTCGAAGGCGCTGCGCACCCCGGAGCCGGGCTCGCGCATCAGCACGTAGTGGCGCGCGAAATCCTCGAGGGTAGGGTGTTCGGCCTCCAGCAGGGGGTGCCCCGGCCAGACCACAGGCACCAGCTCGCTCTCGAGGATCGGCATGAACGTCAGCTCGTCGCCCTCGGGGACCCGGGCCATGATCACCAGGTCGTCGCGCCGCTCGGCGAGGCGCTCCAGCGCCTGGCGCCGGCTGCAGACGCGCAGGCGCACCACGATATCGGGGTAGTGAGCGCGAAAGCGGGCCAGCAGGTGGGGCACCACGTACTGGGCGGTGGAGACCGCGGCGAGGTTGAGCTCGCCGTTCAGCGTGCCGGCCATGTCGGAGAGCGTCATCTGCAGGCGCGAGACCTGCCCGAAGATCGAGCGGGTCGAGGCGGCCAGTGCATCGGCGGCGGGCAGCAGGTGCAGGGTGCGCCCGGCGTACTTGAAGAGCGGCTGGCCGAGGGCCTGCTCGAGCTGGCGGATCTGGGCGCTCACGGCGGGCTGGGTCAGTCCCAGCGCCTCGGCCGCTCGGGAATAGGAGTGCTGGTCATAGACGGCACGGAACACCTGGAGCTGGCGAAAGGTCAGGCGGTTGAGCAGCTTGGGTGTGTTCATGTCGGTCTGTCCGCCGGCGCCATGCCGGGGGTCTCTGGGAGTCTGGCGCCATGCTAGCACCGCTCGAACACCGTCGGCCATGCCCGGCATGGGCACCATGACTGCTTCGGGTCTGGCCCTGGTCAACCACAAGGCCCTCGCAGCGTCCGGTGTCATGCGCTATATTGCAATGCAGCAAAGCCCGTTTTCATGCATCGGTGCCGAGGGCCTTCGGCACGGGAGCACCGAGCAACCCTGGAGCTGATAATGAACCCCCTGATACCGACTCCGGCAGCCGAGGCGCTGCCCTTCATGGATCCGTTCGGTTTCGGACGCGCGGCCTGCAACTACTGGCGAGACAGCCTGGAGCGCAGCGTACTCTTTATGGACGTCATGCGCCGGCGGGGCAACCAGTACCTCGAGCACATCGAGAAGACCAAGCCCAACGTGCTGGGCTTCGAGGCCGAAGTGCTGATGGACGGTCGCGAGCTCGATCGCCCGGTCAACTACGAACTGCTGCGCATCCAGCCGCCCGAGGGCGTCGAGACCGACCTGCAGATGCGCCCCTTCGTGGTGGTCGATCCCCGCGCCGGCCACGGCCCGGGCATCGGCGGCTTCAAGCCCGACAGCGAGATCGGCGTCGCCCTGCGCGCCGGGCATCCCTGCTATTTCATCGGCTTTCTGCCCTATCCGGTGCCGGGCCAGACCGTCGAGGACGTGGTCGAGGCCGAGGTCGCCTTCCTGCGCCACGTCATCGAGCGCCACCCCGAGACCTCCGAGAAGCCCATGGTGGTCGGCAACTGCCAGGCCGGCTGGCAGATCATGATGGCCGCGGCCCTGGAGCCCGAGCTGTTCGGTCCGCTGCTGATCGCCGGCTCGCCGCTCTCCTACTGGGCCGGCGAGCGGGGCGGCGCCCCGATGCGCTACACCGGTGGCCTGACCGGCGGCAGCTGGATGACCTCGCTGTTCAGTGATCTGGGCGCCGGGCTCTTCGACGGCGCCTGGCTGGTGCAGAACTTCGAGCGCCTGAACCCGGCCAACACCTGGTGGAGCAAGCAGTACCGGCTCTACTCCCAGGTCGACACCGAGGCCGATCGCTACCTGGAGTTCGAGCGCTGGTGGGGCGGCCACGTGGTGCTTGGCGGCGACGAGATCCAGTACATCGTCGACAACCTCTTCATCGGCAATCGCCTCTCCACCGCCCAGCTGGTGACCTCCGACGGGCGGCGCATCGACCTGCGCAACGTGCGCTCGCCGGTGGTGGTGTTCTGCTCGCGCGGCGACGACATCACCCCGCCGCCCCAGGCGCTCGGCTGGGTGCGCGACCTCTACGAGGGGGTCGAGGACGTGATCGCCAACGAGCAGACCATCGTCTACTGCGTGCATGACACCACCGGGCACCTGGGGATCTTCGTGTCCGGCAGCGTGTCCCGCAAGGAGCACGCCGAGTTCACCGCCAACATGGACTACATCGACGTCCTGCCGCCCGGCCTCTACGAGACCACGGTCTCGACCGCCGCCGAGCGGGAGGATGCCGAGCTGATCGAGCGCGACTACCTGCTCGAGTTCACGCCGCGCACCATCGAGGAGCTCGACCGGGAGGTCAAGCATCGCCCCGAGGACGATACCCGCTTCGCCGCCGTGGCGCGGATCTCCGAGATCAACCTCGGCCTCTACCGGCTCTTCGTGCAGCCCTGGGTGCAGGCGATGGCAACGCCCGAGTCGGCCAAGTGGATGCGTCGCATGCACCCCAATCGCCTGGGCTATC
This sequence comes from Halomonas sp. B23F22_3, assembly GCF_043496965.1. Taxonomy (NCBI): domain Bacteria; kingdom Pseudomonadati; phylum Pseudomonadota; class Gammaproteobacteria; order Oceanospirillales; family Halomonadaceae; genus Halomonas; species Halomonas sp. B23F22_3. Next base: position 408,148 of record NZ_JBIEKG010000002.1, read on the forward strand.
GCCTGCTCTCCGACCGCAACCCCTTGATGAACGCCGTACCGGTGCTGGCCGACAAGGTGCGTGCCGATCGCCAGCCGGTGCACGAGGACAACGTCTTCCGGGCCGTGGAGGGCATCCTCTCCGACCAGGTCACGCGCGGCCTGAACGCCTGGCGCGACCTGCGCGACAGCGCCAGCGAGCGCTTCTTCCTGGACCTCTACGGCCAGCCGATCCTGCAGGCCATGGTGGGGCTGGGCGGTGACGCCCACGTGCACCGCCGTCGCCCGGGCGCCGAGCCGGAGCATCGCCGCTTCATCGAGCGCCGCCGCGAGGAGGTCCATCATGCGATCACCGACGGCGGCAGCCACGAGGCGGTCATGCGCTCGGTGATCCATGTGCTGGGGGGCGCCCCGGCCACCGACGAGCGCAACTTCAAGCGGCTGCGGGCCTCGCGTGCCGAGCTCGAGCCGGGGGCGGAGCTGGCCGACTTCAAGCACCTGGTGCGCGAGCAGTTCTTCACCCTCCAGCAGGACCATGAGGCGGCACTCGAGGCGATCCCGACCCTGCTGAAGGGGCAGACGGCCCAGCAGATCGACGCCCACCTCGCGCATATCGAGCACGTGCTGGCGGCCAGTGGCGAGCTCAGCGAGCATGCGGCAGAGCGGTTCGAGCGCATCAAGGCGCTGTTCCACCAGGCCATCGATCACGCCCCCGAGGACGAGCAGGAGGCGCGTCGCGACGCCGAGGCGAGCATCGCCCGCGAGGCCGTGGCCGGAGAGCTCGCCCGCCGCGAGGTGGAAAGCCTGATGGAGACGATGCCCGTCGCCGAGTCGAGCCGGGCCGTTGCCGCGCCGCAGGCGCAGAGCGCCGCCGTTCAGGACGCCGATGCGGCCCAGGACGCCAAGGCCCCGGACGTCGAGGTACAGGACGCCAAGGCCCAGGACGTCGAGGCGCCGAAGGCGGCCACCCCGGCCGCGGAACCGTCCTCCGAACCGGCGACTCAGCCGGCCTCTGCCGGCGTCAAGCGCAAGCCGGCGAGCCGGGCCACGCCGCGGCGTCGCACGCCGCGCAACTCTGGCAAGAAGTGACCCGCAAGCAGTGATCGGCAAGACCTGAGCGACGCCGCCGGCTGGGCCGCGCGGCAACGCTCCGAAACCCACGCCCCCGCCCTCACGGCGGGGGCGTTGTCGTTGGCCCCTGGACGTTCTCGGCTTGTCGTCACGTGACTCGGCGGTCTAGGTTCAAGGAGCCGCCCGCCGGGGGCGACTGGCGTGAAGCCGATCGCTGGGGTAGGGTAAGCGCATTTTTCACCCGTCGCACAGGACGGGTCGATACCGTCTGGCGCGAGCCGTCACGCTGGCGCCATCAGCACAGTGGAGCACTATGGGCAAGTCACTGGTCATCGTCGAGTCGCCGGCCAAGGCGAAGACGATCAACAAGTATCTCGGCAACGACTTCATCGTAAAGTCGAGCGTGGGGCACATCCGTGACCTGCCGACCAGCGGCTCGGGCAAGACGGCATCGGACCCCAAGGAGCGCGCTCGACAGGCGGCGGCGACCCGCAAGATGTCGCCGGAGGAGAAGGCGGAGCATCGCAAGCGCAAGGCCCATGATCAGCTGATCCGGCGCATGGGCATCGATCCCGAGCATGGCTGGCAGGCGCACTACGAGATCCTGCCGGGCAAGGAGAAGGTGGTGGCCGAGCTCCAGAAGCTCGCCGAGAAGGCCGATGCGGTCTATCTCGCCACCGATCTGGACCGCGAGGGGGAGGCCATCGCCTGGCACCTGCGCGAGACCATCGGCGGCGACGAGACCCGCTATCGGCGCGTGGTGTTCAACGAGATCACCAAGAACGCCATCCAGGAGGCCTTCCAGGATCCCGGCCACCTGAACATCCCGCGGGTCGAGGCGCAGCAGGCGCGTCGCTTCCTCGACCGGGTGGTGGGCTTCATGCTCTCGCCCCTGTTGTGGGCCAAGATCGCCCGCGGCCTCTCCGCCGGGCGCGTGCAGTCGGTCGCGACGAGGCTGATCGCCGAGCGTGAACGCGAGATCCATGCCTTCATTCCCGAGGAGTTCTGGGACGTTCACGCCGACCTGGTTCCTCATGTCGACGGGGCCGGCGACGACGCGGCGCCGGTGCGTTTCGAGCTGGTGCGCCAGGACGGCAAGGCCTTCCGGCCCACGTCCGAGGCCGAGACCCTCGAGCGCATCGCGGCACTCCGCGAGGCGAGCCTTGCGATCACCGCGCGGGAAGACAAGCCCACCCGCTCCAAGCCCAACGCGCCCTTCATCACCTCGACGCTGCAGCAGGCGGCCAGCGGCCGGCTGGGCTTCTCGGTGAAGAAGACCATGACGCTTGCCCAGCGCCTCTACGAGGCCGGCTACATCACCTATATGCGGACCGACTCCACCAACCTCTCCCGGGACGCGGTGGAGGGGGTGCGCGAGTTCATCAATGAGGAGTACGGCGCGCGCTACCTGCCCGAGGCGCCCAACCGCTACTCCAGCAAGGAGGGCGCCCAGGAGGCCCACGAGGCGATCCGGCCCTCCGAGGTCACCCGTCGGGCCACCGATCTCGCCGGCATGGAGCGCGATGCCGAACGGCTCTACGAGCTGATCTGGCGCCAGTTCGTGGCCTGCCAGATGACGCCCGCCGAGTACCTCTCCAGCACCCTGACCGTGGAGGTCGAGGGCTTCGAGCTCAAGGCCAAGGGCCGGGTGCTGAAGTTCGACGGCTACACCCGGGTGATGAAGCCGATGGGCCGCAAGGACGAGGACCAGTCGCTGCCGGACCTCGCCGAGGGCACGCCCATGACCCTCGAGCACCTCGATCCCCAGCAGCACTTCACCAAGCCGCCGGCCCGCTACACCGAGGCCAGCCTGGTCAAGGAGCTGGAGAAGAAGGGCATCGGCCGGCCCTCGACCTACGCCGCCATCATCTCCACCATCCAGGACCGCGGCTACGTCAAGCTGGAGAACCGGCGCTTCTACGCCGAGAAGCTCGGCGACATCGTGACCGAGCGGCTCAAGGAGTCCTTCCCGGACCTGATGGACTACTCCTTCACCGCGCGCATGGAGGATAGCCTCGACGAGGTGGCCGAGGGCGAGCGCAACTGGCAGGAGCTGCTCGATGCCTTCTACGCCGAGTTCCAGAAGGAGCTCGCCGTGGCCGAGAGCGAGGAGGGCATGCGCCCCAACCAGCCGGTGCCCACCGATATCGACTGCCCGAGCTGCGGGCGCAAGATGCAGATCCGCACCGCCTCCACCGGGGTCTTCCTGGGCTGCTCCGGCTACAACCTGCCGCCCAAGGAGCGCTGCAAGACCACCATCGACCTGCTGCCCGGCGACGAGGCGGTGGCGGCCGATGCCGGCGAGGACGCCGAGACCGACGCGCTGCGCGCCAAGCACCGCTGCCCGAAGTGCGGCACCGCCATGGACAGCTACCTGATCGACGAGACGCGCAAGCTGCACATCTGCGGCAACAGCCCTGACTGCGACGGCTACGACATCGAGCAGGGCAAGTTCCGCATCAAGGGCTATGACGGGCCGACCATCGAGTGCGACAAGTGCGGCAGCGAGATGCAGCTGAAGACCGGTCGCTTCGGCAAGTACTTCGGCTGCACCAACAGCGAGTGCAAGAACACCCGCAAGCTGCTCAGAAGCGGTGAGGTGGCGCCGCCCAAGATGGATCCGATCCCCATGCCGGAGCTCGCCTGCCAGAAGGTCGAGGATCACTACGTGCTGCGCGACGGTGCCAGCGGGCTTTTCCTGGCGGCCAGCAAGTTCCCCAAGAACCGCGAGACCCGACCGCCGCTGGTCGCCGAGCTCAAGGCCCACGCCGAGGAGCTGCCCGAGAAGTATCGCTATCTGCTCGAGGCGCCCGACGCGGATCCGGACGGCCGCCCGGCGCAGATCCGCTTCTCGCGCAAGGCGAAGGAGCAGTTCGTGATGACCGATGAGGACGGCAAGGCCACCGGTTGGAAGGCCACCTTCGATGGCGGCAAGTGGCACGTGGAGGACAAGCGCAAGTGACCCCGCGAGCCCGGACCAACCAGCTGCTTTACCAGGCCGAGCTGCTGCTCGCGCTGCCCGGAGGCGATGACGAGCACGCCCAGGCGCGCCGCATGGCGGCGGAGGAGGGCGGGCTCGCCCTGCTCGAGCTGGCGTTGCAGTCGCTGCTGCGCGAGGTCACCGAGCATGCCCACCTCGAGCGCCACGACTGGCGTGAACTGCTCGGTCCCGAAGGGGCCGGCATCGCCGAGCTGCATCGCCTGCGGGAGCTGGCCGCCCGGCCCGACAGCTGGCTGTCCAGGCTACTCGCGCGGCTCGAGGCGCTGCACGGCACCGATGGCGTGGCCCGGCGGCGGCCCAGTAACCCGGGGATGATCGCCGTGGGGGGAGCCGCCTCCCTGAGTGAGGAGCTCGACGACTGCGTTCGCGAGGCCAAGCGCGAGATCGCCGCGCTGCGCGAGACCAGCGAAGAGTGGTAGCGGCGTTGGCGGCCTCGGCGGAGCGCGTCGCGCTGCTGGTCGACGTGCAGAACGTCTACTACACCACGCGCCAGGCCTTCGGTCGCCATTTCAACTACCACGCCTTCTGGGCCCGCTTCGCCGCCGGCCGCGAGGTGGTCATGGCCAACGCCTATGCGATCGACCGCGGCGACCCCAAGCAGCGCCAGTTCCAGGACATCCTGCGCGGCATCGGCTTTGCAGTGAAGCTCAAGCCCTTCATCCAGCGCAGCGACGGCTCCGCCAAGGGCGACTGGGACGTCGGCATCGCCCTGGACGCCATGGAGGCGGCGCCGCTCGTCGACCGGGTGGTGCTGGTCTCCGGTGACGGCGACTTCGACCTGCTGGCCGAGCGGCTGCGTGAGCGCCATGGCGTGGCGGTGGAGGTGGTCGGCGTTGAGCGGCTCACGGCCGAGTCGCTGATCCGCGCGGCGAGCCGCTTCGTGCCCATCGAGGGCGAGCTGCTGCTTTAGTTGGGAAGCCTCCTGGAATGGACTATGGCAAGGGAGCCGGGGGCAGGCCGGAGAAGAGGTCCTACGCCATGGATGGCGTCGGTAGCGCCCAGGAAAGGGTTCACAGCGCCTCTTCGATGGTCCGGCACCCCGGGGCCTGCCGACGGATCCTGGAGTAATCCCCAAGAGGGTCAGGATGTGAGCGGCGGCGATAACCGGTACAATCGCGCCCCCTTCACGCACTGACTGGACGCTTCATTGATCTCCACCGCCAATATCACCATGCAGTTCGGCGCCCGGCCGCTCTTCGAGAATGTCTCCATCAAGTTCGGTAACGGCCATCGCTACGGCCTGATCGGCGCCAACGGCTGCGGCAAGTCCACCTTCATGAAGATCCTCGGCGGGGATCTGGAGCCGTCTTCCGGTCAGGTGATGGTCGAATCCGGCGCCCGGCTCGGCAAGCTGCGCCAGGATCAGTTCGCCTTCGAGGACGAGCGGGTCATCGACACCGTGATCATGGGCAACGACGAGCTGTGGCAGGTCGCGGCCGAACGCGAGCGCATCTACTCGCTGCCCGAGATGAGCGAGGACGACGGCATGGCCGTGGCCGACCTGGAGGTGCGCTTCGCCGAGCTCGACGGCTACACCGCCGAGTCCCGGGCCGGCGAGCTGCTGCTGGGCCTGGGCATCCCCCTGCACCAGCATACGGGCCCCATGAGCGAGATCGCCCCGGGCTGGAAGCTGCGCGTGCTGCTGGCCCAGGCGCTGTTCGCCGATCCCGACGTGCTGCTGCTCGACGAGCCGACCAACCACCTGGACATCAACACGATCCGCTGGCTGGAGGGCATGCTGACCGCCCGGGACAGCACCATGATCATCATCTCCCACGACCGCCACTTCCTGAACAGCGTCTGCACGCACATGGCCGACCTGGACTACGGCGAGGTGACGCTGTTCCCCGGCAACTACGACGACTACATGACCGCCGCCACGGCGGCCCGTGAGCGTCAGCATGCCGACAACGCCAAGAAGAAGGCGCAGATCGCCGAGCTGCAGGCCTTCGTCAGCCGCTTCTCGGCCAACGCCTCCAAGGCCAAGCAGGCCACCTCCCGGGCGCGCCAGATCGACAAGATCAAGCTCGAGGACATCAAGCCCTCCAGCCGGGTCAGCCCCTTCATCCGCTTCGAGCAGGGCAGGAAGATCCACCGCAACGCGGTCAACGTCGAGGCGATCACCAAGGGCTTCGACGCCGATGCGCCGCTCTTCGAGCGCCTCTCGATGACCGTGGAGGCCGGCGAGCGCATCGCCATCATCGGTCCCAACGGCATCGGCAAGACCACCTTGCTGCGGACCCTGGCCGGCGAGCTGCACCCCGATGCCGGCGCGGTGCGCTGGACCGACAGCGCCGAGGTCGGCGTCTTCGCCCAGGATCACGCCGACGACTTCGCCAATGACGCCACCCTCTTCGAGTGGATGGCGCAGTGGACCACGGGCGGCGAACAGGAGGTGCGCGGTGCCCTGGGGCGGATGCTGTTCTCCAGTGACGACATCGGCAAGTCGGTCAAGGTGATCTCCGGCGGCGAGCAGGGGCGCATGCTGTTCGGCAAGCTGGCGCTGACCAAGCCCAACGTGCTGCTGATGGACGAGCCGACCAACCACCTGGACATGGAGTCCATCGAGGCGCTCAACCTGGCGCTCGAGAACTATCCGGGCACGCTGATCTTCGTCAGCCACGACCGCGAGTTCGTCTCGTCGCTGGCGACCCGCATCCTCGACATGAGCGGCACCGGGATCACCGACTTCAGCGGCAGCTACGACGACTACCTGCGCAGTCAGGGCCTCTACGGCTGATCCTCGGGATCCGGCGGCCCTTGACGGCGCCGCCGGCTCCCGACGGCGACGAGCGCATATCGGATGATCTGCATCAAGCGAAATGCCGGTGGCTTGGCTAGGCTGAAGGCAGGATCCACTCGCCCTCGTCGGGGCATCACCGGGAGGAGCGTCTCATGCGCTTTCATCAGGTCAAGGAACTGGTTGCCTGGGCGGCCGACTATCATCGGGGGCTGGCCGAGCGTTACGATCGGCTGGCCGCCGGCGACGTCAGCGATCGGGTACGCATGGCCCTGGAGTATCTGGCCGAGCACGAGCGCAAGATGCAGACCGAGCTCACGCGCTATCTCGAGGAGGGCGGCGACCATCGCAAGGTCCTCGAGACCTGGTTCGACGATCCGGCCGATTTTCCTCATGCGCCGGCCCTCGATCGTCTCACCGAGAGCATGGCCTGCGACAGCGTACAGGACGTGCTGGCCACGGCCCTGACCATGCATCGCACCCTGCAGGACCTCTATGCGCACCGCATCGAGCAGGCCGCCATCGAGGCGGAGCGCGAGTTCTTCGCTGCGCTCGCCAGCGGCCACGAGGCCGAGGTGCGACGCCTGGCCCGTGACATGCAGCGACTCGAGGACTACTAGGTGGCGTGGCACAGCTAGGGAGCCGACGATGCCGACAACGATCTTCCCCATCTCTCCGACGCTGGCGCGTGCCGATCAGGGCGCGCGCTGATGGGCAGCGAACGGTCAGCGCCCCGGGCGCAGCTGCTGCCGCGCCTGCAGGCCCAGCGAGAGTCCGGCAGGGACGTCGAGCCCGCGGATGAGGCCCTGGCGGCGCACCTGCTGATCGAGGACGCCATCCAGGCGCGGGCCAGCGATATTCATCTCGATCCTTCCCGCGATCAGTGGCGTGTGCGCCTGCGTATCGACGGCCGGGTCGTCGACGCCCTGACGCTCGAGTGGGGCGAGGGGGTGCGCCTGGTCAACCAGTTCAAGGTGCTGGCCGGCCTCGACCCGATGCCCTCCCGAGTCGCCAGCGAGGGAAGCCTGCGTTGGCCCGCCGAGGATGAGGCGGCGCAGGAGAGCTTCCTGAGGATCACGGCGGTGAACTGCGTCGCCGGCGAGAAGCTGGCCATTCGCTTCCTGGCACCCCCCAGGACCTTCCACGACCCCCTCGATCTGGGGGTCGGCGAGCAGGGCTCACGGGGCATCCGTCGCTGGATGGATGCCACCGGTGGCATGCTGCTGGTGGCCGGGCCGACCGGTGCCGGCAAGACCACGACCCTCTACACCCTGCTTCATCAGCTGCGGCTCGGCGATAGCCATGTGGTGACCCTGGAGGACCCCGTGGAGTACGCCATTCCCGGGATCAACCAGATCCAGGTGGATGCCGATAACGGCCTGGATTTCGCTACCGGTACCCGCTCTTTGCTGCGCCTGGATCCCGATTACGTGCTGATCGGTGAGATCCGTGATCCCGGATCCGCGGCCGCCGCGGTCAGCGTGGCCGGCAGCGGCCGCTCGCTGATGGGGACCCTGCACAGCCGCGATGCCGTGGGAGCTGTCTCCGCTTTGCGACAGCTGGGCTTGGTGGATGCCGAGATCAGCGCCAGCCTGGGCCTGGTGATCGCCCAGCGACTGGTCCGTCGCCTCTGCGAGCACTGCCGGGAGAAGCATCCTACCGAGCCGCAGGAGGTCGAATGGCTCGAGGCGGTGGGGCTCTCGGCCCCGCATGAGGCCTGGGTGCCGGTGGGGTGTGAGCGATGTGACGGCCTGGGCTACCGGGAGCGCACCGGCGTGTTCGAGATCTGGCAGCCGACGCCCCAGGATCACGCCCTGCTGCTCAAGCACGCCGATGACGCCGTCTTGCGACGTGCCTTGCTGGAGCGTGGCGAGACGCTGATGCTCGCCGATGGCCTGGCGAAGGCGGCGGCCGGCATCACCAGCCTGCGCGAGATATTTCGCATGGGGGCGATCCTGCCCAGCTGAGTGGTCGAGGCCGACCCTCCGGCTGTGCCTCGCCTCGCCGCAGCGACTGACAGCGCCGGCGCAATGCGGTATAACGTCGAGCCTAGCGATGCGCTTTATTTCACCACGTCCCAGAGATGACTTCCCGATGAATCACCTCTCTCGCCGCCGCTTCGGTTTGCTGGCGCTGGGTTCCCCCCTGCTGCTGCTCGGCATGTCCGCCTCGGCCAGCCAGATGGATGAACTGCTCTCCCAGGCTACCGTGCCTCGCCACGCTGGCGAGCGCTGGGTACTGGTCGATGACAGCGAGGCAAATCTCAAGGTCTATGAGGGCAACCGGCTCCTTGAGGGTTTCGATCGGGCATCGCTGGGGCGCGGAGGGGCCAAGCCCCAGCGTCGGCAAGGCGATCGGGCCACCCCGCTGGGGGAGTTCCGTGTCAATCGCTTCAACCGGCAGAGCAGGTTTCATATCTTCATCGGCCTGGATTATCCCACCCCGACCCATGCTCGCATGGCGTTGGAGTCCGGGGTCTATAGTCAGCAGGACTACGACGACTACTTCTCCTACTACCGTCGTCATGGCTACCCGCCCCAGGACACGGTCCTCGGAGGCTTCATCGGTATTCACGGACTCGGCGAAGGAGATCTCTCCATTCATCGGCGCTTCCACTGGACCGATGGCTGCGTGGCGGTCACGGACCCTCAGGTAGAGCGCTTGTCGTCGCTTATCGACATTGGCACACGCGTCGTGATCCGCTAGTCTTTACATGCGCAAGGGGCGTTCTAAGCTAAGGATAAGCGCCGTGACGTACTCCGTGACGTACTTTAGAACAGCGTTTGAATCCCCGTGCTTCGCAGCAGAAGTCGCTGCATGAAGTCCTGCATCTGCAGGAAGCCTGATTCTCAGGCAACATCAACGCAGTACCAAGGAAGACTCAAGGAGAACACCATGACTCTGAAGACTACCCTGAAGCTGACCGCCGCTGCTGCATCGCTGGCCGTGCTGGCTGGTTGTGCCTCTACCGGCGCACTGGAAGAAGTCCGCATGACCGCCGAGTCTGCCCAGGCCGACGCTGCCGAAGCTCGTAGCATCGCCACCCAGGCGCAGAACACCGCCAACCAGGCTCAGCGCGATGCTCAGGCGGCCCTGCAGATGTCTCAGCAGAACCGCGAAGAGATGAACCGCATGTTCGAGAGCTCCATGCGCAAGTGATCGTTCTCCACCGCCCGGTAGGGCGGTAGCAGAACCATCAGACAGAGGCCTCGCCATCATGGCGAGGCCTCTGTCGTTTCTGGCACGGTCGGGCGCGGGGATCGTCGGTGCGGAGCGTGACAAGCGGAGAGAGGAGGGGGCAGGCCATCTTGAGATGATGGCGCGCATGGAGGCGCCATCGGTCATTGGCCGGCAGGATGCACCCTGCCGGCCAGGCGAGGTCAGCCTTCTTCTGTCTGGCGCTCGCGGGTGGCGGTCTCGGCGGCGATCAGTTCCAGGCGATCCCAGAGCGTCTCGGGAGCCGGCTCAGCGGCCTCGACCTCCAGGGGCACCGGCATGCCGCGCGGCACCTCCACGACCTCGCGCAGGCGGGCATAATCCACCGGGTAGTCCAGGCCGCTGGTCGCCGTATCGACCTGGGAGAGTGCCTCGGTAACGTGCTGAATGGTGGTGCCGTCCTCTTCATCGAGGTAGGGGTAGGCCTGGACGTGCAGGACGCCGTCGGCCCAGCCGAACTTGATGGTCTCGTTGATCAGCGTGACCTGGGTGCCCACCGGCAGGCGCGGGAAGAGGGCCTCGATGTCCTCCGGCAGCATGCGGATGCAGCCGTGGGTGACGCGCATGCCCACGCCCTCGGGCTTGTTGGTGCCGTGGATCAGGTAGCCGGGGATGCCGAGGCGCATCTTGCGCGTGCCCATCGGGTTGTCAGGGCCCGGTGGCACCACGCTGGGGAGAGGGTCGCCGGCCTCCGCATGCTCGCGGCGGATCGACGCCGGCGGATACCAGGCCGGGTTCTTGACCTTCTCGGTGATCCGGGTCTTGCCCAGCGGCGTCTTCCAGTCCATGCGGCCCACGGCGATGGGATAGGTTTCGACCCGGGGCGTCTCGCCCTCTTCCGTGGGCGGGTAGTAGTAGAGGCGCATCTCGGCCACGTTGACCACCACGCCTTCGCGGGGGCCTTCGGGGAGGATGAAGCTTCCCGGGATCACCACTTCGGTGCCCTCGAAGGGCGCCCATATGCTGATGTCGGGATTGGCGCGGACCATCTCCTCGTAGCCGATGCCGTGCTCGTGACCGATGTCGATCAGGGTGTCTTCGCCGTTGCTGACGACGGTGTAGACCTCGCCGACGAGATCGCCCTCCTCGGGGAGGGGGTAGTGGCCACGCGGCCAGTCGTCGGTGCTGGCCTGCAGGGGCGCGCTCAGTGCGGCGGCGAGGCCCAGTGCGGTGGCAAATCGGGTCGTGAGCCCGAGCGGGGATAAGTGCGTCATCGAGTCATGTCTCGTGGTTACCGGTCGTCGGGGGCTGCGATGGGCCCGTCCTGGGCGCCTTGACCCTATAGTATCGCCCGCCGCGACCGGTTTCTGCCAGGTGGGGCGGGTGGATCGGCATTGGCTGATCCCCCGCGGTCTCGTCGATCAGGCCGCTTCGGCCTTGCGATTGAGGGTCTCGAGGAGCCGCTCCACCGCGTCGAAGCGGGCCTCCTCCTGCTCCATGCTCGCCTCGAATCGCAGGGTGTCGGCGCCGTCGAGGCGGTAGCGGTCGGGGGCCTGCTGGATCAGCTGGACCAGCACCAGCGGATCGACGGCGGTCTGGCCGGAGAAGATCACCCGGCCCTTCTCGGGGCCCGCTTCCAGGCGCGCGATGCCCAGGCGTTCGGCGCGCTGGCGCAGGCGGGTCTGGCGCAGCAGGGTCTTGACCGGCGCCGGCAGCAGGCCGAAGCGGTCGATCATCTCCACCTGCAGCTCCTTGAGCTCCGCCTCGTCGGCGGCGCTGGCGATGCGCTTGTACATCACCAGGCGCTGCTGGACGTCGTGGAGGTAGTCGTCGGGGATCAGTGCCGGCAGGTTGAGGCTGACCTCCACGCCCTGATCCAGCGGGGCCTCGATGTTGGGGGTGCGTCCCTCGCGGATCGCCTTCACCGCGCGGTCGAGCATCTGCATGTAGAGCCCGTAGCCGACGGCCTCCATCTGCCCGCTCTGCTCCTCGCCGAGCAGCTCACCGGCCCCGCGGATCTCCATGTCGTGGCTGGCCAGGGTGAAGCCGGCGCCCAGGTCCTCGGCCCCGGCGATGGCCTCCAGCCGCTTGACGGCATCCTTGCTCATGACCCGCGGCGGCGGGGCGAGCAGGTAGGCGTAGGCCTGGTGGTGGCTGCGCCCGACGCGCCCGCGCAGCTGGTGGAGCTGGGCCAGGCCGAACTTGTCCGCGCGTTCGATGACGATGGTGTTGGCACTGGGCACGTCGATGCCGGTCTCGATGATGGTCGAGCAGACCAGCACGTTGAAGCGCTTGTGGTAAAAGTCCGACATGATCCGCTCCAGCGAGCGCTCCGGCAGCTGGCCATGGGCGACGCCGACCCGTGCCTCGGGCACCAGCTCGCGGACCCGCTCGGCGGCGGTCTCGATGGTCTTGACCTCGTTGTGCAGGAAGTAGACCTGGCCGCCGCGGAGGATCTCGCGCAGGATCGCCTCCTTGATCACCGCCTCGTCGCGCTGCTGGACGAAGGTCTTCACCGAGAGGCGCCGGGCCGGCGGGGTGGCGATGATCGACAGATCGCGGATACCGCTCATCGCCATGTTGAGCGTGCGCGGGATCGGCGTGGCGGTCATGGTCAGGATGTCCACCTCGCTGCGCAGGCTCTTGAGGCGCTCCTTCTGGGCGACCCCGAAGCGGTGCTCCTCGTCGATGATCAGCAGGCCCATCTTGGGCAGCTTGGTGCTCCTGGAGAGCAGCTTGTGGGTGCCGATGACGATGTCCGCCTGGCCCTCCTCGATGCGCTTCAGGGCAGCGGCTTGGCCCTTGCCGGCGGTGAAGCGCGAGATTAGCTCGATGTTCACCGCGGTATCGGCGAAGCGGTCGCGGAAGTTCTCGAAGTGCTGGCGGGCGAGCAGGGTGGTGGGCACCAGCACCACCACCTGGCGCCCGGCGTGGACCGAGAGGAAGGCGGCCCGCATGGCGACCTCGGTCTTGCCGAAGCCGACGTCGCCGCAGACCACCCGGTCCATGGGGCGCGGGGCGGTCAGGTCGCCGATCACGGCCTGGATGGCGGCGCGCTGGTCGGGGGTCTCCTCGAAGGGGAAGCTGGCGGCGAAGCGGGCGTACTCCTCGTCGGGCGGCGGGCAGGCGAAGCCCTCCCGCGCCTCGCGGCGGGCGTAGATGTCGAGCAGCTCGGCGGCCGTGTCGCGAATCTTCTCGGCGGCGCGGCGACGGGCCTTCTCCCACTGGTCCGAGCCCAGCCGGTGCAGGGGGGCGAGTTCGTCGTCGGCGCCGGCATAGCGGGAGATCAGGTGCAGGCTGTCCACCGGCACGTAGAGCCGGGCGCCCTCGGCGTACTCCAGGGTCACGAACTCGGCGGCCTGGCCGCCGGCCTCCAGGGTCTCGAGGCCGCGATAGCGGCCCACGCCATGGGCCTGGTGAACGACCGGCGCCCCCGGGCGCAGCTCCGAGAGGTGGCGGATCGCCAGCTCGCCATCGTCGGTGGCCTTCTCGCGACGCCGGCTCTGGCGGACCACCTCGCCGAAGAGTTCGGTCTCGCTGATCACCGCGAGGTCCGGGTCGGTCAGCCACAGGCCGGCATCGATCTCGCCCTCGGTGATGGCCAGGCGCCCCTCGCTCGCGAGAAAGGCGGCGAAGTCGTCGACGTGGGGCAGGGCGAGGCCCAGCGGCGCCAGGGTCTCCTCCAGGGCCTCGCGCCGGCCCCGCGACTCGGCCACGAACAGCACGCGCGTGGCGGGGTGATCGTCGAGGAAGCTCTCGAGAGCGGCCAGCGGCTGCTTGGCCCGGGCGTTGACCGTCACCGTCGGCGGGGCCTGGCTGGCGGGCGTCACGGCATGGCGATGCTCGGCCTCCTCGATCAGGGCCACCCGGGGGTGGCGCTTGATGCCGCCGAAGACCTCGGCCACCGGCACGAACGCCCGGTGGGGCGGCAGCAGCGGGCGGGTCGGGTCGACGCCGAGGTTGTCGAAGCGGCTCTCGATGGCCGCCCAGTGGTGCTCGGCCGCCTCGAACACGCCGGGCAGCATGGCCACCCGGGTGCCCTCGGCCAGGTGCTCGAACAGGGTCGCCGTCTCGTCGAAGAACAGCGGCAGGTACTGCTCGAGGCCGGGGGAGGGGATGCCCTTGAGGGCGTCCACGTAGAGCGGGCACTGGCGCGGGTCGACGTCGAACAGCGTCTCGAATCCCTCGCGGAAGCAGGCGATGGCCGAGCGCGACAGCGAGTACTCGTGGGCCGGCAGCAGCTCGACGCGCTCCACTCGGTCGGCGCTGCGCTGGGTATCCGGATCGAAGTGGCGCAGGGTGTCGATCTCGTCATCGAACAGGTCGATGCGCAGCGGCGATTCGGCGCCCATGGGAAAGAGGTCGATCAGCGCGCCGCGCAGGGCATACTCGCCGGGTTCGAAGACCGTCTCCACGGCGCGGTAGCCGGCGCGGGAGAGGGCGCTGCGGAAGCCCTCGCGATCCAGCGTCTGACCCGCCTCCAGCGTCATGACGCGACCGGCGATGTAGTCCACCGGCGGCAGGCGCTGCATCAGGGTGTTGATGGCCACCAGCACGATGCCATGCTCGCCGTCCTGCAGGCGACGCAGGGTGCGCAGCCGGGAGGAGACGATGTCCTGGTGCGGCGAGAAGCTGTCGTAGGGCAGCGTCTCCCAGTCGGGGAAGGGCATCACCGGCATCCGGCCATAGAAGCCCAGGTCGCTCTCCAGGCGCTGGGCCGAGGCGGTGTCGGGGGTGATCACCAGCAGCGGGGCGTCTTCGGCGAGATGCGCCAGGGCCAGGGCCGTGGCGCTGCCCGCCGGGGTCTGCCAGTAGAGGAGGTCGCGCAGCCCCTGGGGGCGCGGCGGGTCGAGCGGCGAGAAGTTCGGCATGCGATTCGGTTACCCAACCGTGTTCGTGAGCGGTGTGCAGAGTGGCTTCATCATACCAGCCCCGGCGTGGCGCTGTAGTCGCGGGCCCGTTTCTGTAAAACCCCTACAGCGGCTGCGACCATCCTGCGATTGCCCCCGGGAGCATCCCCCCGGATAATACCCACACTTATTCTCACCAAGGAGAGGCCAGCCGTGAGCCAGCAGTCCCCCGATACCGTCTTCCAGGAATGGCACGACAACCAGGCGATCGCCGAGCAGATGATCCCGATGATCGGCAGCCTCTATCGCCACAACAACGTGGTCGTGACCATGTACGGGCGGTCGCTGTTCAACCGTAGCGTGATCCGCATCCTCAAGGATCATCGCTTCGTGCGTAAGGTCGAGGGAACCGAGCTCTCCGTGCAGGACACCTTCCCGCTGGTCAAGGCCATGATGGACCTGAACCTGGGGCCGGCGCACGTCGACGTGGGCAAGCTGGGCGTGGCCTTCAAGCAGCGCGGCGGCGGCGATGCCGAGGCCTTCCTGCGCGATCAGCTCAGCGAGATCGTCGATGCTCACGACCCGGACGCCGGCAACGGCAAGCCCAAGGACGTGGTGCTCTACGGCTTCGGCCGAATCGGTCGCATCCTCGCCCGGGTGCTGGTCGAGAAGGCCGGCGGCGGCAACCTGCTGCGCCTGCGCGCCATCGTGGTGCGCGGCCGGGGCGACATCGCCAAGGACCTGGAGAAGCGCGCCAGCCTGCTGCGTCGCGACTCGGTCCACGGCCCATTCAACGGCACCATCAGCGTCGACGTCGAGTCGCGCACCCTGATCGCCAACGGCAATGCCATCAAGGTGATCTACGCCGACTCCCCGGCCGAGGTCGACTACACCGCCTACGGCATCGATAACGCCGTGGTGGTCGACAACACCGGCATCTGGCGCGATGCCGAAGGCCTGGGCCAGCACCTCGCGTGCCAGGGCGTGGCCAAGGCGCTGCTGACCGCGCCGGGCAAGGGCGAGGTCAAGAACATCGTCTACGGCATCAACCACCAGGACATTCGTGACGAGGACCGCATCATCTCCGCGGCCTCCTGCACCACCAACGCCATCGTGCCGGTGCTCAAGGTGCTCAACGACGAGTTCGGCGTCGAGCATGGCCACGTGGAGACCGTGCACTCCTACACCAACGATCAGAACCTGATCGACAACTACCACAAGGGCGATCGTCGCGGTCGCAGCGCCCCGCTCAACATGGTGCTCACCGAGACCGGTGCCGCCAAGGCCGTCGCCAAGGCGCTGCCCGAGTTCGAGGGCAAGCTGACCGGCAACGCCATCCGCGTCCCGACCCCCAACGTCTCCATGGCGATCCTCAACCTGCGCCTGGACAAGGAGACCGATGCCGAGACGCTGAACAACTTCCTGCGTCGCATGTCGCTGGACTCGCCCTACCAGAAGCAGATCGACTTCGTCGACTCGCCGGAGGTCGTCTCCACCGACTTCGTCGGCAACCGTCACGCCGGCATCGTCGACGCCAAGGCGACCATCGCCAACGGCAAGAATGCCGTCCTCTATGTCTGGTACGACAACGAGTTCGGCTACAGCTGCCAGGTGATTCGCATCCTGCAGCAGGTCTCCAACGTGCACTTCCTCAAGCTGCCCCGCGCCCAGGCCTGATGCATCGAGGGTGACGTCGCCCCTCTGGGCGACGCCGCCCGCGGTGACGGCGCCGAGCGCTCGCTAACCCCCGCTGGAGCATGGCTCCAGCGGGGGTTTTGCGTTGCCGGTGCTGGGGGGTGTTGCGCGGCCTGCGACATCGTTACCCCTTGCGTCGCGGCGCGCTTTGCGACCTAAGGTCAGGTGGTCATCCCTGACGCTTGTCTTTATAATACGGTGGATTTTTCGGGGTGGTTCGAGCGAGCCTCGGGCCTGTCTGGTAACGTACTGAAAACAGAAGAATTCGAATCCATTCGAACCCCCTTTCTTCATCTATCCGATCCATCAACTGGGCGAGACTATGATCGAAGTCAAGAAAGGCCTGGATCTCCCCATCGCGGGGACACCGGAGGAGCGTATCGAGGATGCGCGGCCGGTGCGCCATGTGGCCGTCCTGGGCACCGACTATGTCGGCATGAAGCCGACCATGGAGGTCCGTGAGGGAGACAGGGTCAAGCTTGGCCAGCTGCTCTTCACCGACAAGAAGATCGATGGCGTTCGCTTCACGGCCCCGGCGGCCGGCGAAGTCGTCGCCATCAACCGTGGCGAGAAGCGCAAGCTGCTGTCGGTGGTGATCAAGGTCGACGAGACCGAAGAGGCGGTCGAGTTCACCGCCCACGGCCGCGACAAGCTGGAGAGCCTGGAGCGTCAATCCGTGGTCGACCAGCTGGTCGAGTCGGGGCTGTGGACGGCGCTGCGCACGCGTCCCTTCTCGCGCACGCCGGCCGTCGACGGCACGCCGACCGATATCTTCGTCACCGCCATCGATACCCATCCGCTGTCTGCCGATCCTGCCGTCATCATCAACGAGCAGGCCGAGGCCTTCGAGGATGGCCTGAAGGTGCTGAGCCGCCTCACCGAGGGTCAGGTCTACCTCTGCACGGCGCCCGAGGCGCGGGTGCCGGGTGGCGATCTCAAGGGTGTGCAGCAGGAGACCTTCGCCGGCCCGCACCCGGCCGGTCTCGTGGGGACGCACATCCATCATCTCTCGCCCGTTGCCCTGCACAAGCGTGTCTGGCACATCGGCTATCAGGACGTCATCGCCTTCGGCAAGCTGTTCGCTGAGGGCAAGCTCGACGTCAATCGCGTGATCGCCTTGGGTGGCCCGCGCGCCGAGAATCCTCGCCTGCTGCGCACCCGCCTCGGGGCCAGCACCGAGGAACTGCTCGACGGTGAAGTCGTCGAACCCAACGGAACCCGCGTGATTTCCGGTTCGGTGTTCTCGGGATTCACCGCCGAGGGAAGTCTCTGCTACCTGGGACGCTTCCACCATCAGATCAGCCTGCTCGAGGAAGGCAACAAGCGCATCTTCATGGGCTGGATGTCGCCTGGCGCTAACCGCCACTCGGTACTGGGCATCTATATCTCGAAGCTCAAGGGCCTGCGCAACTACGCGCCGACCACCTCGACCAATGGCTCCGAGCGCGCCATGGTGCCGGTGGGGGCCTACGAGCAGGTGATGCCGCTGGATATCCTGCCCACCCAGCTGCTGCGTACGCTGATCGTCGGCGATATCGAGACGGGAATGTCACTGGGCTGCCTGGAGCTGGATGAAGAGGACCTCGCGCTGTGCACCTACGTGTGCCCCGGCAAGTACGAGTACGGTCCCATCCTGCGTGACAATCTCACCATGATCGAGAAAGAGGCCTGATGATGGCTATCCGACAGACACTCGATAATCTCGAGCCGCACTTCCACAAGGGTGGCAAGTACGAAAAGTTCTACCCCCTCTACGAGGCGGTGGACACCATCTTCTACACGCCGCCGAGCGTGGCCAAGACCACGGCGCACGTGCGCGACGGGATCGATCTGAAGCGCATCATGATCACCGTCTGGCTGTGCACCTTCCCGGCGATGTTCTTCGGCATGTGGAATGCCGGCTGGCAGGCCAACCTGGCGATCGCCGAGGGCTTCGGTGCCCCGAGCGGCTGGCGCGAGGCGATCATCATGACGCTCGCCGGCGGCCATGACCCGAGCAGCCTCTGGGCGAACCTGGTGCTCGGTGCCACCTACTTCCTGCCGATCTACCTGGTGACCTTCGTGGTCGGCGGCTTCTGGGAGGTGCTGTTCGCGATCAAGCGCGGCCATGAGGTCAACGAGGGCTTCTTCGTCACCTCCGTGCTCTTCGCCCTGATCCTGCCGGCCACCATTCCGCTGTGGCAGGTGGCGCTCGGCATCACCTTCGGCGTGGTGATCGGCAAGGAGATCTTCGGCGGCACCGGCAAGAACTTCCTCAACCCGGCGCTGACCGGCCGTGCCTTCCTCTACTTCGCCTATCCGGCACAGATCTCCGGTGATGCGGTCTGGGTGGCGGCCGACGGCTATACCGGGGCGACGGCGCTCTCCATCGCCTTCCAGGACGGCATGTCGGCCCTCTCCAGCCAGTTCAGCTGGTGGGACGCCTTCCTCGGTTTCATCCCCGGCTCGGTGGGTGAGGTCTCGACCCTGGCCATCCTGATCGGCGCCGCGGTGCTGCTGTGGACCAAGATCGCCTCCTGGCGGATCATGCTCGGCGTGTTCCTGGGCATGGTGGCGACCAGCGCGCTCTTCAACCTGATCGGCTCCGACACCAACGCGATGTTCGCCATGCCGTGGTACTGGCACCTGGTGGTCGGCGGTTTCGCCTTCGGCATGGTCTTCATGGCCACCGATCCGGTCTCCGCCTCGATGACCAATCAGGGCCGCCTGATCTTCGGCGCCCTCATCGGTGTCATGACCGTGCTGATCCGCGTCGTCAACCCGGCGTTCCCCGAAGGCATCATGCTGGCGATCCTGTTCGCCAACCTGTTCGCCCCGCTGATCGACCACTTCTTTGTACAGGCCAACATCAAGCGCCGCCTGCAGCGCACCGGTGTGCCGGCCGAGGAGACTGCCTGATGGCACAGAGCAACAACTCCATCAAGAAGATCCTGACGGTGGCGTTCGCACTTTGTATCGTGTGTTCGATCATCGTCTCCACCGCCGCCGTGGCGCTGCGCTCCAAGCAGCAGCTCAACCAGGAGCTCGACCGCAAGTCGAACATCCTGGCCGTGGCCGACCTCTATGAGCCTGGCATGGACATCGAGGAAGCCTACAGCGAGCAGATCACGCCGCGCGTCGTCGACCTGAACACCGGCGAGTATTCCGAGGAGTACGATCCGCAGAGCTACGACAGCTTCCAGGCGGCCAAGGATCCGGCCCAGTCCCGCACGCTGTCCGGCGAGAAGGACATCGCCGGCCTGTCGCGGCTGGAGAACTACAGCACCGTCTACCTGGTGGGCAACCCGGACGATCCCCAGCAGCTGATCCTGCCGATTCGCGGCCAGGGGCTGTGGGGCCTGATGCGCGGCTACCTCTCCGTGCAGGGCGACGGCAACACCATCAACGGCATCACCTTCTACTCGCACTCCGAGACGCCCGGTCTGGGCGGCGAGGTGGATAACCCGCGCTGGAAGGCCCAGTGGGAAGGCAAGGAGATCTTTGCCGAAGACGATAGCGTGCAGCCGGCCATTCAGCTCGTGAAGGGCGGTGCCAGCGGCGAGACCGAAGTCGATGCGCTGTCCGGTGCCTCGCTGACCAGCAAGGGGGTCTCCAACCTCCTGCAGTTCTGGCTCAGCCCGCAGGGCTTCGGCGAGTACCTGGCCAAGTTCCGTGAGGACATCTCCCGGTCCGAGGTTCAGGGAATGGCCACCGCGTCCGATGACACTGAAGGAGCCTGATCATGTCTGCCCCGACTCCCAAGGGCGTCCTGACGACGCCCATCTTCAAGAACAACCCCATCGCCCTGCAGATCCTGGGGATCTGCTCGGCACTGGCGGTGACCAGCAGCATGAGCGTCTCGCTGGTCATGGCCATGGCGGTGATCTTCGTCACGGCGCTCTCGAACCTGTTCGTCTCGCTGCTGCGACATCAGATTCCCTCCGCCATCCGCATCATCGTGCAGATGACCATCATCGCCTCGCTGGTCATCGTGGTGGATCAGATCCTCAAGGCCTACGCCTATGAGATGTCCAAGCAGCTCTCGGTCTTCGTGGGCCTGATCATCACCAACTGCATCGTGATGGGG
Source organism: Halomonas sp. B23F22_3 (assembly GCF_043496965.1). Classification (NCBI taxonomy): domain Bacteria; kingdom Pseudomonadati; phylum Pseudomonadota; class Gammaproteobacteria; order Oceanospirillales; family Halomonadaceae; genus Halomonas; species Halomonas sp. B23F22_3. The sequence goes on from NZ_JBIEKG010000002.1 coordinate 428,705, forward strand.
CGTGCCGAAGGTTTCGCCATGCAGAATCCGCCGCTGCTGAGCTTCCTCGACGGCATCGGCAACGGCCTGGGCTACGGCTTCATCCTGATGGTGGTGAGCTTCTTCCGCGAGCTGCTCGGCTCCGGGAGTGTCTTCGGTATCACCGTGTTCGAGACCGTCCAGAACGGTGGCTGGTACGTGCCCAACGGCCTGCTGCTGCTGCCGCCCTCGGCGTTCTTCATCATCGGCCTGATCATCTGGGTGCTGCGTGCCCTCAACCCGGAACAGGTCGAGGAGAACGAGTTCACCATGAAGGCCAACACCCAGCCGAAGGAGGCCGTGTAACATGGAACATTATCTTAGCCTGTTCGTCGCCTCGGTCTTCGTCGAGAACATGGCCCTGGCCTTCTTCCTGGGCATGTGTACCTTCCTGGCGGTGTCCAAGAAGGTCTCCTCGGCCATTGGCCTCGGCATCGCGGTCATCGTGGTGCTGACCGTCACCGTGCCGGTGAACAACCTGGTCTACACCTTCCTGCTCAAGGAAGGGGCCCTGACCTGGACCGGCATCAGCGGCGCCGAGAACATCGATCTCTCCTTCCTGGGTCTGCTCTCCTACATCGGCGTCATCGCCGCCCTGGTGCAGATCATGGAGATGTTCCTCGACAAGTACGTGCCGGCGCTCTACAACGCCCTGGGCGTCTTCCTGCCGCTGATCACCGTGAACTGCGCGATCCTCGGCGGCGTGCTGTTCATGGTCGAGCGTAGCTACAACTTCGGCGAATCCGTGGTCTACGGCCTGGGGGCGGGTACCGGCTGGGCCCTGGCGATCACGGCCCTGGCCGGGATCCGTGAGAAGCTCAAGTACAGCGATGTGCCGGCCTCGCTTCAGGGTCTGGGCATCACCTTCATCACGGTGGGCCTGATGTCACTGGGCTTCATGTCCTTCTCCGGCATCCAGCTCTGAGACGGCTCGTGTTCTTCCGGCGGCGTCCGCGCCGCCGGTGACCAGGCAACGCAAGCAATAGGAAACCGACATGGTTGATACAACAGTCATCTTGCTCGGTGTGGTCATGTTCACCGTGATCATCATCGGTCTGACCGCGGTGATCCTGGCCGCACGCAGCAAGCTCGTCAGTACCGGGGACGTGACCATCGAGGTCAACGGTGATCCCCAGCACACTCTGACCACCCAGGCCGGCGGCAAGCTGCTCAACACCCTCGCGGCCAACGGCATCTTTCTCTCCTCCGCCTGCGGCGGCGGTGGCTCCTGTGCCCAGTGCAAGTGCCGGGTCGATGAGGGCGGTGGCTCCATCCTGCCCACCGAGGAGTCGCACTTCACCCTGCGCGAGAAGAAGGAAGGCTGGCGCCTCTCCTGCCAGGTGCCCGTGAAGCAGGACATGAAGATCGAGGTGCCGGAAGAGGTCTTCGGCGTCCAGAAGTGGGAATGCGAGGTCATCGAGAACCCCAACGTGGCGACCTTCATCAAGGAGCTCAACCTGAAGCTCCCCGAAGGCGAGGAAGTGGGCTTCCGCGCCGGCGGCTACGTGCAGCTGGTGGCGCCCCCCTACGACATCAAGTTCTCCGACTTCGATATCGAGGAAGAGTACCGGGGCGATTGGGAGAAGTTCGGCCTGTTCAACATCTCCCACAAGAACAACGAGGAAATCATCCGCGCCTACTCCATGGCGAACTATCCGGAAGAGAAGGGCATCCTCAAGTTCAACATCCGTATCGCCACGCCGCCGCCCAACTCCAGCCACCCGCCGGGCCTGATGTCCACCTACGTCTTCGCGCTGAAGCCGGGCGACAAGGTCACCGTGATGGGGCCGTTCGGTGAGTTCTTCGCCAAGGACACCGATGCCGAGATGATCTTCATCGGCGGCGGTGCGGGCATGGCGCCGATGCGCAGCCATATCTTCGATCAGCTCAAGCGTCTCAAGAGCGACCGCAAGATCAGCTTCTGGTACGGCGCGCGCTCCTGGCGCGAGACCTTCTACAACGAAGAGTACGACCAGCTGGCCGAGGAGTTCCCGAACTTCGAATGGCACCTGGCGCTCTCCGACCCGCAGCCGGAGGACAACTGGGAAGGGCCGACCGGCTTCATCCACAATGTCCTCTACGAGAACTACCTCAAGGACCACCCGGCCCCCGAGGACTGCGAGTACTACATGTGCGGGCCGCCCATGATGAACGCCTCGGTGATCAAGCTGCTGGTGGACATGGGCGTGGAGCCCGAGAACATCCTGCTGGACGATTTCGGCGGCTGATCTCGCTCCCCATGCGGCAATATCCGGGCCGGCCGAGAGGCCGGTCCCTTTGCTTTCGGTGGTGAGGGTGGCCACCGGTACCAGCCATGTGGTTCTGCCGCCCGACATGACGATCGCCTTCGGTCGTCATCTCAGGCATCAGAAGGCTGACGTCATGGACCTCGCACGGTCTCATGCTGTCACACGTAGCACGCCTGGCCCTTTTCGCACTCTAGGAGACACGACATGACCCTTTTCCTGGTGGTATTCGCCTTCATGCTGCTGATCGTCGCCGCGATGGCCATCGGCGTGATCATGGGGCGCAAGCCCATCGCCGGTACCTGTGGCGGTCTCAACCAGCTCGGACTCAAGGAAGGGTGCGACGTCTGCGGCGGCAAGGACGAGGTCTGCGAGGAGGAGAATCGCAAGCGCGCCAGCGCCCGCCGCCGCAGCGATGAGAGCCGCGGTGCCGATCTGGGCTACGACGCGACTCGCCGTTAAGGGCGCAGTCACACGCATCACGTAAAAAGGCTCAAGGGCGGCAACGCCCTTGAGCCTTTTTCGATGCCGAGTGCTTCGCCCTAGGGCTCGGGTGGTTCGTTGGGCTCGGTGCCAGGGGCGGGACCGGCCGATGAAGGCGTCGCGAGACCCTCGCCGTCCTGATCGTGGAGGGCCTGCAGGAGCGCCTCGCGCAGGATCGGCAGATGGGAGCTCGCGAGATCCCTCGCCGCCGAGAGCAGGGTCAGGCGCCCCTGGCGGGCGTGGCGCATCAGGGGGAGCAGGCTCTCCGGTGCATCACGCAGCTCACCGCGGTAGCGGGCGGCGAAGACCTCCTCGCTGATCGCCTCCTGGTGATACTGCCGGCGCAAGGCCGGCGTGGGGGAGGCGTCCCGGTACCAGTCGGTCAGGGCAAGCCCCTCGCGGCGCTTGCCGCGAGGCCAGAGGCGGTCGACCAGTACCCGCGCGCCGTCCTCGTCGTCGGCCGGCTGATAGATGCGCTTGAGCGCGATGTCATAGGTCATGACGAGCCTCTCCTCATCGGGTCCGCAGGTCCGCAAGGGCCGCCCGAGCCTGCTCCTGCCAGGGGCCGGGCAGGGCGGCAGCCTGCTCGAGGGCCTCTCGGGCCTCGCCGGTGTTCCCTCGTTCCCGGTGCAAGAGCCCGAGGTTGAGCCAGGCGACGGCGAGATCAGGGTCCGCCTGTGTGGCGTCCGCGAAGGCGCTCAGGGCGCCTGCGACCTCGCCGGCCGCATGGCGCGCGTTGCCCAGGGCGAAATGGCCCATGGCAAGCGCCGGATGGCGCTCCACCAGCGCCTCCCAGGCGGGCAGGGAGGCCTGGGCACCCTGTGCACGCTCGAAGTCGGCGATGGCATCGAGCGCATCCCGGGCATCGCCGGTGGCCGGCAGCTCGCCCGGCGGCAGGGCGACGAAGGCCCAGCGGTCGCTGCGGGCCCAGGTGGCATCGAAGCGCTTGAAGGACTCGAGACGCTCGGGCTCCATGCCGCTGTGCAGGGTCAGGGTCTTGTCGTCACGATCGAAGCCGATGACCACGGCGTAATGCCAGACCGGCCAGGCCGGCAGCGAGAGGTTCTGCATCACCACCACCGGGTGGCCGGCATCGACCTCGGTCAGCAGGGCGTCGAGCGTGCCGTCGATCCGGAAGGGGATGCGGCCCTGGCGGCGCACGGTGCCCAGCATCTCGGGCTGGACGCTGCCTTCCCGCCCGGGCAGGAAGACCTGGGGAATCAGGCTGTCGACCGTCACCGGCACCCCGGAGGCGTTGAGCACCATGGCCAGTGAGGCGGGGCCGCACTGGTAGTCGCGCTGCCCGTGGAAGGGCACGTCCTCGAGGAGGGTCTGCCGGGGAAGCTGGCGCTGGGTGGACTCGGCCAGCCGAGGCGTACTGGCGCAGCCGGCCGTCACGAGCATCATCAGTGCCAACGCGAGAACGCCCGCGAGGCGGGCGTTCTGGAGGGTGGCACTGATACGATGCCTTTCAAGGCATGCCATCATGCAGGGGGCTCCCTCAGCGCGTGAAGGGGAAGACGTTGGTCAGGCCGAGGATGTCGGTGACCAGCAGGATCACGAAGACGGCGAACAGGGCACCGACCACGCTGGCCCCGGCGGGCAGCTGCTCGAGCTGGTCGGCCATCTGGGCGGCTTCCGCGTCGGAGAGCGCGGCCACGCGGGCCTCCACTTCGGCGGGATCGACGCCCTGGGCGACCAGCTGCTCCTGGACGTCGTCGCGGGCGAGGACGGCATGGATGCGCTCGCGATCGCCCTGCGACCGTTCGGCATTCAGGACATCCTGGGTGGTGACCAGGTCACTGCCCGGGTTCATCGGGGCCGCGGCCACCGGCAGGCTGCCCAGCACCAGGGCGACGATCAGCAACGGGCTCAGGTAACGGCAGATCTTCTTCATCATGTCGGTGTTCCTTCTTCTTGGGTTGGGCTTCCGGCTCCAGGCTCCGCCGCGGCTGCCTCCCTGCAGGCGGCGGAATGCGATGCCCGCCCAGTATAGGACGAAATGACGTGAAATTTCATGCCCTTGTGGGAGAGATGCCGGCATCGCGATGCGTGGCGCCACTACCGCGATGCTTCGCATCGAGCCCACAGCAGGCATGTCGCCCTCGACGGGGGCCGCGAGTTTGGCGTCTGGCGACACCAGGCGCTTGGGGGCGTTATCCGATGCGGTAGGAGGAGGGCAGCTCGGCGAGCAGGCCCCGTCCACCGGCCAGCGTCAGCGCCAGGTCGTGCAGGCCATCCCAGAGCGGTACGCTGCTGCCGCCCTTGATGGCCAGGTCCAGGCGCTGGGCAAACAGCAGCAGCTTGTGCAGCCGCTTCAGGGGCAGGCGGGCGATGGCCTGCTGATAGGCCGGGCGCCGCTTCTCGAAGATCGGCGGCTTCTGGGCCTTGCAGGCATGCTCGAGGCTCTGGCCCTGATCCAGGTGCTGGTGCAGGGAGAGCAGGATGCGCAGCTCCCGGGCCAGGGCCCACAGCACGATGGGCGCCTCGACTCCCTCGCCGCGCAGGCCGGCCATGATGCGGGCGACCCGGGCGCGTTCGCCCTTGAGGCAGGCGTCGATGAGCGTGAAGACGTCGTAGCGGGCGCTGTCCTCCACGCCGCCGGCGACCTCGCGGGGTCCGACCCGGGCTCCCGCGGGCAGCATCAGGGCCAGCTTCTGCAGTTCCTGATCGGCGGCCAGCAGGTTGCCCTCGGTGCGCTCTCCCAGCAGGCGGGCGGCGTCGAGATCCAGCGTGAGGCCGTGGCGCCCGGCCCGGTCGCGCAGCCAGTAGCCCAGGCGCGAGGCGTCCACCGGCCAGACCGGCACGAACAGCCCGACCTTGTCCAGCGCCTTGAACCAGGCGCTCTTCTGCTCGCGATAGTCGAGCTTGCCGGTGGAGAGCAGCAGGACATCCTCGCCGCTCTGCAGGGTCTCGGCGTACTCGCGCAGCGCCTTGCCCCCCTCCTGGCCCGGCTTGCTGCTGCCAAGGCGCACCTCGATCAGCCGGCGCGTGGCGAACAGCGACAGGCTGGCGGCCGCCTCGGTCAGGCGGCCCCAGGCGAAGTTGGCCTCGACGTGCAGCACCTCTCGCTCCTCGACGCCCCCCTGTCGCGCCGCGCGGCGCACGGCGTCGCAGGCCTCCATGTGCTGCAGCGGCTCCTCGCCGGCGACGATCACCACCGGGGGCAGCTTCTTGGCCAGCGCATCCTCGAGCTTGTCGGCAAAGACCTTCACGTTGTTCCCTTCACGACGGTACCTTCACGCTTGCGCCCTCATGACTCGCTCAAGGCGCGCAGGCGGTCCAGCAGCTGCCGAGCCGCCTCGTCGCGCAGCCGTTCGCGCACCGCCTCTCGCTCGGCGTCCTGGGACAGCAGCTCGTCGTCGTTGACCGTCAGGCGTTCGCTGACGGCCAGGCGCTGCTGGTCGAGGAGGTAGGCGCCGTCGGCGCGCCGCTGGACCGAGAACGGCACCTCGAGCGTCAGCTCCAGCTCGCGCGGTCCGCTGTCGAGCCCGCCCAGGCGCCGCTCGCTGAAGGCCTCGTTGCCCAGGTTGAGCACCCTGGCGGCGTCGTCATGCACCCGGGTGCCGGCGCTTTCGAGTCGCCGCGTGACCAGGCGGCGAAGGTCGGTCTCCGGCCCCGCCAGGGACAGGGCGTCGAGGCTCACCAGCGGCTGGTCGTAGCCGCGCAGGCGAAAGCCGCAGCCGGCGAGCGCCAGGGTGGCGCCGGCGGCGAGGCCGAGGCGCAGTAGGTGTCGGCGCTGCATGGGTCAATCTCCCGTCTGGCGCGATGAAGAGGGTGTAATGATCAGCCCACCACGATGTTGACGAGCTTGCCCGGCACGACGATCACCTTGCGCACGCTCTTGCCTTCGAGGTGGCGCTGGACGTTCTCCGCGGCGAGGGCCTGGGCCTCGATGGCGGCCTTGTCCGCGGCGGCGTCGACGTCGATGCGCGCGCGCAGCTTGCCGTTCACCTGCACCACCAGCTCGATGCTGTCACGGGCCAGGGCCGCCTCATCGACCCGGGGCCAGGCGGCGTCGATCGCCGGCTCGTCGTGGCCGAGCTCCGCCCACAGGGCGTGGCAGGCGTGGGGGGTGATCGGGGCGAGCAGCAGCACGCAGGCCTCCACCGCCTCGCGCGCCACGGCGAGTCCCTGGGGGGAGGTGTCGTCGAACTTCGAGAGCGCGTTGGACAGCTCCATCACCGCGGCGATGGCGGTGTTGAAGGTGGTGCGTCGGCCGATGTCGTCGCCGGCCTTCTTGATGGTCTCGTGGGTCTTGCGGCGAAGGTCGCGCTGGTCGTCGCTCAGGCCCTCGCGAAGGGTCTGGGCGTCGAGGGTGGCGGGCGTGCCGGCCGCGAGGTGCTCGCTGACCAGTCGCCACAGGCGCTTGAGGAAGCGGCTCGCCCCCTCGACGCCGGAGTCGGACCACTCCAGGGACTGCTCCGGGGGGGCGGCGAACATCATGAACAGGCGCACGGTGTCGGCGCCGAAGCGGTCGATCATCGATTGCGGGTCGACGCCGTTGTTCTTGGACTTGGACATCTTCTCGATGCCGCCCATCTCCACCGGCTGGCCGTCCTGGATCAGTATGGCGCTGACCGGGCGGCCCTTGTCGTCGCGCTTGACCTCGACGTCGGCCGGGTTGAACCACTCCTTGCCGCCGTTCTCGGCGGGGCGATAGAAGGTCTCGGCGATGACCATGCCCTGGGTGAGCAGGCGCTGGAAGGGCTCGTCGGTCTCCACCATGCCGAAGTCGCGCATCAGCTTGTTGAAGAAGCGCGCATAGAGGAGGTGCAGGATGGCGTGCTCGATGCCGCCGATGTAGAGGTCCACCGGCAGCCAGTAGTTGGCCCGCTCATCGAGCATCGCCTCCTGGTTATCGGCGCAGCAGAAGCGCGCGAAGTACCAGGAGGACTCCATGAAGGTGTCGAAGGTGTCGGTCTCGCGGGTCCAGCCGTCGCCCAGGTCGGAGAACGCCGGCATGCGCTTGAGCGGCGAGCCGGTGGCGTCGACGGTGACCTCCATGGGCAGGGCGACCGGCAGCTCCTCGTCGCTGAGCGGCACGGTCTGGCCCTCGGGGCCGTACTTGACCGGGATCGGCGCGCCCCAGTAGCGCTGGCGGGCCACGCCCCAGTCGCGCAGGCGGAAGTTGGTCTTCACCTCGCCGCGGCCGAGGTCGGCGAGCCGCTTCGCGATGGCCTCGAAGGCGGCGTCGAAGTCCAGGCCGTCGAACTCGCCCGAGTGGATCAGGGTGCCGTAATCGTCATGGGCGCCCTCGGAGAGGTCCGGGGCCTCGCCGTTGGCGTCGGCGATCACCGCCTCGATGGGCAGGCCGTACTTGGTGGCGAACTCCCAGTCGCGCTGGTCGTGGCCGGGCACCGCCATCACCGCCCCGGTGCCGTACTCCATCAAGACGAAGTTGGCGACAAAGACCGGCACCTCGCGGCCGGTGAGGGGGTGCACGGCCAGGTGGCCGGTCGGCATGCCCTTCTTCTCCATGGTGGCGAGCTCAGCTTCGGAGGTGCCGCCGTGGGCGCACTCCTCGACGAAGGCGGCGAGCTCACTATTCCCCTCGGCGGCCTGCTTGGCCAGCGGGTGGCCGGCGGCCACGGCGACGTAGGTCACGCCCATCAGAGTGTCGGGGCGGGTGGTGTAGACCGATAGCGGTTCGGCGGGGGTGCCGTCAGACGCCTGGATGTCGAATGTCAGTTCCACCCCGCGCGACTTGCCGATCCAGTTGCGCTGCATGGTCTTGACCTGTTCGGGCCAGTCGATCTTGTCCAGGTCTGCCAGCAGCTCCTCGGCGTAGTCGGTGATCTTGAGGAACCACAGCGGGATCTCCTTGCGCTCGACCGGCGCGCCGGAGCGCCAGCCGCGACCCTCGATGACCTGCTCGTTGGCGAGCACCGTCTTGTCGACGGGGTCCCAGTTGACCGTGGACATCTTCTTGTAGACCAGGCCCTTCTCGACGAGCTTGGTGAAGAACCACTGCTCCCAGCGGTAGTAGTCGACGTCGCAGGTGGCGAACTCGCGGCTCCAGTCGTAGGCGAAGCCCAGCGCCTTGAGCTGGCGGCGCATGTAGTCGATGTTGTCGTAGGTCCACTGACCCGGCGGTACCCGGTTCTGGATGGCGGCATTCTCCGCCGGCATGCCGAAGGCGTCCCAGCCCATGGGCTGCATGACGTTCTTGCCCTGCATGCGCTGGTAGCGGGAGACCACGTCGCCGATGGTGTAGTTGCGCACATGCCCCATGTGTAGCTTGCCGCTGGGGTAGGGGAACATCGACAGGCAGTAGAACTTCTCGCGGCTGGCGTCTTCCACCGCCTTGAAGCACTGGTTCTTGTCCCAGAACTGCTGGGCGTCGCGTTCGGTCTCGTGGGGCTTGTACTGTGCGTCCATCGCTCTCTTCGGGTACCTTGCAAGTCGAGCGCAGCGCCTCGGCGCCGCGGGTGTCAGCGGCCCTTGCCCGGGCTCAAGGTCGGGCGCCGGTGCGGCGCGAAACCATTGAATTACCGGCGGGATGTCGTCTAAATGGAATAACTGGCTAACCGTTAGGATACCCCAGCACGGCGGGCGGCGGCTATGGGCAGCGCCGCCGCCACCGCACGCCCCGTCGCGTTATAAGGAGAGCACCATGAGCGAGCAACAGGATTCGCATCACGACCACCGTCTGCGCGAGGGCTACGAGCGCATGCTCGAGCGGCTGCGCGAGGGCGCCGATGAACTGACCTGGGAGAATCTGCAGCAGGAACTCGATGATGCCGTGGAGTTCGAGGCCGAGCTGGAGGAGTTCACCAAGGACGAGCTCTCGCTGCTGCGCGCCTGGGTCGAGCGCGATCTCAAGGAGATGCGTCGCTACCTGGGCGCCGGTGGCGAGAGCGTGGCCACCTGGCTCGGCATCGATCTCTCCATGCTGTCGCGCAAGGTGGTCGACTCGCTGCTCTCCATCGCCGATCGCAGCGTGACCGAGCGCGAGCGTCTGGAGGAGGATCTGGAAGCGGCCCGCGCCGATTACAGCGTCGGGGAGATGGCCGCCCCCGGGCGCATGGCCTGCGTGCACTGCGACGCCATCGTCGAGCTCGAGGGCGTCACCCGGATCGAGCCCTGCCACCAGTGCGGCCACCGCTACTTCGTTCGCGCGCCGAAGTGATCCGCCGGATCGTCGCCGCGCCGCGGCGATGTCAGATCGCGATGGCGCCGCGGCGCCATCGCCCTATGACAGGCGCTCCATGAGCAGGATCGCGGCCAGGGCCAGACCGGTCATGGCCGCGGCATAGCCGAAATTCTGGCGCATCATCCCGGTGGCACTGACCCTGTAGCGCCCCTGCAGCGAGAGATTGATGCCCGACAGCGGCCCGACGCTGGTGCCCACCGCCCAGGAGGCGAGGGCCACGAAGGCGAACAGGGTCTGGTCCCGGGCATCGAGGTCGAGCATCGAGGCCAGCACCGAGACGCCGATGATCGGGTGCAGGCCGGCCACGGCGCTGGCCACGATGGCCAGGAAGCTGGCCATGGCCTGCGCCGGGCCGAAGTCGGCGAACAGTGTCCAGCCGCTGTCGGTGGCGGCGTCGATGAAGGTCGAGAGTCCCACGGTCAAGAGTCCCGCGCAGAGGAACAGCGAGATCTCGCCGCGCATCGCCGGCAATCGGGTGATGGCGTGCTGGTGGACGCGCTGGCGCGTCCAGTGCAGGCCCCGGGGCAGGTTGGCGAGCAGCGCCATCCCGGGCATCAAGAATGTGATGATGCTGACGATGGAGAGCTCTGGCGTCAGGCCATAGTGGAACACCATCACCGTGGCCGCCATGCTCACCGGCATCAGCAGGCTGCGCGGCGACAGCGAGAACCCGGCGGTGTCGGCCAGGTCGAAACGCTGGGAGAGCTCGCCGACCGTCAGCATCCCCGCGGCCAGGGCCAGCGGCAGCCCGAAGGCCAGGATGGTGGCGTAGTGCATCTCGGGGGCCAGGGTCATCACCACGCCCATCGAGGCGAAGAAGGGCGACCAGAGGGCGGCGCTGGAGAGGCCGCGATTGAGGCCGAGCAGCTGGGGCGTGGTCAGCGGGCCACGGCGCTCCAGGCGATCGCCGACCATGAAGACCGTGGAGAGGTTGAGGATCGAGCCGAGCAGGTGCACCCCGAGCCAGGTGCCGAGCACGCCTCGGGCGCCGGTCAGGGCCTTGCCGGGCGAGCGCGGGCGGCCGCGCAGGTTGCCGATCAGGCCGATGAAACTGACCCCCACCAGCATCGCGACCACGAAGGTATTGCCGTCGAGGATGCCCGGCCAGTCGACCTCGGCGCCCTGCCAGCCCTCTGCCAGCACCAGCAGCGCCAGGCCGATCACGGCCAGCAGGCCCGCCTGTCGGCTCGTGCGGCGCGGCAGGTCCTTCCACAGCAGCGCCGTCGCCAGCCACAGGCAGTAGCCCACCAGATGATCCCAGGGAACGAGGCCGGTGAACGTCAGGATCTGCGTCAGCAGTCCGGAGAGGATCAGGCCACCGGCCAGGGCGTGGCGCGGCACCAAGGGTGGGGGAGTATAGGCAGGCACGGCGAGCATCCTGGCAAATGGTGAGCAGTCTAAACAATTTGCCGCCGGGCTGTCTCGGTGCCGGGCGCCGGTCAGAGGCAATGGGGGGGGGCGGCGCCTCGTGTTGCTTCGCGATCTGTCGCGCGGCGGTGGCTGGTGAGGCGTCAGCCCCACGCCCGGGCGGCCGGCTCTCGGGCGGCGTCGAGCTGCGCAATCATGGCGTGGGCGGCATTGGAGCGAGTGCGGCTGCGGTGGACGAGATAGCCCAGCGGGCGATGGATCGGCGGGTGATCCACCTCGAGCACGTGCAGCTCGCCGGCCACCAGGCGCTCGGGCAGCAGGCTCCAGCCCAGGCCGATGGCGGCCATCATCTTCAGGGTCTCCAGGTAGTTGGTGGAGAGCGTCACCGGAAGCTCGAGCCCGGCCGAGGCGAAGCGCGACTCGATCAGCCCGCGGGTGAAGGTCATCGATCCCGGCAGCACCGCATCGAAGGCGCAGAGCTCGTGCAGCCCCAGCCGTCCTCGCCCGGCCAGGGGGTGGTCCAGGCCGCAGACGAAGCACAGCCGGTCGATCCACACCGGCACCACCTCGAGCTGCGGATCGGGGTGCGGGGCGAGGGTCACCACGGCGAGCTCCAGCTCGCCGTCCAGCACGCCCTGGTAGGCCTGCTCGGAATCGAGGAAGTGCAGGTCGAGGCGCACGTCCGGGTGCTGGTCGGTATAGGCCTTGAGCAGCGGTGGCAGTCGGTGCAGGCCGATATGGTGACTGGTGGCCAGGGTGAGGCTGCCGGCCACGCTGTCCTCCAGGTTGCCCAGTGCCCGGCGGCTGTCATCCACCATCACGAGTATCTGGCGGGCCCGGGGCAGCAGCACCCGACCCGCTTCGGTGAGACTCACACGGCGGCCGATGCGATCGAAGAGCCGGGCGTCGATCTGCCCCTCCAGCACCGCGATGCGCTTGCTGACCGCCGGCTGGGTGAGGTGCAGCTGCTCGGCCGCGCGCGAGAAGCTGCCACTATCCGCCACGGCCAGGAAGGCCTGCAGGCTTTGGGTGTCCATGGGAGGCTCCGTGGGGATCAAAGGATTCCCATATGGAATCCAATCCATAAATAACATGAATTGCTTTTATGGGCGACGGGCGGGAGACTGCTGGTATAGCGCCAAGAGCCAAAGGCTAAGGCCCAAGCGCAGAAGCATGACAACGAGGGCGCCACGCGAGCGGCGCCGGGGACAGGTGAAGGCGGAGGTCGTTTGCCAGGGAGGGCAAATGTAGCGCCCAGGGAGGGGGTTACAGCGCCTCCGCCGGTACCTGTCGCCGGGAAAGCCGCGAAGCGCCGTTGAGGACCGGATTCCAGTAAGAGGGCCCAAGGCCCGGGAGAATGAAATGGCAGGCCAGACACTCTACGACAAGCTGTGGTCGCAGCACCTCGTCAAGGAGCGTGATGACGGCACCGCGCTGATCTACATCGATCGCCAGCTGCTCCACGAGGTGACCTCGCCCCAGGCCTTCGAGGGGCTGCGCCTGGCGGGCCGCCGGCCGTGGCGCCTCGACGCCAACCTGGCGACTCCGGACCACAACGTGCCCACCACCGTGAAGGAGCGGGCCGAGGGCAACGCCGGCATCAAGGACCCGGTGTCGCTGATCCAGGTGCAGACCCTCGACGACAACTGCGTCGAGTTCGGCATCGAGGAGTTCAAGATCAACGACCCGCGCCAGGGCATCGTCCACGTGGTGGGCCCGGAGCAGGGCGCGACCCTGCCCGGCATGACCGTGGTCTGCGGCGACTCCCACACCGCCACCCACGGCGCCTTCGCGGCGCTGGCCCACGGCATCGGCACCTCCGAGGTGGAGCATGTGCTCGCCACCCAGTGCCTGCTGGCGCAGAAGATGAAGAACATGCAGGTGCGCGTCGAGGGCAGCCTCGGTACCGGCGTGACCGCCAAGGACGTCGTGCTCGCCATCATCGGCCGCATCGGCACCGCGGGTGGTACCGGCTACGCCATCGAGTTCGCCGGCAGCGCCATCGAGGGGCTCTCCATGGAAGGGCGCATGACCGTGTGCAACATGGCCATCGAGGCCGGTGCGCGCGTCGGCCTGATCGCCGTGGACGACACCACCATCGACTACCTGCGCGATCGCCACTATGCCCCGACGGACGAGCAGTGGGACGCCGCCGTCGCCGACTGGCGCAACCTGGTCTCCGACGACGATGCCCGCTTCGACACGGTGGTGACCCTGGACGCCGCCGAGATCGAGCCGCAGGTCTCCTGGGGCACCAGCCCCGAGATGGTCACCGGCATTTCCGGCGAGGTCCCCGATCCCGCCGAGGCCGCCGACGAGACCACCCAGCGCGGCTACACCCGGGCGCTGGAGTACATGGGGCTCGCCCCGAAGCAGAAGATTACCGACATCCGCCTCGACAAGGTGTTCATCGGCTCCTGCACCAACTCGCGCATCGAGGACCTGCGTGAGGCGGCCAAGGTGGCGCGCGGCAAGAAGGTGGCCGACTCCATCAAGCTCGCCATGATCGTGCCGGGCTCGGGCCTGGTGAAGCGCCAGGCCGAGGCCGAGGGCCTCGATAAGGTGTTTACCGAGGCGGGTTTCGAGTGGCGCGAGCCGGGCTGCTCCATGTGCCTGGCCATGAACGCCGACAAGCTCGGCGCCGGCGAGCACTGCGCCTCCACCTCGAATCGCAACTTCGAGGGGCGCCAGGGCTTCGGCGGGCGCACCCACCTCGTCAGCCCGGCCATGGCGGCGGCCGCGGCGATCGCCGGTCATTTCGTTGATGTAAGGAGCGTCGATATCCGCCAGAACGATGCTTCATCCGCTGCCCAGGAGGCCTGAGCCATGAACAAGTTTGTACGCGCCGAGGGCCTCGTCGCCCCGCTCGATCGGGCCAACGTCGACACCGACCTGATCATCCCCAAGCAGTTCCTGAAGTCGATCAAGCGCACCGGCTTCGGCGTCAACCTGTTCGACGAGCTGCGCTATCTCGACGAGGGGCAGCCCGGTCAGGACGTCACTAACCGGCCGATCAATCCGGATTTCGTCCTCAACCAGCCCCGCTACCAGGGGGCGAGCGTGCTGCTGGCGCGGCGCAACTTCGGCTGCGGCAGCTCTCGCGAGCACGCGCCCTGGGCGCTTGAGGACTTCGGCTTCCGGGTGGTGGTCGCCCCGAGCTTCGCCGACATCTTCTACAACAACGCCTTCAAGAACGGCCTGCTGCTGGTGACCCTGCCGGAGGAGACCATCGACCGCCTGTTCGCCGAGGTTGAGGCCAGCGAAGGCTACCGGCTCGACGTGGACCTCGAGCATCAGCGGGTGATTACCCCCGCCGGCGAGATCCTCGAGTTCGAGGTCGACGCCTTTCGCAAGCAGTGCCTGCTGGAAGGCCTGGACGATATCGGCATCACCCTGAAGGACGAGGATGCCATCCGCGCTTTCGAGGAGAAGCACCGCGCCGCGCGCCCCTGGCTGTTCCGCGATTCTGCTCAAGCCTGAAACACTCATGCTGCATCAGCCCGGCAACGGGGCTGATCCGGCGGCAGGCCTGCGAGGAGGCGCTGTGAACCCATCCCTGGGCGCTACCGATGCCATCCCTGGCATAGGACCTCCTCTTCGGCCTGCCCCCGGCGCCCCTCGGCCCAGTGGTAGTCGAACAAGGACCACGTAATGACACAGAAGATTCTGATTCTCCCCGGCGACGGCATCGGCCCCGAGATCACCGCCCAGGCCAGTCGCATCCTGGCTGCCTGCCAGGCCCGCGGCCTCGACGTCGAGGTGGAGGAGGGGCTGTTGGGCGGCGCCGCCTACGACGCCCACGGCGAGCCGCTGCCCGCCGAGACCCTGGAGAAGGCCCAGGCGGCGCGCGCCATCCTGCTCGGCGCCGTGGGCGGCCCCAAGTGGGACAAGCTCGAGGACCTCGCCAAGCGCCCCGAGAAGGGCCTGCTCGGCGTACGCAAGCAGCTCGGCCTGTTCGGCAACTTGCGCCCGGCCATCACCTATCCCCAGCTGGCCGCCGCCTCCAGCCTCAAGCCGGAGCTGGTCGCCGGCCTCGACATCATGATCGTGCGCGAGCTCACCGGGGGCATCTACTTCGGTCAACCCCGCGGCATCGAGGAGCGCAACGGCGAGCGGGTGGGCTTCAACACCTACGTCTACAGCGAGAGCGAGATCGAGCGCATCGGCCGGGTGGCCTTCGAGATGGCCCAGAAGCGCGGCAAGCGGCTGTGCAGCGTCGACAAGGCCAACGTGCTGGAGGCCACCATCCTGTGGCGCGAGGTGATGGAGCGCCTGGCGCCGGAGTACCCGGACGTCGAGCTCTCCCACATGTACGTTGACAACGCCGCCATGCAGCTGGTGCGCGCGCCCAAGCAGTTCGACGTCGTGGTCACCGGCAACATGTTCGGCGACATCCTCTCCGACGCCGCCGCCATGCTCACCGGCTCCATCGGTATGCTGCCCTCCGCCTCGCTCAACGAGAGCGGCCAGGGCATGTACGAGCCCTGTCACGGCAGCGCGCCGGACATCGCCGGCCAGGGCATCGCCAACCCGCTGGCGACCATCCTCTCGGTCGCCATGATGCTGCGCTACTCCCTCGACGCGCCGGAGCTGGCCGCACGCATCGAGGCGGCCGTGGGCAAGGTGCTGGACGAAGGGCTGCGCACCGCCGACATCGCCGCCGAGGGCACCCGCACCGTCTCGACCGCCGAGATGGGCGACGCCGTGCTGGCCGCCTTCGAGGCCCTCTGACGCGCCGGGGCCCGGTTGCGATGGCCCCATGACCCGAGCCGGCCCGCCTGCCAGGCGCGGCCGGCTCGTGTATAGTATTTCGCACATTCGATTTCTGGAGGACTTCACATGTTGAAAGTCGGTTTTGTCGGTTGGCGTGGCATGGTCGGTTCCGTGCTGATGCAGCGGATGCTCGATGACGGCGACTTCAAGGGCATCGAGCCGATCTTCTTCACCACCTCCCAGGTCGGCCAGGCCGGCCCCGACGTCGGCGTCGACGTGCCGCCGCTCAAGGACGCCTTCGACCTCGAGGCCCTCAAGGCGCTGGATGTGGTCGTCACCTGCCAGGGCGGCGAGTACACCGAGAAGGTCTACGCCGACCTGCGCCAGGGCGGCTGGAAGGGCTACTGGATCGACGCCGCCAGCACCCTGCGCATGGCCGACGAGGCGACCATCGTCCTCGATCCGGTCAACCGCGGCGTCATCGACGCCCAGCTGGCCCGTGGCGCGCGGACCTTCGTCGGCGGCAACTGCACCGTCAGCCTGATGCTGATGGGCCTGGGCGGGCTCTTCGAGGCCGACCTGATCGAGTGGATGACCTCCATGACCTATCAGGCCGCCTCCGGCTCCGGCGCCAAGCACATGCGCGAGCTGCTCAACCAGATGGGCGGCCTGCGTGACAGCGTGGCCGGCGAGCTCGCCGACCCGGCCAGCGCCATCCTGGACATCGATCGCAAGGTCACCGCGGCCATGCGCAGCGGCGACTTCCCCACCGACAACTTCGGTGCCCCGCTGGCCGGCAGCCTCCTGCCCTGGATCGACAAGCCCATGGAGAACGGCCAGAGCAAGGAGGAGTGGAAGGGCTCCGTGGAGACCAACAAGATCCTCGGTCTCCAGGACAACCCGATCCCCATCGACGGGCTCTGCGTGCGCATCGGCGCCATGCGCTCCCACAGCCAGGCCTTCACCATCAAGCTCAAGAAGGACGTCCCGATCGACGAGATCGAGGATCGCCTGGCGCGCCACAACGAGTGGGTCAAGGTCATCGCCAACGACAAGGATGCCACCATCGACGGCCTCACCCCGGCGGCCGCGACCGGCACCCTCACCGTGCCCGTCGGGCGCCTGCGCAAGCTGGCCATGGGCGGTGAGTACCTCTCCGCCTTCAGCGTCGGTGACCAGCTGCTGTGGGGCGCCGCCGAACCCCTCAAGCGCATGCTGAAGATCCTTCGTGAACAGTAAGGCTCGGGCGTAAGGCGTGGGTATGTTGACGCCACGCCGTCGATGCGCGGGGCGTCTCCTCAGGGAGGCGCCCCGCGTTTCGTTGGTAGGGGAGATTCGCGGCGGGCATGATCCATGTCGTATGTTGAAAAGTATGGGATCCGCTGATGTCCCGTGATGGGGCGCCCTTGAGTGGAATGTGTTACATAGACACCAAGACGACTAAGAATATATGACCAGACCGTCGCCCGGTTCGAGGCGCCGGCAGCAACGACGCAAGGGACCCCGATGAAACGCAAGCTGACACTCGCCATGCTGCTTTCGCTCTCCGCCGCCAGCCCCCTGGCGTTGGCGCTCGGCCTGGGGGAGGCCGAGGTCAATTCGACGCTCAGTGCACCACTGCGAGCCAGCATTCCCTTGACCGACAGTGCCGGCCTGCAGCCCGGCCTGCTCAACGTCTCCGTCGCCGATGAAGGGGCCTTCTCCGCGGCGGGGCTTTCGCGCACGCCGCTGGCGGCCAGCGTGAAGATGGAAGTGATCCGGCGACGGGGCCGCCTGATGGTCGACCTGACCACCGAGCGCGCCGTGCGCGAACCCTGGGTCGACCTGCTGCTGCGTTTCGACTGGCCCGGCGGCCAGCAGCTGCGCGAGGTGACCCTGCTGCTCGACCCGCCGGACTATGACCGGCTGCCGGCCCTGGTCGCCGCCCCCTCGGCACCGCCGCGAGAGGCCGTGTCGCGTTCTCGCCCGGCGACGAGCGCGTCGGACGCCGCGACGCGTCCCGTGGCCCGCACCTCGGCCGCGGCAGGGGCGGGCAACCCCGCCTGGGTGCGGTCCGGTGATACCCTGTGGGCCGTGGCGGGGCGGCTGCGGCCGGACAGCGGCATCAGCATGAACCAGATGATGGTCGCCCTGGTCGAGGCCAACCCCGAGGTCTTTCCCTCCGGCAACATCAACGCCATGCGCGCCGGCTTCATCCTGGTGGTCCCGCCCCGCGAGACGATCGCGGCGCGCTCCGCCGCCCGGGCCGGCGATGTCGTCCAGGCGATGAACCAGGCGTGGGCCAATCGCGGCAGCGGCGCCCCGGCCCGGGTGCCGCTCGGTGGCGCCGAGCCGGCGTCGGCCGTGGCCAGTGCCGCTACCGAGGCGCCGGCGGCCAGCGCGGAGGAGGGCGCGCCTGCCGACGCGGCAGGCGCGGTTGCGGACGACGGCGGCGAGCCCGCCGGCGAGGGCGGTCAGCGGCTGACGCTGCTGAGCGACGCCGAGATGGCCGCCGAGGGCGGTCTCACGGCGGATGGCGTCGTCGACGGCGAGACAGGCGACGCGACAGGCGCCGCCGCATCGTCGCAGGTCCCTGGCACGACGCCCTCTCTGGCGCTGTCGCCGGCGGCCCAGGGGGAGGGGAGTGTCATCGACCCCGGGGTCCTGGCGATGATCCAGGGCGGCGGCGAGCTCACCGAGGACCAGCGCCTGCTGCGTCTCGAGGAGCGCTGGCAGCAGAGCCAGGAGACCCTGGCGGCGGTGCGCGACGAGCGGGATGCGCTGCAGACCGCGCTCGGCGATCTGCGTGAGGAAGTCGAGGCCATGCGCGAGCAGCTGGCGAGCCTCGCCGCGGGCGGCGGCGGTGTCGAAGCCGCAGGTGCGGGAGGCGTGGTGGCTCCGGGAAGCGCGTCGTCGACTCAATCGACGCCCTGGTGGGGCTCCCTCTATCAGGGCGCCGTGGATCGCCCCCTGATGCTGGGCGGCGCCGCCCTGGCGGCCCTGCTGGCGCTCTGGGCCCTGGTGCGACGGCGGCGTCGTGAGGAAGAGGCCCCGACCCCGGTCTTCAACGAGGCCCGGCCGGTGGATCCCGCGGCCAGCGGCGTGGTGATGCCCGGCGCCGGCGACAGGGCCGCCGAGGAGGCCCGAGCCTCGCAGCGTGACGAGACGCCGAGGACGCCGGTGCGTGCCGCCATGCCCGAGGCCGAGGCCATCAACGAGGCCGATATCTTCATCGCCTACGGGCGCTACGATCAGGCCCGCGAACTGCTGGAGGCGAGCCTGGTCCGCGAGCCGGGCCGCGATGACCTGCGGCTCAAGCTGCTGCGGGTGCAGCTGGAGCAGGGCGATCGCAGCGCCGCCGCGCGCCAGGCCGAGCAACTGCGAGCCGGGGGCGATCCCGACGTCCAGGCCGAGGTGGCCCAGCTGATGCAGCGCCATGCGGTGCATGCCGCCGCCCCCGAACCCGAGCGCGCCGTGTTCCCCGTTCCCGATGAGCATCAGCCGCGCCGCTTCGATGAGCCCGACGCGCCGGAAGATGAGGAGGGCGCTCTGCCTGCCGATGAGGGGGTCGAGGGTGAGGCGACGAGCGCCGAGCGCTCGCCCGACCCCCTGGCCGCCTATCGTCCCCCCGAGCCGCAGGCCGCTGATGAGCCTGCCGACGCCGAGGTCGACGCGGTCCCCGACACTCATGAGTCCACCGATGCTCACGCGCCCACTGAAGCGCATGAGCCCACCGGCACGCACACCTCCACCGAGCATCAGGAGCTTGCCGAGAAGGAGCCGGCTTCGTCCCCCGCCGAAACCTCGCTGGCGACCGTTCATGCCGACGATGGGCGCGACATCATCGACTATCGCCCCCCGTCCCTCGAGGCGAACCCCGCGCCGCGAGAAGAGACGCCGATGCAGCCCAGCGTGGACTTCACGCCATCGGGCGCCGCGCCGTCGGGCGATGCGCCGTCGGCGACCGCCCAGCAGCCGGCCGGTCGCGACCTCTCCGAGGAGTGGGACGTCGAGGAGGTGGCCTTCCCGCCGCTGTCGCGGGATAATGCCCACTTTTCCGCGACGGCCTCCCCGGCGTCGACGCTCGCCGAGGCGCGACGCCTGCTGGATGACGGCGAGCGCGCTCAGGCCCGGGCGCTGCTCGAGAGCCTGATCGACGAGACCGGCGATCCGGATGCCCGGCAGGAGGCCCGCGAACTGCTGGATCAACACCTGCCATGAGGCCGAATGACCCTTTTCAGATCCCTCGATGAACGCCACCCCCTGAACGGCCGCCTGGCCCTGGGGGTGGAGTATGACGGCAGCGGCTACTGTGGCTGGCAGCGCCTCAAGCACTCCCCCTCGGTGCAGGGTGCCCTCGAGGCCGCGCTCTCGAAGGTGGCGGCCGGTCACTCGATCACCGTACATTGCAGCGGGCGTACCGACTCCGGCGTTCATGCGACCCGTCAAATCGTCCACTTCGATCCCCCGGTCACGCGGTCCGAGAAGGCCTGGGTGTTCGGCGCCAATGCCAACCTGCCGCGGGATGTCGCGGTGCGCTGGGTGAAACCGGTGTCCGATGACTTCCACGCCCGCTTCAAGGCGCTGGCGCGGCGCTACCGCTACGTGATCCTCAACCAGCCGAGTCGGCCGGTGCTCGAGCGCGCCAACGCCACCTGGTGTCGCGATCCCCTGGATGCCGATGCCATGCACCGGGCCGCCCAGGCGCTGGTCGGTGAGCACGACTTCTCGAGCTTTCGCGCCGCCGGCTGCCAGTCGAAGACGCCCTGGCGCCACCTCCACTTCATCGAGGTGCATCGCCACGGCCCCCTGGTAGTCGTCGACGTCCAGGGCAATGCCTTCCTGCACCACATGATCCGCAACATCGTCGGTGCCCTGGTGACGGTGGGGCGGGGCGAGCGGGGAGATGACTACCTGAGCGAGCTCATGGCGCTGCAGGATCGTGCCCTGGGGGACGTGACCGCCCCGGCCTGCGGCCTGCACTTCGTCGACTCTCTCTACGACGAGAGCTGGGGCCTGCCCCGTGAGCCGCTGGGCCCCAACCTGCTGGCCTTCCTCGGTGAGTGGACCGGCGAGCGAGCGCTGCCCGACTGCCCGATGGTGGCCTTCCGTCGCGGCCGTCCGGTGGCCGCCGACGCCTAGCCGCCCCCTGATCTGGAGACGTGTTCCTTGACCATTCCGGTTCCCCATCCCGCCCGTACCCGGGTCAAGCTGTGCGGCCTGACCCGTGAAGCGGACGTCGACGCCGCGGTGGCCGCCGGTGCCGACGCCCTGGGCTTCGTGCTCTGGCCGGGCAGCAAGCGCGCCATCGATGAGCAGAGGCTCGCCGAACTGAGCGCGCGGGTGCCGGCCTTCGTCACCCGCGTGGGGCTCTTCGTCGACCCGTCGCCGTCGCTGGTCGAGCGCTGCGCGTCGCACCTGGACCTGCTGCAGTTCCACGGCGACGAGACCCCGGAGGCCTGCGAGGCGGCCGGGCGTCCCTGGATCAAGGCCTTGCGCATGCGCGAAGGCCTCGATCTGCCCGCCGCGGCCGAGGCCTATCACGGTGCCCGGGCGCTGCTGCTCGATGCCTATCGCCCCGGCGTGCCGGGGGGCACGGGGGAGACCTTCGACTGGTCGCGAATCCCCGCAAGCCTGGCAAAACCTGTTATCCTCGCCGGAGGCCTGACGCCGGACAATGTCGACGCGGCGATCGCGGCCGTTGGCCCCTTCGCGGTGGATGTCTCCGGTGGCATCGAGACCGCGCCCGGCGTCAAGGATGCCACCCGCATGGCGGCATTCCTGAGCGCCGTGCGACGGGCCGACGAGTGGCGCGCGCGCTGAGTCCTCGGCGTCACCCTGATCCCCTACACCCCTTCTGGCGACCCTGTGAGGTGTCTTTCGTGAGCAAGTTCAGTGACCTGACCCGACTGCCGGATGCCCGCGGCCATTTCGGCGCCTACGGCGGCCGGTTCGTCTCGGAGACCCTGAGCTTCGCCCTGGATGAGCTGGAGAAGACCTACCTGAGTCTTCGTGATGATCCGGCCTTCCAGGCGGAATTCGACTATGACCTGGCCCATTACGTGGGCCGCCCGTCACCGCTCTATCATGCCGAGCGATGGTCGAAGCAGCTGGGTGGGGCACAGATCTGGCTCAAGCGCGAGGACCTCAATCACACCGGCGCCCACAAGGTGAACAACACCATCGGCCAGGCGCTGCTGGCCAAGAAGAGCGGCAAGCCCCGGGTGATCGCCGAGACCGGCGCCGGCCAGCACGGCGTGGCCACGGCCACCGTGGCGGCGCGCCTGGGACTCGAGTGCGACGTCTACATGGGCGCCGCGGACGTCGAGCGCCAGAAGCTCAATGTCTACCGCATGCGCCTGCTGGGGGCCAACGTCATCCCGGTCACCTCCGGTACGCAGACCCTCAAGGACGCCATGAACGAGGCGCTGCGCGACTGGGTGACCAACGTCGACAACACCTTCTACATCATCGGCACCGTGGCGGGTCCGCACCCCTACCCGATGCTGGTGCGCGACTTCAACGCCGTGGCCGGCCGTGAGGCGCGCCGTCAGTCGTTCGAGGAGTTCGGCAAGCTGCCCGATGCGCTGATCGCCTGCGTCGGCGGTGGCTCCAATGCCATGGGCCTCTTCTACCCGTTCGTCGAGGACGACGACGTCGTCATGTACGGCGTCGAGGCCGGCGGCGATGGGGTCGAGACCGGGCGCCACGCTGCGCCCCTGGCCTCGGGCGCGCCGCGCGGCGTGCTGCACGGCAACCGCACCTACCTGATGTCCGACGAGGGCGGTCAGGTCTCCGATACCCACTCGGTCTCGGCGGGTCTGGACTACCCGGGCGTCGGCCCCGAGCACGCGCTGTGGAAGGACGTCGGTCGCGTCAACTACGTGGCCGCCAACGACGACGACGTGCTCGAGGCGTTCCGCGAGCTGACCCACGTCGAGGGCATCATGCCCGCGCTGGAGTCCGCCCACGCCCTGGCCTATGCCAAGGTGCTGGCGCCGACCATGCGCCCCGACCAGAACATCGTGATCAACCTCTCCGGACGTGGTGACAAGGACATCATGACGGTGGCGAAGATCGACGGAATCGAATTCTAGATGACGGCCCATACCATGAATCGTATCGACCAACGCTTCGCTGCGCTCAAGGCCGAGGGCCGACGCGCACTGATTCCCTACATCACCGCCGGCGATCCGGCGCCCCAGCACACCGTCGGCTTCATGCACGCCCTGGTGGCGGCGGGGGGCGATGTGATCGAGCTGGGCGTGCCGTTCTCGGACCCCATGGCCGACGGGCCGGTGATCCAGAAGGCCTGCGAGCGGGCCCTCAAGAAGGGCGTGCGGCTCAGCCACCTCTTCGAGATGGTCAGCGAGTTCCGCCGCACCGACACCGAGACGCCCGTCGTGCTGATGGGCTACCTGAATCCGGTGGAGCGCCTCGGCCTCGAGAACTTCGCCGATCAGGCCGCCGAGGCCGGGGTCGATGGCGTGCTGATCGTCGACATGCCGCCGGAGGAGGCCGATGAGGTCGGTCCGCTGCTCAAGTCGCGCGGTCTGGCGTCGATCTTCCTGGTCGCCCCTACCACTTCGCGTGCCCGGGCCGCTACAATATGCGCCCACGGCGAGGGCTATCTCTACTATGTTTCGCTGAAGGGTGTGACCGGCTCGGCGACCCTCAATGCCGACGACGTGGCCGAACATCTGGCGCCGCTGCGCGAGATGACCGACCTGCCGCTGTGCGTGGGCTTCGGGATCCGCGACGGAGCCTCGGCCGCGGAGGTGGGCAAGGTGGCCGATGGCGTGATCGTCGGCTCGGCGCTGGTCAATCGCATCGCCGAGAATGCCGAGCAGCCCGAGGCGATCCCCGCCGCCCTCGAGGCGGTCCTGGGAGAGATGCGCCAGGCGCTGGACGCCTGATCCTCCTCGCCAACGAATCGACCCTGCTCCCGGCGCCGCCGGGAGCATCAGCCTTTACGGAAGTGTTTCTGACATGAGCTGGCTAGACAAGATCGTGCCCTCGGTGGGCCGCATCCAGCGCAAGGATCGCCGCGCAAGCGTCCCCGACGGCCTGTGGCGCAAGTGCCCCAAGTGTGAAGCGGTCCTCTATCTCCCTGAGCTGGAAAAGCACCATAGCGTCTGCCCCAAGTGCGACCATCACCTGCGCCTGACCGCGCGCAAGCGCCTCGACTGGTTCCTGGACAAGGAGGGTCGCGAGGAGATCGCGCCCAAGCTCGAGCCGATGGATCGCCTCAAGTTCCGCGACTCCAAGAAGTATCGGGATCGCCTGGTGGCGGCCCAGAAGGCCACCGGCGAGAACGATGCGCTGATCGCCATGCGCGGCTCCCTCGAGGGGCTGCCGGTGGTCGTGGTGGCCTTCGAGTTCACCTTCATGGGCGGCTCCATGGGCGCCGTGGTGGGGGAGAAGTTCGTGCGTGCCGCCAGCGTCGCCCTCGAGGAGGGCATCCCGCTGGTCTGCTTCGCCGCTTCCGGCGGGGCGCGGATGCAGGAGGCGCTCTTCTCGCTGATGCAGATGGCCAAGACCTCGGCGGCCCTGGAGAAGCTCAAGCAGGCCGGCGTGCCCTACATCTCGGTGCTTACCGACCCGGTGTTCGGTGGCGTCTCGGCGTCGCTGGCGATGCTCGGCGACCTCAACGTGGCCGAGCCCAACGCGCTGATCGGCTTCGCCGGGCCGCGGGTCATCGAGCAGACCGTGCGCGAGAAGCTGCCCGAGGGCTTCCAGCGCAGCGAGTTCCTGCTCGAGCACGGCACCGTGGACATGATCGTCCATCGCGGCGAGATCCGCTCGCGCCTGGGCGGCGTGCTGCGCAAGCTGACCCACCAGCCGGTGATCGGCGAGGAGCCCGTCGCGGAAGCGCCGGACCTGGTGCAGGTAGCCGAGCAGGCCGAACAGGATGACGTGCTCGCCACGACGCCCGTCGAGGGCGTTGAGCACGACGCGGAAAGCGACGCCGAGCCAAACGGCGAGCGTTCCGACCCGGCGCGCTGACCGATCCGCATGAGCGAGTGCGCCCTGCCCACGACGCTTCCGGCCTGGCTGACCCGGCTGGAGGCGGCCCATCCGGTCGGCATCGACCTCGGCCTCGACCGCGTGGCCGAGGTCGCGCGCCGCATGGGGCTTGGCGAGGCGCCACCGGCGGCTCGCGTCATCACGGTCGCCGGCACCAACGGCAAGGGATCGACGGTGGCGATGCTCGAGGCCCTGGCCCAGGCCCACGGCCTCACCACGGCGACCTACACCTCGCCCCACCTGCTGCGCTACAACGAACGCCTGCGGCTGGATGGACGGGAGGCCGACGACGCCACCCTGATCGCCGGCTTCGAGGCGGTCGAGGCGGCGCGGCTTGCGGGGGAGCCGATCAGCCTGAGCTACTTCGAGATGGGCACCCTCGGGGCGCTGTGGGCGATCGCCCGTCAGTCCCCGGCGCTGGCGATCCTCGAGGTGGGGCTGGGGGGACGCCTGGACGCCGTCAACATCATCGATCCGGACGTCGCGGTGATCACCACCGTGGCCCAGGATCATGCTGCCTTTCTCGGCGATGATATCGAGGGTATCGGCCGCGAGAAGGCCGGTATCCTGCGCCCCGGCCGGCCCGCGGTGCTGGGCAGCACGACGCTGCCGGCGAGCGTGACCGAGGTGGCCCGCGAGCGCCGGGCCCGGGTGGTGGCGCTGGGCGAGGCCTTCCACCGCGAGGGCGAAGGCGCCGGCTGGGGCTGGAGCGGGCAGGATGGTGGCGGTCATCCCGTCTCGCTCGTCGACCTGCCCGACCCCGAGCTGCCGCTGGACAATGCCGCCAGCGCCCTGCAGGCCCTGGCGCTCGCCGGGGTGTCGCTGGAGGCGTCGGCCTGCCGACGGGCACTCGCGAGCGTCCGGCTGCCCGGGCGCATGCAGTGGCTGGGTCCCTGGTGCCTGGATGTCGGGCACAATCCCCATGCGGCGGCCTACGTGGCGCAGCGGCTGGTGGCGCGTCCCTGCGCGGGACGCACCGTGGCGCTGATCGGCATGCTCGCCGACAAGGATGCCGACGGGGTGATCGACGCCCTGGCATCGGCGGTGGATGCCTGGGTGCCGGTGAGCCTCGAGGGCGAGCGGGCGCGGTCGGCGGATGACCTGGCCGGGCGCCTGACCCGCCAGGGCGCCACGATCTGGCACCGCGGTGATTCGCCGGCCGAGGCCGCCGACTGGCTGTCGGCTCGCCTCGCGCCCGAGGATCGTGTCCTGGTCTGTGGCTCTTTCTTCACCGTCGCCGCCGTGCTGGCCTGGCATCGGGCCGGTGGCCCGTCGGCGGGACCAACGGCAGGGCACGCCATGCGCAGCGAGGAAGCGAGATGAAATACGGAATGCGAGAGCGTCTCAGTGGGGCCGTGATCCTGATCGCCCTGGCGGTGATCTTCCTGCCCATGCTGTTCGACGAACCGGCCCCGCGCGGCGAGCGGCCTCAGCCGGTGATGACCATCGAGCAGCCCGTCGAGGTGGAGCGCCGCGAGCTTGAGGACCCGCAGCCGCCGGAGAGTCTCGATCAGGCACCGGAGGCGGAGAACGCGTCGTCGGACGCCGCCTCCGCCGCGCCGGAAGCGGCGCGGAACGCCGAGCCGGCGTCCGAGCCTTCGGACGAGCAGGCATCGACGCCGCCCGAGCCCGTCGACGAACCGGCCGCCGACCCCATCGCCGAGCTGGCCCGCGCCGCCGATGAACGCCTGGCCGGTCAGCAGCAGGCGTCCTCTCAACCGGTCGAGGCCGCCCCCGACGGGGAGTGGGCCGTGCAGGTGGGCAGCTTCGGCGAGACAGCCAACGCCGAGCGCCTCGAAGCGAAGCTCGCCGATCAGGGCCTGCCTGTCTACCGCCGCGCCCGCGACAACGGCCTGACCACCGTCTACGTCGGCCCCTTTGCCTCCTCACGGGAGGGCGAGCGGGTGATGGGTGAGCTCAAGGCTCGGGAGAACCTCCAGGGCCTGCTGGTGCGAGCGGACAACGGCTCATGACGCTGACCTGGATCGACTGGATCTTCGTGGCGGTCCTGGTCGTGACCGGGCTTGCCGGCTTCCTGCGAGGACTGGTCCGCGAGGCGCTGGGGCTCGCCGCCTGGATCATCGCGCTGCTGGCGGCGCGGCTCCTGGCCCCGCCGGTGGCGGATCTGCTCGCCGGGGTGATCGACAGCGCCGACGGTCGCCTGGTGCTGGCCTTCGTGCTGGTGATCTTCGCGGTGATCCTGCTCTGCGGCCTCGTCATTCGCATGGTGCATGCCGCCGTGGAGTGGGTAGGCATGGGCCTGTTGAATCGGATCACCGGCACCGCCTTCGGCATGGCCAAGGGCGTGGCGATCCTGGTCCTGGCGACCGTCCTGCTGAGCCTGACGCCACTGGTGCAGCTCCAGGCCTGGCAGGAGGCGACGCTGCGCCCGCCCTTCGAGCGTCTCCAGGACTGGGCGTTGAGCCACCTGGAGGCCTGGGAGGGTCGCCTGCCCGAGCCGTCCTCCCTGCGGCAGCTCTCCTTGCCGCCCGCGGCGCCGGCTGCATCCGCCGAGGCCGAATCGAGCGACGCCGATGAGGCGACACCCCCCTGACACACGACTTCGGGACGGCGCCCCGGCTCGTCCCTACTCTTCACAGCAAGTACCCGGCAAGAGAGGTAAAGTAGAATGTGCGGTATCGTGGGCCTGATGGCCAAGCAGGCGGTGAATCAGGGCATCTATGACGCCCTGACCGTGCTCCAGCACCGCGGACAGGATGCCGCCGGCATGATGACCTGGGACGAGGGTCGCTTCCTGTTGCGCAAGAGCAACGGCCTGGTGCGGGATGTCTTCCATACCCGCCACATGGCCCGCCTCAAGGGCAATCTGGGCATCGGCCACGTGCGCTATCCCACCGCCGGCTCCTCCAGCGAAGCGGAGTCGCAGCCGTTCTACGTCAACTCCCCCTACGGCATCACCCTGGCGCACAATGGCAACCTGACCAACTCGGATCAGCTCAAGCAGGAGCTGTTCTCCTCCGACCTGCGCCACATCAACACCAGCTCCGATTCCGAGGTGCTGCTCAACGTCTTCGCCCATGAGCTCGGCAAGCAGGGGCTGCACCTGGCGCCCGGCGATATCTTCGACGCGGTGCGTCGCGTGCATCGCCGCTGCCGGGGCGGCTATGCCGCGGTGGCGATCATCAACGGGGTCGGCCTGGTCGCCTTCCGCGATCCCCATGGCATCCGTCCGGTGGTGTTCGGCACTCGCGACGAGGGCGAGGGGCAGGAGGTGATGATCGCCTCGGAGTCGGTGGCCCTGGACGTCGGCGGCTTCGAGCTGCATCGGGATCTGGCCCCGGGCGAGGCGATCTTCGTCGACATGACCGGCGCCATCCATACCCAGCAGTGCGCCGACACCCCGCGGCTCGCCTCCTGCATCTTCGAACACGTCTACCTGGCGCGCCCGGACTCCATCCTCGACGGCGCCTACGTCTACGGCACCCGCATGCAGATGGGGCGCAAGCTCGGCGACCGCATCCAGAACGAGTGGCCCGAACACGACATCGACGTGGTGATCCCGATCCCCGACACCTCGCGGACCTCGGCGCTGGAGCTCGCCCAGCACCTCGGCGTGACCTATCGCGAAGGCTTCATGAAGAACCGCTATATCGGGCGGACCTTCATCATGCCGGGCCAGACCCAGCGCAAGAAGTCGGTGCGCCAGAAGCTCAACGCCATCGGCGTCGAGTTCAAGGACAAGAACGTGCTGCTGGTGGACGACTCCATCGTGCGCGGCACCACCTGCAAGCAGATCATCCAGATGGCCCGCGAGGCCGGCGCCCGCAAGGTCTATTTCGCCTCTGCCGCGCCGCCGGTGCGCTACCCCAACGTCTACGGCATCGACATGCCGGCGGCCAACGAGCTGATCGCCCACGGTCGCAGCGAGGCCGAGGTGGGCGAGCTGATCGGAGCCGACCGGATCTTCTACCAGGACCTCGACGACCTGAAGGCTGCCTGTCGCGAGGTGAACCCTGACCTCGAGGCCTTCGACTGCTCCGTCTTCGACGGCCAGTACGTGACCGGCGACATCGACGATCGCTACCTCGCGGCGCTCGAGGCCTCGCGCAGCGACGATGCCAAGCAGCTCAGCGCCGGCGATCACGCGCTGGTGGGGATGCACAATCAGGAAGACGACATCGACGACTGAAGGGGCCCGTCATGCAGCAGGATCAGACACCAGCGTCGGAGTGGGAGCTCGAGACCCTGGCCATCCGCGCCGGTCACCAGCGCACCCATGAGCAGGAACATGGCGAGCCGATCTTCCCGACCTCGAGCTTCGTCTATGGCAGCGCCGCCGAGGCGGCGGCCAAGTTCAGCGGCGAGGAGCCGGGCAACATCTACTCGCGCTTCACCAACCCCACCGTGCGCACCTTCGAGCAGCGCCTGGCGGCCATGGAGGGGGGGGAGCGCTGCGTGGCCACGAGTTCCGGCATGGCCGCGATCATGGCCACGGCGCTGGCGCTGCTCTCCTCGGGCGACGAGATCGTCGCCTCCCGGTCGCTGTTCGGCTCCACGGTCAGCCTGTTCGACAAGTACCTCGGCAAGTTCGGCATCACCACCCGTTACGTGGAGCTGTCGAACCTCGAGGCCTGGGAGGCGGCCATCGGCCCGGCGACCAAGCTGCTGTTCGCCGAGACGCCCTCGAATCCGCTCTCCGAGGTTGTGGACATCGCGGCCCTGGCCGAGATCGCCCACCGTCATGAGGCGCTGCTCGCCATCGACAACTGCTTCCTGACGCCGGCGCTGCAGAAGCCGCTCGCGCTCGGGGCGGATCTGGTGATTCACTCCGCCACCAAGTACCTGGACGGCCAGGGCAGGGCGATCGGCGGGGCGGTGGTCGGCCGCGACAAGGAGCTCGAGGAGGTGTTCGGCGTGGTGCGCACCTGCGGCCCCTGCCTGAGCCCCTTCAATGCCTGGCTCTTCACCAAGGGCCTCGAGACCCTGAACCTGCGCATGCGTGCCCACTGCGAGAATGCCCGGCAGCTCGCCGAGTGGCTGGAGGGCCATCCGGCGGTGGCGCGGGTCCACTACAGCGGCCTGGCGAGCCACCCGCAGCATGAGCTGGCCAGCCGCCAGCAGCAGGGCTTCGGGGCGGTGATCGGCGTCGAGGTGAAGGGCGGCCGCGAGGCGGCCTGGTCGGTGATCGACGCCACGCGCATGGTCTCCATCACCGGTAACCTCGGCGACGTCAAGACCACCATCACCCATCCCGCGACCACCACCCATGGACGCCTCTCCGATGATCAGAAGGCCGCCGCCGGCATCAGCGAGGGCTTGATCCGCCTGGCGGTGGGGCTGGAGGCGTTGGAGGACATTCGCGGCGACCTGGCGCGTGGGCTCGACGCCCTGGCCTGACGGCCGCTCGACCCTCCCTCCATGCCAAAGCGCCTGCCCTTCGCGGCAGGCGCTTTGGCGTGGATTTCTCCCGATTCCTTGAACTCCTCGCCCTCGTCTCCATCTCATCTAGGCACGCATCCACCCCAGCCCGAGGAGGGCCGCGATGAAGATCCTGATGGTACTGACCTCCCATGATCGCATGGGCGATACCGACCACAAGACCGGCTTCTGGCTCGAGGAGTTCGCCGCGCCCTACTACGTCTTCAAGGACGCCGGCGCCGAGATCACCCTGGCCTCGCCCAAGGGCGGCCTGCCCCCGGTGGACCCCAACTCCCAGGCCGAGGAGGCCCTCACCGAGGAGACCCGGCGCTTCGAGGCGGACGACCAGGCCAAGGCGCAGCTCGCCAGTACGCACCGACTCGCCGATGTCGAGCTCGATGACTTCGATGCGATCTTCTATCCCGGCGGACACGGGCCGCTGTGGGACCTGAGCGGCGATGCCGATTCCCGCCGCCTGATCGAGGCCTTCCTGGCCGCCGAGCGCCCGGTGGCCGCGGTCTGTCACGCCCCCACGGTGCTGCTCGATGCCAGGACTCCCGAGGGCGAGCCGCTGCTCAAGGGGCGCCGGGTCACCGGCTTCGCCAACAGCGAGGAGGAGGCGGTGGGCCTCACCGGCGTGGTGCCGCACCTGCTCGAGGATGCCCTCAAGGAGAAGGGTGGCCGCTACGAGCGCAGCAGCGATGATTTCGCCCCCTTCGAGGTTCGAGACGGGCTGCTGGTCACCGGGCAGAACCCGGCCTCCAGCGCGTCCACGGCCCGGTTGCTGCTCGAGGTGCTGGCCGAGCGACACTGATCCCCCGCCGCCAGGGACGATCGCCCAACACGCCCCCCATGCCGCCGCCACGCCCGTCGTGGCGGCGGCATGCGGTTTTTTTGAATGAGATGTTCGGGTTTATTCAAGGATGTCGATCAGCCGGTAGGGTATGCTGGCCGTCGATCCAACGACGCAGGGAGGCAGAGAGACCATGTGGAACAATACCCGTCGCGGCTGGGGACTGGTCAGCATCCTGCTGCACTGGGTCGGTGCCCTGGCCATCATCGGCCTCTTCGCGCTGGGCTGGTGGATGACGGGGCTCGACTACTACGACCGCTGGTACAACCTCGGTCCCTGGTGGCACCGCTCGGTCGGCATGCTGCTGCTGCTGGCTACCCTGATCCGCCTGGGGTGGCGCATCCTGCAGCCCACGCCGCAGGCGAAGGGTCATCGCCTGGAGCGCCGGGCCGCCCATCTGGGCCACCTCGGGCTCTATGCGCTGATGCTCGTGGCGCTGGTCAGCGGCTACCTGATCTCCACCGCCGAGGGCCAGGGGATCAAGGTGTTCGATGCCTTCGAGGTGCCGGCGCTGATCAGCGGCCTGCCGGATCAGGCCACGCTGGCCGGTCAGGTGCACTGGTACAGCGCCCTGGCGCTGATGCTGCTCTCCGCCGGCCACGCCCTGGCCGCCCTGAAACATCACTGGGTCGATCGCACCGATGTCCTGTCGCGGATGATCGACCCACGCCGTTCCCGTCGCCCCTGAGGCGATGATCTCCCCCGAAACGATCTGCAAGGAGCCTTCATGATCAAGAAGACCGCCATCGCCACCGCTCTGGCCGCCACCGCCCTCGTGCCGCTGACCCAGGCCCAGGCCGCGGACTACGCCATCGACACCGAGGGGCAGCACGCCTTCATTCAGTTCAAGATCAGTCATCTGGGCTTCTCCTACATCCTCGGCAGCTTCGAGGAGTTCTCGGGCAGCTTCCGCTATGATCCGGAGAACCTGGAGGACTCGGCCGCCAACCTCGAGGTCGATGTGACCAGCCTCACCAGCAACCATGCCGAGCGTGACAAGCACATCAAGAGCGATGACTTCCTGGCGACGGGCGAGTACCCGACCGCGACCTTCACCTCCACCGGCTTCACCCCCAGCGGGGATAACGAGGGCGTGCTGAGCGGCGAGCTGACCCTGCATGGCGAGACCAACGAGATCGAGATGCCCGTGACCCTGCTGGGCGAGGGCGAGGATCCCTGGGGGAACTATCGTGCCGGCTTCGAGGGCTCCACCACGCTGGCCCTGGCGGACTACGGTATCGACATGAGCAAGTTCCCCGAGTCGATGCACGAGCTCGAGCTCTACGTGACCTTCGAGGGCATTCGCCAGTAAGACGCGCCGCGACGCGGAGCGATCCGGCAACGAAACGCCCCCCTGGGACTCTCCCAGGGGGGCGTTTCGTTGCAGGACCCTGGCTTAGCTGGGCTCGTGGAGCAGCGCCTCGGGGAAGTGCCGGCGCAGGATACGGTTCTGAAACTCATCCACGAAGCGGCTGTTGATGATGATCACGAAGCGCTCGAAGGGCGCTTCTTCGTCGTGCTGTGTGATCGCATCCACGCTGTGGAAGAGGCGGTCGTCGCGCAGGTGCAGGATATCCCCCGGGGCGAGGGTCGTGTCGGCGAGGGGGTGGGTGCCGCCCTTGTCGGCATAGAGATGGTTCTCGGCCCCTGCCACGTTGTCACGGCTGAGTACCATGACGCTCAGTGCCTGGCAGCCATCGGCGTGAATCCCCTGGCCCTGCAGGGGGTCGACCATGCCCTCGCCGCGCACGCCGGTGATCTGCATGAGAATGGGCTCGTTAGGACGCAGATGCCACAGCCGCGCCCAGGCCCGGACGAAGGCCTTCACATCCGGCCGCGCCATGAACTCCGGCGTCAGCGGCTCGTAGTAGCGAAGCCGGTCCGCCATGCTCTCGGCGTCGTTGAAGGCGCCGCCCTGAGCCATCGGGCAGTGCCCCATGTCGAGGACATCGCCGCGGTCGTCCAGCGTCAGCCAGGACATGCGCTTCCAGCGACGGTTGACGTAGGGGTCCCGGGGCAGGTCGTGGGTGTAGGCCTGCCAGGCCTCGAGGTCCAGTCGAGAGCGCACCTCGGCCTGGGCCCAATCCTGCTGCCGCAGTGAGCGGGTGACCTCGGGGGACCAGTAGTCGGCGATCGGGTCGAGGGGCATGGTGGCGGTATCGAAGCCGTACTTGAGGGTGTCGAGTTTCATGGGATCTTCTCCATTGGGGGGGGATGGCATGATTGCCATTGGGTTGCCCAAGACCTGGGCAACCTTAGAAAAATGAGAAGATTTGCAACGAAATGTCAAAAAATGTACGAGACGGGGCACACTTCAGGGGCTAGGGTTCTCAGTGAAACGTTGGAGGGCAATGCCTGGTCGGAGACCTGATGCCGTGTAAGATATTTCCTACATAAGCAGGTAGGATGGGGAGTATCGATGTCGTCCCTAGGCATGCGCTCCCCGCAGGCAGGATGGCATCGCCAGGCGATGATGAGGGGATGAATGAGCGGTCGCGAAACCCGTTTCCGGCAATGGCTGATGCGCCGGTGGCAGCAGGTCAGATCGACATGGTCCGCCGTTCGGGGGGCTGACTCCCTGGATGACGTCGAGCGTGTGCGGCGCCAGTACCTGGAGAGCGAGCAGCGATTTCGTGCCCTGCTGGAGAGCCTGCCGAAGGTGGCGGTACAGGGCTACGACCGGCAGCGTCGGGTGATCTACTGGAACGAGGCCAGCACTCGGCTCTATGGTTATGCCCCCGACGAGGCACAGGGGCAGCTGCTCGAGGAGCTGATCATCCCCGCGCCGATGCGCGAGCCCGTGATCCATGCGCATCGTGCCTGGGTGGAGCAGGGGATCGAGATTCCCGCCGATGAGCTGGAGCTTCAGCACAAGAGCGGCGAGCCGGTATCGGTCTTCTCGCATCATGTGATGCTCGGGGAGCACACCGACGATCCCCTGATGTTCTGCGTCGACGTGGATCTCTCGGATCAGAAGCGCGTCCATCGCGAACTGGATTTTGCCACGCGCTTCGACGCCCTGACGCATCTCCCCAATCGCCAGACCTTCGAGACCCAGCTCGACGAGGTCCTTGCCGGGTGTGGACGACAGGATTGCGGCCTGGTGCTGGTCTACCTGGACATCGATCACTTCGTGGAGATCAACGATGCCCTGGGCTACGAGCAGGGCGATCGTCTGCTGGTCGAGCTGAGCCGTCGCCTGCACCGTACCAAGCGCGGGTCGGACCTGATGTCGCGCCTCTCCGGCGACGAGTTCGTGATCGCCTTCCCCGGCCTCCAGCGCGAGGACGTGCTGCCGCAGCTGGTTCACAAGATCCAGCAGGCGCTGCGGGCCCCCTTCATGGTGGACGGGTCGCGACGCCAGGTAACGGCCTGCCTCGGGGTCAGCTTCTATCCGGATAACGGCGATACGGCGCGGGAGCTGATTCGCAACGCCGATGTGGCCAAGAACCGGGCCAAGCTCGATGGCCGCGGCAGCGTGTGGTTCTTCGATCAGCAGCTCCACGACGAGCTTTTGCACCAGCATCGCCTGGCCGATCGCCTGGAGCAGGCGCTCGACCAGGGCGAGCTATTGCTGCACTACCAGCCCCAGGTGTCGGCCATGAGCGGGCGCATCGAGAACCTCGAGGCCCTGTTGCGCTGGCATCCTCATGATGGCCCGCCGATCTCTCCAGTCGAGTTCATCCCGCTGGCCGAGCATTCCGACCTGATTCATCGCCTCGGTGACTGGGTCATGGAAGCGGCCTGTGGGCAGCGGGCGCGCTGGCGGGACGCCGGCCTGGCGCTGGAGCGTATCGATATCAACTTCTCCGGTCGGCAGATGAGCCGGCCTGACGTCTTCGAGCGTTTCGAGGCCTGCCTGGCGCGCTACGACCTGGGGCCGCGGCACATCGGCATCGAGCTCACCGAGAACGTGCTGATCGAGGCCGACGATCGGATTCTCGAGGGGTTGCGCCGTCTCCATCGCCTGGGGTATCGCATCTCCATCGACGATTTCGGTACCGGCTACTCGTCGCTGAGCTATCTCAAGCACTTCCCGGTCACGGCGCTGAAGATCGACCGCGCCTTCGTGCGGGATGCCCCGGATCAACCCGAGGACCGTGCCATCATGGAGGCCGCGGTCTTCATCGGCCATCGGCTGGGTCTCGAGGTGGTCGCGGAAGGGGTCGAGAATCGCGAACAGCTGGCGCTGATCCAGGAGATGCGCTGCGATCTGGTGCAGGGGTTCTACTTCTTCCGCCCCATGCCCGCCGCCGACATCGAGCGTATCCTGGCCGGGCTGGTGATGGGGCACCGGGGACTTGCGGGCTGAGTCCGGCGCCGCCATGGCGTAGAATGCCAGCCCCCGTCAGCCCCCGGAGTCCGTGTGAATTCCCTCGATACATCCCGTTCCTCCCTCGGCCCCACCCTGTGGCGCCAGACTTGGCCCATGGCGATCGGCGTGCTGGCGCTGCTCGGCTTCCAGCTGGTGGACAGCGCCTTCATCGCCCGGCTGGGCACGGCGCCGCTGGCCGCCCAGTCCTTCACCTTCCCGCTCTCCTTCCTGGTCATCGGCATTCAGGTGGGCATGGGCATCGCCATCGCGGCGTTGATCTCGCGTGCCCTGGGTGCGCGGGAAACGGCGCGAGCCCGACGCCTGGGCAGCCTGGTGCTGCTGGTCGGCACCCTGACCATCGCGTTGCTCGTGCTGCTGCTGTGGGCTATCCAGACCCCGCTTTACGGCCTGCTGGGCGCCGATGGGGCGACGCGCGCGCTGATTCGCGACTACTGGGGGCCGCAACTGCTGTCGGCGTGGCTCGGGGCGGTGCTCTACTTCGGCTACAGCCTGTTCCGGGCCCACGGCGATACCTGGCTGCCGGGCAAGATGATGGTGATCACGAGCCTTCTGAACCTGGTGCTCGATCCGCTGCTGATCTTCGGTGTCGGGCCCTGGGAGGGGCTGGGCCTGCCGGGCGCTGCCTGGGCGACCGCGATCGCCTTCGCCATCGGCCTGCTGCTGCTGGGCCAGCGACTGCGTGACAAGTCGTGGCTCGCCGCCGAGGGACTGGTCGGGGAGATGCAGCGCTCGCTCACGCCCTTCGTCGGTATCGCCGGCCCGGCGATGATCAGCCAGCTGATGCCGCCTCTGGCGGCGATGCTGGCGATCGCGGTGGTGGCCTCCCTCGGCGAGTCCCAGGTGGCGGCCTGGGGGTTGGCCAGCCGTCTGGAGACGCTGTCGCTGATGGTGGTGCTGGCCATGACGATGTCGCTGCCGCCCTGGCTCGGACGCTGCTACGGGGCGGGGGATTGGGAGCAGGTGCATCGCCTGATGCGCCTCGCGCTCAGGGTGGTGGTGCTCTGGCAGCTGTCGCTGGGCGTGATCCTGGCGCTGGCCGCGCCCTGGGTCGCCCTCGCGCTGTCCGGTAATCCCGAGGTACAGGACGACCTGGCGATCCTGATTCGTTTCCTGCTGCCGAGCTACGCGGCGCTGGGGGTCTGCATGCTCGTGGTCTCGGCCGGTAATGCCCTGGGCTGGCCGCTGCGAGCCATGCTGATGTCGGGGGCTCGGCTGTTCGTCTTCTATCTGCCTTGCCTGTGGCTCGGGGCCTGGCTCGGTGAGCTGATGGGCCTGGCGATGGGGGCGGCCATCGGCAACCTGCTGGCGGGCCTGGCGGCCTGGCAGGTGCTGAGACGCATCCTGGCCAGCCCGCGTCGGCAGCCATCTCAAGACGAGGTAGAGGAAAAGCCCAAAAATACCGTTCTATAACGAGTTATTCATTATAGAAATCAATAAAAACATGGCTTGGCTTTGTTTGTAAGGGCTTTTTTGGTCGAATCATCTGGAGCGTTATCCCTATACTGCTGGGCTCGTTGATCTCACCACCCGGCAGAAGGGGAAGCGCATGAAGGTACTGATTCTCGGCAGCGGCGTCGTCGGCGTCACCAGCGCCTATTACCTGGCTCGGCAGGGCCACGAGGTCACGGTGGTGGATCGCCAGCCCTCGCCGGCGCTGGAAACCAGCTACGGCAACGCCGGCCAGGTCTCCTTCGGCTTCTCTTCGCCCTGGGCGGCCCCGGGCATTCCCCAGAAGGCCATCAAGTGGATGTTTCAGGAGCATGCGCCGCTCAAGATCCAGCCCAGGATGGATCCCAGCATGGCGCGCTTCATGACGCAGATGCTGGGCAACTGCAGCCCCGAGCGCTACATGATCAACAAGGAGCGCATGGTGCGCGTGGCCGAGCATAGCCGGTCCTGTATCGATGCCCTGCGCGACGACACCGGCATCCGCTACGAGGATCGTCAGCGCGGCCTGATGCAGCTGTTTCGCCATGAGAGCCAGGTGGAGGCGGTGGCCAAGGACATGCGGGTCCTGGAGCAGTGCGGCGTGCGCCACAAGCTGCTCAATGCCGACGAGATCGCAGGCGTCGAGCCGGCACTCGCCCGGGTGCCGGGCAAGTTCGTCGGCGGGCTGCACCTGCCCGATGATCAGACGGGCGACTGCTACCTCTTCACCAACCGGCTGGCGGACTACTGCTGCGAGCGACTGGGCGTCGAGTTCCGCTTCAACGTCGATATCCAGCGCCTCAAGCGCAGCGCCGGGGCCATCGAGAGTGTGGTGACCAGCGAAGGTGAGCTGACCGCCGACGCCTACGTGGTCTGCCTGGGCAGCTACTCGCCGTTCCTGGTCAAGGACATGGGCATCCGGCTGCCGATCTATCCGGTCAAGGGCTACAGCCTGACCGTGCCGGTCACCGACGACGGCGGCGCCCCCCAGTCCACGGTGATGGACGAGACCTTCAAGGTGGCGATCTCGCGCTTCGACGACCGCATCCGGGTGGGCGGCACCGCGGAGCTGGCTTCCTTTGATCTGAGCCTGCTGGAGAAGCGCCGGGCCACCATCGCCATGGTGGTGCGCGACGTCTTCCCCGAGGGGGGCGACGTGGGCCGGGCGGAATTCTGGACCGGCCTGCGCCCGATGACCCCGGACTCCACGCCGATCATCGGTCCCACCTCGGTCGACAACCTGTGGCTCAACACCGGGCACGGCACCCTGGGCTGGACCATGAGCTGCGGCAGCGCCCAGCTGCTGGCCGACCTGATGAGCGGCAAGGCGCCGGTCATCGACCCCAGCGGCCTGGGGGTCTCCCGCTACGCGGCCTGATCCGCCCGCGCCTCGCCATGCACAGGCCCCGCCGCGCTGAACTGCTCGGCGGGGCCTGTGCCTTGGGTGTGACGGTTCGCCGGCGCAGTGTCGGCCCTTCCGCGTGTGTGATGGGCAACAGATTAATCAATTGATATTAAAGGGAAAGTTGTGCCAGTGGTGTGAGGTGTCGACAAATAGTGACGGCGTGCCGCGGTCGGGTGGGTGAAAGGGTCCGTCTCCTGCGCAGAGGATTTTTATAATCATCTGTTTTTGAAGCTTAAATATTTTTTCTGGCATGTACTTCGCTGGAGGATAGGTGTCTGCTCCGGCCTTGGTGCCGGAGGCGCGAATGCTGCTGCCAAGGCAGTATCGCGGCCATGGAGGGCACGGGGCCAGGGAAGGGCCCGCGTGACATGGATCTATCATTTCGGAGGCCATCGAGCCGAGTTCGGTGGCCACCACCAGGAGGTATCATGAAACTGAAGACAGTCGGAATCACGCTCTCCCTCGCGCTGGCTGGCCTGGGCGCCCAGGCCGCCATGGCGGACAGCGCCGCTATCCAGGCCCAAGGCGATACCAGTGTGCAGACTCAGGCCGCCGGTCAGGACGTCGGTGCCGACCTGAGTGCCGACGCTCAGGGCAGTGCCGAGACCGGTACGGCACATCAGGCCGGGCAGGGCGCCGTCGAGGGCGCCACCGCCGCGGGTGCCGGCGTCCAGGAACGGGCCGACGCCGGGATGGACGCAGCCGGCGGCGCCCTGGATCGGGCTACCGACACGGCTGAGCAGACCCTCGAGTCGGCCGGGGATGACGCCGAGGGGGCCTGGGACAGCACCGCCGGGGGCGCCAGCGACCCGAACGGCTCGGCCAGCGCCGGCGTGTCCGGTACCGCCGAGGGCGAGGCCGCGGTCAACTGATCATCTCCTGCTAGACTCGCCAGGGCCCCGCCGGCAAAAAACCGGCGGGGCCCTCTGTTGTATGGCGGCCTCAGGAGCGGACGGGCGGCCCTGTGTCCCCGGCGGTGGGACGAACCTTTTTCGGCAAGCGTGGCGGTGGTTCCGCAACGGAAAACGGTCCCGCAAACGAAATGCCCGGGTCAGTGACCCGGGCATCTGGCGTGAGTCGCTGGGCGAGCGGCTCAGTTGACCGCGGCGATCGCCTTGGCCAGGTACGGCAGGTTCGCCTTGGAGAAGCCGGCGACGTTGGCGCGACCGGAGCGCACCATGTAGATGCCGAACTCGTCACGCAGGCGGTCGACCTGGTCGGGGGTCAGGCCGGTGTAGGAGAACATGCCGCGCTGCTCGGCCACACAGGCGTACTTCTGGTCCAGGCCGTAGGGCTTGAGGGCCTCGACGAAGTCGCGACGCAGCGTGTTGATGCGATCGCGCATCTCGGTGAGCTCCTCGCGCCAGATCACGGCCAGTTCGGCCGAGTGCAGGATCTCGCTGACGATGGCACCGCCATGGGCCGGCGGGTTGGAGTAGTTCTCGCGGGCGACGATGGCCACCTGGGAACGCACGTTCTCCATCTGCTCGGCATCCTTGGCCACCAGGATCAGGCAGCCGGTGCGCTCGCAGTAGATGCCGAAGTTCTTGGAGCAGGAGCTGGTGATGATCACCTCGTCGAGGTTCTCGGCCAGCAGGCGCACGCCGTAGGCGTCCTCGTCCAGCCCCTCGCCGAAGCCCTGGTAGGCGAAGTCGATCAGCGGCAGCAGGTTGCGCTCGCGGACGACCTCCAGGACCTGCTGCCACTGGGCCTGGGACAGATCGAAGCCGGTGGGGTTGTGGCAGCAGGCGTGCAGCAGCACCACGTCGCCCTCCGGAATCTGCTTGAGTGCGCCGAGCATGCCGTCGAAGTCGAGCCGGTTCTCGGCGTCGACGTACGGGTACTTGTGCAGGGTCAGGCCGGCGGCCGGGAAGATCCCCAGGTGGTTCGGCCAGGTCGGGTCGCTGACCCAGACATCCTTGCCGGGCAGCTGCTTGGCGATGAAGTCCGCCGCCAGGCGCAGGGCCCCGGTGCCGCCGGGGGACTGGGTGGCACTGGCACGCCCGGCCTCGAGCACCGGCGAGCCCTCGCCCAGCACCATGGGCAGTACCGCCTGGCCGTATGCCGGTGCGCCGTGCGAGCCGATGTAGGTCTTGGTGGTCTCGTTCTTGAGCAGCAGGGCCTCGGCTTCCTTCACGGCGCGCATCACCGGGGTGTTGCCCTGGTCGTCCTTGTAGACGCCCACGCCGAGATCGACCTTCTGAGGGTTGGTGTCCTTCTTGAAGGCTTCGATAAGACCGAGGATGGCGTCCCCGGGAACCCGCTCAATTTTCTCGAACATTTATGTCGCTACCTCGTCAGTTCTGGCGGCAAGAATGAAATCGTTCCTGTGCAGGCCCTTCATCTCGTGCGACCACCAGGTCACGGTGACCTTGCCCCATTCGGTCAGTAGGGCCGGATGGTGTCCGGCCTCTTCGGCGATCTCGCCGACGCGGTTGGTGAAGTCGAGGGCCTGCTGGAAGTCGCGGAACGTGAAGCTCCGCTCTAGCTTCATGATGCCATCGCGCTCGACGATCCGCCACTCGGGGATCTCGGCCCCGAACTGCTCGATCTCGGCCTGGGTCACCTGGGGAGCGTCCTTGTGGCAGGCCTCGCAAGTCTGTTCGGAAAGCTGGCTCATGGTCTCCTCCTGAGCGTCGACAAGGGTGTGGTGAGAAAGGTCGTGCAGCGACGCCGCCTCGTCAAGCCGGCGCGTGGCCCTGCCGGGCCCGGTTGAGTCCGGCTGGGGGCGGCCAGGGCACGCGTCGGGCGTCGTCGGTGAGCCGTCCTTCGGCGCGCGTGGATCAGGAGGAGGGCGGCACCGAGGCCATCCGGGGCAGGCGTTCGGCGACCCGCTCGCGCACCTCGCCGTAGGCGACCCCCTCGAGGGCGGCGAAGCCTGGCAGCTGGCGCGCCTTCAGCGGCGTGAAGAGCGGGGTGGTGATCCCGCAGAGAAAGCGCGTCAGCAGATCCGGCGTGGCGGGATGGCTCTCTCCGGCCTGGCCGAGGCGCTCGAGGAAGGGGGCGCACAGCGCCTCGAGGTCCTGGGGTGCCGGCGGTGCCGCCTTCGCGGCGGCGGGCAGGCGCGCCACCTGGCCCCGGCAGGCCGAGCAGTGGCCGCAGCGCTCGGGTGCCCGGGCATCGCCGAACCAGTCGGCCAGGCGCCGGCTGAGGCAGCCGTCGCTCTCGAAGAGCGCCAGCATGGCCTCGAGACGCGCGATCTCCGCGTCTTCCTTGTCGCGGAAATAGCGGCTCAGGTCGTCGGTGAGCGCCGCCGGGTCGGCCTGCCGGGCGAGCACCTCGTAGACCTCGGTCATCTGCTTGCTCTCCAGGGTCATCCAGCCCTTCTCGACGAAGTATTCCAGGGCGGTGATGACGCGCCCGCGCCGGGTATCGAGCCCGCGTTCGGCGCCCAGTGCCTCCAGGGCGGCGAAGTCCAGGGTGTACCAGGTGCGGGCCCGGGACGCGGCGTCGAGAATCCCCTGGACGAAGGCGCGACGCTCGCCCTCGAAGCGGGCCACCAGCGTCTCCGGCTCCTCCGCCAATCGAAAACGATAGTCGGCGAAGTAGCTGTAGCGCGGGGCGATGATGCCGCGCAGCTCGAGCTGCACCAGCAGGGTCTTGAGGGGCAGGGGGCGGATATTGCTGTGTCGCGACAGGGCGTTGAGCATCAGCTCCCACTCGTCACCGGCTGCCTGTAGCGCGTCGATCACGCGACGGATGCCGTGATGCTCCGGCGTGTCGCCATAGACGAAGTTCTCCAGCACCTCGAGGTGGTCGCGCCCGGCCA
The DNA here is from genome assembly GCF_043496965.1 of Halomonas sp. B23F22_3. Lineage (NCBI taxonomy): Bacteria > Pseudomonadati > Pseudomonadota > Gammaproteobacteria > Oceanospirillales > Halomonadaceae > Halomonas > Halomonas sp. B23F22_3. Next base: position 470,865 of record NZ_JBIEKG010000002.1, read on the forward strand.
GCATCAGGCAGTTCGAGGGCAGCCCATCCCGGCCGGCCCTGCCGATCTCCTGGCTGTAGTTCTCGATGGACTTCGGCAGGTCGAAGTGCACCACGTTGCGGATATCGGCCTTGTCGATGCCCATTCCGAAGGCGATGGTGGCGACGATGCAGGGCGTCTGTCCCGCCATGAAGTCCCGCTGGATAGCGTCGCGCCGCTCGGCGTCGAGCCCCGCGTGGTAGGCCGTGGCGGGTAGGCCGGCCTTCTGGAGGTAGGCGGCCAGGCGCTCGGCGGTCTGCTGCAGGGTGACGTAGACGATGGTCGGCTCGGGCGGGTCCGGCGCGAATTTCGGTCGCAGCCACTCCACCAGCCGGCGCGGGCGCTGATCGGCGGGCACCGGGGAGACCGCGAGGTCGAGGTTGGCGCGATAGAAGCCGGTGCCGGTGACGTCCTGCGGCGCGATGTCGAAGCGGCTGCGCATGTCGTCGATGACCCTTGGTGTGGCCGTGGCGGTCAGCAGCAGCACCTGGGCAATGCCGAACTCCCGGCGATAGGCGGGCAGCTTGAGGTAGTCCGGCCGGAAGTTATGCCCCCATTCGGAGATGCAGTGGGCCTCGTCCACCACCATCAGCGAGATCGGTACGCGGCGGATGAAGGCCCGGAAGCGCTCGTTCTTGAGGCGCTCGACCGAGACCATCAGGATGCGAATGTCGCCGCGCTTGACGCCCTCCATCACCGCCGCCGCCTCCTCGCGGCTCTGGCCGGAATCGAGACTGGCGGCGGCGATGCCGTGGCGCGCCAGGAAGGCCAGCTGATCCTGCATCAGCGCCAGCAGGGGCGAGATCACCAGCGTCAGGTGCGGAAGGTGCAGGGCGGGCAGCTGATAGCAGAGCGACTTGCCGGAGCCGGTGGGGAAGATGGCCGCCGCCGAGCGGCCGGCCACGATCGCCTCGATCACCGGCCGCTGCCCGGGGCGGAAGTCGTCGTAGCCGAAGACCTGTTCGAGCGTCTGCTGGATCATGGGGCTCTCCCTGCCGAGTCGTTGGGGGGTCACTGGGGATCCATCCAGTATACCGGCCTCGGGCGGCTCGCGTCCGCCGCTGTGTCTGCCGGTCGACCCAGTCACTATACTTCGGGTATGACCGTCGCGGCCTGCGGGGTCGGGAGGAAGCCTGTCCATGACCGAGCACGATCTCGAGATCCAGACGTCGGGTGTCGCCCTGGAGGGGAACCTGTTGATGCCCGAGGCGCCGGCCGGCATCGTGGTGTTCGCCCACGGCAGCGGCAGCAGCCGCTTCAGCGTCCGCAATCGCCGGGTGGCACGCCACCTGGCCGAGCAGGGATTGGCGACCCTGCTGTTCGATCTGCTGACGCCGGAGGAGAGCCTGATCGACGAGCGGACCCGGGCGCTGCGCTTCGATATCGCGCTGATCGGGGCGCGCATGAGCGGCGCGGTGGCGTGGGTCGCCGAGGCGACGGCGTCGCGGGGGCTCGGCATCGGCCTGTTCGGCGCCAGCACCGGGGCTGCGGCGGCGCTCATCGCGGCGGCCGACCAGCCGGCGCGAGTGAGGGCAGTGGTGTCGCGCGGCGGACGTCCCGACCTCGCCGGGGAGGCCCTGGCGCGGGTCAAGGCGCCGACCCTGCTGCTGGTCGGCGGGCATGACCCCCAGGTCATCCGGCTCAACGAGCAGGCCATGGCGCGGCTCTGCTGTCCTCGCCAATTGCTGATCGTGCCCGGTGCCAGCCACCTCTTCGAGGAGCCCGGTACCCTGGAAAGGGTCGAGGCCCACGCCGCCCGATGGTTTTTCGATCACCTGACCGGCGAGCCCTCCTGAGATGCACGGGTCAGGCGCCGGCCATGATCCGGTTGCGCCCGCCGTGCTTGGCGGCATAGAGGTTATCGTCGACGCGCTGCAAGAGGATCTCGCGGGAGTCGCCGACGCGGTGTTCGGCGATGCCGATGCTGACGGTAACCTGGCCGCTTCCGACGCCGAAATCATTCTCGGCGATGCGCCGGCGGAGCCGCTCCGCCAGCTGCCGGCAGTGCGACTCGGGGGTCAGGGGCAGCAGCACGGCGAACTCTTCGCCGCCGAGTCGGGCCATCAGGTCCTCCTCGCGCAGGATGCCCTGGCAGAGGCTCGCGAGCTCGCGTAGCACCTGATCGCCCTGCAGGTGCCCCCAGGTATCGTTGATCGACTTGAAATGATCGATGTCGAGCATCATCAGCGACAGCGGCAGGCCGTGACGGTTACTCAGCGAGAGTTCCTCGTCGAGACGCGTCATCAGCTTGCGTCGATTGGCCAGGCCGGTGAGATCGTCGGTGTCCGAGAGCCGGCGCAGGCGGTCCTCTTCCAGCATCTGCTCGCTGATATCGATCATCAGGCCGACCCAGAGCGTGCCGCTCTCGACCTCGCGAGGCTGGGCCCGCACGGCGATCCAGTTCATGCGCTCCCCGTTCAGACGCAGCCGAAAGGTGGTGGCGATGGGAGACCCCGAGCGCGCCGAGCGTTCGATGAGGGCCATCAGCCGCGGGTAGTCCGGTTCGGCCAGGCGTTCCAGGGCGGGGAGGGCATTCTGTTCCAGGTCGCGCCGATCGAGGCCGTCGAGCCCGGTGCCGCTGCCGGCCAGGTAGGGAAAGTGCAGGTGGCCATCCGGGGCACGATGCAGCTGGAAGATCACGCCGGGCAGCTGCTCGGTCAGCTCGAGGAGCCACGGGGCATGTGAACTCTCTCTCTCCGGCAGGACATCGTTGGAGGGCATGCGGGTGTCCTTGTATCCCTGCTGCGCACAGCGAGTGTCGTTATCGTCCTGCCCAGCGAGAGGCTGGGTCGGTCGCGCGCTCGTGGCGTGGCGCGTCGCTTTTCGATCGGCGGCATTATGCCGCCTCGCCAGGGTACTGCCTATCCACCTTGAGGTGTAGGCGATCGCCGACAATAAGGCTTAGGTAATGGGCTGCGTCGGCGGGTCAAGCCGTGACGTCACGACCGGGCATCAGCGCGGCGCGTCGTAGCGGCGTTCCTGTCCGCGCGAGAACACCACCTGCCAGAGCTGGAGATGGCGAGAGCGAAAGGCGCCGGCACAGACCGACAGGTAATAGCGAAACATCCGGCGTGTGCGCTCGTTGTAGCGCGGGGCGATCTCGTGCCAGTGAGCGTCGACATTGGCGAGCCAGGCCATCAGCGTCCGGTCGTAGTCCGGGCCGAAGTTCTGCCAATCCTCCATCAGCAGATGATTCTCGCTGGCTCGCGCGATATGCATGGCCGAGGGCAGGGTGCCGTTGGGGAAGATGTAGCGATGGATCCAGGGATCCGCCGATATCTCTGAGCGGTTGGCGCCGATGGTATGCAGGAGGAAGAGGCCGTCCGAGGGCATCAGGCGCCGGATGGTCTCGAAATAGGTCCCGTAATTGCGGTGCCCCACGTGCTCGAACATGCCGATGGAGACGACACGGTCATACAGGCCATCGAGGTCGCGATAGTCCTGCAGCAGGATCTCCACCGGCAGCTCGGCGCAGCGCTCTCGGGCGAGGGCCGCCTGCTCGCGGGAGATGGTGATACCGGTGACCGACACGCCGTGATGACGGGCCGCATGCTCGGCGAAGCTGCCCCAACCGCAGCCGATATCGAGGACCCTCATGCCCGGTTTCAGATCGAGTTTCTGACAGGCAAGTTCGAGCTTGGCCTTCTGAGCGGAGGCGAGATCATCGGCCTCCTTCCAGTAGCCGCAGGAGTAGCACATGGTCTCATCGAGCATGCGCTCGAAGAGGTCGTTACCCAGGTCGTAGTGCACCTCGCCGACCATGTAGGCCCGGGTCCGGCTCTGCAGGTTGCGAAAGCCCGACTGCAGTCGGTACATGAGTTTTTCCGACGGCGTGCGGGCGTGCTGTCCCAGGCCGTGCAGCAGCAGACGATGGGCCATCTGATCGATGCGCTCGCACTCCCACCAGCCCTCCATGTAGGTCTCGCCGAGGCCCAGGGTGCCCTGGTGCAGGATGCGCGAGAAGACGTCGGGATGCAGCACGCGGATATCCTGGGGAGCATCACCGTTGAGCGTGACGCCCGATCCTTCCAGCAGGTTTTCGACGATGCGCCTGGATCGGGTATCGGGCAGGGCGATCGGGCCGATAGGGGTGTCACTGGTCATGGTGTCCTCCTGGGCGCGTGCTGGCTGACAGGTTGACGAACGCGGCCGCGCCGCGCCAATGCCACTTTGATCACCAGCATAGACCAGCCGGCTTGAATCGTGGGATAGGCCGTGAGTCGGGACTCGTGGCCGTGAGCGTTCGCGCCGTCCTCATGAGGGGGTGCCGTCGCCAGCGTATTTTCCTCAGGCGCTGACGGTCTCTGGCAGCACAATCGGTCGTGCGTCTGCCCAATGACGATAAAATCCGTCACAATAGCCGGCTGGTGGCGATGCCTCGCGGTGTCGGAAAGAACTCCGGTGATCCTGGTGTGATATGACAACGAACGCACAACCTCGAACCCAGTGGCTCGGCCGCTGGGGCTTCATCCTGGCGGCGACCGGTTCCGCCGTGGGCCTGGGCAACATCTGGAAGTTTCCCTACATCACCGGCGAGTTCGGCGGTGGCGCCTTCGTGCTGGTCTACCTGGCCTGCATCCTCGCCGTGGGGGTGCCGGTGATGATGACCGAGATCGCCCTGGGGCGACGTGGCCGTGGCAGCCCCGTCGATGCCCTGCGGCGCGTCGTCGCCGAGTCGGGCCGCGGCTCGGCCTGGTCGCTGCTCGGCTGGATGGCCATGCTGTGCGGCTTTCTGATCCTGTCGTTCTACGTGGTGGTGGCGGGCTGGTCCTTCGCCTATCTCTGGAAGATGCTGAGCGGCGGCCTTGCGGGCTCGAGCGTCGATGAGATGGCGGCGATCTTCGCGGCCAACAACGCCAGTCCCCTGAACCTCGGGTTCTGGAGCACCCTGGTCACGGTGGCGACCATGGTGATCGTCGGCAAGGGCGTGCAGGCCGGCATCGAGAGAAGCGTCAGCTGGATGATGCCCGGCATGGTGCTGATGCTGCTGCTGCTGATCGGCTATGGCGTGTTCTCCGGCGGCTTCCCGGCGGCGGTCGAGTTCCTGTTCTCCTTCGATGCCGGCCGCCTCTCCAGCGAGGGCATGCTGGCCGCACTGGGCCACGCCTTCTTCACCCTGTCGCTGGCCTCCGGGGCCATCCTCACCTACGGCAGCTATCTGCCCGCGACCACCTCGATCGCGCGGACCACGCTCTCCGTGGCGCTGGCCGACACGGTGGTGGCGCTGATGGCGGGGCTGGCGATCTTCCCGGTGATCTTCGCCAACGGCATGAGCCCAAGCAGCGGCCCCGGTCTGATCTTCATGAGCCTGCCGTTGGCCTTCCAGGCGATCCCCATGGGCACCCTGTTCGGCGTCCTGTTCTTCGTGATGCTCTCCATGGCGGCGCTGACCTCGTCGATCTCCATGGTCGAGGCCACGGTCTCCTGGCTCACCGACAACAAGGGCATCTCGCGTCGTACCGCCTCCTGGGGTACCGGCCTCGTGCTGTGGCTGATCAGCACCCTGGCGATGCTCTCCTTCAACGTCGGCGCCGACTGGACCCTGGCCGGCAAGCACTTCTTCGACTGGCTCGACTACCTGACCTCGCGCTGGATGATGCCGTTGGGTGGGCTGGGCATGGTGATGCTGGCCGGGTTCGTGCTGAAAAGCGAGACCTTCCGGGAAGAGCTCGGCCTGTCGCCGGCCTGCCATGCGCTCTGGCTGTTCATGGTGCGCTACGTCAGCCCGCTGGGGATCCTGATGATCTTCGTCGATGCGCTGGGCATCACCCGCGTGGAGTTCGGGCTGCACTGGCCCTGGCTGCTGGCGATCCTCGCGGCCGCGACCCTGTTCGGTGAGCTCGCAAGCCCCCGCCTGCGGCGTACGCTCTGCTCCTGAGTGCGTCGTCGTGCCGGTTCCGATCCCCCCCGCCCCGCGGGGGCGATCTGGTTTCAGGCGGGGCCACCGCCGCCGGTGCCGGCCCCGGTTCCGGTCCCACGATGATGAAACCAGCGGTTATAGCCTTGTGCCGAGGGAGTCGTGGTATCCGTGGCGACTGTTAATTACCATAATGAATAAATCGCCATTCATTACTGAGGTTATTGGAATATGAGAACCGGTTCCGTGCACGCGGCAGGGCGAGACGAGGCGCCGCTGGGGCTGCCGGCGGGCTCGGCCTTCCCGCCAGGCTGTGTCAGCCTGGTCGGGGCCGGCCCGGGCGACCCGGAGCTGCTCACCCTCAAGGCGTGGCGACGCCTGAAGGCCGCCGAAGTGATCCTGCATGACCGACTGGTCAGCGACGAGATCCTGGCGCTGGCGAGCCCCGAGGCCCAGCGCCTCTATGTGGGCAAGGAGCGCTCGCGGCACAGCGTTCCCCAGGACGGCATCAATCAGGCCCTGGTCGACTGGGCCCTGGCCGGCAAGCGGGTCGTTCGCCTCAAGGGCGGCGATCCCTTCATCTTCGGCCGTGGCGGCGAGGAGCTCGAGACGCTGGTCGACGCGGGGATCATGGTGGAGGTGGTGCCCGGCATCACCGCGGCATCGGGCTGTGCGGCCTATGCCGGCATCCCGCTCACGCATCGCGAGCATGCGCAGTCGGTGCGCTTCGTCACCGGTCACCTGCGCAACGGCAGCAGCGACCTGGACTGGCCGACGCTGGCGGCGCCCGGCCAGACCCTGGTGTTCTACATGGGGCTGGGCAGCCTGTCGCTGATCGGCGAGCAGCTCTGCCGCCACGGCCTGGCACCCGAGACGCCCGTGGCGCTGATCGAGCAGGGCACCACGGCACGCCAGCGGGTACACGTCGGTACCCTCGAGAAGTTGCCGCCGACGGGCGAAGTGGTTACTATCCGACCGCCGACGCTGATCGTCGTCGGCGGTGTCGTGACACTGCACGATCGGCTGGCCTGGTTCGACCAGGCACGGGCCAACAGCTCGGGTTGGCTGCAGGGCAAGCACCCTTCGCCGCCCCTCGACCAGGGCGCCTGATCGCTGGATGCGATGGTCGGCGCCATCCGGTATGTCATGAGGTGACCGCATGGGAATTCGCTCCCGACCGATTCTGACCATCTGCCTGGCGGGGTGGCTGATGACCGGCTGTGCCGGCACCGGTCAGGCCCACGAGGCCGAGGCCAAGACCCAGCAGGGCGTGGCGTCCTACTACAGCGACCGTTTCCAGGGCCGCACCACGGCCAGCGGCGAGCCCTTCGACCAGCAGGCCCTCACCGCCGCCCATCCCACCCTGCCGTTCGGCACCCGGGTCACGGTGACCCGGGAGGACAACGGGCGCGAGGTCGAGGTGCTGATCAACGATCGAGGCCCCTATGCCAAGGGGCGCATCATCGACCTCTCCAAGCGGGCCGCCAAGGCGCTCGGCATGCTCAAGCGCGGCACCGTGCCGGTCGAGATCTCCTACGTCCGTTGAGCCGGTCGGCAATGACCGATCAGCGGCGCTCCCGGCGCGTGAACTCGCGTCGCCAGCGCGTCAATAGCGCCTCTCGCTTGAGATCGTCCAGGGTCGCCAGCAGGCCGGGGCCCAGGCGGATGGGGCGCAGCGCCTCGCCGCGCTGCCGTCGCAGCGCGGCCGCCGTGCCCGGCCCCTCGAGCGAGGGGTGAATGGCACCCAGCGGCGTGGCTCGCGCCAGCACTTCCTGTCCCCTCTCGCCGATCAGGTAGTCGAGAAAGCGCCGGGCCATCTCGGGGTGGGGCGCCAGGCGCGGCACCAGGGCCAGGCGCTGGGTGACCAGGGTGTAGTCCTCGGGCACCACGATCTTGAGCCGTGGCTGGTCGGCGAGGCGCTCCCGGGCGTAGCTGCCCAGCAGGTTGTAGCCCACCAGATAGCGGCCCTCGATCAGTCCCTCCAGCATCTCCCCGGTGGTCTCCGCCAGGGCGGCCTCGGCCTCGCCCAGCGCCGCCACCAGCTCCCAGTAACGCGGCGAGAGCCGTGACTCCTCGATGGCATAGGTATAGCCCGCGCCGCTGATGGCCGGGTCATAGGTCACCACGCGGCCGCGCAGCGACTCGCCCTCACGTTCCAGCAACGTCAGCAGGTCGGCGTGGCTGCGAACCTCGCCGAAGCGCGCGATGATCGCCTCGTTGACCACCATCACGATGGGCTCGAAGGTGATGGCGAAGAGTTCGCTGCGCCAGCGCGCCCAGGCCGGCCAGCGCCTGGCCGCAGGCGTGTCGAGCGGCTGGGCCTGGCCATCGTTGGCCAGGCGGTACTGCCAGGGCATGGCCGAGGAGATCAGCACGTCGGCTTCCGCGGGCGAGCGGAGGAAGCGCTCGTGCAGAGCCAGGGTGGAGAGGTTGCGGTAGTGCAGGGCGACATCGGGGTGGTCGCGGTGGAAGGCGTCCAGCAGCGGCCGCACCTGGGGCAGGTCCAGGGCGCCATGAATCACCAGCGGTGAGGCGGCGTCGCCCTCCGGCGTGGCGGGGTAGCGCAGACTCTGGGCGGCGTGGGTCGTGAAGGGGAGCGCCAGCAGCAAGGCGATCAGGCAGCACCCGGCCAGGCGAGAGAGCGGGGGCATCGTGGGGCGTCGGGGGCTCATGGAGTGTCTCCGGGAAAGACCAGCGTCACGCGAAGCCCGGCACCGCCCGGCCCTTCGGACATCTCGAGACGGGCGCCGTGCGTGCGGGCGATGCCGTCGACGATGGCGAGCCCCAGCCCGGAGCCCTCCACGTCGTCGCGATCGCGGTGGAAGGGGCGCAGCATCAGTAGCCGGCGGGCAGGGGGGATGCCCGGGCCGTCGTCCTCGACGGCCAGGCTCGGCGGCGCCTCGCCGACCCGGATCGTGACGTGCCGTGCCCCGTAGCGACGGGCATTGTCGATCAGGTTGCCGAGCGCCTCGGCGAGCTGCCAGTCGATGCCCGCTACCTCGACCTCGGCCGCGGCGCCCGCCACGCCGAGGTCGATCCCCGCTCGGTGGCAGGCCGTCCAGTGCTCGCGTACCGCCTCCCGGGCGATGGCGTTGAGGGAGAGCGGTGTGAGCTCGGGGCAATATTCGGGGTTGGCCAGCCGCGTCAGCGACAGCAGCTGCATCGCCAGTCGCGCGGTGCGGGTGCTGGTGGCCTGCATGGCGACCAGGGCCTCCCGCCAGCGCGCCGGATCGTCCTGGCGCAGGGCGAGCTCGGCGCGCGCCGAGAGCCCCGCCAGCGGCGTGCGCAGCTGGTGCGAGGCATCCCCGATGAAGCGTTCCTGGTTGGCGCGCACCCGGCGCATCCGGGCGAGCAGGTCGTTGACGGTATCGCGCAGTTCGGCGAGTTCGCGCGGCAGGCGAAGCGCCAGCGGGGCGAGGGTGCGAGGATCGCGGCTTCTGATCGCGCGGCGCAGGCGAGTCAGCGGGGCCAGGGCGGTGCGGATCGCCAGCAGCAGCGCGACGATCGCCAGCGCCGCCATGGCCAGGATCATCGCCAGGTTGGCCCGCCACAGCTCGGCCGCCAGGGCGTCACGCCCCTCGCGACTGTGGGCGACGCGCACCTCGAAGGGCTCGCGCAGCTGCCACTCCTCGAGGCGCGTGCGTCGCACCCCCTGGCGCAGCGACAGGCCCTGCCAGGCGATGTCGCGGTAGAGCAGGGTGTCGTCGTCCGAGACCGCCTCACGCGCATCCCCCGGCAGTTCGGCGTTACCGGTGATCATGCGGCCGTGGCGGTCGACCAGGCTATAGAACACGCGCTCTTCGGCGTCGGTGGCCAGCATCTCCAGCGCCGCCGGCGGCAGGTCGAGCCAGAGGCGGTCGTCCTGCCACTGAACCTGCTCGGCGATGGCCAGGGAGGCGGCCTCGAGCAGGCGGTCGAAGGCGCGATCGGCGGTGCGCCGCGCCTCGAACCAGGCCTGCAGGAGCATCAGGCTGCCGAGTACCAGCAGCGGCACCAGCAGCCAGGCCAACAGGCGGCGAGCGAGACTGTCGCCGCGCTTCATTCGGCCTCCAGCAGGTATCCCAGGCCGCGCACCGTGCGCAGGGCCACGGGGCTTCCGGCCAGGCGTTTGCGCAGACGGTGCACATAGACCTCGATGGCGTTGTCGCCCATGGCGTCGCCCTGGAACGCCTCCTCGGCGAGCCGGGCCTTGTCCACCGGCGTGCCGGCATGCTGCATCAGGCAGGCGAGCAGGCGTTGTTCCCGGGGCGGCAGGGTGAGCGGCTCGCCCTGGAGGGTGAAGCGCTGCTGCCGGGTGTCGAGCGTGAGGGGCCCCACGCTCATCTCGGCCGCGGGGCTGCGGCGCCTGAGCAGGGCGCGCACGCGCGCCTCGAGCTCGTCGAGGGCGAAGGGCTTGGCCAGGTAGTCGTCGGCGCCCAGGTCGAGGCCCCGCACCCGGTCCTCCACGGCGCCGCGGGCGGTGAGGATCAACACCGGGGTGGCACGGTCATGGGCCCGCAGGGCCTCGAGCACCTCGAGTCCGCCACAGCCCGGCAGGTTCAGGTCGAGCAGCACCAGCGCGAGGCCATGCCCGGGCTCCGCCAGGCGCTCACGCGCCGCGCTGCCGTCATCGAGGTGGCAGACCTCGTGGCCTTCCAGGCGCAGGGTCTCGGCCAGCGTCTCGGCGAGCAGGGCGTCGTCCTCCACCAGCAGCAGCGTCATGGTCCCGCACCCCCTGAGCCATTTCCCGATTCGGCGGACAGCCTCGCCACGACCGCCTCGAGCGCCGCCCTGGCGCGCCGGGTGTCCAGGCGTCCGGCCGGGCCCGAGAGGGCCAGCCACCGGGGCGGTTCGAGGGCGTCGCCGGGCAGCGCCTGGCAGACCATGGTCCCGCCGGGCAGCGACGGGCGCGGATCCTGTTCCTGTGTCACCGCCCAGCGGTCGCCCGGGTGCAGGTCATGGCGCAGGGCGCTCTCGGGCAGCGTCACCAGGCGACACTCCGCCATGCCGTCCTCCACCTCGAGCAGGGTCGCGGTCTCGCCGGACTCGGCCGCCAGGCGGGCCAGCAGGGGCTGGATACGCCTCGCCAGATGCCGGCCGGGAAGGTGCCGGCGCGCCAGGCGCACCGGGGCATGGCCGAGATGCCAGCGGCCGTGGTCGTCGCGCTGCACGTAGTCGAAGCGGGAAAGCGAGCCCAGCAGGCGCAGCAGCGTGCTCTTGTAGAAGCCGGTGGCCTGGGCCAGCTCGGCGAGGGTGAAGTACTCCTGCGCGGAGTCGAAGGCCTCGAGCACGGTCAATGCGCGCTCCACGGCCTCGACGCGGTCCTGTGCCATCTGTGGATCGAGCCTCCGTTGTGTTCAGCGTGTGTCCTGCGCCGTGCGTGACCGACATGAGTGGTGCCGATGACGCTGCTCGCGTCGGCGTCGAGCCGTGGTCAGGGCTGACGGTCTCGGCTAGAACTTTGGTCGCAATCGGGCAGCCGGCCGTTGACGCTCCAAGAGCCCGGGCCTACCTTTCTGTCCTGAGGAACGATGTTCTGCCTTACAGAATTGTAAGGAAGGCCGACAGGTTCCGCAAGCCAACAATCACACAAGCCTGATCTTGGGAGGAACGCCCGCCATGAACCTCAAGCGCCCCGTCCAGCTGGTGGCCATCAGCGTGCTCGCCACCACCGCCGCCTCCGCCTTCGCCTTCGAGCCCGAGGGCAAGGTGGAGTGTCTGGCCCCCGCCGACCCGGGCGGCGGCTGGGACTTCACCTGCCGCAGCGTCGGCAAGGTCATGCAGGACCTCGAGCTGGTGCCCGGCAACGTCCAGACCATCAACATGGCCGGTGCCGGCGGCGGGGTGGCCTACGCCCACACCGTCAGCAAGCGCGCCGGCGACGACCAGCTGCTGGTAGCGGCCTCCACGGCGACCACCACGCGCCTGGCCCAGGGGCAGTTTCCGGGCATGACCGCCGACATGGTCAACTGGATCGGCGCGCTGGGCGCGGACTACGGCGTGATCGCCGTGGCCGATGATTCCGAGTACCAGGACCTGCCGGCGCTGATGGCGGCCCTCGAGGAGGATCCGCGCAGCGTCAAGTTCGCCGGCGGCAGCGCCAAGGGCGGCTGGGATCACCTCAAGGTGCTGATCGCCGCCCAGGCGGCGGGCATCGAGAACCTGCCGCGCATCGCCTACCTCTCCTACAACAACGGTGGCGAGGCCATGACTCAGGTGGTCGGCGGGCACGTCGATGCCTTCACCGGCGACATCTCCGAGGCCCAGGGCTTCATGGAGTCCGGCGACCTGCGCGTGCTGGCCGTGCTCTCCGAGGAGCGTCTGCCCGGCGAGTTCGGTGACATTCCCACCGCCCGCGAGCAGGGCATCGATGCCATCGGCCCCAACTGGCGCGGCTTCTACATGCCCGCCGATATCCCCGACGAGGCGAAGCAGTACTGGGTGGACGCCATGGACACCATCTACGAAAGCCAGGAGTGGCAGGAGGTCATGACCAATAACGGCCTGATGCCCTTCCACATGAGCGCCGGCGAGTTCGAGACCTTTGTCACCGACCAGATCGATGACATCGAGCAGCTCTCCCAGGACATCGGGCTGATCCAGTAATGACCTTCAACGACCGCATCTTCGGAGTGCTGATGATCGTCCTGGCCGTCGCGTACGGCTGGGGCGCCACGCAACTCCCCGAACCCTTCGGCGGCAGCGAGGCCGTCGGCCCCGAGACCTTCCCGCTGCTGCTGGCCGTCGTGCTGGCGCTCTCCAGTCTCTACCTGATCGTGCGGCCCGACCCCGATAACGCCTGGCCCTGGAGCCGCACCGGCGTCGAGCTGATCATCGCCGTGGTGGTGCTGGTGCTCTACGCCATGCTGCTCCAGCCGCTCGGCTTCATTCTCAGCACCGCCCTGGCCGTCGGCACGCTGTGCTGGCGCATGGGCTCGCGCGTGCCGCGCGCCTACCTCGTCGGGGCGATCTCCGGCCTGGTGGTCTATCTGGTGTTCAACTTCGCCCTGGACCTCGCGCTGCCGCTGGGCCTGCTCTCGTTCCTGGAGGTGAGCTGATGGAGACCCTCGGCTATCTGATCGACGGCTTCGGCGTCGCCCTGGCGCCGCACAACCTGATGTTCGCCCTGATGGGTGCCTTCCTGGGCACCCTGATCGGCGCGCTGCCGGGACTGGGGCCGGCCAACGGCGTGGCGATCCTGATCCCGCTGGCCTTCACCCTGGGGCTCGCCCCGGAGACCGCGCTGATCATGCTCACCGCGGTCTATGCCGGCGCCATGTACGGCGGGCGCATCTCGTCGATCCTGCTCAATATCCCCGGTGACGAGCCGGCCATGATGACCTGCCTCGACGGCTATCCCATGGCCCAGCAGGGCAAGGCGGCCGAGGCGCTGGCGATCTCCGCGGTGGCCTCGTTCATCGGCAGCCTGGTCGCCACCATCGGCCTGATCCTGCTGGCGCCGCTGTTGGCCGACTTCGCCCTGACCTTCGGCCCCGCGGAGTATTTTGCGCTCTTCCTGCTGGCCTTCGCCACCCTGGGCGGCATCACCGGCAAGAACCCGATGAAGACGGTGGTGGCCGCGGCCATCGGCCTGATGATCGCCACCGTGGGCATCGACAATACCGGCGTGCAGCGCTTCACCTTCGGCGTGCTGGAGCTCTACGAGGGGGTGGACTTCATCATCGCCATCGTCGGGCTCTTCGCGATCTCGGAGCTGCTGTTCTTCATCGAGGAGCGCGCCGGCGGCGGCAAGCAGAAGATGGTGGTCAACAAGCTGAAGCTCTCCTGGGCCGACATCCGCGCCATCCTGCCCTCGAGCCTGCGCGGCGGGGTACTGGGCTTCATCGCCGGGGTCCTGCCCGGGGCGGGGGCGTCGCTGGGCAGCTTCATCGGCTACACCCTCGAGAAGAAGGTGGTCGGCGCCAAGGGCTATTTCGGCAAGGGCGACCCGCGCGGCGTGGCCGGCCCCGAGGCGGGCAACAACGGCGCCTCCTCCGGCGCACTGGTGCCGATGCTGACGCTGGGCGTGCCGGGCAGTGGCACCACCGCCGTGCTGCTGGCGCTGCTGATCTCGCTGAACATCACGCCGGGACCGTTGATGTTCACCCAGAACGCCGACATCGTCTGGGGGGTGATCGCGGCACTGCTGATCGGCAACTTCCTGCTGCTGGTGCTCAACATCCCGCTGGTCGGCATCTTCGTCAGGCTGCTGTCGGTGCCGCCGATGTACCTGCTGCCGGTCGTCACCATGATCGCCTTCGTGGGGATCTACTCGATCAGCAACACCACCTTCGATCTCTACTTCATGGTGGCCTTCGGGGTGGGGGGCTACGTGCTGCGCAAGCTCGAGATCCCGCTGGTGCCGGTCATCCTCGGCCTGCTGCTGGGGCCGGAGATGGAGAAGAACCTGCGCCACGCCATGGACATCTCCGATGGCGACTGGACCATCCTCTGGGACAGCGGGCTGGCCATCGGCCTGTGGGTGTTCGCCGGCCTGGGGCTGATCCTGCCCTACATCGTCGGCCCGCTGCTGCGGCGGCGCATGAAGGTGACCACCGGCACGGGTGGCCCGGAAGGCGACTGACCCCTCAGGCAGCTCTGCTAGCATCGCGCGTTGCGCGTGTCCCACGGGGGCGCCGGCCTGGCCGGCGCCCCCGTCTCGTGTCCGGCCGCCTCGCCCCGCGATGGTGCGTTGCACCATGGGGGCGGACGATGATGGGGCGTCGCGCCGGGCGCCCGCCCCTCGTCGAGCCCCGGCGGTGGCCGCCGCCCCTTGTTGAGCTTCTGCCAATAGACTGATTCGTTGAGCAAAACTCGGCAGCCTCTGGAAGTGGCACACCCCTTGCGATGACAGGCCAGAGGCATCGTTCGCGATGTCCTCCTGCGCTGGACAGATCGACAACAACATCGCCCGCAAGGAGTTCCCATGATTCCGTCATCCGCTTCCCGTTCCCCCCGCTGGTTGGCCGCGTCTCTCCTGAGTCTGGGGGTGGCCGCCCCCGCCCTGGCCCAGGAGGACCCGATCAAGGTCGGCATCCTGCACTCGCTCTCCGGCACCATGGCCATCAGCGAGACGGTGCTCAAGGACACCGTCGAGATGCTCATCGAGCGCCAGAACGCCGAGGGCGGCCTGCTGGGTCGCCAACTGGAGGCCGTGGTGGTGGATCCGGCCTCCGACTGGCCGCTGTTCGCCGAGAAGGCTCGCGAGCTGCTCTCCCAGCAGGAGGTCGACGTGATCTTCGGCAACTGGACCTCGGTGTCGCGCAAGTCGGTGCTGCCGGTGGTCGAGGAGCTCAACGGCCTGCTCTTCTACCCTGTGCAGTACGAGGGTGAGGAGTCCTCCGAGAACGTCTTCTACACCGGGGCGGCGCCCAATCAGCAGGCGATCCCCGCCGTCAACTACCTGATGAACGAGGTGGGCGTCGAGCGCTGGGTGCTGGCCGGCACCGACTACGTCTATCCGCGCACCACCAACAAGATCCTCGAGGCCTACCTCGAGGGGCACGGCGTGGACGCGGCGGACATCATGGTCAACTACACCCCCTTCGGCCACTCCGACTGGCAGAACATCGTCTCCGAGATCAAGGCGTTCGGCAGCGAGGGCAAGAAGACCGCGGTGGTCTCGACCATCAACGGCGATGCCAACGTGCCGTTCTATCGGGAGCTGGGCAACCAGGGCATCAATGCCGCCGACATCCCGGTGGTGGCCTTCTCGGTGGGCGAGCAGGAGCTCACCGGCATCGACACCGCGCCGCTGGTCGGCCACCTCGCCGCCTGGAACTACTTCATGAGCGTCGACACCGACGCCAACTACGACTTCATCGACGCCTGGATCGAGTACACCGGCGACGAGATGGCGGTGACCAACGATCCCATGGAAGCGCACTACATCGGCTTCAACATGTGGGCCGAGGCGGTCCGCAAGGCCGGGACCACCGAGGTCGATGCGGTCAAGGACGCCATCATCGGCGTCAGCGTGCCCAATCTCACCGGCGGCTACGCGGCGATGATGCCCAACCACCACATCACCAAGCCGGTGCTGATCGGCGAGATCCAGGACAACGGCCAGTTCTCCATCGTCTGGGAGACCCCCTCCACCGTGGCCGGGGACGCCTGGTCCGACTACCTGGAAGGCTCCAAGGATCTGATCAGCGACTGGCGCGCGCCGCTCGCCTGCGGCAACTACAACGTCGTCGAGAATCGCTGTGGCGGTGGCGAGGCCGAGGTGGCCTCGGCCGAGTAAGCCGCTCCCCGGGCCGCATCCGCGGCCCGGGGTCTTCCCCCTTACCGACAGGACATGGTCATGAGGAAGATTCGCTCCCTCGTGAGAGGTTTGCTGTGCCTGGCCGTCGTCGCGCTTGCCGCACCGGCGGCCCTGGCCGCACCCGACGACGACGGCCAGGCGCTGCTCGAGGCCCTCGATACCCGCGCCTACGCCGACAAGGGCGAGGCCATCGAGGCGCTCGCCGCCAGCGGCGACCCGCGCACCCGGCGCTGGCTCGAGGCCCTGCTGGACGGCAAGCTCCAGCGTCACAAGGAGACCGGTCGCTTCGTGGTGGTGCTCGAGAACCGGGGGCGGCACTGGCCCGTCGAGGATGCCCTGAACTTCGAGCCCGCCGGCGAGATGTCGCGGCGTGAGCTGGATCGCATCGGGATCAACAATGCGCTGCGCGGCCGGCTGCAGAGCACCCTCGCGGTGCTCGACCTGCGGGTGGATGACGCAGGCGCCCGCCGCGAGGCCGCCCGCGACCTGCTGGGGCGGGTCGGCGCGGCCATGGTGGCGCCGCTCGAGGGCGTGCTCGAGGAGGAAGGCGACGCCGAGGTCGCCCGCCTGCTGGCGCAGGGGCTGGCGATTCACCGGCTCGAGCAGGGCGACGACGCGGCGATCGAGCTGCTGGCGGGCAGCCTCAACCCCGAGGCCCGGGCGGCCCTCAGTGCCGCCGCGCGCAGCGATGATCCCGCCCTCGCCGAGGCCGCCAGCGGGGCGCTCGCCGATATCGAGCAGAAGCTCAGGCTCAATCGCGGTCTGGAGACGCTCTACTTCGGCCTGTCGCTGGGCTCGGTGCTGGTGCTGGCGGCGATCGGTCTGGCCATCACCTTCGGCGTGATGGGGGTGATCAACATGGCCCACGGCGAGCTGATGATGCTCGGCGCCTACACCACCTGGGCGGTGCAGCAGCTGCTGCCCGGCCAACCCGGCCTGGCGCTGCTGCTGGCCATTCCCGCCGGCTTCCTGGTCGCGGCGCTGGCCGGCATCGCCATCGAGCGCGGCGTGATCCAGTTCCTCAAGGGACGACCGCTGGAGACCCTGCTCGCCACCTTCGGCGTCAGCCTGATCCTCCAGCAGCTGGTGCGTACCGTCATCTCGCCGCTCAACCGCACCGTGGTCACCCCGGAGTGGATGAGCGGCTCGCTGATGATCAACGAGGGGTTGTCGCTGACCCTGAACCGCCTCGTCGTGCTGGGCTTCGCGCTGCTGGTCTTCGCCGGCCTTTGGCTTGTGATGCGGCGCACCCGCCTCGGCCTCGAGGTGCGGGCCGTGACCCAGAACCGGGCGATGGCCCGTGCCATGGGCATCCGCGCGACCCGGGTGGACATCCTGACCTTTGCGCTGGGTTCCGGCGTGGCGGGACTCGCCGGCGTGGCGCTCTCGCAGCTGACCAACGTCGGGCCCAACCTCGGCCAGAACTACATCATCGACTCCTTCATGGTGGTGGTGTTCGGTGGGGTGGGGAACCTCTGGGGCACCCTGGTGGCCGGGCTGTCGCTGGGCGTCATCAACCAGGTGCTCGAGCCCTGGGCCGGGGCCGTGCTGGCCAAGATCCTGGTGCTCGTCTTCATCATCCTGTTCATCCAGAAGCGCCCCCGCGGACTCTTTCCGCAGAAGGGCCGGGCCGCGGAGGGCTGATTCGCCATGTGGCTCACAAGACCGTTTTACGAACGTGCGACACAGCTCTTCCTGGGCATCCTGCTCACGGCCCTGGCCGCGGTGACGCTGCTCAACCTGGCGCTGCCGGCGGAGCATCCGCTGCACGTCTCCACCTACACCGTGACGCTGCTCGGCAAGTACCTGAGCTATGCGCTGCTGGCGGTGGCCGTGGACCTGGTGTGGGGGTATCTGGGCATCCTGAGTCTCGGGCACGGCGCCTTCTTCGCCCTGGGCGGCTATGCCATGGGCATGTACCTGATGCGCCAGATCGGCGATCGCGGCGTCTATGGCGACCCAGTGCTGCCGGACTTCATGGTCTTCCTCGACTGGGACGCGCTGCCCTGGTACTGGCTGGGCTTCGACATGCCCGGGTTCGCCTTCTTGATGGTGCTGCTGGCCCCGGGGCTGCTGGCGCTGGTGTTCGGCTTTTTGGCCTTCCGGTCGCGGGTCACCGGGGTCTATCTCTCGATCATCACCCAGGCCCTGACCTTCGCGCTGATGCTGGCCTTCTTCCGCAACGAGATGGGCTTCGGCGGCAACAACGGCCTGACGGACTTCAAGGAGCTGCTGGGCTTCGACCTGCGCAGCGACGCCACCCGGCTGGGACTGTTCCTGGCCACCGGCGTGGCCCTGGCCCTGGGGTACGTGCTGTGCCGGGCGATCGTCGCCAGCAAGCTCGGTCGCGTCTGCGTGGCGACCCGCGACGCCGAGGCGCGCACGCGCTTTCTCGGCTATCGGGTGGAGCGCTTCCAGCTGTTCGTCTTCGTGGTCTCGGCGATGCTGGCCGGGGTCGCCGGGGCGCTCTACGTGCCCCAGGTGGGCATCATCAACCCCGGCGAGTTCTCGCCGATCTTCTCCATCGAGATCGTGCTGTGGGTGGCGCTGGGCGGACGCGGCACCCTCTACGGCGCGGTGATCGGCGCGCTGCTGGTCAACTACGCCAAGACGGTGTTCACCGGGGCGATGCCGGATGCCTGGCTGTTCGCCCTGGGCGGCATGTTCGTGCTGGTCACGGTCCTGCTGCCCAAGGGCATCGCCGGCCTGCTGGCCTATCGCCTGCGCCGCCGACCCTCGACACGCCCGTCATCCCCCGAACCCACTGCGCCCAGGGAGGCCTCGGCATGAACTTCCTGAACTCCTTCGCCGACCGTGACCGGGTCTTCGACTTCCTGGTGCCGGCGGCCTCGCCGGTGGACGTGCGCCACGGCCCGATCCTCTACCTGGACGGCGTGACCGTCAGCTTCGATGGCTTCAAGGCGATCGACGCCCTCGACCTGACCATCGACGACGGCGAGCTACGCTGCATCATCGGCCCCAACGGCGCCGGCAAGACCACCATGATGGACATCATCACCGGCAAGACCCGCCCCGACAGCGGCTCGGTGTGGTTCGGCAGCCGCCATGACCTGCTGGCCAAGAGCGAGCCCGAGATCGCGAGTCTCGGCATCGGGCGCAAGTTCCAGAAGCCCACGGTCTTCGAGGCCCTGACGGTGTTCGAGAACCTGGAGCTCGCCATGGCCGCCGACAAGCGGATCCTGCCCACCCTCACCGCGCGCCTGACCGGCGAGATTCGCGATCGCATCGAGGAGGTGCTCGCCACCGTCGGGCTCGTCGAGTGTCGCCAGCGTCCGGCCGGCATCCTCTCCCACGGCCAGAAGCAGTGGCTGGAGATCGGCATGCTGCTGATGCAGCGCCCCCGGCTGCTGCTGGTCGACGAGCCGGTCGCCGGCATGACCGAGCAGGAGATGGAGCGCACCGCCGAGCTGCTCACCGGGCTCGCCGGCAAGGGCAAGCAGTCCGTGGTGGTGGTCGAGCATGACATGGGCTTCGTGCGCTCCATCGCCCGCACGGTGACGGTGCTGCACCAGGGCAGCGTGCTGGCCGAGGGCAGCATGGACGAGGTCGCCAGCGACCCCCGGGTCGTCGAGGTCTACCTGGGCGCCGACCCCGACGAGGAGGCCGCCTGATGCTCACGATCGAGTCACTCGACCAGTACTACGGCGAGAGCCACACCCTCTGGGACCTGAACCTCGAGGTGCCCGCCGGCCAGTGCAGCTGCGTGATGGGGCGCAACGGCGTGGGCAAGACCACCCTGATGAAGGCGATCATGGGCGAGGTGGCGGTGGCCGCCGGCCACATCCGCTATGCCGACGACGTGGAGCTGACCCGTCGCCGGGTCGAGGATCGCCCGCGGCTGGGCATCGGCTACGTGCCCCAGGGGCGCCAGATCTTCCCGCTGCTGACCGTCGAGGAGAACCTGCGCACCGGCCTCGCGGCGCGCGGCGATGGCCTCAAGCGCATTCCCGAGCGGGTCTATGAGCTCTTTCCGGTGCTCGAGGAGATGAAGCACCGCCGCGGGGGCGACCTCTCCGGAGGCCAGCAGCAGCAGCTGGCCATCGGCCGGGCGCTGGTGCTCGAGCCAAGGCTGCTGATCCTCGACGAGCCGGGGGAGGGCATCCAGCCCAACATCGTCACCCAAATCGGCGAGGTGATCCGCCGGCTGATCCGCGAAGATGGCCTGACGGTGCTGCTGGTGGAACAGAAGCTGCCCTTCGCCCGCCAGTACGCCGACCGCTTCGCGATCATGGATCGAGGGCGCCCCGTGGCGCGTGGTGAGATCGGCGAGCTCTCCGAGGCGCTGATCCGCGAGCATCTGACCGTCTAGCCCGTGCCGTGCGGTCCTAGGGCTCACTCGACCCGGCACCAGACCATGCACCAGAAAAGGACGGTTGCCCCCAGGCCCTGTCGCTTCTGGTGCGCCTCAGGATCTGACTGCTCCTTTCTGGTGCGCCGCCGATTGGGCGATGCTCCCGCGTATACAATACAAATTATTGAAATAAAAGAAAAAAGCTTGGGGTTTTCCGTTCTGGTACAGGCTTTGCGAGTGACAGGGCACTCGCCACTTTCCTGACAGGGCGGACCGCCATGACGGCCATTCCGACACTCACGCCACCCCTCCCGGCCTCCGGACATCGTTTCGATGCCGGTCGCCACTGGGCGGCTTCGCTGGACCTGGCCTTCGCCCCCCGGGACGGCGTGACGCGCATGACGCGCTGTCGCCATCTCGGGCCGCTGCGGGTCCAGCGCCCCTTTCACCCCGAGGGCCGTCGGGGCGCCTGCCACGCCTACCTGCTGCATCCGCCCGGCGGCCTGGTCAGCGGCGACGCCCTGACCATCACCGCCCGGGTCGCGCGGGGCGCCCACGCCCTGCTGACGACCCCTGCCGCCAACAAGCTCTACCGAGCCGATAGCCACGGCGTCGCCTGGCGGCAGCACACCCGGCTCGAGGTCGCCGAGCAGGGCGTGCTCGAGTGGCTGCCCCAGGAGACCCTGGCCTTCGACGGCTCCCGGGGCGAGCAGTGCACCACCATCGCGCTGGGAGAGACGTCGCGCTGCCTCGGTTGGGAAGTGATGGCCCTGGGGCGCCCGGCGAGTGAGCTGCCCTTCCAGAGCGGGCGCATCGAACAGCGCTTCCACCTCACCCGTAACGGCCGACCGCTGTGGCTGGAGCGCCAGCCGCTGGATCCCCGCCACCCGCGCTTCACCGGTCGCTGGGGGCAGGGCGGAGCCAGCGTGCAGGCCACGCTCTGGGCAGTAGGGCTCGAGGATGAGGCGGGCGCCGTGGAGGCGCTGCGCGAGGGCCTGCCGAGCTCCCCGCACTGGGCGGTGACGGTGCGCCACGGCGTGTTGCTGCTGCGCTATTTGGGCGCGGAACGTAACGAGGCCTGGCAGCTGTGTTGCCGGGCCTGGGAGATCCTGCGACCGCGCCTGCTCGACCGGCCGGCCCACACCCCGAGGATCTGGTTGACCTGATGGCCCTACACGATGGAGATGCCCCGTGGAACTGACTCCCAGAGACAAGGACAAGCTGCTGCTCTTCACCGCCGGCCTGCTGGCCGAGCGGCGGCGCGCCCGCGGCCTAAAGCTCAACTACCCCGAGGCGATCGCGCTGATCAGCTGCGAGATCCTCGAGGGCGCCCGCGACGGGCGCAGCGTGGCGGAGCTCATGAGCCATGGGCGCGAGGTGCTGACCCGCGATGACGTCATGGAGGGCGTCGCGGAGATGGTCGACGAGGTGCAGGTCGAGGCCACCTTTCCGGACGGGACCAAGCTCGTCACCGTGCATACGCCCATCGTGTAAGGAGCGCGCCATGATTCCCGGTGAGTACCAGCTGCAGGACGGTGAGATCGAGCTTTGCGCAGAGCGCGAGCGCATCACCGTCGAGGTCGCCAACACCGGCGACCGGCCGATCCAGGTCGGCTCCCACTATCACTTCGCCGAGGCCAACCCGGCCCTGAGCTTCGATCGCGTGCGCACGCGGGGCCTGCGTCTGGATGTCGCCGCCGGCACGGCGATCCGCTTCGAGCCCGGCCAGGTGCGGGAGGTGACGCTGATCCCCTATGTCGGGGAGCGGCGCATCTACGGCTTTCGTGGCGACGTCATGGGCCGGCTTCTTATCGCGCCCGACGCAGCGCGATCCACCGCGCCGCCTTCTAATGCGCCCGAGGCCGCGCAAGGCGCGCGATCCCCGCAAGCCGATGACACGGATCAGGGAGAACCGTCATGAAGATCAGCCGTCAGGCCTATGCCGACATGTACGGCCCTACGGTGGGCGACCGGGTGCGCCTGGGCGACACCGAGCTGTGGATCGAGGTGGAGCGTGATGCCACCCACTACGGCGAGGAGGTGAAGTTCGGCGGCGGCAAGGTGATCCGCGACGGCATGGGCCAGAGCCAGCGTCACGATGCGGCGGTCATGGATACCGTGATCACCAATGCCCTGATCCTCGACTGGTGGGGCATCGTCAAGGCCGACGTGGGCCTGAAGGCCGGGCGCATCAAAGCCATCGGCAAGGCCGGCAACCCCGATACCCAGCCGGACATCACCATCGTGATCGGCCCCGGCACCGAGGTGATCGCGGGGGAGGGCAAGATCCTCACCGCCGGCGGCATCGATGCCCATATCCACTTCATCTGCCCGCAGCAGGTCGAGGAGGCGCTCGCCAGCGGCATCACCACCATGCTCGGCGGCGGCACGGGGCCGGCCACGGGCTCCAATGCCACCACCTGCACCCCCGGGGAGTGGCATCTCGGCAAGATGCTCCAGGCGGTGGACGATCTGCCCATGAACATCGGCCTGCTCGGCAAGGGCAATGCCAGCCTGCCCGCGGCGCTGGAGGCCCAGCTCGAGGCCGGTGCCATGGGCCTCAAGCTGCATGAGGACTGGGGAACCACGCCGGCGTCCATCGATGCCTGCCTCTCTGTGGCGGACCGCTACGACGTCCAGGTGGCGATCCATACCGACACCCTCAACGAGTCGGGCTTCGTCGAGGACACCCTGGCCGCCTTCAAGGAGCGCGGCATCCATACCTACCACACCGAGGGGGCCGGGGGCGGCCATGCGCCGGACATCCTCACCGCCTGTGCCAAGCCCTACGTGCTGCCGTCGTCGACCAACCCGACGCGGCCTTATACCGTTAACACCATCGACGAGCACCTCGACATGCTGATGGTGTGCCACCATCTGGACCCCAACATTCCCGAGGACGTGGCCTTCGCCGACTCGCGCATCCGCCGCGAGACCATCGCCGCCGAGGACATCCTCCAGGACCTGGGCGTGATCTCGATGATCGCCTCGGACTCCCAGGCCATGGGGCGGGTCGGCGAGGTGATCTGCCGGACCTGGCAGACCGCCCACAAGATGAAGGTCCAGCGCGGGTTGCTGGCGGAGGACGAGGTGCGCGGCGCCGACAACGTCCGCGCCCGGCGCTACATCGCCAAGTACACCATCAATCCCGCCATCACCCACGGTCTGAGCCATGAGGTGGGCTCCATCGAGGTGGGCAAGCTCGCCGACCTGGTGCTCTGGAAGCCGGCCTTCTTTGCCTCCAAGCCCTCGTTGATCCTCAAGGGCGGCATGATCGCCATGGCGCCCATGGGCGATCCCAACGCCTCGATTCCCACGCCCCAGCCAGTGCACTACCGCCCGATGTTCGGCGCCTTCGGCGGGGCGGTGAGCCAGACGCGCCTGACTTTCGTCAGCAAGGCGTCGCTTGAGGCCGGGATCAAGGAGAGGCTCGGCCTGAAGAGCCCGCTCAGCGCCTGTCGGGACGTGCGGGGCGTGCGCAAGGCTGACATGAAGCTCAACGACGCCTGCCCCGAGCTCAGCGTCGACCCGCAGACCTACGAGGTGCGCTGCGACGGCGAGCTCTTGACCTGCGAGCCCGCCACCGAGTTGCCGCTCGCCCAGCGCTATCACCTGTTTTGAAGCAGGAGAGGCATATCGCCATGGCCGTTCACCGCGTTCGCCACGCCACGCGCCCGAAACCCCGGGTCCCCGACCGGTCTCCCGCGGTCGGAAAGACGGCACCTCCCTGTGCCGGCTTTCCTCGATCTTCATCCCTGAAGATCGACCGCGTCGTCTCGGCCGGAGCCCCAGCGGTCGCGCGAGGTGGCTCAGCGGTATTCGGCCTGTCGACGGCTGCTGCCCCCGACTATCCAATTAACAGGACACCCTGACATGTTGAGATTGATCGAACGCCTCGGCCCCATTGCGGCGGACCAGGCCAGCGATACCCTGACGCTGCCCTACGCGCAGCGCGTGCTGGGCCGACTCAAGGCCGAGAGTGACACCGGGCAGGCGCTGGGCCTGTTCCTCGACCGGGGCCCGGTGCTGCGCGACGGGGAGGGGCTGCGCGCCGAGGGGGGCGAGGTGGTGCGCATCCGCGCCGCCGTAGAACCGGTCGTCACTGCCCGCACCGCGGCGGGCCTGCCCCTGGCGAGGCTCGCCTATCACCTGGGCAACCGCCACGTGCAGCTGGCGCTGGGCGAGGATGAAGACGCGTCATCAAGTCAAGGCGGCTACGTGCGCTTCCCGCCGGATCACGTCCTCGAGGCCCTGGCCGAGCGGCTGGGGGCACGCCTGGAGCATCATCGGGCGCCCTTCGACCCCGAGCCGGGCGCCTATTCCCATGCCCCGTCCCACGCCCATGCCGAGGACGGAGAGGGCCATGGACACTCTCATCACCACGGCCATGCCCATGACCATGCCCACTGAGGGGCCGGGGATGGCGGCCCGGGACGATGACCTGGCGCTGCTGGGACTCCTGCAGCTGGTCAGCCCGGCGCTGCCCATCGGCGCCTTCGCCTTCTCCCAAGGGCTCGAGAGCGCCTTCGAGCTGGGCTGGGTGTCGGACGAGGCGAGCCTCGGCGAATGGCTAGAGGGGGTGCTGGAGGACGGCCTGACCCGCTGCGAACTGCCGGCGCTGGCTCGCCTCGGCCGGGCCTGGCAGGAGGCGGACGGCGAGGCCATCGCCGAGTGGGATGCCTGGCTCGCCGCCAATCGCGAGACCGCGGAACTCGCCGCCGAGGATCGCCGCCTGGGCGCCGCCCTGGTGCGCCTGCTGGGGAGCCTCGCGCTGCTGCCCGGTGGCCCCTCGAACCAATCGCCGGCGCTGCCGAGCGAGCCCGGCTACGTCACGGTGTTCGCCTGGACGGCGCACGTGCGCGGCGTGCCGGTGCGACAGGCGCTGCTGGGCTTCGCCTGGGCCTGGCTGGAGAACCAGCTGGCGGTGGCCTGCAAGGCCCTGCCGCTTGGCCATACCGCGGCGCAGCGCCTGGTGGAACGATTGCGTCCGGCGCTGGTGGACGCGGTGGACGAGGCCCTGGCGCTCGAGGACGACGCCCTGGGGCCGGCCCTGCCGGGGCTGGCCCTGGCCAGCGCCCTGCACGAGACCCAGTACTCACGACTGTTCAGAAGCTGACTGTTCAGAAGCCAGCAGTTCAGAATCAAGGAGACGAACCATGACCCATTGCCTGCGAATCGGCGTCGGCGGCCCGGTGGGCTCCGGCAAGACGGCCCTGCTCAAGCAGCTCTGCCGGGCCCTGCGCGACCACTACGACATCGCCGTGGTCACCAACGATATCTATACCCGCGAGGATGCCGACTTCCTGCTCGAGCACGAGGCCCTGCCGGCGGACCGGATCCTCGGCGTGGAGACCGGCGGCTGCCCGCACACGGCGATCCGCGAGGATGCCTCCATGAACCTCGCGGCCACCGACGAGCTCCAGGCACGCCATCCCGGGCTCGAGCTGGTGCTGGTGGAGTCCGGCGGCGACAACCTCTCGGCGACCTTCAGCCCGGAGCTCTCCGATCTGACCCTCTACGTGATCGACGTCTCCGCCGGCGACAAGATCCCGCGCAAGGGCGGGCCGGGCATCACCAAGTCGGACCTGCTGATCATCAACAAGATCGACATCGCCGACCAGGTCCACGCCTCGCTGGAGGTCATGGAGCGGGACTCGCGAAAGATGCGCGGCGAGCGTCCCTTCGTCTTCGCCAACCTCTACGACGGCGTCGGCCTGGAGGAGATCATCGCCTTCATCCTCGACCGCGGCATGCTCCCCGAGCGTCGCCCGATGCCCTCGACCGCCACCGGGCGCGACGCCGCCCCCGCGTGAGAGGCCAGCGCCCTACGAGCCGACGCGCTCGATCCAGCGTCGCCTGACGCTTTCCGATATTCGTTTTCCTCACACCCAGGAGATCCCCCCATGACCCTTCGCGTGGCCAAGATGCCCCTTCCTGTCGCCTTCGGCGCCACCCTGCTGCTCTCGACCCCTCTGGCCCTGGCGCACTCGGGCCACGGCGCCCCCGATGTCCATGCCCATACCGGCAGCCCGGCGATGCTGGCGGTGCTGGCGATCAGTGCCCTGGGGCTGGCGGCCCTGGTGCCGTTGACGCGTCTGGTGCGACGTCGCCGGCGTCACCGCCAGAGCTGAGGCGCCCCCTCACCGTCTGCTGCGCCCGGCCCCGGTCGGGCGCAGTGCGTCGTGCGTTGGCGACGGCCGCTCGCTATGCTGGCCGGGATGTCGTCCCGTTCGGCGGCAGGCAGGGGGAGGGCGTCATGGTGCGCAGGCAGCGCCCGGGAAGCAGCCGAGGGAGAGACGGCGTGAAAGACCGAGGGAAGGGGAGGCGCCGCATGTGGCCCTGGATCGTGGTGGCGCTGCTGGCGGCGTGGTTCGCCATGGGGGCCTGGCAGCGCTACAAGCCGCTGCCGGAAGGGCTCGGCCGTGCCTTTGTCGAGCGCCCGGTCGAGGCAGTGCGTTTTCTCGCCGACGAGACCTGGTACGCTCCGTCCGGTGAGCGACACGCCCGTCGCCGGATCTTCGACGAGGTCATGGCGCTGATCGGCCAGGCCGAGCGCCTGGTGGTGCTGGACATGTTCCTGTTCAACGATTTTGCCGGCGCCGCCGACGGCCAGGACTTCCGGCCCCTGTCGGCAGAGCTCACCGCGGCCCTGGTCGAGCGCAAGGCGCAGCGTCCGACGCTCGAGGCCGTGGTCATCACCGACCCGCTCAACACCCTCTACGGCGGTCTCGAGCCTGGGCATCTCGAGCGGTTGCGCGAGGCCGGCGTCAGGGTGGTCGTCACGGATCTGACGCGGCTGCGGGCCTCCAACCCGCTCTGGTCGGGGGCCTGGCACCTGGGGCCGCGCTGGCTCGGGAATCACCACGACGGGGGCTGGCTGCCCAATCCCCTGGGACCGGGGCAGGTGCCGTTGCGCAGCTACCTGACCCTGCTCAACTTCAACGCCAACCATCGCAAGACCCTGGTCGTCGATCGGGGAGAGGGCTGGACGGGACTGGTCACCTCGGCCAACCCCCATGATGCCAGCAGCCGGCACGGCAACGTGGCGCTGCGCTTCGAGGGAGCGGCGGCGCTGGACCTGCTGGCCTCGGAGCGCTCGGTGGCGAGCTGGTCGGGGGTACGCTTGCCGGGTCCCGAGGCGCCGGGCGCTGCGCCGACGCCGGTCGAGGGCGCAAGGGTGCAGGTGCTCACCGAGGGGGCCATCCGCGAGGCGCTGCTGGCGGCCATCGAGGCAAGCGAGCCGGGCGATCGGCTGGATATCGCCGTCTTCTACCTCTCGCATCGGGAGCTGATCGAGGCGCTGGTGGCGGCTCAGCGGCGCGGCGTGGCCTTGCGGGTGCTGCTCGATCCCAATCGCGACGCCTTCGGCATAGAGAAGGGCGGCATCCCCAACCGACCGGTGGCCCACGAGCTGCATGCCGCCGGAGTGCCGGTGCGCTGGTGCGCCACCCAGGGCGAGCAGTGCCACAGCAAGCTGCTGCTGCGTCGACCCGCCGGGGCCGCTGGCGAGGCCGAGCTGATCCTGGGCTCGGCCAACTTTACCCGGCGCAACCTGGACGACCTGAACCTGGAGACCAGCGTGCGCCTGGTGGGCCCCGTTGGCACCGAGGCCCTCATCGACGCGGCGGCCTTCTTCTCGCGTCGCTGGCACTCGACCCCCCAGCGGATCACCAGCGAGCCCTTCGCGGCCCATGATGACGCCTCGACCTGGCAGCGGTGGCGCTATCGGATCATGGAGGCCACCGGGCTCTCCACCTTCTGAACCGTGGCACCGCTTGGCCTGGCTCGCTTCCGTGCCACGCCAGATGCCAAGCGATCATCTCCGCGAGGGCGTCAATCCACGTGGGTCACCGCCTGGCGACGCGGGTCGATATGCCAGGCCAGGCCCTGACGGGCGTTGCGTTCCAGCTCGGCGATCACCTGGGCGCCGAGCAGCAGGATGATGGCGCCCACCTCCAGGCTGATCAGCACCACGACCAGGGTCGCCAGGGAGCCGTAGACCGCATTGACCAGCGAGATGTTGGCGAAATAGAACACCAGCAGCAGGCGCACGCCCTCCCACAGCAGGGCGGCGACGAAGCCCCCCACCACGGCGCGACGCAGGGCGATGGTGACCACCGGCAGCACCTTGTAGATGGCGCTGAACAGCAGGAAGACGCCCAGGAAGCTGGTCAGGTTGAGCATCGGCCCGGACAGACCGGCCAGGGGAAGGTTGCGCTCGAACAGCGTCAGCCACAGGGCATTCATCGAGCTGACCAGGCTGACCAGCAGGGTCAGGGCCAGCAGGCCCGCGCCGAGCACCAGCATGAAGGCGTAGGGCAGCGCCACCGAGACCCACAGGCGGCGATGGGAGTGGTGGGTGTCGGGGGCATGGAAGATGATCGCCAGGGCATCCTCGAGCATGCGAAAGGCGAAGGAGCTGAACAGCAGCAGCACGGGAAAGCCCAGGATGCCGATCACGTCGCGGGAGTCGAGCAGGGTGCGCACGGCGTCGAGCAGCACCTCCGCGTGGGCGGGCGCCAGATGGCGCGCCTGGATGGTCAGTACCTCGAGCAGGTGCTGCTGGTCGACCACGCCGGCCAGCAGCACGACCATCAGCGCGAACAGCGGCACGATGGAGAGCAGGATGTTGTAGCCGACGCCCCCGGCCAGCAGGATGCCGCGGTTGCGCAGGAAGGCACACAGCACGCGCCAGAGGAACTGCAGCGTCAGCGGCAGCAGGGAGAGGAGTGACTGTCGGGAGGCTTCGGGGGGTGACGTCATCGGGGCTGCCGTGCCAGTGTGCCTGCGTCATCATAGGGGTATCCTTCGCGCCTGGGTCAAATGTTTGGCGACAATCGCGTCGGCCGACCGCCCGTCATCGAGGAGACGTCCGTCATGGAACCCGAACACCGCCCCGCTCCCCGGCCCCCGAAGCGCCGCAGCCAGCTCGAGCGACGCTTCGAGGCCTTCCTGTGGCACTCGCGTCTGATGGTGCTGATGGCCGTGATCCCGGCGCTGCTGGGGGCGCTGGTGCTGTTCATCATCGCCAGCCTGGACGTGCTCTCGATCCTGGCCGATACCTGGCGCCACTACCTCAGCGGTGGCGCCGACATCCACAAGACCGTGGTCACCGATATCATCGTGGCCGTGGACATCTATCTGATCGCCCTGGTGCTGATGATCTTCGCGCTGGGCGTCTACAAGCTCTTCGTCTCGCGTATCGAGCCCGCCGAGGGGCGCGATCCCCACCATCCGTTCAACGTCAGCTCCCTCGATCAGCTCAAGGACAAGATCGCCCGGGTAGTGATCCTGGCGGTGATCATCGAGTTCTTCCGCGCGGTGGTGGGGATCAGCTTCGACACCCCGCTCGATGCCATCTACCTGGCGCTCTCGGTGCTGGCCCTGGCGCTGGCGCTCTACCTGATGGCGCTGGCGCACAAGCAGGAGTGACGCCCGCATGGCAAGTCGCTGGCGGGCCGCGCATAATGCGCGCTTTCGGCGCCATTCCGGTGGTCGATTTATTCCCGTGACAGCGAGACAGCATGGCCAAATTCGAAGAGATCGGCACAGCGAGCATTCCCGGCCAGGGCACCCGGCTGCGCTTGCTGCAGCGCAATGACGAGTTCTCCATCCGCATCGTCGGCGCGCCGGGTGACCTGATGAACACGCGACTGCACGGCTCCGAGGATGCCCTGGGAGAGCTGGCCTGCCGGCGCGTCGCCGAGCGGCCCGGGGCACGCGTGTTGGTCGGCGGCCTGGGGATGGGGTTCACCCTGGCCGCGGCCCTGGCGACGCTTGGCGAGGATGCCGAGGTGGTCGTCGCCGAGCTGGTCCCGGGCGTGGTGGAGTGGAATCGCGGCCCGCTCGGGGCGGCCGCCGGGCGGCCCCTCGACGATCCCCGTGCCCGGGTCAGCCTGGGCGACGTGGGCGAGCTGCTGCGCGCCGAGCCCGGCGGCTTCGATGCCATCATGCTCGACGTGGATAACGGCCCCGAGGGGCTGACGCGTCGCGAGAACGACTGGCTCTATTCCCCCCGGGGGCTCGCCGCGGCCCAGCAGGCGCTGCGCCCCGACGGGGTGCTGGCGGTCTGGTCGGCGGGGCAGGATCCGGCCTTCACCGAGCGGCTGCGCCGTATCGGCCTGCTGGTCGAGGAGGTCACCGTGCGCGCCCACCGCCCCGGCAAGGGCGCGAAGCACCAGATCTGGCTGGCCAGCTGATCGTTCCCCTGCCCGGCGGCCGTTGGCGCCGGGTCCATTTTCCCTGATAAGGCAGACAGCATGCTGGAACTCTCGCGCCAAGTGACCATTCCCGACCACGAGATCGAGATGCAGGCGGTGCGCGCCCAGGGCGCCGGCGGCCAGAACGTCAACAAGGTCGCCACGGCGATCCATCTGCGCTTCGACATCCGGGCCTCCAGCCTGCCCGAGGGCTTCAAGGAGAAGCTGCTGGCGCTGGGCGATCAACGCATCACCCGCGATGGCGTGGTTATCATCAAGGCCCAGAGTCACCGCACCCAGGAGCGCAATCGCACCGAGGCCCTGGCGCGGCTCAAGGCGCTGATCAAGAGCGTGATGTATGCGCCGAAGAAGCGCATCGCCACCCGGCCCAGCAAGGGGGCCAAGCAGCGCCGCCTGGACAGCAAGAAGAAGCGCGGCCGGCACAAGGCCCTGCGTGGCAAGGTCGAGTCCTGACGTTGACGACGTCATCGCCGCTCGGGTGGCGGCCGCCCGTCTGGCGTGTATGCTGGAAGACGTGACCACGATAGCCGGCCACGCCTGGCCGGCGACCGACACCCAACCATGCAGGGGGACTCGCCGATGGCGGATACGTCGATGAGTGAGCTGTTCAAGGATAACCGCGTCAAGGGCCTCACGGCCGTGGCGGCGGTGGCACTGGTCTGGGCGCTGATCGCCCAGTCGAGTGCCAGCTCCAGCAACGAGGCCCTGGAGTCGCTCCGCGAGCGCCTCGATAACGTACAGGCCGAGAATGCATCGCTGTCGGGTCGCGTCGAGGAGCTTCAGAGTGCCGCCGGGAACATCGATGAGCTGGCAGAGCAACGCAGCGAGCTCGAAGCGCAGCAGCAGGCCGCTCAGTCCGAGCTTGAGCGTATCGAGGGTGAGGTCGCCATGGCGGGCACCGAGCTCGAGGAGGCCCAGGCCTCGGTAGAGGCGGTGCAGGCTAGCCTGGAAGCGCGTCAGGGTGAACTCGTGAAGGCAGAAGAAGCCCTTGCGACCGCGCAGGAGGAGCGTCAGCAGGCCGTCGAGGCACGCGATGAGGCTCAGGCCTCTCTCCAGCAGGCCGAGGAGGCCCGCAAGGCCGCCGAAGCGGAACGCCAGGAAGCCGAGCAGGCCCGCCAGCAGGCCGAGCAGGAGCGAAGCGATGCGGTCGCCGCCCGCGACGAGGCGCGAGCCGAACTCGAGGGGCTGCAGGACGAGATCGCATCTGCCGAGAAGAATCTGGCCGAAATCAACGAGGAGATCTCGTCCGGGCAGGAGGCGCGTGAGGCCCTCGAGCAGGAACTGGGCGAGCTCGAGGTCAGCCGCAGCGAGGCCGCTCAGGCGCTCGAGACGACCCAGGGCGAGCTGGAGAAAGCCCGTTCGAGCGTCGACGAGGCCCGCGAGACGATCAAGGATCTCGAGGTGGCGATCAAGGTTGGCCGCGAGGAAGTGGCTGAGATCGAGTCCCAGATCGAGACGCGCCAGTCTCAACTCGAGCGTCTGGACGCCCAGCTCGATACCTGGCGCAACGAGTTGGCCGAACTGAATGCCAGTGTGAACGAGAGCTCCGCTTCTTCAACGTCGGAGACCACTGACACGCAAAAGGCGGCGACCGACGAGACCCAGGATGCGGCCTCTGGCGGGTCGCAAGAAAACGCCAATGCATCAAAGGCCGCCGAGGGACCGTCATCCCAGACCACGACGGCCGATGAGCTCGACAAGGATGTCGGTGCCGAGGATGCCGAGGCTTCGTCCTCCGAGGAGTCTTCGAGCCAGTGAGTTGATGCATGCTCGTGAACAAGGGGTGCGCCGCGGCGCACCCCTTGTCGTTTCCAGGCATGCCCCAGGATTGCATTGGCCGGTGACGTGACGGGTATACTGGCGCCATTGGCCGTTTGAGCGGTACCCCCAACAGCAGAAGGAGCGATTCGTGATCGAAGGGGTCAAGCATATCGTCGCCGTGGCATCCGGCAAGGGCGGGGTGGGCAAGTCCACCGTCACCGTCAACCTGGCGCTGGCCATGGCCGCCGAGGGCTACCGGGTCGGCATCCTGGACGCCGACATCTACGGCCCCAGCCAGGCCCAGATGCTCGGGGTGGGGGAGGGCGTGCGTCCCCAGTCCGCCGGCGAGAACCGCTTCAAGCCATTGGAAGCGCACGGCATCCAAGCCATGTCCATGGCCTTCCTGGCCGACGTGCGCGAGCCCATGGTGTGGCGGGGGCCGATGGTCGCCGGGGCCTTCCAGCAGATGCTCACCCAGACGGCCTGGGACGATCTCGACTACCTGTTCATCGACATGCCGCCGGGCACCGGCGACATCCAGCTGACCCTGGCCCAGAAGGTGCCGGTGGACGGCGCGGTGATCGTGACCACGCCCCAGGACATCGCGCTGCTCGACGCCCGCAAGGGCATCGAGATGTTCCGCAAGGTCAACGTGCCGGTGCTCGGCGTGGTGGAGAACATGAGCCTGCACACCTGTTCCCAGTGTGGCCATAGCGAGCCGATCTTCGGTGAGGGCGGTGGTGAGCGCATCGCCGACGAGTACGAGACCCGCGTGCTCGGCCGGCTGCCGCTGAGCCTGGCGATCCGTGAACAGGTCGATGGCGGTCGTCCCACCGTGGTGGCCGAGCCCGCGGGCGAGGTGACCACCGGCTTTCGCGACATGGCCCGCCAGGTGGCCGAGCAGGTCGAGGGCCAGGCGCCCGACGGGCCGGAGATCTCCTTCAGCGAGTGACGTTCCGCTCGCCCGCCAGGGCCAGTGCCAGGGCTATCGCAGTTACCGAAATCAAGAGGCGCTGGGGACAAGCCGAAGAGGAGGTCCTACGCCAGGGATGGCGTCGGTAGCGCCCAGGGAGGCTTCACAGCGCCTCCTCGCAGGCTAGTCGCCAGTTCAGCCTCGAGCTACAGAGCTGTCAAACTATCTGCAATAGCCCTGGCGCCCGGGGCGAGTTGCCGTGACCTTCCCGTCCGGGGCCGCTATGATGTGGCCCCGGTTTTTCTTGCGCCGTGGTTGCCTACAGCGCTTTTTCCACCAGACAGCTTCAGGACGTGTCGATGAGCATCAAATCCGACAAGTGGATCCGCCGCATGGCCGAGCAGGAAGGCATGATCGAGCCCTTCGAGCCCGACCAGGTGCGCTACGTGAACGAGCGGCGAGTGATCTCCTACGGGACGTCCAGCTACGGCTACGATGTGCGCTGCGCCGACGAGTTCAAGGTCTTCACCAACATCCATTCGGCGGTGGTGGACCCCAAGGGCTTCGACGAGAAGAGCTTCGTCGATATCAAGGGCGATGCCTGCGTAATCCCGCCCAACTCCTTCGCCCTGGCGCGCACCGTGGAGTATTTTCGCATTCCGCGCAGCGTGCTGACCATCTGCCTGGGCAAGTCCACCTATGCCCGCTGCGGCATCATCGTCAACGTGACGCCGCTGGAGCCCGAGTGGGAGGGTCACGTGACCCTGGAGTTCTCCAACACCACCAACCTGCCGGCACGCATCTACGCCAACGAGGGCGTGGCGCAGATGCTGTTCCTGGAGTCCGATGAGGTCTGCGAGACCTCCTACAAGGACCGCGGTGGCAAGTACATGGGGCAGAGGGGCGTGACCCTGCCGCGCACCTGAGAAAGCGCCGATTTGCTGCTGCGCTTGCCATCCTGGACGCCGGCGGTGCTCGGAATCCTCATGTAGCAGGCTACACTCCGGTTCCTGCGCTCCGGCGGCGCCCAGCCTGCCATCGCTCGCTGCGCAAATCGCCGGCTTTCTTGAGTTTGCGATAAACCCTCGTAAACAAGACAGCCCCGCCGGATGCCGGCGGGGCTGTCTTGTTTCTGGCAGACTCGAGGAAGGATCTACTCCTCGACGTCCTCGTCGAGCTCCTCGGCGGCGTCCCGATGGGAGAGGCGCATGCCGGTAGGCGGCAGCGCGACGCCGTCCATGGCGGCAGCGTCGCCCTTGAGCTGCAGGCGCCCCTCCAGGAACCAGCGCACGGCGATCGGGTAGATCAGGTGCTCGCGGGCCTGGACCTTGGCCTGCAGGCTCTCCTCGGTCTCGTCCGGCACCACGGCCACCTCGGCCTGCAGGGCCACCGGGCCCCCATCGAGTTCCTCGGTGACGAAGTGGATGCTGCAGCCGTGCTCTGTCACGCCGTCGGCCAGTGCCCGAGTGTGGGTGTGCAGTCCGGTATAGGCGGGCAGCAGCGAGGGATGGATGTTGAGCATCCGGCCCAGGAAGCGGTTGACGAAGCGCGGCGTGAGGATGCGCATGAAGCCCGCCAGTACGATCAGGTCGGGTTCATGGCGCTCGATCACCTTGATCAGCGCGCCGTCGTAGGCCTCGCGGCTGTCGTATTCGCGATGGGGCAGGGCCACGGCATCGATGCCCGCGTCCCGGGCGCGCTTCAGGCCGTAGGCATCCGGCTGGTTGGAGATCACCGCGACGATCTCGCCGCCCAGTTCGTCATGCGCCTGGGCGTCGATCAGCGCCTGGAGGTTGCTGCCGCTGCCGGAGATCAGCACCACCACCCGCCGCGCCTCGCTGGGCTCGGGGGTGAAGGCGTTCAGGGTGTCGCTCTGATAGTCGGTCCCGCTCATGCCTCGAGGTTCTCCAGCTGGACCGGCTCGTCGCCCTCGTCCCGGGCGGTGATCACCCCGATGCGGTGGACCGTCTCGCCCTGGGCCTGCAGGTGGGCGCGGGCCTGGTCGGCCTTCTCCGCCGGCACCACGATCACCATGCCGATGCCGCAGTTGAGCACCCGGTGCATCTCGTGCTCATCGACGTTGCCCTGCTCCTTCAGCCAGTCGAAGATCGCCGGGCGGGTCCAGCTCGCGGCGTCGATGCGCGCGCCCAGCGTGTCGGGCAGCACGCGGGGGATGTTCTCGGTCAGGCCGCCACCGGTGATGTGCGACAGGGCGTGCACCGGGATGTCGGTCTCCTTGATCAGCGACAGCAGAGGCTTGACGTAGATCTTGGTGGGCGCGAGCAGCGCCTCGCCCAGGGGCTTGCCGTCGACGGCGGTGTCCAGGGCGGCGCCCGACACTTCGAGGATCTTGCGGATCAGCGAGTAGCCGTTGGAGTGGGGGCCGGAGGAGGCCAGGCCCAGCAGCACGTCGCCTTCGCCGACCTTGCTGCCGTCGAGGATCTCGGACTTCTCCACCACGCCCACGCAGAAGCCGGCGAGATCGTAGTCGCTGCCCTCGTACATGCCGGGCATCTCGGCGGTCTCGCCGCCGACCAGGGAGCAGCCCGCCTGCTCGCAGCCCTCGCCGATGCCGGTCACCACGTCGGCGGCGATATCCACGTCGAGCTTGCCCGTGGCATAGTAGTCGAGGAAGAGCAGCGGCTCGGCGCCGGCCACGACCAGGTCGTTGACGCACATCGCCACCAGGTCGATGCCGATGGTGTCATGGCGGCCGATGTCCATGGCCAGGCGCAGCTTGGTGCCCACGCCGTCGGTGCCGGAGACCAGCACCGGCTCCTCGTAGCCCTTGGGGAGCTCGCACAGGGCGCCGAAACCGCCCAGGCCGCCCATCACCTCGGGGCGGGTGGTGCGTTTGGCGACGCCCTTGATGCGGTCGACCAGGGCATTGCCGGCATCGATGTCGACGCCGGCGTCCTTGTAGCTGAGCGAGGTCCCGGTCGGGCGGTTAGTGGAATCGGTCATGACGCTTCCTGTATGAGAATGGCGGTCGCGAGGCCTGTCGCAGGGCGAGGCGCGACGGTCGGGTTCGGGGAAGGAATTGTAGCATCACGGCGCGCGGCTGGCAGCCTGATGGCCGCGTCGATACAGGGAGGAGACGATGCGCAGACAGTGGTGGATTGTGGCGGCGTGTGCGGCGCTGGCGCTGTGGTTCCTGATCAGCATCGAGCCGGTGCTGATGCCGTTCTTCGTCAGCATGATCCTGGCCTATCTGGGCGATCCGCTGACCGACCGTCTGGAAGACAGGGGGCTCTCCCGCCGGTTGGCGGTCTCGCTGGTGTTCCTGCTGTTGAGCCTGATCATCGTGCTCACGCTGCTGGTGGTGGTGCCGATCTTCGGGCGCCAACTCGGCCAGGTCATCGACTCCCTGCCCGCGGTGCTCAACTGGGTGCAGCAGAGCGTGGTGCCGCGTGTGCAGGCCTTGACCGGCCTGGACCTCTCCACCGACATCGACCAGATGCGCACGGCATTCGTCGACAACTGGAAGGAGACCGGCACCTTCGCCGCCAGCCTGCTGGCCCAGGTGTCACGCTCGGGCCTCGCGGTGGCGGCCTGGATCGCTAACCTGGCGCTCATCCCGGTAGTGACCTTCTACCTGCTGCTCGACTGGGACATCCTGGTCGGCAAGGTGCGGGCCTCCCTGCCGCGGCGCTGGGAGCCCGCGGCGGTGCGCCTGGCCGGCGAGTGCGACGAGGTGCTCTCCGCCTTCCTGCGCGGTCAGCTGATCGTCATGCTCTGCCTGGGGGTGATCTATGCGGTGGGGCTGACGCTGCTCGGCGTGCGCTTCGGCCTGCTCATCGGCCTGCTCGCCGGGCTGGCCAGCATCGTGCCCTATCTCGGCGTGATCGTCGGCATCTCCGTGGCCGGGGTGGTGGCCTTCTTCCAGTTCGGCGACTTCCTGATCCTGCTCGGCGTGGGCGCGGTGTTCGGCTTCGGCCAGCTGATCGAGAGCGTGGTGCTGCAGCCCAAGCTGCTCGGCGACAAGATCGGCCTGCACCCGGTGGCGGTGATCTTCGCCGTGCTGGCGGGCGGACAGCTGTTCGGCTTTACCGGCGTGCTGCTGGCCTTGCCGGTGGCCGCGATGCTGATGGTGGTGTTGCGTTATCTCCACGATCACTATAAAAACAGTACCTTGTATGATGCCGGTCGTTCACGAACCCACGACGAGGAGTCGCCATGAGTCGAGCACCCGCGCAGTTGCCACTGGGCGTGGGGCTTCGCGACGACGCCACCTTCGCCAACTTTCACCCCGGGCCCAATGCGACCCTGGTCGACCGGCTGGTGCACCAGCTCGACGATGACGGCGAGCCCTTCCTCTACGTGTGGGGTGCCGCGGGCACCGGCCGCAGCCACCTGCTGCAGGCCGCCTGCCATGCCGCCTCCGACCGCGACGGGCGGGCGCTCTACCTGCCCCTGGCGGAACTCGGTCACTTCCCGCCGCTGATGCTCGAGGAGATCGAACGGCTGGACCTGGTGGCCATCGACGACCTCGAGCGGGTCGTCGGGCGCAAGCGCTGGGAAGAGGCGCTGTTCCACGCCTTCAATCGCCTGCGCGACGCCGGCAAGCGGCTGGTGATCGCCGCCGAGGCGCCGCCGCGGCAGCTGCCGGTGAAGCTGCCGGACCTCGCCTCGCGCCTCACCTGGGGCATGACCTTCCACCTGCAGGGGCTCGACGACGCCGGCCGCCTGGCCGCGCTGCAGCTGCGGGCGAAGGGGCGCGGCATGCAGCTCCCCGACGAGGTGGCCCGCTATATCCTGCACCGCGGCCCGCGGCGCCTGGACGCGCTGTTCGAGACGCTAGCGGTGCTGGATCGCGCCTCGCTCTCCGCCCAGCGCAAGCTGACCATTCCCTTCGTCAAGCAGGCGCTGGGCTGGTAGGCGTCGCTGCGCCTCTCGGCAATCCGGCGTACGGCGAGATCAGCGCAGGCGCTAGCCGGCGCCGTTGCAGAGCTCCTCAGCGGTGAAGCGGAAGGAGTAGAGGACGTCCTTGCGCAGGAAGCCGTAGCGGGTGAGGGTCTGCTGCCAGTCACCGTCGCGCTTCTCCTCTCTCAGGGCCTCGTTCACCGCGTCACGCAGGTCATCGGCGTCCAGCGGGAAGGCGAAGCCGCCGAAATAGCGTACCTCGCGCCCATCGATCACCGGATCCTCGAAGTTGAACTCCGCCTCGACCTCGGGGCTCATCTGCTCCATGGCGGCGACCGTCATGCCGGTCGCCGCGTAGGCGTCGGCCTCGCCACGGACGACGACTTCCAGGCCATGCTGGGGACTCGCCACCTCGACGATGCGCACCGGGTCGATGCCCAGTGCCTCGAACATCGCCTCCTGCACTGTGCCCGGCTGGAAGGCGACGCGAATCTCCTCGGCGCGCTGAATGAAGTCCTCGTAGGAGCGGATGCGATGGGGGTTGGAGGACATCACCAGCAGTCCCTCGCCGTAGGAGGTGTTGGGGTTCGAGAAGAGCACTCGCTCGCAGCGCTCGGGCAGGATGGCCATCTCCGCCGCGGCCATGTCGAAACGCCCGCTCTCCAGTCCTGGGATGAGGTCCTGGAACTCCGCCTCGACCCACTCGATCTCGGGGATGCCGAGCTCATGGAGGATCCGTGTCGCGACCTCCGGCCCGACGCCCAGCGCCTTGCCCTGGTCGTTCAGGTAGCCGTAGGGACGCTCGTTGGCCACGGCGATGCGGATCAGTTCGCGCTGCTGGATTTCCTCGAGGGTCGCGGCCTGCAGGCTGGGAGCGGCCAGCAGCACGGCCAGCGTGCCGGCCATCAGGGCCGAGCCCTGGGGAAGGAGGGTGTCCGTCTTCATGGTGGTGAGCCTCGCGTGACAACGCCCGTCACGGTCGGCTCTGGGGGCATGCTGGAGTGGCGAGCAGGAAGCCCTAGCCGTCGATCAGAGCATTGCGTGGTATGTCGTGATCAATAGTCTCTCCGTGTGACGTCCTTGCGGCGTCGCGACCGCCATCATTTGATGGGGTTGCCTCAAGCGTAGAAGTCGCGGCGACGTGTTGCGCGTCGAAAACGCCCGATGAGAGGCATTTCGTGGCGTCGCCGCGGGCTGGTCGGCGAGGAGGGGCTCCAGCGGCGTTTGGCCGGGAGGTCAGCGACTCAGTTCGAGCCGTCGCGTCTGCCCGTTGCCCAGGCTCACCTGCTGGATGATCACCCGCGTCTCGCCGCTGACGGGATCCTCGGCGCTGCTCGAGACGTAGAACTCGCCGGCCGGCAGGCCGTTCAGTCGGAAGCGGCCGTCGGCGTCGGTCCGCGTGGTGTGGGTGTAGGCCCTCGCCCGAGGATCGGCGGGCGCCACGGCGCGGCCGGCCAGCGCCTGTTCCGCGGCCTCGGCGGAGTAGGTGGTCACCGGTGCCACCGCGACCGGGCGGCCGGCCATGGGGCGGCCGCCGATCGTCAGCCGGCCGCTGATCGCGGCGCTGCCGCGCTTCTCGAGGGCGGCGTACTCGTCGGCGGGGAAGGCCACCTGGCGGGCGACGCGCCCATCGCTTGAAGGGCGCTCGGCGCGTTCGGTCTCGCCGGGCGCCTCTGTCCCGCGCTCGATCACCTCGACACGCTCGCTCTGCCCGGCGGGGTAGCGCGGTTCGATGATCTGGCACCCGGCCAGTGAGAGCCCCAGCAGGGCGAGAAGGATCCCGCGTGTCATGTTCACTCTCCGACAGTGAGGAAGGGGGTGTCGTGGGAGGAAAGCATAACGCAAACGGGCCGCCGATCATCGATCGGCGGCCCGTTCTCGTTGACCAGGCGGGCTGGTCAATCAGGCGTCGGCAGGACCGACACCATCAGGCTTACTTGGCGGCCTTGGTGGCCGTGTCGGTCGCCTGCTTGACGTTCTCTTCGGTCAGCTTCTGGCTCTGCTGGACGAAGTCCTGCTGCAGGGAGACGACCTTCTCGGCGTCGCCCTTCAGGCGCTCGGTCAGGTCCTTGGCGACCTTCTGCTGGCCTTCCATGTAGGACTTCAGGCCCTCGGCATCCTTGACGTTCATCAGGCTGCGCAGCTGGGCCAGGCCGGTGTCGGTGTAGGCCTTGCCGGCGTCCAGCTGGGCGTTGACCAGCTTCTCGGTGTAATCCACGGACAGGGCAGCGTAGGCGCGGGCCGGGCCGAAGAACATGGATTCGAACTGTTCGGTGAACTGCTTGGTGTCGAAGTTTTGCATCGTGATTCCCTCCCAGGGATTTCGGATCAATTCGAAGGCCGTGGCGGGGTGCCGATGCCTTCTCTCTCTCTGTTGCATTGCACAATAGCAGAGACGTTTGTG
The DNA here is from genome assembly GCF_043496965.1 of Halomonas sp. B23F22_3. Classification (NCBI taxonomy): domain Bacteria; kingdom Pseudomonadati; phylum Pseudomonadota; class Gammaproteobacteria; order Oceanospirillales; family Halomonadaceae; genus Halomonas; species Halomonas sp. B23F22_3. The sequence goes on from NZ_JBIEKG010000002.1 coordinate 511,456, forward strand.
CACTGCAACATGCGGAACATCGACTCGCTTGCCATGGCATCGACAAGGCCCCGAGTCGGGTGCCGCGCCCCGCATGTGCCCCTCATGCGAGGGACGCTCATGGGCGTGAGGACCTTGCACCCTGTCGATGTCGCCACCATGTTGAGAAGCAGGCAACGACACGGACCCGCGCAGGCCCGCGATCACGGCAAAGGAGGAGGAGCGCATGAGTGACCATCGCATCGAGCGGGACAGCATGGGAGAGCTGGAGGTGCCGAGGGAGGCCCTCTACGGGGCCCAGACCCAGCGGGCGGTCAACAACTTCCCCGTCTCGGGCCAACCCATGCCGACCGCCTTCATCCATGCCATCGCCCGCATCAAGCTGGCGGCGGCCCGGGTCAACCGCGAGCTGGGACAGCTGGACACCGCCCGCTCCCGGGAGATCGTCGCCGCCGCCGAGGCGATCCTCGAGGGGCATCTGGATGACCAGTTCCCGGTGGATGTCTTCCAGACCGGCTCGGGGACCTCGAGCAACATGAACGTCAATGAGGTGATCGCCCGGCGAGCCAGCCGCGACGGAGTGGAGGTCGGCGCCAACGACCACGTCAACATGGGGCAGTCGAGCAACGACGTGATACCGACCGCGATCCATCTCTCGGCGGCGCTGGCGGTGACCAATGAGCTGCGCCCGGCCCTCGAGCACCTGCGCGCGACCATCGACACCCGGGCCGCCGAGCTCGACGACGTGGTCAAGACCGGTCGTACGCACCTGATGGATGCCATGCCGCTGCGCATGAGCCAGGAACTCGGCGGCTGGTCGAGCCAGGTGGGCCAGGCCATCGAGCGCTTCGACGGCGCCCTGAACCGGCTCTGCCGCCTCGCCCAGGGGGGCACGGCGGTGGGCACCGGCATCAACGCCCATCCCGAGTTCGCCGAGCGCATGGCGCGCGATCTCAGTGAGCAGACGGGGCTTACGTTCTCGCCCAACGACAGCTTCTTCGCGAGCCTGGGCTCCCAGGACGCCGCGGTGGAGCTGTCGGGGCAGCTCAGGGGGCTGGCCTGCGTGATCATGAAGATCGCCAACGACCTGCGCTGGATGAACTCCGGCCCGCTGGCCGGACTCGGCGAGATCGAGCTCGAGGCCCTGCAGCCCGGCAGCTCGATCATGCCGGGCAAGGTCAACCCGGTGATTCCCGAGTCCGCCGCCCAGGCGGCCGCCCAGGTGATCGGGCTCGACACGGCGATCACGGTGGCCGGCCAGAGCGGCAACTTCCAGCTCAACGTCATGCTGCCGCTGGTGGCCCACAACCTGCTGACCTCGATCACCCTGATGACCCACACCAGCCGGCTGCTGGCCGACCGGGCCATCGCCACCTTCAAGGTGCGTCACGACCAGCTCGAGGGGCCGCTGGCGCGCAACCCCATCCTGGTGACGGCCCTCAATTCGGTGATTGGCTATGACGCGGCGGCGGCCATCGCCAAGCAGGCCTACCAGGCGGGGCGCCCGATCATCGAGGTGGCCGAGGAGCAGACCGAGCTGTCACGCGACGAGCTCGAGCGCCTGCTCGACCCCGCCGCGCTGACCCGGGGCGGGGTGCCGGAATAGCGGTCAGTTTGCCTGGTCGCGCGCCTTGCCCTCGGCGATGGTCTCCCGGGCGTCGCGGTGCTCCTCGCGGTCGGCCTCGGGGGTCTCGTGCTCGTCGGCGCGAGCGGGGCGATAGCAGAGGGTCGCCAGCATCGGGAAGTGGTCGGAGCCGATGTGGGGCAGGCGACGCATGGCCTTGAGGGTGAAATGCTCGCTCGTGAAGACATGATCCAGCGGCCAGCGCAGCAGCGGATAGTCGGCATGGAAGGTGCTGAACATGCCACGTCCCCGCCGGGGATCCAGCATGCCGCTGACCCGGCAGAAGAGTCGCGTGGTGCGCGACCAGGCCACGTCGTTGAGATCGCCGGCCACCAGGGTGGGCTCGGGGTGCTCATGAATCGCCTTGCCCACCAGCAAGAGCTCCGCGTCACGCCATAGCGACTCCTCGCTCTCGCCGGGCGCCGGCGGCCGAGGGTGCAGGGCGCGCAGGCGGATGACGTCCCCGCTCGGAAGCGTGACGCCGGTATGAATCGAGGGGATGTCGGGCTGGATCAGCCAGCGGACCTCGGGGTCGATCAGAGGCCGCCGGGAATAGAGGTGCATGCCGTAGAGGTTGTCCAGCGGCACTCGCACCGCATGGGGCCACTCCTCATCCAGGGCCTCGTCAAGCTGTGCCTGCCACCAGGCGTCGGACTCCAGGGTGATCACGAGGTCGGGCCGGTGCTCGTGGATCAGGCGGATGAGCGTCTCGGCGTGGCGATTGGGGGTGAGCACGTTGGCGATCATCAGCGTCAGGCAGCGCGGCTCCTGGCCGGGCTCGGTGCGCTTGACCTGCCGGGGCCAGAAGGGCGTCCAGGGCAGGATGCGGCTCGTCTGAAACCCGAGGGTGGCGAGACTCGCGGCGAGACTCCACCACGACCAGGGTGCGGCGGTCAGCGGGGCGAGGCCCGCGACCAGGGCCGCCAGGGTGGCGAACTGCAGTCGCGGGAACTCGCAGATGCGCACGACCCACCAGGTCAGCGGCAGGCGGGGCAGCAGGGTGGTCGCCAGCAGCGCGATGGCGACCCCCGTCAGCAGCATGGAGAGCACGGGCCGATCCCCCTGTGAATACCTGGTGCATGAACTTCGCGGCGTCGGCCGACGCCTGCCCTGCACCTTAGCGGGCATGCCCCCCTGCGGCTAGAGCACCTTGCGACGCAACAGTCCGGTCACCGCCTCGCCGACCAGCACCAGCGCGATGATGGCGATCAGGATGGTCGCCACGGTGGGCCAGGCGAAGGTATCGATGGAGCCCTGCAGGATCACCCCGATGCCGCCGGCCCCCACCAGCCCCAGCACGGTGGACTCGCGGATGTTGATGTCCCAGCGCAGGATCACGATGGCGAAGAACGCCGGCATCACCTGGGGCACCACCGCATAGGCGATCACCTTGGCCTTCGAGGCGCCGGTGGCCTCCATGGCCTCCACCGGGCGGCGATCGATCTCCTCGATGGCCTCGCCCATCAGCTTGCCGATGAAGCCCACCGAACGGAACATGATGGCGAGTATCCCCGCCAGTACCCCGGGGCCGAAGATCGCCACGAACAGCAGCGCCCAGATGATGGTGTTCACCGAGCGGCTGGAGACCAGGATGAAGCGCCCCAGCCACAGGCAGGCGCGGTTGGGCGTGGTGTTCTGGGCGGCGATGTAGGAGACCGGCAGGGCGATGAAGACCGTCAGCATCGTCGCCAGGGTGGCGATATGCACCGTCTCGATCATCGCATCGATGATCTCGCCGAGCCGGGTCGGGTCGGGGGGCCACATGCGCGCCCCGAGGCTCGAGATCTGGTTGGGCGCATCCCACACCCAGGGCCAGAAGATGTCGATGTCACGCACCGCCCAGACGACCACCATCAGGGTCAGCAGCATCACGCCATAGCGGATCAGCTGCTCTTTTGGGTTGTGCCGTCGCCAGACGCGATCGGCCAACAGGTCGGCATCATCTACCATATCTTCTTCCTCACCCAGCCGCTCACGCCCTCACTGGCCAGGATCACCGCGATGATCACCAGCAGGATGGCGAAGGCAAAATCATAGTCGTAGCGCCCGAAGGCGTTCATCAGCGTGCTGCCGATGCCGCCGGCCCCCACGATGCCCACCACCGCCGAGGCGCGCAGGTTGCTGTCGAGCTGATACATGGAGAGCCCCACCTGGCGGGGCAGGATCTGCGGAAAGACGGCGTAGTACAGCGTCGCCAGGTAGCCGGCCCCGGTGGAGCGCATGGCTTCTACCTGCCCCCAGTCGATCTCCTCGATCTCTTCGGCGAGCAGCTTGCCGACGAAGCCGATGGAGTAGAGGGTCAGGGTCAGGATCCCCGCCAGCGGACCGAAGCCGACGGCCGCCACGAACAGGATGGCGACGATCACCGGGTGGAAGCTGCGCGAGACGATGATCACCGCGCGGCCCAGCAGGTAGATCGGCAGCGGCGCGATATTGCGGGCCGCCATCACCGCGAAGGGGATCGACAGCAGCACGCCGAGCAGGGTCGCCAGGATGGCGATCTGCAGGCTCTCGGTGAAGCCGGTCAGCAGCAGGTCGAAGCGCGACAGGGTGGGGGGGAAGCCGCCGCCGAAGATGCGCGCCGCCCGGGGCAGCCCCTCGCTGATGCGCTCCCAGTTGAACGGCAGGGTGCCCAGCGCCCAGACCAGGTAGGCCGCCAGCACCACCAGCAGGCCGTAGCGCAACAGCGGGTTGGCGATGAAGGGCGGCTTTTTCCAGGTGCGTGGGGTGGCGCTTTCCGCGCGGTCAGGCCTGGCCATCGCGCACCTCCTCGGCCGGTGGCGCCGGCTCGTCCTCGGGCGCCTCGATACCGCCATAGATGGCCTCCAGGGCGTCCTTGTCGAAGTCCGAGGGGGCGCCATCGAAGATCATCGTACCGTGGCGCAGTCCGACGATGCGGTCGGTGTAGGTCCTGGCCTGCGCCACGTTGTGGATGTTGATCAGCACCGGCAGCGACAGCTCGCTCGCCAGGCTCTGCAGCAGCACCATGATCTGCTCGGAGGTGCGCGGATCGAGCGAGGCCGTGGGCTCGTCGGCGAGCAGCACCTCGGGCTCCTGCATCAGCGCCCGCACCACGCCGACACGCTGGCGCTCGCCGCCGGAGAGCTCGTCGGCACGTTTGTTGGCGTAGTGGGCGATGCCCACGCGCTCCATCAGCACGAAGGCCCGCTCGATGTCCGCGGCCGGGTAGCGGCGGGTGATGGCCTGGAACAGGTTGACGTAGCCGAGCCGTCCCGCCAGCACGTTCTCCATCACGGTCAGCCGGTCGATCAGGTTGAAGCCCTGGAAGACCATGCCGATCTTGCGCCGGGCGCGGCGCAGCTCGGCGTGGCGCAGCGTGACCAGTTCGATGCCGTTGAGCTTGATCGAGCCGGAGGTGGGCTCCACCAGGCGGTTGATACAACGCAGCATGGTGCTCTTGCCGGCGCCGGAGGCGCCCACGATGGAGACGACGCTGTTGCCTTCCACGGTCAGGTCGAGCCCCTTGAGTACCGGCTCGTCGCGGCCGTAGCGCTTGATCAGGTTGGATATCTCTAGCATGAGGCGTCCGTCGAGAAAGGGTCATCAAGACGACGGCGCCGGCCCTCCGGGAAGGCCGGCGCCGCTGACTCGCGAAGGTTACTGGAGGTTGTCGGGGGTGTACTCGACGCCGTTGGCATTCTGGATGGTGCGGATGACCTTCCAGTTGTCCTGGTAGTTGATGGGGATGAACTTCTCGACGCCCTCGAACTCCTCGCCGAGCTCGGTGCCCTCGAACTCGAAGCTGAAGAAGGCCTCCTCGATCTTCTCGACCAGGTCCGGATGCAGGTTGTGGGCGTAGTTGTAGGAGGTGGTCGGGAAGCTGTCGGACTCGTAGATGATCTTGACGTCTTCCGGGTCATAGAGGCCGCGGGCGGCCATGCGATCGACCACCTCCGAGGCGACCGGGGCGGCGTCGTAGTCCTGGGCCACCACGCCGAGCATGGACTGGTCGTGGCTGCCGGAGTAGACCACCTCGTAGTCCTCGCCGGGCACGATGCCCATCTCGGGGAACAGCGCCCGCGGGGCCTGGTTGCCGGAGTTGGAGGTCGGCGAGGTGTGGGCGACCCGCTTGCCCTTGAGGTCTTCCATCTCGTCGATGCCGGAATCGACGTGAGTGTAGAGCTGCAGGGTATAGCCGAAGCGTCCGTCGTCAGAGCCCATCAGCGCGAAGGGCACCGCGCCCGCCAGGTTGACGGCGAAGGGCGTCGGGCCGGTGGAGAAGCCGGCGATGTGCAGGCGACCGCTGCGCATGGCCTCGACCTGGGCCGAGTTGGACTGCACGGCGAAGAAGCGCACGTCGCGGTCGGTCACCTCCTCGAGGTGTTCGATGAACGGCTGCCAGATGTCGGAGTAGATGGCCGGATCCTCGACCGGGGTATAGGCGAAGATCAGGGTATCGGGGTTGGCCCATTCGGACTCGTCCGACGGCCGGTCGGCGACCATGTCGCCATTCTCGTCGCAGTAGATCTCGGCCAGGGCGCCGCGCTCGCACTCTTCCTGGGCCTGGGCCTGGCTGGCCAGCATGGCCAGCGGTAAAAGGGTGGAGAGGGCAAGGGGGACGAGCGGGAGTTTTCCGGATCGAGCGGAAGGGTGGATCATGGCGTGCCTCACGATTATTGTTCTAGAGCATACGTTGAGTTGCATGTTCGGATATCGACATGGCGAGCCGTCGATGATTGATTCCGAATAACCACCTTCAATCTAGGGTTTGTCACAAAACCATGTCAAACACTTTCCCCCCGGCTGAGGGCGCCTGGCGCAATCACTACCTGCTGATGCGCCACGGGCACAGCCTGGCCAACCAGGAGGGGCGCATCATCAGCTCGCCGCCGCTCGGCCTGACGGGGTTCGGCCTGTCGCCCCGCGGTCGCGCCCAGCTCGACACCCTGCTGGCCGACTGGCGCTGGGCGAGGCCCCGGCGCATCCTGCACTCGGACTTCCTGCGCACCGCCGAGACCGCCGAGCGCGTCGCCGCGCATTTCGACCTGCCGCTCACCGCCGAGCCGCGCCTGCGGGAGCGCCACTTCGGCGAACTCGAGGGGCAGAGCGATGCGCGCTATGCCGAGGTCTGGGCGCGTGATGCCCAGGATCCCACCCTTCGCCAGGGCGGCGTCGAGGCCGTGGCCGAGGTGGCGTCGCGCATGCGCGAGGTGATCGACGAGCTGGAGCGTGAGCATTGCGGCGAGACGATCCTGCTGGTCAGTCACGGCGACCCGCTGCAGATCCTGCTGACCGCCCTGGAGGGGCGCGCGCTGAACCTGCACCGGGAGCGTGAGCCCCTGGCACCGGCCAGCATCACGTCACTATAGCGTTCGCTCCCAGCCGCTCTCTTCTAGGCAAGCCCCGCGGTGAGCCTGGCCCTGCGTCGCCCGCTCAGGCGGTGCGGCGCGGGCTCGCCCCCGTCGACGCAGGGCGGGGCGTGCCCTGCGCCGCCGCGGCCTCGAGGTAGTCGACCAGCCGTTGCCGCTCGCTGTCGGTGAGGCGCAGGGCCAGCTTGGTGCGCCGCCACAGGATGTCCTCGGCGCTGCGCGCCCACTCCCGCTCGATCAGGTAGTCGACCTCGGCGGCGGTCAGGCCGGCCCCGAAGGCCTCGCCCAGCGCCGCCTGGGAGTCCCGGCCGTCGAGGAAGGCCCGGCACAGGGTGCCGTAGGTGCGGGCGAAGCGTCGGGCCTGGCGGGCATCCAGGTAGGGGTAGTCGGCGAGCAGTCGCGCCTCGGAGGCCGCGTGATCACCGATCTCGCCGCCCGGCAGCCGCGCCTCGGCGGTCCAGGGAGGTTGCATCTCGGGCAGATGCGGCGAGAGCGCCTCGAGGGCCGCCTCGGCGAGCTTGCGATAGGTGGTGATCTTGCCGCCGAAGACCGACAGCAGCGGCGCGCCGTGGGTGTCCAGGTCGAGCGTGTAGTCGCGGGTCATGGCGGAGGGATCTGCCGACTCGTCGTCGCACAGCGGCCTGACGCCCGAGAAGGTGCGGATCACCGCCTCGCGGGAGAGCTGGGTGCGAAAGTGCGCGTTGACCACCGAGAGCAGGTAATCGATCTCCTCCTCGGAGGCCTCGATCCGTGACGGATCCCCCTCGTAGCGCCGGTCGGTGGTGCCGATCAGGCTGAAGTCCTCCTCGTAGGGCAGCACGAAGACGATGCGTCGATCGGTGTTCTGGAGGATATATGCCCGCTCGTCGTGATTCAGGCGCGGCACGATCAGGTGGCTGCCCTGGATCAGGCGCACGGCGTAGCGGGAGTGGCGATGGGCCTGGCCGCGCACCACGCCCTCCACCCAGGGGCCGGCGGCGTTGACCAGGGTGCGACAGCGGCGCGTCAGGCGCTCGCCGCTCTCGGTCGCCTCCAGGGTGAGCTCCCAGAGACCATCGCGCTCCCGGGCATCGATGCAGCGGGTGCGCACCAGGATCTCGGCGCCGTGATCCCGGGCCTGCATGGCGTTGAGGGCCACCAGGCGGGCGTCGTCCACCCAGCAGTCCGAGTACTCGAAGCCGCGGCTGATCGCCGGGTCGAGCCCCTGGCGGTGATCCAGCCGGAGGCTCCTGGAGCCCGGCAGCCGCTTGCGCTTGCCCAGGTGGTCGTAGAGGAACAGCCCGGCGCGCAGCATCCAGGCCGGGCGCAGGTGGGGGCGGTGGGGCAGGATGAAGCGCAGTGGCCAGATGATGTGCGGGGCCTTGGCCATCAGTACCTCGCGCTCGCGTAGGGCCTCGCGCACCAGGCGGTACTCGTGATGCTCCAGGTAGCGCAGCCCGCCGTGGATCAGCTTGCTGCTGGCCGAGGAGGTGGCGCCGGCCAGGTCTCCCTGCTCGCAGAGCCCGACGGAGAGCCCCCGGCCGGCGGCATCGTTGGCGATGCCGGCGCCATTGATGCCGCCGCCGATCACGAAGAGGTCGAGGACCTCGCCTGGCCTGTCGCTCATGGGATCTCCCGTCCGGTATCGGACCTGTGGCGATGTTCGAATTCGAAAGTAGATGAAATCAATTCGAACATCAAGGCGCGATTTGTGATCGCACCGCAACATGAGGGAAAACGGGTGCCAAGGAAGGGGCTGGAAAGGAGGGCGCTGGCGGGGTGGCCGTCGTGAGGGCCGGGTGGCGCTTATTCGATGCCCTCAGGCCAGGTGCAGGGCGACGTCGTGCTGCTTCAGCAGTCGCAGGATCGCCTCGGGCGGCTCGCGATCGGTAAACAGGGCATCGAGCTGGGCCAGGTTGCCCTGGCGGACCACCGGGTTGCGCCGGAACTTGGAGTGGTCGGTGGCCAGGAAGACCTGCCGGGAGTTGCGCAGGATGGCCTGGGCCACGCGCACCTCCTGATAGTCGAACTCCAGCAGCGAGCCGTCCTCGTCGATGCCGCTGATGCCGATGATGCCGTAGTCGACCTTGAACTGGTTGATGAAGTCGATGGTGGCCTCGCCGATGATGCCGCCGTCCCGCGAACGGACCTGCCCGCCGGCGATGATCACGTTGAAGTCCTCCTTGTGCTGGAGGATCGCCGCCACGTTGAGGTTGTTGGTGATCACCTCGAGCCCCTGGTGGTCGAGCAGTGCCTCGGCGATCACCTCGTTGCTGGTGCCGATGTTGATGAACAGCGAGGAGTGATCGGGTACATGGCGGGCGAGCAGGGTCGCGATGCGCTGCTTGGCCTCCAGGTTGAGGGTCTTGCGGGTCGAGTAGGCGGTATTGACCGTGCTCGACTCCAGGCCGGCGCCGCCGTGCACGCGCCGAATGCGTCCCTCGGTGGCGAGGGTGTTGAGGTCGCGGCGAATGGTCTGCGGAGTGACCGTGAAGTGCTCGGTGAGCTGCTCGATGCTGGCATAGCCCTGGCGGCGGACCAGCTCGATGATGGCGTCCTGGCGTTGCTGCTGGTTCATGGTGTCTCCTTGGCTGGCCCGATTCTATGCCATTGTGATCATGGATGCAGGCACCCGATCAGCCACTTCGGTGCGCTTGGTGGGCGGTTCACGCCATCCTCGTGCCCAGCTGGGAGCGGTCTGAGCCGTCGCCTGGCGCCAATTGAGCGCGACCGCGGGCTGGAGTAGGCTTGATGATCATAAGCGAACATTAGCGTCGAAAAGCGAAATTGGCACGCCACCACAATCACAACAGGATGCTTGCTATGGCTTCTTACCTTCTGGCCATCGACCAGGGCACCACCAGCTCCCGGGCGATTCTGTTCGACCGCGAGGGGCGAAGCGTCGCCACGGCTCAGCGAGAGTTTCCCCAGCATTACCCCCACGATGGCTGGATCGAGCACGACCCGGAGGACATCTGGGACACCGTGCTCGCCACCTGTCGCGAGGTGATCGCCAGCAGCGGCATCGAGCTTGCCGAGGTCGCCGGCGTCGGGATCACCAACCAGCGCGAGACCACGGTGCTGTGGGATCGCGAGACCGGCGAGGCGCTCCACCACGCCATCGTCTGGCAGGATCGGCGTACCGACGAGGCGTGCCGGCGGCTGCGCGAGGCGGGTCACCTGGAGGATGTCCAGGCGCGCACCGGCCTGCTGATCGACCCCTACTTCTCGGCGACCAAGCTCGCCTGGCTGCTCAACGAGGTACCCGGCGCCCGCGAGCGGGCCGAGCGCGGCGAACTGGCCTTCGGCACCGTGGACAGCTTCCTGATCTGGCGGCTCACCGGGGGGCGGGTGCACGCCACCGACGCCACCAACGCCTCGCGCACCGCGCTCTTCAACATCCACGAGCAGCGCTGGGACGAGGCGCTGCTCGCGCTGTTCGACATTCCGGCGAGCTTGCTCCCCGAGGTCAAGGACTCCAGTGACGACTTCGGCCGCATCGATGCCCGGTGGCTGGGCGGCGAGCTGCCCATCGCCGGGGTGGCCGGCGATCAGCAGGCGGCCTTGGTGGGGCAGGCCTGCTTCGCCCCCGGCATGGGCAAGAGCACCTACGGCACCGGCTGCTTCATGATCGTCAACACCGGCGAGTCGGCCGAGACCTCCCGCAATCGCCTGCTGACCACCGTGGCCTATCGCCTCGACGGCAAGCCGACCTATGCGATGGAGGGCAGCATCTTCGTCGCCGGGGCCACGGTGCAGTGGCTGCGCGACGGCCTGCAGCTGTTTGCCGATGCCGCCGAGACCGAAGCGCTGGCCTGCCAGACGCGCACCGGTCACAGCGTCTACCTGGTGCCGGCCTTCACCGGCCTGGGTGCGCCGCACTGGGATCCCAAGGCGCGCGGGGCCATCCTCGGCCTGACCCGGGATACCGGGATCGCCGAGATCGTCGCCGCCGGCCTGCAGGCGGTCTGCTACCAGACCCGCGACCTGCAGGTGTGCATGGACGACGACATGGCGGCGTCGCCGGGGATCCTGCGTGTCGATGGTGGCATGGTGGCCAATAACTGGGTGATGCAGTTTCTGGCCGACATGCTCGGCGTGCAGGTGGATCGCCCCACGGTGCTGGAGACGACGGCTCTGGGGGCCGCCTACCTGGCGGGGCTGCGTCTCGGCTGGTATCGCGATCTCGACGAGATCGCCGAGATGTGGCGCTGCGAGCGTCGTTTCACCCCCCAGATGGATCCGGCCGAGCGCGAGCGCCTCTACGGGGGCTGGAAGGAGGCCGTCGAGCGCGTCCGCACCCAGTAGCCGACAGCGTCGGGGCAGGCCAACTTGCTGATTCGCCGGACAAGAAAACGCACGACGGGCTTGCATTCCGGTTTCGATGGCGTAGAATACGCATCCGTTGCCACGGCGAAGTCATGCCGACAACAGGGTGAAGGACCATAGCTCAGTTGGTTAGAGCGCCACGTTGACATCGTGGAGGTCGGCGGTTCAAATCCGCCTGGTCCTACCATCACGCACCCGGGCACAGCTTGCAGGACCATAGCTCAGTTGGTTAGAGCGCCACGTTGACATCGTGGAGGTCGGCGGTTCAAATCCGCCTGGTCCTACCAGATTCGAGAACGCCCCGCAGCCACTGGCTGCGGGGCGTTTTTCATGCTGCGCGGTTGTTTCGCGCGCGCTGCGTCTCGAGCGATGCACTGCATGACAGCGTGCCCGGCGGGGTCGATCGCCTCGCCGGGCCGGGGATCACGCCAGGTCGCTGTGCTCGACGAAGACGGCGACCAGCGCCTCGATGCCGTCGCGGTCGGCGTCGCTGAAGCGGCCCTCCATCGGGCTGTCGAGGTCCAGCACGCCCCACAGGCGATCCTCCACCACGATTGGCACCACCAGCTCGGCGCGGGAGTCCGCGTCGCAGGCGATGTGGTCGGCGACGGCGTGCACGTCGTCGACGCGCTGGGTCTCGCGGCTGCGTGCCGCGGCGCCGCATACGCCCTTGTCGAAGGGAATGGGATGGCAGGCCGGCTTGCCCTGGAAGGGGCCGAGGCAGAGCAGCTGCGGCTCGCGCTGCAGGTAGAAGCCGGCCCAGTTGAGCGCGGGGATCTCCTGCATGATGAAGGCGCAGGTCTGGGCGCTGTTGGTCAGCCAGTCGCGGGTGTCGAGCAGCGCGCCGAGCTGGCGGGCGAGCAGGGGATAGTTGGGTTGGGCGTGATCCGGTGTCATGTCGGCTCCTTGAACAGGAAAGGCCGGCGCACCGGCCGGCCTTGTCGCGATGTCAAACAGGCTTTCGCTCGAGGCTGATCCGTCAGCCAGCCTGCGAGGAGGCGCTGTGACCCCCTCCCTGGGCGCTACCGGCGCCATCCCTGGCGCAGGACCTCCTCTTCGGCTAGCAGTCGGCGCCTCTCGCGGTTAGGCAGTTTTGCTGCCTCACTTCCAGCCGGGTACCGCCTGCGGCCCGAACAGCTCGCTCGCCTTGGCCTCGACCTCGTCGGTCTGGTAGGCCTCGACCAGCTGCTGGATGGCCTCGCGATCCTCGTCGCCGCCGCGCACCGCGATCAGGTTGACGTAGGGAGACTCGGCGCCCTCCTTGATCAGGGCGTCATCCAGGCTCAGGCCGGCCGGCTGGGCGAAGGTGTTGTTGATGAAGGCCATGTCCACGTCGGGCAGCACGCGGGGCAGCTGGGCGGCCTCGATCTCGCGGAAGTCGAAGTCGTGGGGGTTCTCGGCGATGTCCAGCGGCGTGGCTTCCAGGAAGGTCGGGTCCTGGAGCGTGAGCAGCCCTTCGTTGTGCATCAGGATCAGGGCGCGACCCTCGTTGGAGGGGTCGTTGGGCAGGGCGATGGTGGCGCCCTCCGGCAGCTCCTCGATGCTGTCGTACTTCGCGGAGTAGGCGCCGATCGGGTAGACGAAGGTGTAGCCGGCGATGGCGAAGTCGTAGCCGCGATCCTCGACCATGGAGCGCATGTAGGGCTCGTGCTGATAGGCGTTGGCGTCGAGGCTGCCGTCGGCCAGGGCGGCATTGGGCGTCACGTAGTCGGTGAACTCGATGATCTCGACCTCGAGGCCATGCTCGCGCTCGGCGATCTCGGCGGCGACCTTCATGACGTCGGTCTCGGGACCGGCCACGGTGCCGACCTTGATGGCGTGCTCATCGGCCAGGGCGGCGCCGGCGGAGAGGGTCAGGGCGGAGGCGGTCAGGGTGCCGATCAGGGTCTTGCGCATGTCGCGGTGCTCCTTGTGAAAGACGAGTCGAACCCGATACTAACGGAATAAGCAGAAAAATTATAATGCATTCTGGTTATTTAAGAGGGCGCATCACTTATGGTCGCTCTTGCGCACCAGATAATCGCCCAGGCTCTGGAAGCCCTGCACCATCACCACCAGGATCACCACGGTGATTAGCATGATGGTCGGGTTGAAGCGGTTGTAGCCGTAGCGGATGCCCAGGTCGCCGAGCCCGCCACCGCCCACGGCGCCGGCCATGGCCGAGTAGCTGACCAGGGTGACGGCGGTCACCGTCAGGGCGGTGAAGATGCCGCCGCGCGCCTCGGGCACCAGCACCTTGGTGATGATCTGCCAGGGCGTGGCGCCCATGGACTGGGCGGCCTCGACGAGCCCCGGCGGGATCTCGTTGAGGGCGCCCTCGACCAGGCGTGCGACGAAGGGAATCGCGGCGATGGTCAGCGGCACGGCGGCGGCGTTGGTGCCGATCGACGAGCCCACCAGCATCCGCGTGAGGGGGATGATGGCGACCATCAAGATGATGAAGGGGATGGAGCGACCGATGTTGGTGATCGCGCCCAGCACCCGATTCAGCACCGGCTCGGCCAGTATCTGCCGCGGCCGGGTGACGTAGAGCAGCACCCCCAGGGGGATGCCGACCAGCGCCGAGATCACGCCGGAGACCGCCACCATGTAGAGGGTGTCGAGGGTGGCCTCGAGAATGAGTTCAATCATCGCGCTGGACATGGCCGAGCACCTCCACCTGCAGGTCGTGGGATTCGAGATAGTCCAGGGCCTCGCGGGTCTTCTCCGCCGGCCCCATCAGTTCGGCGATCATCAGGCCCAGGGTGCGCTCCTGGATCGACTCCACCTTGGCCTGGAGGATGCTGACGTCGACGCCGCACTCGCGGGCGAGCCGCGAGATCAGCGGGGTCGAGACGGCATCGCCGGAGAAGGCCAGGCGCACCACGGGGTGGCTGGTGGGGCCGGGCGTCTCCTCGAGGCGCTCGATGAGCGCCTGGGGCGGCTCGAGTTCCAGGAAGTCGTTGAGGAAGTCGCGGCCCAACTGGGTGCCGGGTGCGGTGAAGAAGTCGCCGACCTCGGCCTCCTCGACCAGCTCGCCGTCGGAGATCAGGCTGACCCGGTGGCAGATCGACTTGACCACCTCCATCTCGTGGGTGATCAGCAGGATGGTCAGGCCGAGCTTGCGATTGATGTCGCGCAGCAGCTCCAGGATCGAGCCGGTGGTGTGCGGGTCCAGCGCCGAAGTGGCCTCGTCACAGAGCAGCACCTTGGGGCGGCTGGCCAGCGCCCGGGCGATGGCCACGCGCTGCTTCTGGCCGCCGGAGAGCTGGGCCGGATACTGGCGCGCCTTGTCGGAGAGGCCGACGAGGTCGAGCAGCGGCATGACCCGCTCCCGGATCTCGGCGCGCTTCATGCCCATCAGCTCCAGCGGCAGGGCCACGTTGGCGAAGACGGTGCGCGAGGTCAGCAGGTTGAAGTGCTGGAAGATCATGCCGATGCGGTGGCGAGCCTGGTTGAGCGCCGCCCCGGAGAGGGCGGTCAGCTCCTGGCCGTCCACGGTCACGGTGCCCGTGGTGGGGCGCTCGAGCAGGTTGACGCAGCGGATCAGCGTGGACTTGCCGGCGCCGGAGAGGCCGATCACGCCGTGGATCTCGCCCTTGGGCACGTGCAGGTTGGCGTGCTTGAGCGCCGTCACCGCGTTGGGGCCGCCGCTGCGTCCCTTGGGATAGTAGGTCTTGGAAACGTCGTGTAGTCGAATCATCGCAGCCGCCGGTGGGGCGCCGGCCGGGCGGGCGTGGCAGCATCGGGCATAAAAAAAGGCCACCCTGACGGGTGGCCATCAACGCTGGACACACCCTTTTAGCTGCACTTCACGCCGCGGGTTGCCTCGAGAGGCGCTCCACGACGTCGGCGCCCGCAATCCGGGTACAAATCGGCGCCTTCAAAATGTAGCGGGTTATTCTATTTTTCAAACGCCCGATCGTCAAGCTGGCCAGGGCATGTGGCCGGCGAGATGGCGCTGCCGTGGTGATATTTTCTGTGACGCCTGTTTGCGTTGGTGATCCTTGCGCATCGAGGCGCGCCGCTTGGCCGTCGAGCCCTGGGCGGCGCGGCGAATGGACGTGCCTGGCCGGGTTTCCTAGACTGGCCGTTTTGGCGGCCCGCCAGGGGTCGACGCGCACGAGGAGCATCCATGTTCACAGGCATCGTTCAGGGCACCGCCGAGGTGGTCGCCATTCAGGAGGCCGAGGCCTTCCGTACCCACGTGCTGGCACTTCCGGCGCCGCTCAACGAGGGGCTTTCGCTCGGCGCCTCGGTGGCCCACAACGGCGTCTGCCTCACGGTAACCGCCATCGAGGGCGAGCGGATCAGCTTCGACCTGATGCGCGAGACCCTGCGCGTGACCAACCTCGGTGCGCTGAAGGAGGGCGATCGCGTCAATATCGAGCGCGCGGCCCGCTTCGGTGACGAGATCGGCGGCCATGCCATGTCCGGCCACGTCATGGGCATGGCCGAGCTGGTGGAGCTCGACGAGGCGCCCAACAACCGTCGGCTGTGGTTCGAGGTGCCCGCGGCACTGGGGCGCTACCTGTTCGACAAGGGCTATATCGGCGTCGACGGCATCAGCCTGACCATCGGCGAGACGCGCCGCGCGAGCGCCGATCACGGCCCGCGCTTCTGCGTCGACCTGATTCCCGAGACGCTCGCCAGGACCATCCTCGTCGATCGGGCGCCCGGCGATCTCGTCAACATCGAGATCGACCCCCAGACCCAGGCCATCGTCGAGACCGTGGAGCGGGTGCTCGAGGCGCGCGGCGCCTGACGCCGAGGGGCCGATCGGGCGGGGCGCGTCGCTGCGTTGGCAGGTCGGCTGGCGAATGCCCCGGCGATGGCTTAATGATGGGGAAGCGTGCCGCCCGGACGCCTCGCAACGTGCAGAGGCTTTGGGTACCATAGGCCGCTTTTCTCGCCACCCCCCGGTATTTCGGGGCCATGAAACGGGCCGTGCCCCGTTTCCGGCCAGCCGGACGCCCAGACGTCATCGCGCGCAGGAAGGACACCCATGTTGAAACGCCTCATCGACAACCATTTCAAGCTCGCCGAGCACCATACGAACGTGAAGACCGAGGTCATCGCCGGGATCACCACCTTCCTGACCATGGCCTACATCATCTTCGTCAACCCGAGCATCCTCTCCCAGACCGGGATGGATTACGGGGCGGTGTTCGTCGCCACCTGCGTGGCCGCGGCGGTGGGCTGTCTGATCATGGGGCTGTGGGCCAACTATCCCATCGCCCAGGCGCCGGGCATGGGCCTCAACGCCTTCTTCACCTACGGCGTGGTGCTGGGCATGGGCTACACCTGGGAGGCGGCGCTCGGGGCGGTCTTCTTCTCCGGCTTCATCTTCTTCCTGCTCAGCATCTTCCGGATCCGCGAGTGGATCATCAACTCGATCCCGCTCTCCCTGCGCTTAGGGATAGCCGCGGGCATCGGCCTCTTCCTGGCGATGATCGCGCTCAAGAACGCCGGCATCGTGGTGGCCAACGAGGCGACCTACGTCTCGCTGGGCGATCTCACCGAGCCGTCGGCCCTCTACGCGCTGCTGGGCTTCTTCGCGATCACCGCCATGGCCTACCTGCGGGTCACCGGGGCGGTGATGATCGGCATCCTCGGGGTCACCGCGCTGGCCATGGTGCTGGGGCACAACGAGTTCGGCGGGTTGATGTCCATGCCGCCCTCCATCGCGCCGACCTTCATGGCCCTGGATCTGGCCGGGGCGATGGACGTGGCGATGCTGAGCGTGATCTTCGCCTTCCTGTTCGTCGACCTCTTCGACACCTCCGGCACCCTGGTGGGCGTGGCGCACAAGGGCGGCCTGCTGGACGAGAACGGCAAGCTGCCGCGCATCGGTCGTGCCATGATGGCCGACAGCGGTGCCTCCATGGCGGGCGCGGTGCTCGGCACCTCCACCACCACCAGCTACGTCGAGTCCACGGCGGGCATCGTCTCCGGCGGGCGCACCGGCCTCACCGCCGTGGTGGTGGCGGCGCTGTTTTTGATCAGCCTGTTCTTCGCGCCGCTGGCCGGCTCCATCCCGTCCTACGCCACCGCCGGCGCGCTGCTCTACGTGGCGGTGCTGATGGCCGGTAGCCTGTCCCACGCCGACTGGGACGACCCGACCGAGGCCGCCCCGGTACTGATCGCGGCCCTGGCGATGCCGCTGACGTTCTCCATCGCCGAGGGCATCGCGCTGGGCTTCATCAGCTTCGCCGCCATCAAGGCGCTCTCCGGGCGGTTCAAGGACCTGAACCCGGCGGTGATCGTGCTGGCGTTGCTGTTCGCCGCCAAGTTCCTGTTTCTCAGCTGATCCTGGCTGACCGCATTCACTGACCGAGGCTGCATCCGATGAGCATCTACGGCGACTACATCAAGTCCGTGATCCGCACCGTCCCCGACTGGCCGCAGCCGGGGGTCAACTTCCGCGACATCACCCCGCTGCTGCAGAACAGCGCGGCCTTTCGCAAGCTGGTCGACAGCTTCGTGCATCGCTACCAGGAGATGGACATCGACGCCATCGCCGCCATCGATGCGCGCGGCTTCATCGTCGGTGCACCGCTGGCCTACGAGCTCGGTTGCAGCTTCGTGCCGGTGCGCAAGAAGGGCAAGCTGCCGTTTCGTACCATCAGCGAGACCTACACCCTGGAATACGGCGAGGCCGAGGTGGAGCTGCACTCCGACGCCTTCCGCGCGGGGGACCGCATCCTGGTGGTCGACGACCTGATCGCCACCGGCGGCACCATGCTGGCCGCCGCCAAGCTGATCACCCGCAGCGGCGGCCAGGTGGTGGAGACCGCCACCATCGTCGACCTGCCGGATCTGGGCGGCGCGCAGCGTATCCGCGAGGCGGGTTACAGCGTGTTCGCAGTCTGCTCCTTCACCGAGGACGAATGACACCATGAGCGGCTCTCGCTATCACCAGCGCCTGATCATCTCCTGGGACCAGCTGCATCGCGACGTGCGCGAGCTCTGCCAGCGGCTGGTCGAACGCGACATCAAGGGCATCGTCGCGATCACCCGAGGCGGGCTGATCCCCGCCGCGCTGATCGCCCGCGAGCTCGACGTGCGCCTCATCGACACCGTCTGCATCAAGAGCTACGAGCGCATGGAGCAGGGCGGCCTGGAGGTGATGAAGGGCGTCGACCACGACGGCGAGGGGTGGCTGCTGGTCGACGACCTGGTCGACACGGGTCGTACCGCCCGGGCGGTGCGCGAGATGCTGCCCAGGGCGCACTTCGTGACCGTCTACGCCAAGCCCGAGGGCAAGCCGCTGGTGGATCAGTACCTCACCGAGGTGGCCCAGGACTGCTGGATCCAGTTTCCCTGGGACATGGGCGTGGCCTATGTCGAGCCGCTGGTCGACCAGGGGAAGCGCTGAACCATGACCTGCCCCCTTCCCGACAGCTGGCAGCGGTGGCTGGGCGAGGAGTTCGATGCGCCCTACATGCAGTCGCTGCGCGATTTCCTGGCCGCCGAGAAGGCGGCCAGGAAGGTGATCTACCCGCATTCGGCCGACTGGTTTCGTGCCTTCGAGCTGACGCCGCTGGATGAGGTCAAGGTGGTGATCCTCGGACAGGATCCCTATCACGGCCCGGATCAGGCGCACGGCCTCTGCTTCTCGGTGCGCCCCGGGGTGCGGGTGCCGCCGTCGCTCACCAATGTCTACAAGGAGCTGGCGGCGGACCTCGGCACCCGGCCGGTGGCCCACGGTAACCTCGAGGCCTGGGCGCGCCAGGGCGTGCTGCTGCTCAACACCTCGCTGACGGTGGAGCAGGGCAGTGCCGGCTCCCATCGCGGCAAGGGGTGGGAGACCTTCACCGATCGCGCCATCGAGACGGTCAGCGAGCACGCCGCGCCGTCGGTGTTCCTGCTGTGGGGCGGCCATGCCCGCCAGAAGAAGGCGCTGATCGACACCCGGCGCCACCTGGTGCTGGAATCCCCGCACCCCTCGCCGCTCTCGGCGCATCGCGGCTTCTTCGGCAACCACCACTTCTCGCGCGCCAACGCCTTCCTCGTCGAGCAGGGGCGCGAGCCCATCGACTGGCAGTTGCCCGACCAGCCTTAACCTAGACGTCGGATGCGTTTAGAATGGCGCGCAATTTGCCGCCGTCGTCCATCCGACGATGGTCGCCGTCATCCCGCCGCCGTCGAAGAGGTCATCCCCATGAGCGTCCACGCCATCCAGCATCCCCTGGTCCAGCACAAGCTTGGCCTGATGCGCGAAGCCGGCATCAGCACCAAGAGCTTCCGCGAACTGGCCGGCGAGCTGGCCAAGCTGCTCACCTACGAGGCGACCAGCGACCTCGAGCTCGAGACCCAGAACATCGACGGCTGGAGCGGCGAGCCGATTCCGGTCCAGCTGCTCAAGGGGAAGAAGGTCACCATCGTGCCGATCCTGCGCGCGGGCCTGGGCATGCTCGACGGCGTCACCGACCTGATCCCCAGCGCACGGGTCAGCGTGGTCGGGCTCTACCGCGACGAGGAGACCCTCGAGCCGGTGCCGTACTTCGCCAAGTTCGCCAATGACCTGGACGAGCGCATGGCGATCGTCATCGACCCGATGCTGGCCACCGGCGGCACCATGGTGGCGACCCTGGACATGCTGCGCGAGCGCGGCTGCAAGCACATGAAGGTGATCGTGCTGGTGGCGGCGCCGGAGGGCATCAAGCGCGTCCAGGAGAGCTATCCGGACATCGAGCTCTACACCGCCTCGGTCGACGATCACCTCGACGAGAACGGCTACATCGTTCCGGGCCTGGGCGACGCCGGCGACAAGATCTTCGGCACCCGCTGAGCCCTCCGCGCCCCTTCGCACCCGCAGGGCCTCCGCGCGGGTGCGAAGGGGCAGCTTCGTGATATCCGCCCCTTGCCTTCCCGGGTGGAGCCTCCCCCCTCCTTTGCGCCATTCCGCCGCTCTCTCGTAGCCCGCTCGTCTCTCCACGTGCCCATCTCGTCTTTCTGTGCCCCGTCTTCCCCTAGCGCCAGGGTTCGTATCATGTCGCGGCATGTTCGTTTTCGAGCATGATTGCCCGCGATCGCCCCGGACCCGCTTTTCACGTCTTTGATTAGACAAAAGTTGAATGTCGGATAAAGGCCTGGCCTTTCATTAGGTTGCGCCTGGTTGCGCGGGGCGTCGGCGGTGGGCGTTGATATTTTCGCTTGGCGACATTTGTGTTTGAAAGTGAATCTCGACTACGTTGTCTGGACGAGTCCTCGTGCTCGCCACATAACAACGACACCTCGAGATCCGTATGTCCCTGATCCTAGATAACATCGATCATGTGGTCGGTGGTTCCACACACATCGCGGGCGTGAACCTGGAGCTAGGGCCCGGCTCGTTCAATGTCCTGCTGGGGCGGACCCTGTCGGGCAAGACCACCCTGATGCGGCTGATGGCCGGGCTGGACGTGCCTACCCGAGGCCGCATCCTGATGAACGGCGAGGATGTCACCGGTCGCTCGGTGCGCAAGCGCAACGTCTCCATGGTCTATCAGCAGTTCATCAACTATCCGGCCCTCTCGGTCTTCGACAACATCGCCTCGCCCCTGAAGCTCGCCCGAGTGTCGCGGGCCGAGATCGATCGGCGGGTGAGGGAGGTGGCCGAGATGCTGCACATCGAACACCTCCTCGATCGCCTGCCGCTGGAGCTCTCCGGCGGCCAGCAGCAGCGCACCGCCATGGGGCGGGCGCTGGTCAAGGATGCCGATGTGGTGCTCTTCGACGAGCCGCTGGTCAACCTGGACTACAAGCTCCGCGAGGAATTTCGCGACGAGCTGCGCAGCGTGTTCAGCGAGCGCAACTGCATCGCCGTCTACGCGACCACCGAGCCCGCCGAGGCGCTGGCCCTCGGCGGCAACACCGCCGTGCTCCACGAGGGTCGCCTGCTGCAGTACGGCCGCACCGAGGACGTCTACCATCGTCCGCGCGACATCCTCGCCGCCGAGATGTTCTCCGAACCGCCGATCAACATCGTGCACGGCATCATCTCCGGGAGCGAGGTGACCTTCGACGAGCGCACGCACTTTCCCCTCAACGACGACCTGCGCTCGCTGCCCCCCGGGGAGTACCGCTTCGGCGTGCGCGCCTCGCACATCTCGCTCGCGCCCCGGGCCGCGGACGACATCGAGGTGGCGATGGTCGTCGACCTGGCCGAGATCAGCGGCTCCGAGACCTTCCTGCACGTGCACAACGACCGCGTCCACATGACGGTCCACCTGGCGGGCGTCCACGAGTTCGACGTCGATGCCCCCGTGACCCTCTACTTCCCGACCCACAAGGTCTATGCCTTCGACCGGCAGGGTGCCGTGGTGCATATCCCGACCCATCTGGGAGGCGTGTGAGATGGCCGAGATCACCCTGAAGTCGCTGGCCCATACCTACCTGCCGAACCCGACCGCGCCCGAGGACTATGCCATCCGCGAGATGGATCACGTCTGGCACCAGGGCGGGGCCTATGCGCTGCTCGGGCCTTCCGGCTGCGGCAAGTCGACCCTGCTCAACATCATCTCGGGCCTGCTGGAACCCTCCAGCGGCGAGGTGCTCTTCGACGGGGAGGTGGTCAATGCCCTGCCGCCCGAGGCGCGCAACATCGCCCAGGTGTTCCAGTTCCCGGTCGTCTACGACACCATGACCGTCTATGACAACCTGGCCTTCCCGCTGCGCAACGTGAAGACCCCCGAGGCCCGGGTCCACGAGCGGGTGATGGAGGTCGCCGAGGTGCTGGAGCTGACGCCGCAGCTCACGCGCAAGGCCAAGAACTTGAGCGCCGACGAGAAGCAGAAGGTCTCCATGGGCCGGGGGCTGGTGCGGGAAGACGTCTCGGCGATCCTCTTCGACGAGCCGCTGACCGTCATCGACCCGCAGCTCAAGTGGAAGCTGCGCCGCAAGCTCAAGGAGATCCACCAGCGCTTCGAGATCACCATGGTCTACGTGACCCACGACCAGCTCGAGGCCTCCACCTTCGCCGACAAGATCGCCGTGATGTACGAGGGGCAGGTGGTGCAGTTCGGCACCCCTCGCGAGCTCTTCGAGACCCCCAACCACACCTTCGTCGGCTACTTCATCGGCAGCCCCGGGATGAACTTCCTGACGGTCACGACGCATCAGGGCCGGGTGATGGCCGGCGAGACCCGGCTCGAGGTGGGCCAGGGCGTTCACGACGCCGTGGCTGGAGCGCGCTCGGCCAACGTCAAGCTCGGCATCCGGCCGGAGTTCATCGAGGTGCACTCGGAGCCCGTCGCCGGTTCGATGGAGGCCCGGGTACAGCACGCCCAGGATCTCGGTACCTACTCGATCGTCACCCTGACCCTGGGCGGCACGCCCCTCAAGGCGCGCATCGAGGAGGGCCAGCCGCCCCCCAGCGGTCGCGCCTGGCTGCGCTTCCCCGACGAGCGTCTCGGTCTGTACGTCGACGAGTTTCGCGTGGAGTTCGCCCATGAATAAGGTCTACAACAACCGGGCCTGGTGGCTCATCCTGCCGATGCTCGCGCTGGTCGCCTTTTCCGCGGTCATTCCGCTGATGACCGTGGTGAACTACTCGGTGCAGGACGTCTTCGATGCCAACACGCGCTTCTTCACCGGCACCGAGTGGTTCAAGGAGATGCTCAACGACCCGGCCCTGCAGGCGGCCGTGCTGCGCCAGTTCGCCTTCTCGCTGACGGTGCTGGCCATCGAGGTGCCGCTGGGTATCGGCATCGCCCTGATCATGCCCAAGCGGGGCTGGCAGGCCTCGGCGGTGCTGATACTCGTGACCATGCCGCTGCTGATTCCATGGAACGTGGTGGGCAGCATCTGGCAGATATTCACCCGCGGCGACATCGGCCTGATGGGCTGGAGCCTGCGCGAGCTGGGCTACGGCTACAACATCACGGCGAGCCCGGTGGATGCCTGGGCGACCATCGTGCTGATGGACGTCTGGCACTGGACGCCGCTGATCGCGCTGCTCTGCTACAGCGGCCTGCGCGCGATTCCGGATGCCTACTACCAGGCCGCGCGCATCGATCGCGCCTCGCGGTGGGCGGTGTTCCGCTTCATCCAGCTGCCCAAGCTCACCAATGTGCTGGTGATCGGCGTGCTGCTGCGCTTCATGCACTCCTTCATGATCTACGCCGAGCCCTTCGTGCTTACCGGCGGGGGGCCCGGCAGCTCCACGACCTTCCTCAGCCAGTCGCTGACCACCATGGCGATCGGCCAGCAGGACCTGGGGCCCTCGGCCGCCTTCTCGCTGATCTACTTCCTGATCATCCTGCTGGTCACCTGGGTCTTCTACACGGCGATCATGAACATGCAGAAAGACACCCCGCGCAAGGAGGCTCCGGATGAGTGATTCCCTGCCCACGACCCCCGGTGCCGTGCGCAAGCGTGCCGCCGCCGCCGACCAGCGGCGTCGTCGGCAGGCGCGCCCGGCCTCCCGTCAGTGGCGCCGTCGCGGCCTGATGGCGGCCTACATCGTCTTCGTGCTGCTGCCGATCTACTGGCTGCTCAACATGTCCTTCCAGTCCAATACCGAGATCCTCGGCGGGCTGACACTGTGGCCCGAGGACTTCACCCTGGAGCACTACGCCAAGATCTTCACCGAGCCCAGCTGGTACATGGGCTACGTGAATTCGATCACCTACGTGCTGATGAACATGCTGATCAGCATCGCGGTGGCGCTGCCGGCGGCCTACGCCTTCAGCCGCTACCAGTTCATCGGCGACAAGCACCTGTTCTTCTGGCTGCTGACCAACCTGATGGCGCCGCCCGCGGTCTTCCTGCTGCCCTATTTCCAGCTCTATTACACGGTGGGGCTCTTCGATACCCACATCGCCGTGGCGCTGGCGCACTGCCTGTTCAACATCCCGCTGGCGGTGTGGATCCTCGAGGGCTTCATGAGCGGCGTGCCCAAGGAGATCGACGAGACCGCCTTCATCGACGGCTACAGCTTCCCCCGCTTCTTCGTGAAGATCTTCATTCCGATGATCAGCTCGGGGATCGGCGTGACGCTGTTCTTCCTGTTCATGTTCTCCTGGGTCGAGCTGCTGCTCGCCAGCACCCTGACCTCCACCGGCGCCCAGCCCATCGCCTCGGTGATGACCCAGACCAAGGGCGCCTCGGGCATCGACTGGGGCACGCTGGCCGCCGCCGGCACCCTGACCATCCTGCCCGGCATCGTGGTGGTCTATTTCGTGCGCAACCATATCGCCAAGGGCTTCGCCCTGGGCCGGACCTGAGGAGGCCACGACATGGAATGGATGGTCTGGACCACCCCCACCACCGTCTTCTTCTCGGCCATCGCCGCCATGCTGGTTGGCATGACCGCCTGGGAGGTGGTCTCGCCGACGGTCGAGCGCAAGGGCTTTTTGCCGATCGCCACCACCCGCGGCGATCGACTCTTCATCGGGCTGCTCTGTGCCGCCTACATCCATCTGCTGGTCGTGGGCTTCACCCCGCTCAGCATCTGGCTGGCCCTCGCCGCATCGGGTCTCTGGCTACTGATCCTGATGCGCTGGGGCTGACGGCAACACCCCGCAACCCCCGTTCTGCAGGCAATGTCCTGCAACCACGCCATGGAACGCACGCTTCATGGACGAAGCACCCTAACCAACGAGGTCAACATGACAGCAATAACAATACGACGCTCACTGGTGGCGGCCAGCATCATGCTGGCCAGTGCCTCCCTGCATGCCGACAACCACGATGCCCGGGCGATCGCCGAGCGGCTCATCGATGAGCATTTCCAGGATTCGACGCTCTCCCGCGAACAGCAGATCGAGGAGCTGCTGTGGTTCGCCAAGGCCGCCGAGCCCTTCCGCGGCATGGAGATCAATACCGTGGCGGAGGGCCTGACCACGCACATCTACGAGCGTGACGTGCTGGCCGAGGCCTTCAGCGAGCTCACCGGCATCGAGGTGACGCACAACATCATCGGCGAGGGGGACGTGGTCAACAACATGCAGACCCAGATGCAGTCGGGTCGCAACATCTACGACGCCTACGTCAACGACTCCGACGCCATCGGCACTCATATTCGCTACGGCACCACCGTAAACCTCTCCCAGGCCATGGAGAACGAGTGGGCCGACTATACGTTGCCGACGCTGGATCTCGATGACTTCATTGGCCTGCAGTACGGCACCGGCCCCGATGGCAACCTCTACCAGCTGCCCGACCAGCAGTTCGCCAACCTCTACTGGTTCCGCTACGACTGGTTCCAGCGCGAGGACCTCAAGGCGCAGTTCCAGGAGCGCTACGGCTATGAGCTCGGCGTGCCGACCAACTGGACCGCCTACGAGGACATCGCCGAGTTCTTCACCGAGCACGTCGGCGAGATCGACGGCACCAAGGTCTATGGCCACATGGACTACGGGCGCCGCGACCCGTCGCTGGGCTGGCGCTTCCACGACTCCTGGCTCTCCATGGCCGGCATGGGCAGCCCCGGCGTGCCCTTCGGCAATCCGGTCGACGACTGGGGCATCCGCGTCAACGAGCAGAG
This sequence comes from Halomonas sp. B23F22_3, assembly GCF_043496965.1. NCBI lineage: Bacteria > Pseudomonadati > Pseudomonadota > Gammaproteobacteria > Oceanospirillales > Halomonadaceae > Halomonas > Halomonas sp. B23F22_3. The sequence goes on from NZ_JBIEKG010000002.1 coordinate 537,149, forward strand.
CGAGCCGGTGGGCGCGAGCGTCAGCCGCGGCGGCGCCACCAACTCCCCGGCCTCGATCTTCGCCGTGACCAAGATGGTCGACTGGCTCGAGCAGTACGCGCCCCCCGAGGCCAGCGGCATGACCTTCGGCGAGGCGGGCCCGGTGCCGGCTCAGGGCCAGATCGCCCAGCAGATGTTCTGGTACACCGCCTTCACCGCCGACATGACCGACCCGGGCCTGCCGGTGACCGAGGAGGACGGCACGCCCAAGTGGCGCATGGCGCCGTCGCCCGCCGGGCCCTATTGGGAGGAGGGCATGAAGGTCGGCTACCAGGACGTGGGCTCCTGGACCTTCTTCGACTCCACGCCGGAGGATCGCCGCACCGCGGCCTGGCTGTTCGCCCAGTTCACCACCGCCAAGACGGTGTCGCTCGAGAAGCTGATGGCGGGCCTCACGCCGATCCGCGAGTCAGATATCTTCTCCGAGCAGATGAGCGAGATGGCACCCACCCTCGGCGGCCTGGTGGAGTTCTATCGCAGCCCCAACGAGTCGAACTGGACGCCGTCCTCGACCAACGTGCCGGACTATCCGCGCATGGCGCCGCTGTGGTGGCAGAACCTGGCGCCGGCGGTCAGTGGCGACATCTCGCCCAAGGAGGGGCTGGACAATCTCGCCGCGGACCTCGACAGCATTATGGCGCGCCTGGCGCGGGCCAAAGTCTTCACCACCTATGCACCCAACCTGAATGAGGAGCGCGATCCCGAGTACTGGCTCTCCCAGCCCGGCTCGCCCAAGGCCAAGCTCGACAACGAGATGCCCCAAGGCACCACCGTGCCCTACGACCAGATGATGGAGGAGTGGATGGCCGCCGGCTCGCGCGAATGATCGGCGGGCGGGTCGCCTGACCCGCCCCACCTGGCGCCGGGGGAATCCGGCGCCGAATCAGCACGTGTGACCGGTTGCCTGAACGGGACCCAGGGCCCCGCTCGGTGCATGCCGAGCGGGGCCTTTCGCGTCGATACGCGGTGCTTCGAAAAAGGGCCAGACATGCAACTCAGACAGAACAACCTTCGCAAGCTGCCCGAACGGGTCTTCGATGCGCTGATCGTCGGCGGCGGCATCAACGGCGCCGCGGCCGCCGCCGCGCTCAGCGGCAAGGGCGCCCGGGTGGCGCTGATCGACCGCGGCGACTTCGCCGGCAGCACCAGCATGCACTCGTCCAACCTGGTGTGGGGCGGCATCAAGTACATGGAGAGCGGCGACTTCGCGCTGGTGCGCAAGCTCTGCAAGAGCCGCAATCACCTGATCGAGAGCTACCCCTCCACGGTGCAGGAGATTCGCTTCCTGACCACCATCAACAAGGGCTTTCGCCACCATCCCCTCTACCCCTGGGCCGGCACCTGGCTCTACTGGCTGATGGGCAGCGCCTTCACCCGACGCCCGCACTTCCTGCGGCCCGCCAGCATCAAGGCCCGGGAGCCGATCATCGACACCGAACGGGCACAGGGTGGCTTCGAGTACTCCGATGCCTATCTGCACGACAACGATGCCCGCTTCGTCTTCAACTTCGTGCGCGCAGCGCTGGACTTCGGCACCGTGGCGGCCAACTACGTCGAGTCGATGGGCGCACGACGCGAGGGCGAGCTGTGGGTCACCCGAATGCGCGATCGCATGGACGGTCGCACCTTCGAGGTCCGCTCCAAGGTGCTGATCAATGCCGCCGGCCCCTGGGTCGATCAGCACAACAGCCTCTCGGGGCAGCAGACCGACCATCGCCACGTCTTCTCCAAGGGCATCCACCTGATCGTGCCGCGGCTGACCGATAGCCAGCGGGTGCTGGCCTTCTTCGCCGACGACGGCCGGCTGTTCTTCGTGATCCCGATGGGGCCGCGCACCTGCATCGGCACCACCGACACCCGGGTCGAGAAGCCCGAAGTCGGGGCCACCGAGGAGGACATCCGCTTCGTGCTCGACAACATCAATACCCGCCTCGCCCTGGAGAGGCCGCTCACCAAGGCCGACATCATCGCCACCCGCTGCGGGGTGCGGCCGCTGGCGGTGAAGCCGAGCGGCGGCGACGATCGAGACTTCCTGCATCTGTCGCGCAAGCACGCCATCGATATCGACCCCGAGATGCGCCACCTCAGCATCTTCGGCGGCAAGCTCACCGACTGCCTGAACGTCGGCGAGGAGGTCGTCGAGGAGGTGGCGCGCCTCGGCGTCGCGATCCCCCACCCGGAGGTTCGCTGGTACGGCGAGCCGGATGCCTCGGTGCGCGAGGCCTTCCTGCACCAGGCGCGGCTGATGGACCTGGACGCCATGACCGCCGAGGACGCCTCGGAGCCGCTGAGCACGCGCCTGTGGCGGCGCTACGGCGCCCAGGCGCTGGAGATGCTCGAGGACATCCGCCAGGACCCGCGGCAGGGCGAGGTGCTGATCGAGCACACCGAGTACCTGCGCTGCGAGCTCAAGCAGGCCAGGCGACGCGAGATGGTGACGAAGCTCGAGGACTTCCTGCGGCGCCGCTCGAAGATTTCGCTGGTCGTTCCCGAGCAGACGATCCGGCGCTCCCCGGGGCTTCGCGAGGCCTGCGACATCCTCTTCGACGACCAGGCCGAGGCGCGACTGGCGGAGTACCTGGCGACCGCCTCGCCGGAGTCCGCGGGGCTCGAGCGTGAGGAATAGGGCTAGGGATATAGATAGGGAAGGAGCGTCGCGCTGAAGATCGTCGTTGGGCAGGGTAGGGCGGGACGCAGGTGAGCCGCCGCTCGGCCGGGGTACCAAGCCGCCAAGAGGCTGGTAGAATGCCGCGCAGCTCGACAGCCCCTCCCCGCATCCCCATGGAGTCCACGACCATGAACGACCAGACGGCGGCCTCGTCCCTGCCGACCGAAAGCCCCCTTCGCACCCTGCTGACCGGGGCGCAGATGCTCTTCGTCGCCTTCGGCGCCCTGGTGCTGGTGCCGCTGCTCACCGGCCTCGATCCCAACGTGGCGCTGTTCACTGCGGGCATCGGCACCCTGATCTTCCACGGCGTCACCCGGGTCAGCGTGCCGGTCTTTCTGGCCTCGTCGTTCGCCTTCATCGCGCCCATCCAGGGCTCGGTGGCCAACTACGGCATTCCCGCCACCCTCGGCGGGCTGATGGTCGCGGGCCTGGTCTACGTGGTGATCTCCCAGTTCGTGCGCCTAAAGGGCACCGCCTGGCTGCATCGTCTGCTGCCGCCGGTGGTGGTGGGGCCGGTGATCATGGTGATCGGCCTGGCGCTGGCGCCGGTGGCGGTGGACATGGCCACCGGCGAGACCAGCGAGAGCATCGGCTACGGCACCGCCATCTTCCTCTCCATGGCGAGCCTCTTTGTCACCCTGGTGCTGGCGGTGTTCGGGCGCGGCCTGATCCGCCTGATCCCGATCATGGGCGGCATCCTCACCGGCTATGCGCTGTCGGTGCTGATGGGGGTGGTGGACTTCACGCCGGTCAGGGACGCGGCCTGGCTGGCGCTGCCGTCCTTCACGGCGCCGAGCTTTCACTGGGCGGCGATCCTGTTCATGATCCCGGTGGCCATCGCCCCGGCGGTGGAGCACATCGGCGACATGGTTGCCATCGGCTCGGTGACCCGCAGGAACTACCTGGAGAAGCCCGGCCTGCATCGCACCCTGCTGGGCGATGGCCTGGCCACCACCGCCGCGGCGATCTTCGGCGGGCCGCCCAATACCACCTACTCCGAGGTCACCGGTGCGGTGACCCTGACCCGCGCCTTCAACCCCTGGATCATGGTGACCACCGCCTGCATCGCCATCGTGCTGGCCTTCGTCGCCAAGCTCGGTGCAGTGCTGCAGACCATTCCGGGGCCGGTGATGGGCGGCATCATGACGCTGCTGTTCGGCTCCATCGCCGTGGTGGGCATGAACACCCTGGTGCGCGCCGGCAAGCCACTCACCGCGCCGCGCAACCTGGTGGTGGTCTCCCTGGTGCTGGTCTTCGGCATCGGCGGCATGCAGTTCGGCAACGGTCAGTTCACCCTGCAGGGCGTCAGCCTCGCCGCCCTGGTCGGCATCGTGCTGAACTGGGTGCTGCCCCGCGCCGAGGAGGAGTGATCCTGCTCAGGCGTGATGGCGCTCCTGGCCCGCGTCGGAGAAGGTGGGCGGGGTGCTGGCGCTGACGATCACGCACTCCTCGTCCCCGACGTTGCGAAAGCGGTGGGGCAGGCGGGAATCGAAGTAGTAGGCGTCGCCGACGCCCAGCACGCCTACCTCGCCATCCACGGTGATCTCGATGCGCCCCGAGATCACCACCCCGCCTTCCTCGCCGTCGTGCTCGAGCATCTCCTCGCCGCTGTCGGCGCCCGGCGGATAGCGCTCGTGGATGATCGACATCTGGCGGTCCGGGCGGCGGGCGGCCACCAGCCCCCAGGAGAGGGTGCCGTCGCCGATCTCGGTCAGCTCGCCGGCCCGGTAGAAGGGCTTGGGCTGGCTCGGCTCGTCGCCGGCGAAGAAGGCGCTGATGGAGACGGGCAGGGCGTCCAGTATCTTCTTCAGCGAGCTCACCGAGGGGCTGACGTGATTCTGCTCCACCAGCGACACCGTACTGTTGGTGACGCCGGCCCGCTTGGCCAGCTCGCGCTGTGACAGGCCGCGGGTCAGCCGCAGCTGCTTGAGGCGTGCGCCTACGTCGAATGTCGCTTCCGTGTCTTGGTCCATGTCTCGGTCCTCGGGACGTTTGTTGTCGTGTTCGTGGAATATTTTCAACATATCATACCGGCTCCTCGGCACCCGGATAAGAGGCCCCTTGACCCGCATCAGGGACGCGGGCCTGCGTGCTCGCTCGGCATGGCACCCGTCAGCGGGCTAAGGCATCATGGGGACTGACACGATCGAATCGTCAGGAGAGCCCATGATCACCCGAGAAGCGCTCACCGGCATGATCCTGGCCGGCGGCCAGGGCCGCCGCATGGGCGGACGCGACAAGGGCCTCGAGCCCTTCGCCGGCCGTCCGCTGGTGGCCCATGTGCGCGAGCGACTGGCGGGGCACGTCGCCGAGGTGCTGATCAACGCCAACCGCAACGTCGAGCGCTACCGGCCGCTGGCCGATCGCGTGGTGACCGACGCCGAGGGTGGCTATCAGGGTCCCCTGATGGGCATCTACAGCGGCCTGCGGGCCGCGACCACGCCCTGGCTCGTCGTCACGCCCTGTGACACCCCGGCGCTGCCCGAGGATCTGGTCGAGCGCCTGGTGGCGGGCATCGGTGAGCACGACATCGCCGTGGCCTTCGATGGCGAGCGCCTGCATCCGGTGGTGGCGCTGATCCGCACCTCGCTGGCCGATGACCTCGCCGCGGCCCTGGCCGATGGCGAGCGCAAGATCGACCGCTGGTACGCGCGCCACGCCTGGTGTCGGGTGGATGTCCGCGACTGCCCCGATGCCTTCGCCAACCTCAATACCGATGACGAGAAACAGCGCCTGGAGCGCGCCCTCGGCGAGGCGGCGCCGGCGACGAGAGTGAGCCCATGAGCGAGCGCGTGCCGGACCGCCTGCCCTTCGACGACGATCTCCCGGTGCTCGGCATCGCCGCCTGGAGCGGTACCGGCAAGACCACCCTGCTCGAACGGCTGCTGCCGAGCCTGGGCGAGCGCGGTCTGCGGGTGGCGGTGATCAAGCATGCCCACCACGCCTTCGACGTCGACCAGCCCGGCAAGGACAGCCATCGCCTGCGCCAGGCCGGCGCCTCGCCCATGCTGGTCGCCTCCCGGGCGCGGGTGGCGCTGATGATGGAGACCCCGGGGCGCGAGGAGGCCGACCTGGCCGAGCTGATCGAGATGGTGCGCCCCCAACGTCCCGATCTGGTGCTGGTGGAGGGCTTCAAGGCCTGGCCGCTGCCCAAACTGGAGCTCCATCGGCCCGAGGTGGGCAAGCCGCTGCGGGTCGCCGAGGATCCCTGGGTGCGGGCCGTGGCGAGCGATGCGACGCTCGCGCTCCCCGAAGGCGTCGACGCGCTGGACCTCAACGATCTCGAGGCGCTCGCCGACTGGATCGCCGCCTGGCCCGCGCGCTGGCCGGCCCGCCAGTGCCCGCGAGAGGAGGCCGTGTCATGACGCTCTCCTGTTTCGATCTCGGCGAGCGGATGCTGACGGTGGCGGAGGCCGGCGAGCGCCTGGCGACCCTGGTCGAGGCGCCGCTGCCCGCCGAGCGGGTCGCCCTCGCCGCGCTCCACGGGCGCGTGCTGGCCGAGGACGCGGTCTCGCCGATCGACGTGCCCCAGAACACCAACGCGGCCATGGACGGCATCGCCCTGGCCTGGCCCGACGCGGCCGCTAGGCCCGGCGAGTGGCGCCTGGTCGGCGAGGTGCTCGCCGGCACATATCGCGGCCAGGCGCTGCAGGCCGGGGAGTGCGTGCGCATCACCACCGGCGCCCCGCTGCCGCCGGGCGCCGACACCGTGGTCATGCGCGAGCAGCTCGCCGAGCCGCTCGATGATCAGCCCTTCAACGAAGAGCAGGGCGAGGCCGTGGTGATCGACCGTCCCGAGCGCGTCCGCCGGGGCCAGCACGTGCGTCGTGCCGGGGAGGATATCCCCCGCGGCCATCGGGCGCTGCCTGCCGGCACGCGGCTCGGCGCCGCGGAGCTGGGGCTGCTGGCCTCCCTGGGGCTGGCCGAGGCCCTCGTCCATCGTCGGCCGCGGGTGGCGGTCTTCTCCACCGGTGACGAGGTCATCGCCCCCGGGCAGCCGTTGCCGCCCGCCGGCATCTATGATGCCAACCGCCACACCCTGGCGGGCCTGCTGGTCGAGCAGGGCGCCGAGCCGATGGATCTCGGCATCCTGCCGGACGATCGCGAGGCCATGGAGGCCGCGCTGCGCGAGGCCGCCGAAATGGCCGATATGGTGATCACCAGCGGCGGCGTCTCGGTGGGCCAGGCCGACTTCACCCGAGCGGCGCTGGAAACGGTCGGCCGCCTGGCGTTCTGGCGCATCGCCATCCGCCCCGGGCGCCCCCTGGCCTGCGGCCTGCTGGGAGCACGTGGCGTGCCCTTCCTGGGGCTGCCGGGCAATCCCGTCGCGGTGATGGTCACCTTCCTGCAGTTCGTGGCCCCGCTGCTGGCCCGGCTGCAGGGACGAGGCGCCGTCGGCCCCCGGCGGCTCACCGCCATCGCCGACGAGGCCCTGAAGAGCCGACTCGGCCGGACCGATTTCCTGCGCGGGATCTTCCACGCCGCCGACGATGGCCGCCTGCACGTGACGAGCACCGGCGCCCAGGGGTCCGGTATCCTCTCCTCGATGGTGGCGGCCAACTGCCTGATCGAGCTCGCCGACGACCGGGAGGGCGCGGCCCCCGGCGAGGCGGTGAGCATCCAACCCCTTCACCGATTGCCTTGAGGCGCTACTCCCCATGTCCCTGACCCACCCGTCCCTGACCCATCTCAACGCCCGCGGCGAGGCGCACATGGTCGATGTGGCCGACAAGCCGGAGAGTCGCCGGGAAGCCTCGGCCTCCGGGCTCATTCGCATGCGGCCCGCGACCCTGGCGCTGCTCGCCGAGGGCGGGCTTCCCAAGGGCGACGTGCTGGCCACGGCGCGCATCGCCGGCATTCAGGCCGCCAAGCGCACCCACGAGCTGATTCCTCTCTGCCACGCCCTGGCGCTCTCCAAGGTGGCCATCGATTTCGGCCTCGACGAGCACAACGCCTGCGTGCACGTCACCGCGACCTGCCGCCTCAATGGCCGCACCGGTGTGGAGATGGAGGCCCTGACCGCGGTTTCCGTGGCCTGCCTGACCCTCTACGACATGTGCAAGGCCGTGGACAAGGACATGGAGATCGGCGCCATCCACCTGGAGACCAAGACCGGCGGCAAGTCCGGCGACTACCGGCGCGAGGCGCCAGCGGTGCCGGCGGCGCCGGCCACCTCCGTCCTCGAGGCCGCCACGGCGCCCATCGTCACCGGCGAGGGGGCCGCCGGGGAGGTCTCGGTGGGCACGCGCTGCGACATCGCCGCCCCCTGCATCCGGGTCAAGTGCCTGGCCGAGCTGCGCGAGCGCCTCGGCGTCGGCGACGTCTCGGTGCCCTTCAACGACCTGCCAAGCGCCGACGTGGCCGGGCTCAAGGCCGCGCTCAAGGCGCAGGATCCGAGCTTCGAGGGGCTCGATCAGGGGCGCGTGCTGTGCGCCGTCAACCAGGTGATGGCCGGCGATGCCACGCCGTTGACCGACAACGATGAGGTCGCCTTCTTTCCCCCGGTTACCGGAGGCTGAGTGATGATACGCGTGCAGCGAGAGACCTTCGACGTCGGCGCCGAGCAGCGCGCGATCCTCGACGGTCGCAGCGATGTCGGGGCGGTGGTGAGCTTCACGGGGCTGGTGCGCGACTTCAACGAGCGCCCCGAGGTGCAGGCGTTGACCCTGGAGCACTATCCGGGGATGACCGAGGCCGCCCTCGAGGAGATCGTGCAGGAAGCCGAGGGTCGCTGGCCGCTTCAAGGGGTGAGCGTGATTCATCGGATTGGACGCCTGGCCCCCGCGGACCCTATCGTGTTGGTAGTGGTCGCCAGTGCCCATCGACGAGCCGCCTTCGAGGCCTGCGACTTCATCATGGACTATCTCAAGACCCGCGCTCCCTTCTGGAAGAAGGAGCACACGGCCAGCGGGGACTATTGGGTGTCGGAACGCGACGGCGATCATCATGACGCCCGTCGCTGGGAGTGTTCTTCATGACCGATGAGCTGATCGACGATTTCGGCAGGCGGGTGAGCTACGTGCGCATCTCGGTCACCGATCGCTGTGACTTTCGCTGCGTCTACTGCATGAGCGAGGAGATGACCTTTCTTCCGCGGGCCCAGGTGCTGACCCTCGAGGAGCTGGCGACGGTGGCGCGCGCCTTCACCGAAATGGGCGTGGAGAAGATCCGCCTGACCGGGGGAGAGCCCCTGGTGCGTCGCGACATCGATCGCCTGGTCGACGATATCGGCGCACTGCCCGGTCTCAAGGATTTCGCCATGACGACTAATGGCGCGAGCCTGCCGAAGTTTGCCGGCCGCCTGCGCGACGGGGGGCTCAAGCGGCTCAATATCAGCCTCGATTCCCTCGACCCCGAGCGCTTTCGTCGCCTGACCCGAACCGGCGACCTGAACAAGGTCATCGCGGGCATTCGGGCCGCCCGCGAGGCCGGCTTCGAGCGCATCAAGCTCAACGCGGTGATCCTCAAGGGACGCAACGACGACGAGGTGATCGATCTGGTCGACTTCGCTCGCGCCGAGGGACTCGACATCAGCTTCATCGAGGAGATGCCGCTGGGCGATGTCTCCGACCACTCCCGGGCCGAAACCTTCTGCTCGAGCGACGAGGTGCAGGCGCTTATCCAGACGCGCCATGAGCTGATTCCCACTACCGAGTCGACCCCCGGGCCGTCGCGCTACTTCAAGATGCCCGATAGCGACTCGCGCGTCGGCTTCATCTCGCCCCACAGCCACAACTTCTGCGACACCTGCAACCGGGTGCGTGTCACCGTGGAGGGGCGCCTGCTGCTGTGCCTCGGCAACGAGCACTCCGTGGACCTGCGTGCCGTCCTGCGTCGTCATCCCGGGGATATCGAGGCCGTGAAGTCGGCCATCGTGCGCGCCATGCCGCTGAAGCCGGAGCGTCATCACTTCACCACCGATGGCGATGTCCAGGTGGTGCGCTTCATGAACATGACCGGGGGCTGATCCGCCGTTCAGTAAAATCAGGCGATGCCGGCAGGGCTTTTTCGGGCGACACCTCGGTGTCGCCCGCTCTGTTTTCGTCCCGCTAATCGCCGCACCGCGTCACGTATCCCGCTCGTTTGCCGTGGCGTATCGGTGATCTTTTTGCTCCCTCAGCGCCTCGATTTTTGCGCCATGCTTCTTGCCAATGTGGCATCAGTGCATATACTTTTGACGTGTTACATTCCTTTGCGACATTCCAACATTCGGCATGGAGACCGCCAATGTCCAGCGAAACCCTGGAGCGCATCGCCCGCAACAAGAACGTGGCTCGTGCCGCGGCACGCCAGCTCAGCATGGAGCAGCTGCACAAGCTGGCCGAGGTCATCGGTGAGGTCATCGAGCAGAAGAAGGACGAGGAAATTCAGCGCCAGGAAGAGGAAGCCGAGAAGGCCAGGAAGCTCGCCGAGATCCGCGAGCAGATCAACGAAGCCGGCCTTTCCCTGGATGATCTGGTGACCGAACAGCCCACGCGCAAGCGCGGTCGTCCGCCGAAGAACGCCAACAAGTCATGAACCGCTTTCTGCCGCGCCTCTTTCTCGAGGCGCGGTGAGGATTTTTCGAGCGCCACTCACCGGCCGCTCCTCACTTCGTCGCCAACCGTTTCCCGTGCTCATGTCGACAGCGTCGGTTCGACGCTTCGACATGCCAGGCGATGCACTGCCTCCGCTTTATTCGCGTTGCCAGCCTCTTCTGCCCACCACAAGCCGCCGGTCTTACCCTCTCGGCAACTCCGCTTCCACGGCGAGGATCTGCAGGTGCACCTCGGGAACCCGGTGCAGGTGATCGGCCAGCCAGCCGAGCATCCTGGGCTGCAGCGCCAGGCGCAATTCCGCCAGGGAATCCACTTCGATCTCGTCGAGGCAGTCATCCAGCCAGTCGGCGAAATCGGTCTCGTCCATGGGGCTCGCCTGGCTGGCATCGAGCATCAGTCGGCCGATCCGCGTCCAGCCGGTGTCGGTGGCGGCCACCGAGAGGGCGAGATAGAGGCTGCCGTGGCGCGCGCGCTGCCCGCCATCGCCGCCGCCGAGGCCCGGCAGGGCGGCGACCGCATCCTGGCTGACGATGTGCGGCTGCTGGGGGTGGCGCGCCGTGAGGGAGAGGCCGTTGGCATCCAGGCGAATCAGGTCACCATTGGTCGGGATCACCGGGGCCTGGATGCCCAGCGACGTCGCCAGCGACTGGTGGGCCTGCTGGTGACGGGCCTCGCCGTGAACCGGCAGCAGGTGGCGCGGCTTCACCCAGCCGTAGAAGGTGCGCAGCTCCTCCTCGGCCGGGTGACCCGAGGCGTGCAGTTCGGGATGATTGTCCTCGTCGAAGAGGCTCACGCCGAAGTGCCGTAGCCCGGCCTTGAGGCGCTGGATCAGCCGCTCGTTGCCGGGAATCGCCTTGGCCGAGAAGATCACCGTGTCACCGCTCATCAGCTCGAAGTGGGAGTGGCGACCCTGGGAGAGGCGTGACAGCGCCGCCCGGGGCTCGCCCTGGCTCCCGGTGGCGATCACCAGTACCTCTTCGGGCGGCAGGTAGCCGAGATCGGCGACCGGGACCAGGGGCGGCAGGTCGTCCATGTAGCCCAGCTGGCGGGCCACGCCGACCATGCGCTCCATGGAGCGCCCCATCAGGCTGACCCGGCGTCCGCAGCGCCGCGCGGCGCGGCCGATGGCCAGCACCCGGGCCAGGTTGCTGGCGAAGCAGCTGACCACCACGCGGCCCTCGCACTGGGCGATGGTGCGGGTCAGGGCCTCGGCGACCTCGCCCTCGCTGCGCGAATGGCCCGGCAGCGGGGCGTTGGTGGAGTCGCCCACCACCAGGTCCACCGGGGCGATGGCGCGGAAGGTGGCGGCCGAGATCGGCGGGCCGATCAGCGGCTCGGGATCCAGCTTCCAGTCGCCGGTATGCAGCACCCGATGCTCGCCCGCGGCGATCAGCAGCGCGCAGCTCTCGGGAATCGAGTGGGTCAGCGGCAGGAAGCGCAGGGTGAAGGGGCCGGTCTCCAGCGCCTCGCCGGGCTCTATCACCCGGATGGCGTCGGTGGCGAGCCCGCGCTCGACGAACTTGGCGCGCAGCAGGCCCGCCGCCAGCGGCGTGGCGTGGATCGGGCAGCCCCACCTGGGCCAGAGCCAGGCGGCGGCGCCGATATGATCCTCGTGACCGTGGGTGATGATCAGCGCCCGGGGGCGGATCGACAGCCGCTCGAGGGTGGAGAGGTCGGGGACCTGGAGCGGATTGTCCGGCAGGTCCTGGCGGATCATCATGCCGCAATCCACGGCGATCCAGTCGTCCTCACCGCCACTGTCGCCGTTTTTCCGCTCGCCGAAGCCATAGAGGCTGAGGTTCATGCCGATCTCACCACAGCCCCCCAGTGGCAGGAAATGCAGCGGCGGGCGGCGGCGAGGGCGGATCTGGACGCGGGGCTGTGGCATCGAGGAAGCGTGGGCCTGAAAACATGTACGAACACTATACGGGATGGCCGCCGCGCCTCACAACGCGACCATCCGGAGTGGCAGGGCTATCGCAGATAGTTTGACTGCTCGGTAGCTCGAGGCTGACCTGGTAATAAGCCTGCGAGCGGGGCCGGCCTTCCGGAGGCGCTGTGAACCCCTCCCTGGGCGCTACCGACGCCCTGCGTCGCTCTCGCATCCTGCTCCGCTTGCAGGACCGGTGCCGGCCATCCATGGCCAGCCCGTTCGGAGGAATCCTCCTCACCCCTGGCGTAGGACCTCCTCTTCGGCTTGTCCCCAGCGCCCTTGATTCAGTAACTGCGACAGCCCTGTCCGACAAGGGCCGTCAGGTTCCGGACAACGCCTACTCGGGGACGTCCAGGGCGACCTGGGTGGCCAGTACCTGGCGCAGGAAGTCCCGCGTGCGGGGGTCCTTCGGCGCGTGGAAGAGCTGATCGGGCGGCCCCTGCTCGACGATGCGCCCGCCCTCCATGAAGATCACCCGATCCGCCACATCCCGGGCGAAGCTCATCTCGTGGGTCACCACCAGCATGGTCTGGCGCTCGGCGGCGAGTTGCTTCATCAGGCCCAGCACCTCCTCGACCCACTCCGGGTCGAGCGAGGAGGTCGGCTCGTCGAAGAGGATCACCTCGGCCTGGGCCGCCATGGCGCGGCCGATGCCGACGCGTTGCTGCTGGCCGCCGGAGAGCGAGGCGGGGTAGGCGTCGGCCTTGTCGGCCAGGCCGATGCGCTCGAGGATCTCCCGGGCCCGCGCATGGGCGCGCTCCTTGGGCCAGCGGTTGACGACGATCAGCCCCTCGGCGATGTTCTCAAGCGCCGTCTTGTTGGCGAACAGCGCATAGTTCTGGAAGACGAAGGCGGTGCGCCGCCTCGCCGTCAGGATGTCGGCGCGGGTCGCCCGCGTGACATCTATCTCCAGGTCGCCGATGGTCAGCCGGCCGGCATCCGGGCGCTCGAGGAAGTTCAGGCAGCGCAGCAGCGTCGACTTGCCGGTCCCCGAGGGGCCGATGATGACGACGATCTCGCCCTGTTCGATGGCCAGATCGATGCCGTCGAGCACCGCCTGGCCGCCGAAACGCTTGATGAGTCCCTCTACCTTGATCATCGGCGATATGCCTCGTTCAGCCGGGTTTCCAGGCGCCGCTGGACCCAGGCCAGCAGCTCGACGATCACCCAGTAGAAGATCGCCACGGTGATGAAGGCCTCGAAGTAGAGGAAGCTGCCGGCGGCCTCCTTCTGGGTCGCGCCCATCAGCTCGGTGACCCCGAGGGTGAAGGCCAGCGAGGTCGCCTTGATCATGTCGATGAAGTAGTTCATCAGCGTGGGTACCGCGACCCGGGTGGCCTGGGGCAGCACGATGCGGCGCATCAGCTGGCCGTTGGTCATGCCGATGGAGAGCGCCGCCTCGGTCTGGCTGCGATCGACCCCGACGATGGCGGCGCGGATGGACTCCGCCATGTAGGCCGAGAAGTGCAGGGTCAGGCCCATGATGGTCGCGGTCACGCCGTTGATCTGGGTCAGGAACGCCAGCAGCTGGGGCAGGCCGTAGTAGAACAGGAACAGCTGCACCAGCAGCGGCGTGCCGCGGAAGAAGGAGATGAACAGCAGGGTGGCGGCGTTGAGGCCCGGGATGCGCAGCACGCGAATCACCGCCAGGCCGCAGGCCAGGATCAGGGCCAGTGCCATGCCCACGGCGGCCATCTGCAGCGTCAGCGGCAGGTAGCGCAGCAGGACGGGCACCAGCCCCAGCATGTAGTCGAGATCGAGCACGGACATGGCGGCGGCTCAGCCCCTCACGGGGTGGTGATGTCGGTGCCGAACCACTGCTCCGAGATCGCGCGCAGCTCGCCGGACTCGCGCAGGGTGGCGAGCGCGGCATCGACCCGGTCGCGCAGTTCGCGATCCGTCTCGGTGTCGCGGAACGGCAGGGCGTTGCGAATCTCGGAGAAGGGCTGGCCGGCGAGTGCCAGGGGCAGCGGCTTCTCCTTGATGACCTGGCTGGCGCTGACGCGATCCATGACGAAGGCATCGACTCGACCCAGGGCGGTGTCCTGCTCGATGTTGCTCTCGTAGGTGCGGATCTCGATCTCGTCGGCGTAGGGCAGCTCGTTCAGCAGCTGCTCATAGTTGGAGCCCAGGTTGACGGCGACCGTCTTGCCCTTCAGGTCCTCGACGCCTTCGATCGTCTCGTTGCCGGCCTTCACCACCACCTGAGCGCCATCGTAGACGTAGGGCTCGGTGAAGGCGTACTTGGCCTGCCGCTCCTCGGTGATGGTGATCTGGTTGGCGATGGTGTCGATGCGACCCGACTCGAGCATGCCGAACAGCCCCGAGAAGTTCGCCGTGACGAACTCGACCTCCACGCCCATCTCCTCGGCCACGGCCGTGAGCACGTCCACTTCGAAGCCCTGAAGCTTGTCCTGCTCGACGAAGGTGAACGGGAAGTAGCCGCCGGACATGCCGACCTTGATGGTGTGCTCGTCGGCCTGGGCCAGGCCGGCGGTGCCGATCAGGCCGGCGGTGAGGATCGCCAGGGTAGGGCGGGAAACGCGCTTGAGCATGTGAGGGCTCCTGGACAATTCGCTTGATGAGAGGGTCCGTCACGGGAGTGTGACGTGGATGGGCGCTCACACTAAAGAATAAGAAAGCGTTTTTCCAATAGCCTGTGGTTATGAATACTCAACGCGGCTTACCACTGGCGCTGCCAGCGACTCTCGATGGTCTCGAGCTCCGTGGGCCCGTAGAGCGCCTGCGGCTGGCCGCTGTAGTGGGCCCACAGCTGGTCGCCGGCATCGAAGTGCCACCACTCGCTCGGCAGGTTGGTGAAGCCCTGCTCGAGCATGGCGCCCACCAGGCGGCGGCGGTTGTCCCGCGCCTGGCGCTGGCGGGCATCGGGTCGATCGAGTTCCTCCAGCGCGACGGTGTGCGAGGCCGGCACGGCCTCGTCGAACAGCGTCCCCATGTCGAGCGCCAGGCCGTCGGCATCGCACAGCGTCACGTCCACGGCGCCGCCGGTGAGGTGCGGGCTCGGTGCGCTGCTCTCGCGACTGGGCACGGAGACGAACTCCCGGGTGCGCGCCAGCAGGGCCTCGTCGTCGAGGCTGGGATGATGGGAGCGGATCGCCTCCTGCAGGGTGTCGAACAGGTACTGCTGCACCCGCCAGGGGCGCCAGCCGTCGAGCACTACCAGCCCGAGTCCCGCGGGCAGCGAACGGGCCACGGCGAGCAGTCGGCGGTAGACCCCCTCGCGGACGTAGCATTCGTTGATCGCGCCGGGCACGTCCTGCTTGGCGTAGATCGGGAATGTCTTGATGCGCGAGGGCGCCAGGCTCAGGGGCACCAGCGGCTCGTCGCTTCCCGTGATGGGAATCCGACTGACCACGGCCCAGTCGGGCTCGGCCTGAGCGGTGATGGGAGAAGAGAGCGAGCGGTTCAAGGCGGTCTCCATGGGCTCAACCCAGTTGGGTGGGGAGCCAGAGGGTCAAAGAGGGGAACAGGATCAGCAGCAGCAGCACCAGGATCGCTGTCACCACGAACGGCCAGATGGTGCGAAACAGCGACACGATCTCCAGGCGGCTCACCGCGGCGGCGACGAAGACGCAGGCGCCCATGGGCGGGGTGATCAGCGCGATGGTGATGTTCAGGGTGATGATGATGCCGAGATGCACCGGGTCGATGCCCGCCATGATCGCTACCGGCGAGAAGATCGGCGTCAGCAGCATCAGGGCCGAGACCTCCTCCATGAACATCCCGGTGACGAAGGTGATCAGGCTCAGCAGCAGCAGGATCACTACCGGCTGCTCGATATAGGGGGCCAGCAGGGCCACGAACTCGTTGGGCACCTGGGCATAGGAGAGCAGCCAGCTAATGGTGGCCGAGGCGGCCATGATCAGGAAGATGGCCGAGGTCAGCCGGGTGGTGTCGACGATGGCCTTCCAGAACTCGGGGAGCCGCAGGTTGCCCTGGGCCAGGCCGCACAGCGCGACATAGAGGGCCGTCAGGGCGCCGGACTCCGTGGGCGTCACGAAGCCCATGACGATCCCCGAGACGATGATGAACGGCGCCACCAGGGCGGGCAGCGCGCCCAGGGCCGTGACGGCCAGCTCGCGTCGCGTGGGCAGTCCGCCCCGTTTCTCGAGCCCCTTGTGCCAGGCGTACCAAGCGTTCATGGCCATGAAGGCGACGCCCAACAGCAGCCCGGGAATCACGCCCGCGAGGAACAGGTCGCCGACCGAGGTGTTGGTCAGCGAGGCGTAGAGGATCATGAAGATGCTCGGCGGGATGATCGGCCCGATCAGCGAGCTGCCGGCCGTCAGCCCGGCGGCGAAGGCGGTGGAGTAGCCCTCCTTGCGCATCGGCGGCACCAGCAGCGAGCCCAGGGCCGAGGTATCGGCGACCGCCGAGCCGTTCACGCCGGCGAAGAAGACGCTGGAGACCACATTGACGTGGCCCATGCCGCCGCGCAGGTGGCCGACCAGAAGCTTGGCGAAGGCCATGAGCCGGTCCGTGAGTCGCGTCACGTTCATCAGGTTGCCGGCCAGGATGAACAGCGGGATGGCCATCAGCGAGAAGGCGTTGATGCCGCCGAAGAACTGCTGGGGCATCATGCGCGCGATCATGGCGGGATCGACGAACAGGAAGCCCACCACCGCCGTGACGAGCAGGGAGATGAAGAGCGGGAATCCCAGCAGGACATGGGCGAGAAACACCGCCAGCATGGTCAGGGTCATGTCGGTTCTTCCGTGAGCGTTTTCAGAGGCGCCGGGCCATGGCACAGGGCCTGCCAGGCCAGCAGGGCGAAGCCGATCGGCAGGGAGAGCATGGGCCAGGTCCGGCTGATGCCCAGCCCCTGACTGGTGAACATCGAGACCGACTGGGCGTAGCGGTAGCTGACGATGGCGGCGGCGACGGTCAGGCACAGCGTCAGGAGCCACTGGTAGAGATTGAGGAGCCGACACAGCCGGGGCGGCAGCAGGCTCTCGATCAGGGCGACACGCATGTGGCCGCCCTCTACCCACACCGCCCCGGCGGCGAGCAGCACGCTGCCGATGATCAGGAAGCGGGCCAGTTCGTCCGTCCAGATCGGGGCGCCGCCGGCCAGATAGCGCATGAAGACGCCGAAGAGGATGACCGCCAGGTCGAGCAGCAGCAGGCTGCTGGCCATCGTCAGCGACACGGACCGGGTGGTGGCCGGCACGCGAGGATTGATGAACGCCATAGGGGAGAGGTTCCGAAAGCTGTCATGGGGCAGGGGGTGGCCCCTGCCCGAACGGCGGAAAGTCGCGAGGTCGGTGTCGCTTACTCGGCCAGGTGAGTCATGCCGGCGTCGTCGAGCGCCATGTCGATATAGGCGCGATCGATGCCCTGCTCGCCGAGCCATTCCAGGTAGGCGGGCTGCCCCTGCTCGCGGAAGGCCGCCAGCTCCTGCTCGGAGGGACGGATCACTTCCATGCCTTCTTCTTCGAGGAAGGCGATGCGCTCGTCGACGCGGCTGGCGTTGCGCTCGCGTGCCATCTGGTTGGCCTCGTCGACCGCTTCCAGGAAGGCCTCGCGCATCGATTCATCCCAGCCGTCGATCATGGCGCCGTTGCCGACCAGGAACTGGTCCGAGTACTGGATGTTGGCCAGGGTCAGGTAGTCCTGCACCTCGTAGAGGCTGCCGAGGATGATGTACATCGGCGGGTTCATCTGGCCGTCGGCGACGCCGGTCTTGAGCGCCATGTAGACCTCGGTCCAGGGGATCGGCGTGCCGGAGGCACCGAAGGCCTCGTAGAGCGCGACCTGGCTCGGGTCCATGGCGCGAAAGCGCAGCCCCTCGAAGTCGTCGGGCGAGGAGATGGGTTTTTCGTCATTGGTGAAGGCCAGGAACCCGCCTTCCTCGACCACGGCCAGCAGCTCGACGCCGGCGCGCTCACGCAGGTCGCCCTCGACGGCCTGCCAGTAGTCGCCCTCGTCGAAGAAGGTGCGTGCCGACTCGAAGTCCTCGAAGAGGAACGGGATGGCGCTGACGAAGATTTCCGGGACCAGCGGCGACATGCCGGCGAAGGAGGCGATGTTCAGGCTGGGGCTGTTCATCGTCTGCTCCATGCGCTCCTGCTCCTCGCCCAGCATGCTGTTGGGGTAGAGCTTGAGCTCGAGCTCGCCGTCGGTCTTCTCCTCGACCAGCTCCTTGAGGTGGGTGGCGAAGACGTGAACGGCGTTCTTGTCGGCGTCGGGAGCGCCGTTGTAGCTCAGGTTGACGGTCGTGGCGGCCTGGGCCTGGCCGGCCAGGGTGCCGGCGGCCAGCACGGCAGCGGTCAGGGCAGAGAGGGCTAGCGATCGAGTGTGCTTCATGCTCGGACTCCGAGGTTGTTGTTGGGGATATACCGGCCCGGCGGCCGACCTCCTGGCAGGTTAGGCGTTGATGTGTTGACTAATCAAACCGGTGAGTGTTGTTTTTACATCAACACCTGGCGTCCAGCAGGCGAGGGGCGTCGGCGTTGAAGAAACGCATCCCCCGGCAGAGGTGATCCAGGCAGGCGTTGGCGGCTACGGTGAGTTCGCGCCCCGTGAGGCTCACGATCTGCGCGCGGGCATCGCTGAGCACGCTGTAGGCCATGGGGAGCACCGTGATGTCACCCTGGCGAATCTCCTCGGCCACGGTCAGCTCGGGCATGAAGGTGATCCCGGTGCCCCAGCGCACGAAATTCTTGAGCACGGCCACTGAGTTGGTGTGCAGGCGGGCGTGAAGGAAGACGCGTTCCCGGTGGGCCACGGCGTTGACCATCTGGCGCATGCCGAAGGGGTTGTCCATCAGGCCGATCGGCCACCTGACCAGATCCTGCAGGCGCATCGGATGGGGGCAGCGGGCGAGCTCATGATCGGCAGGCACGATCAGGTCCAGCGGCTGGCGTGTCTCGACGTGGCAGGTCAGCTGCGGGTCGACCGGAGGCGCATAGAGCAGCGCCAGCTCCACCTCGCGGCCCTTGACCAGCGCCATGGCCTCGTTGACCCCGGCCATCACCACCTCGAGCTCTATCCCTGGGTAGGCGTTCATGAACGACTGCAGGGGCGCCGAGATCAGATCGGCGATGAAGCCTTCGCCCACCGCGATACGCACCTGACCGCTGACCAGCCCCTGCAGGGCCGACAGGCGCGAGATCACGGCGTCCTCCGCTGCTTGCTGGCTGTGGTGGTGATCCACGAGCAGACGGCCCGCCTCGGTGACCTTGATGCCGCCGGCGTGGCGTTCCAGCAGCCGGGTGTCGAGGTGCTCCTCGAGGTGGCGTATCTGACGGCTGATGGCCGAGACATCGACATGGAGATGGGTGGCGGCCTTGCGCAGCGAGCCGCGACGAATCACCTCGCTCAGGTAGGATAGGGCGCGCGTATTGAGCATCGCTGGCGGTGCCTCGACTGATTCATGGGAGCCTTCCGACTCGACCGCTCTTACCTTACCGCCATGGTCGGCTCATCGACAGCCCGGGCGTGCCCGAAGCCCCTGTTTTGGCTACACTGTTGCTCCCAGCCACAGCCGCAACGCGGGATCATTCGATGTCACACTATTACCGCCTGGTGGTCTCCTGTCCGGACCGTCTGGGCATCGTCGCCAGGGTCTCCAACTTCATCGCCGGGCACGGTGGCTCGATCACCGAGGCCAGCCAGCACTCCGACCTGGAGGGCGGGCGCTTCTTCATGCGCTACGAGATCCTGGCCGACTCGGTGGGCATGCCGCCGGAGGCGCTGCGCGAGGCGTTCTCGCCGATCGCCGAGGAGTTCGACATGACCTGGGCGCTCACCGACACCCGCCAGCGTCGGCGGGTGGTGCTGATGGTGTCGCGGGAGACCCACTGCCTGGTGGACCTGCTCTACCGCTGGACGGCGGGCGAACTCGACTGCGACATCGCCGGCGTGATCTCCAACCACGAGGACATGCGTGGCCTGGTCGAGTGGCACGGCATTCCCTATCACCACGTGCCGGTCAAGGCCGACGACAAGCAGGCCGCCTTCGACGAGGTGCAGCGGCTGGTCGACGAGGCGCGCGCCGACTGCGTGGTGCTGGCCCGCTACATGCAGATCATGCCGCCGGCGCTCTGCGAGCGCTTCCAGGGCCGCATGATCAACATCCATCACAGCTTTCTGCCCTCGTTCGCCGGCGCCCGGCCCTACCACCAGGCGCATCAGCGCGGCGTGAAGCTGATCGGCGCCACCTGTCACTACGTCACCGAGGAGCTCGATGCCGGTCCGATCATCGAGCAGGACATTCATCGGGTCAGCCACTGTCATACGCCCACCGACCTGGTGCGCTTCGGCCGCGACGTGGAGAAGGCGGTGCTGGCCCGGGGCCTGCGCTGGCACCTGGAGGATCGCGTGCTCATCCACGGCAACAAGACCGTGGTCTTCGCGTGACGGCCGGGCCGACGATCGCGAAGTGAAGCAGAAGGTAAAGCGCGTGGTGAATGGCGCGGATAAATGGGAGTCGAGATGACGATTGCCGAACCGGTGCTCGCCCCCTGGCTATTGTGGTTATGTGGGGCCATTGCCCTGGCCGTCGTCAGCCTGGCGCTCGGCCGGCGGCCCTGGGCGGCGCTGATCGAAGATAGCGCCCTGCAGCACCGCTGGCTGGCCGCGACCGTGATGGTGATGCTGCTCTGGCAGCTGCGCGCCCAGGCCGTGGACTGGCTGACCCTGCACCTGATGTTCACCGCGCTGCTGACCCTGATCTTCAAGGCGCCGCTGGCGCTTCTGTCGATCACCGCCATCAACGTCGCCATGGTGCTGCTCGGGCGCATCGAGTGGCCGCTGCTCGGCGTCAACGTGCTGATCACCGGGGTGGTGCCGGCGCTGGTAATGGGTATCGTCTGGCGGCTGGTCGACCGTCGCCTGCCCGATAACCTGATGGTCTTCCTGTTCGTCTGCGCCTTCTTCGGCTCTGCGCTCGCCACCCTGGCCGCCGGTCTCACTGCCGTGGGTCTGATGGCCGTGGGGGCCTCAGATGCCGAGGCACTGCGCCAGGCGCTGGAGTACGCGCGCTTTTTGCCGCTGCTGATGCCCTCCGAGGCCTTCATCACCGGCATGCTGATGAGCATCCTGCTGGTCTACCACCCGGGCTGGGTCGCCACCTTCAACGACCATCGCTATATCGATACGAAGTAGGCGGGCGGGTATTCCCCCCGGTTGCAGTTCCAGTCTGGCGCCTACAGCGGTAGCGAGAGCTGCTGACGCGCATCTTCCGGCAGCAGGCGCACGCCGACGCCGAGCAGGCGCACCGGGCGGCTGGCGCGGGCCCAGGCCTGCTCCAGCAGCCGGGTGTAGCTCTCCGGCGCTGGTGATAGCCCGCGGCTCTCCAGGGTGGTCAGGCTGAAGTCGTTGAAGCGTACCTTGACGAAGAGCCCGGCCAGGGGAGGATTGCCGTGGCGCTCGAGGCGACCCTTGAGTTTTTCGCAAAGCGGCGCCAGGGCGGCGCGGGCGCTGGCCAGGTCGGGCAGGTCGCGATCGAAGGTGGTCTCCACGCTCACCGACTTGCGTTCGCGCTCGACGCGCACCGGGCGCTCGTCGATGCCCCGGGCGAGTTCGAAGAGCCGGCGGCCGAACTTGCCGAACTCCTCGATCAGCCGCTCGATGGGCAGCTCGCGCAGGTGCGCACAGGTGGTGATGCCCATGGCGTCGAGCTTGGCCCCGGTGGCCGGGCCCACACCGTGGAGCTTCTTGACCGGCAGCTCGCGCACGAAGGCGTCGACCCGCTCCGGCGGAATCACCGTCAGCCCGTCGGGCTTCTCCCAGTCGCTGGCGATCTTGGCCAGGAACTTGGAGGAGGCGGCGCCGACCGAGACGGTGATGCCGGTGCGTCGGTAGCACTCCGCCTTGATCCAGCGGGCCATCCAGGTGGCGCTGCCGCGAAAGCCCTCGACTCCGGTGACGTCGAGGAAGGCCTCGTCCAGCGACAGCGGCTCGACCAGCGGGGTGAGCTCGCGGAAGACCGCCTGGATCTGCGCCGAGACCTCGCGATACTTCTCGAAGTGGCCGGAGAGCAGGGTGAGGTGGGGGCAGAGACGTAGCGCCCGGGCGGTGGGCATCGCCGAGTGGATGCCGTATTCCCGGGCGGGGTAGTTGCAGGTGGCGATCACCCCGCGGCGCTCCCGAGAGCCGCCGATGGCCAGCGGGATGTCGCGCAGGCTCGGGTCGTCGCGCATCTCCACCGCCGCGAAGAAGCAGTCGCAATCGACGTGGAGGATCTTGCGCAGCTCGCTCATGGCCTCGACAGGGCGCGGGCCGGACTCGCGCCGCCTCACACCTGGGGTTAGCCCAGTGCCTGGCCGTTGCCGCCGCGAATCACGCCCACCCCGACGCCTTCGATCTCGAGCGGGTCGTGGCGCAGGTCCACCTCGATGGGGGCGAAGTCGGGGTTCTCGGCCTCCAGGGTGACCACGTGCCCCTGGCGATGGAAGCGCTTGACGGTGACCTCGTCCTCGAGGCGCGCCACCACGATCTGGCCGTCGCGGATGCGCTCGGTGCGGTGCACGGCCAGCAGGTCGCCCTCGAGGATGCCGACGTCCTTCATGGAGAGGCCGCGCACCCGCAGCAAGTAGTCGGCGCGGGGGGTGAAGTATTCCGGCGGCAGCGGGCAGTAGCGATCGATGTGCTCGGCGGCCAGTATCGGGCTACCGGCGGCGACCTCACCGATGATCGGCAGGCCCTGTGCGGGCTCTTCCGGGGGCTGCTCGCCGAGTGCCTCGGGCTCCTGGGCCGGCAGGCGGATGCCGCGTGACGTGCCGCGGATCACGCGGATCGCCCCCTTGCGCTCCAGGGCGCGCAGATGCTCCTCGGCGGCGTTGGCCGACTTGAAGCCGAGCGCCCGGGAGATCTCCGCGCGGGTCGGCGGGTAACCCAGCTCGTTCATGGTCTTGACGATGAAATCGAGCACGTTCTGTTGCCGAGCGGTAAGGGAGCGGCTCATGAGGCCTCCGGGATCTGTAACCGTGGGGGACGATGCCATCGTCACGCGTCTGGTCAAGTATACAGCATGTCTTTCCATCCAGTAAAAGTGATCAAGCAGCCAAGCGGCCAAAAAGCCATTGACGTCTAACAGTCGGCACCACCCTGATACTCGGCGCTCGGCGCTCGGCGCTCGGCGCTCGGCGCTCGGCGCTCGGCGCTCGGCGCTCGTTAGCGTTTCAAACGCCTCGACCTTGGCGGCATTGAGCCATCCCCTTGGCTGTCATACACTCGCGCTATATTCAAACAATTGTTTCCAATGAGGTGGAGCCGCCCATGGCCCAACAGCCCGACACCGTCACGCGCATCCTCGACACCGCCGAGGTGCTGTTCGCCGAGCGTGGCTTCGCCGAGACCTCACTGCGCAACATCACCAGCAAGGCCAAGGTCAATCTCGCCGCCGTGAACTACCACTTCGGCTCGAAGAAGTCGCTGATCCAGGCGGTGTTCGCCCGCTATCTCGACCCCTTCACCGAACGCTTCCACACCGCCCTCGACGAGCTCGAGGCGCGCCATGCGGGCGGCGTCATTCCGCTGGAGGAGCTTCTCGAGACCATGGCGCGCTGCGTGCTGGAGGTGCCGGCGGAGCGCAACAGCCTGAAGGTGTTCATGCGCCTGCTGGGGCTCGCCTACAGCCAGGCCCAGGGGCACTTGAGGCGTTATATCCAGGAGGAGTACGGCAGCGCCTTTACCCGCTTCACCGAGCTGGTGCGCCTGGCCACGCCGGAGCTGCCCGACGCCGAGCGCTTCTGGCGGCTGCACTTCATGCTCGGCACGGTGATCTTCACGCTCTCGGGGCTCGACGCCCTGCGCGACATCGCCGAGCAGGACTTCGGCGAGCACGTCGGCGTGCTCGACCTGGTGCGTCGCCTGCGTCCGGTGGTGGTGGCGGCGATGAACGCGCCGCTGCCCGAGTCTTTCCCGACTCAGCGGGAGGCCGGCTGATGCGTACGCCGGTGCTCGCCGAGCTGCCGCCGGAAGACGGCCTTTGGGTGGAGATCGATACCTCGGCCCAGCGCCTGGTCGTATGGCGAGGCCGTGAGGTGCAGTGGACGTGCGAGGTCTCCACCGGGGCCAACGGCACCGGAGAAGAGCAGGGCAGCGGCGCGACGCCGCTCGGCTGGCATACCATCCGCGCGGCCATCGGGGCGGGCCAGCCGCTGGGCACTGTATACCGTGGGCGTCGTCCTACCGGCGAGATCTACACCGAGGCGCTGGCCGCCGAGCACCCTGGACGCGACTGGATCCTCACCCGCATCCTCTGGCTCGGCGGGCTTGAGCCGGGCCGCAATCGCGGCGGAAACGTCGATTCCCAGCGGCGCTACATCTACCTGCACGGGACCCCGCCGAGCGAGCCGATGGGCGTGGCCCGCTCCCACGGCTGCATTCGTCTGCGCGATGATGACCTGCTGGCGCTCTTCGAGATTGCCGTGCCGGGCACGCCGGTGTGGCTGCACGACTGAGCAATAAGCGCCAAGCAGCCAAGAAAAACCTCCAGCAGGCTACCCTGCTGGAGGTTTTTCTTTGTTTCCGTCGTGGTGTGCGAACACCATCCTGCTCGGCGCTCGGCGCTCGGCGCTCGGCGCTCGGCGCTCGGCGCTCGGCGCTCGGCGCTCGGCGCTTAAATCACGCTGCCCAGTTCGAAGATCGGCAGGTACATCGAGATCACCAGGCCGCCGACCAGCACGCCGAGGATCACGATGATGAAGGGCTCGAGCAGCGAGGTCAGGGTGTCGACCTTGTTGTCGACCTCCTCCTCGTAGTAGTCCGCTACGCGATTGAGCATGGCGTCAAGCGAGCCGGCCTCCTCGCCGATGCCCACCATCTGCACCGCCAGCACCGGGAACTGCTCAGTCATGCGCATGGCGAAGTGCAGCTGCTGGCCGGTGGCCACGTCCTCGCGGATCTGGGCGATGGCCCGCTCGTAGACCATATTGCCCGCCGCGCCCTCCGCGGTCTCCAGGGCCTCGACCAGCGGCACGCCGGCGCCGAAGGTGGTGGCGAGCGTCCGCGAGTAGCGGGCCACGGCGGACTTGTCGAGGATGTCGCCGATCACCGGGATGCGCAGCGACAGCCGGTGCATGCGATAGCGAAAGGCCTCGGACTTCCGCATGGCGCCGCGCAGCAGAAAGACGGAGGCGGCGATACCAAGCAGGCCCCACCACCAGTACTGCTGGGCGAACTCCGACATGGCGATGGTCATGCGCGTCATGGCGGGCAGTTCGGCGCCGAAGCCGTTGAACAGGCTCTCGAACTGCGGCACCACCTTGATCAGCAGCAGGGCCGTCACCGCGAAGGCCACCACGAGCACCGCCGCGGGGTACCAGAGGGCCTTCTTGACACGCCCCTTGAGCGACTCGATCTTCTCCTTGTAGGTCGCTACCCGCTCGAGCATGTGATCCAGCGAGCCCGACTGCTCGCCGGCTTCCACCAGGTTGGCGAACAGCCGGTCGAAGTGCTCGGGGTGGCGCTTGAGCGCCTCGGAGAAGCTCGCCCCGGCCGCCACGTCGTTCATCAGCTCCTGCACCATCGCGCTCATCGCCGGCTTCTTGAGGCTCTCCGCCACCACCTGGAAGGCCTGCAGCACCGGCACGCCGGCGCGGATCATGGTGGCCATCTGGCGAGCGAAGAGCATGATGTCGCGCGGCTTGATCTTGCCCATGCCGCCGCCGAAGCCGCTCTTGCGACGGATCTGCTTGACGATGATGTGCTGACCCGCGAGCACGCTTTCTACCTCGGCCCGCTTGGGCGCGATGATCTCGCCGGCGACCTTGCGGCCGTTGGGCCCCTTGCCCGTCCACCGCCAGCGATAGAGCTTGATCTTCTGGTGCTTGCGCGTGGGTCGCGTTGCCATGTTCATCGTGTGGTCCGTCCCTGCGTCGCGTTATCGTTATGTCAGTCTTTCGTCACCCGGTTTACCTCGGCCAGGCTGGTCAGCCCCTGCATCACCTTGAGGATCCCGCTGCGGCGCAGGTCCGGGTAGCCCTCCTGGCGGGCCTGGGCATCGAAGTCCCGGGAGTTGCCCTGGGTCATGATCAGCTGGCTCATGGCATCACTGATCGGCACCACCTCGTAGATGCCCACCCGGCCCTTGAAGCCCTGGGTGCAGTGCTGGCAGCCCACCGGTTCATAGATGGTGGCGCTGGCCACCTCCTCCTCGGTGAAGCCCTGGGCGAGCAGTGCCTCCCGGGGAATCTCCGCCGGCTGCTTGCAGCGCTGGCAGAGGCGTCGCGCCAGGCGCTGGGCGATGATCAGGCTCACGGAACTGGCGATATTGAAGGGCGCCACGCCCATGTTGGCCAGGCGGGTCAGCGTCTCCGCCGCCGAGTTGGTGTGCACGGTGGAGAGCACCAGGTGGCCGGTCTGCGAGGCTTTGACGGCGATCTCGGCGGTCTCGAGGTCGCGGATCTCGCCGACCATCACCACGTCCGGGTCCTGGCGCAGGAAGGCGCGCAGGGCGCTGGCGAAGGTCAGGCCCACCTTGGGCAGCACGTTGACCTGGTTGACCCCCGGCACCTTGATCTCCACCGGGTCCTCGGCGGTGCAGATGTTGCGCTCCACCCGGTTGAGGAGGTTGATGCCGGTGTAGAGCGAGACCGTCTTGCCGCTGCCGGTGGGCCCGGTGACCAGTATCATGCCCTGGGGCGCGTCGAGCACGCCCTCGTAGAGGGCGCGCTGTTCGGGGGTGAAGCCCAGCTGCTCGATGCCGAGCTGCGCCGAGCTCGGGTCGAGGATCCGCAGTACCACCTTCTCGCCGTAGACCGTGGGCAGGGAGTTGACGCGAAAGTCGATGGAGCGCGTGGCGGAGAGCTTGAGCTTGATGGCGCCGTCCTGGGGCAGGCGCCGCTCCGAGATATCGAGCCGGGACATCACCTTGAGGCGCGCCGAGATGCGCGAGCGCATGGCGAAGGGCGGATGCGCCACGTCGTGGAGGATGCCGTCGATGCGAAAGCGCACCCGGTAGCTGGTCTCGTAGGGCTCGAAGTGGATGTCCGAGGCGCCGCGGTGGATGGCATCGAGCAGGATCTTGTTGACGAACTTGACGATGGGGGCGTCGTCGCCGGCGGCGGCCACCGCCGCCTGCTCGTCGGAGGCGTCGACCACCCCCTCGTCATAGGCGAGCTCCCCCACGGCGTCGTCGACGCTTTCGAGCTCGTCGAGCATGCTCTTCTCGCTGCTGGCGAGGTAGCTCTCCAGCACCGGGCGCAGCTGGTCCACCGGCGCGAGCACGCCCTCGAGCGTCAGGCCGGTGGCGAACTGCAGCTCGTCGAGCAGCGCCAGCGTGGAGGGGTAGGGCACCGCGACGGTGAGGCGATGGCCGTGGCGCACCAGCGGCAACACCCCGAGCCGACGCAGGATCTTGTCCGGATAGTCCCGGGCCGGCGGCAGGCTCTGCAGGCGCAGGGCATCGAGATCGATGATCGGCAGGCCGTACTCCCAGGCGGCGGTCAACGTGGCCTGGCGTGCCGGCAGCATGCCCGTCTCGATCAGGTGCTCGAGCAGCGAACGCTCCGCCTCGCGGGCCTCGCCCTCGGCGTGTGCGGCCGCCGCCTCGCCCAGCAGACCGTCGGCGACCAGGCGCCGCGACAGCCCCCGCAGCCCGCCGCGCCGGGTGGCGCCCTGCAGTGGCGAGGGGCCGGCGTCCGGCGGGCTCGGGGGGCGTTCGGGGGACGGGGGGCGGTAGTCGTTCATGGCGCCTCTTGTGTCACGCGGGTCTTTCGGTGTCGCGACAAGGCCCGGCAGGAATACGTTAGCTGAGCTGATTCTAGCCCCTCGGGTCGGCCTGCGCCCAGCGCCATGTCATGCTCTTTCAACCTTTGACGCTCATACCCGTTTCAGGGATTTGCCTGTGGTGCGTCTAATTCCGTAGCTGCCGGCCGCAATACTCCTTGCAGGGTGGTGAATCGTAAATTAATGTAACGCTTAGCGGGCGGCGTGCCGCTCGATGAACCCGGTGGTCGGGCTGGGCCGAGAGGTCTCAACCGTTCCACCTACTGTGCAACCCGTACGGGCGCGAGACAACGGTTGAGGCCGGAGACGCCACGACGGATCGGAGCAAGGGGCAGGGCGATGCACGAGATGATGAGAAAGACTCAGATGAACAAGACGCAGGGCGGCTTTACGCTGATCGAGCTGCTGATCGTGGTGGCTATTGTTGGGATTTTGGCAGCGATTGCGATTCCTCAGTATCAGAATTACACAATTCGAGCGCAGGCAACCGAGGGTTTTAGTCTCGCTAGTGGCCTCAAACCACAAGTTGCCGAGGTCTTTGCTGAAACGGGTGATTTAACTGATGCAGATAGTGAATCAAATGGCATTCCTGCTTCAGGTACAGTAACCGGCGAGTATGTGACAGGTGTTGCTGTTGCTGACGGTGCTATCACTGCCACATATGGCAATAATGCAAATGCTAATCTAGCTGGTTCAACCATTACCCTTACACCTACTGATAATACAGGTTCACTGTCATGGCAGTGCACCTTTTCAGATGTTGCTGATAATCCACAGTATGTTCCCCAAGCATGCCGCAATGCTGCGGCTGCCGGCGACTAATCGGGGACACACCCCCATCCCCTACCTAGCCTGAATTATCCAACGGCCGGCAGCGATGTCGGCCGTTGGCGTTTGGATCCATGTATTTTTATCTTCGTTATCTTCCGGAAGCGGCTTGGGCTTGCTTCCGGGCTTGCCTCTCAAGGGGCTAATCCAGGGCTAATCGGGGACAGCCCCCCATTATCCACCTAGCTTGAATCATCCAGCGGCCGTCGGCGATGCCGGCCGCTGGCGTTTTATTCACTTCACTCCCTAGTCGTTATCGTCTGCTGGCGGCCTGGGCTTTCGCTCGGGTGTGCCGCGAACGGTGTGCCTGCCCATCGTTTGGCGACCCGCTGTGGAGCGCGAGGTGCTTCTCGCTCGCCTCGCAAGCGCTTGTTGGTTTTCCGTCAGAAGATCGACTCTTCCTTTGGCTTTACCCGTTTGATATCGGACACCTCTTGGCCTTTCGCCTGCCGGGCGCGGTTACGCGCGATGGCGTCTCGGATGTCCTTCTCGGGATCTTCCAGGGCGCAGGCGGGGCGAAAGCTGGCGCGGCCGCCGAGCCAGTGGGAATCGTCGGCGCGCTCGCGCAGGTGTCCAGTATCCTCGCTGCTCTGCCAGGCGGGCAGGGCGCCTGGCCCGTTGGGCTCGGCGATCAGCCGGCCCTCCCAGGCCCAACAGCGCTGGGGCACGCGGGAGACGACCCAGCGGCGCCCCCGCCACTCGGCGCGGTAGTGATCATCCAGGCTGAGCGCTTCCCAGGGCACCAGGGCCGCGAACAGCGCGCTGTTGAGCACGATGCCGGTATCGCCGATGCGCACGCCGCCGCGGTACTCCCCCTGGGCCAGCTGACGCTCGGCCTCCCTGTGCGAGAGTCGCGTGTCCAGCTGACCGCTCTCGCAGAGATGCAGCGTGTTTTCTTGCTCGTCGATCTGCTTGATCACCCAGCAACGTACGGGTTCCCTGCGCCACCAGCGCTTGATCATGATCTGTTCTCCCTGTGTCGATATGGCGCCCTGTTACACGGTGTCACGCTCTTTGTCTGCTGATAATCGCTTGATTCTTCGAGTCTTCGATCCTGCGTCGACGCCATGCTCGCCCTGGAGGGCGATCGGAGCGCTTGGCGGTCGATGGTACGGCTGGTTCGAGCCGATGGGGGCATGCTAGAGTGTTTCGGATTGTAAATCATAAATCGCTGTATTTGAATGTTCGTGGTTTATTCATGGGAGTGGACCTGTGACGCGCTTGGGTGGGTTTTCGCTGGTCGAAGTGCTGGTGGCGCTGCTGGTGCTGTCGCTGGGCGTGCTGGGCATGGCCGGCCTGCAGCTCAAGTCGCTGCAAGGGGCTCAGGTCGCCAAGCAGCGCAGCCAGGCCACGCTGGCGGCCGAGGATTTTGGCGAGCGCCTGTGGTTCTGGGTGGGTCAGCAGAGCGGGTTGGCGTGCCCCGACGACGCGGCGATCGATGAGCGCTATCGCGCCTGGCTGGACGACTGGACGCGTGAGCTGCCCGACCTGGCGAATCGGTCCGGCTGGTCCTGGGCCGACAAGGCGGCCTGCAATATTTCCCTAGAGGTGCGCTGGCAGGACGAGCGCTTCGTCACCGTTCGCCGGAATGCCGAGGGCGAGCAGGAGCGTATTCAGGAGGAGGTCGCCTCGTTGGACTACGTGATCGGGATGCCGAGCGGTGGATAGGGCTGGCGTCTTGTTCCGTCGTCAGCGCGGCGCGACCCTTGTGGAGCTGATGGTCGCCATGACGCTCGGGCTGCTCGTCGTGGCCGGCGCCACCCAGATATTCGTCGACATGCGCCAGACCTTTTCGCAGGCGTCCGCCATCTCGGCTCGCCAGGCGGAAGCGGGTTTCGTTGCCCAGCAGCTGCTGCGCGACGTGCGCACCGCCGAGGCCATCGAGATCGATGGTGGGGCGCTGACGCTGACGCTGAACGGCGATCAAGGCGCCGCTTACTGCGGCGCTCCCCAGACTTCGCTGGAACTGACCTACCGTCTGGCCGAGGCAGGAGGGGGAGGCGCACTCGAGGTGCGGCCCGACTGCAGTGCCGACGCCAGCGTGGTGATGAACGGCCTCGAAGCCTTCACCCCGACCTGGACCGAGAGTGGCGAGCGCCATGGCGTATCGCTTGCGCTGACCCTCGCCGAGACCGCCCAGCTGCCCCAGCGGACGCTCTCCTTCAGTATCACCAGCCGCCAGCTGGCCTTGCGCCAGGCCGTGAACGCAGAGGAATGACCGTCGATGACCATGATGATGCCTAACGCCGGGCGCCAGGACGGCATGGCCCTGATGATCGTGCTGACCCTGATGGCCATGGGCTCCATGATCGGCGTATCCATGTTTCAGTCTGCCCTGCTGGATGAGCGCATCGCCGGCAATCAGCGCCTCGGCACCCTGGCGAGGATGGCGGCGGAGAACGCGGCGCTGGACTGGCTCGATGCCTCGCCGCCAAATACTATCCCAGCCGATGACGTCACCTGGGAATACGACGGCGAGATCTCCTCGCTGCCCGCCAGCTACCGGCTGGGCTATGCCAAAGAGGTCCACTTGAAGGAGCGCTACTCGTTGGAGGCGCTGGGCAAGGGAACCTACATGGTCGCCGTGGGATACGCCGGGGCGGGGGAGAACCCGATTTCCCGCACCGTGCTGGTGCGCGTGGAGGCACCGCTCGGCTTGCCGCCGCTGGAGGCGGTGTTTACCTGCTTCGGCGGGGACTGCACGGCCAGCACCGGTAACCATATCGACGGAGAAGATCATCCGCTGCCCGAGGTGTTCCAATGCAAGGGCAACGGCGGCCGCAAAGGGTGCAAGACCACCGCGCCTGCCGGCGCCCCATCCATCGACGAGATGCGGCTCTACAACGATGAGTGGTTGAGCAGCGAGAGCGACAAGGCCGACCAGGATGAGGCGCAGGTGCTCGGCGAGTACGCCGACAAGCGGGAGCCCTGGGAGTTGCTGCTGGCTTCGCTGCCGCGGCCTGACAGCGGCAATACCTATGACTCGAATACCAAGAAACAGGAGATGGGCATGGCGTCCCGTGATGAACGTGGCGTCATCTATGTCGACGGCAACGTGAAATTCAATGGTGGCACCGCGACCAGCGGTATTCTGGTCGTGCGTGATGGCGCGGTGCTGTCGGTCAACGGCACGGCCCATCATGAGGGGATCATCCTCGTCGAGGAGGGCGGCCGCGTGGACCTGGCCAATGGCACCTATGATCTCTATGGCGGCATGGTGATGCTCAAGCCGAAGGCGCCGAGCCTGGGCGACGAGAAGCCGGCAGAGTCGGATGCGGGGCGTTCATCCGATCTGGTGCTGGGTGGTAATATTCGTTTTGCCTACAGCAGTGAGGCCTGGGAGTCGCTCGAGTCGATCCAAGGCGGCGACACTCTGGGGGGCGGCGTCATTAACTGGCGGGAGGTGCCGTAGTCTCTGTGAACGCTCTCTGGCTGGCGAGTCGACCTCGTCATGTCGAGCATGCGGTGAGCCGTTCACCCCTTCGACATCAACGGCGCCCTTGTCGGTGAGGGTGGCGCCTTCCTTCTGTAACTGCTTTTCGCGTGCGCTGGCCGGAGGTCGGTGATGGAGCTGGATCAGAGGCTGGATCGCGAGACCATCGATCGGTTGATCGCCGGGGTAGAGGCCGCGGGCCATGAGGTGATGGCGATCTACCGCCGGGGCTTTGCCGTCGAGAAAAAGGCGGACGAGAGCCCGCTCACCGAGGCCGATCTTGCCGCCCACCATGCCCTTCTGGCGCTAGTCGAGGGTGAGACTCCGGGCGTTCCGGTGCTTTCCGAGGAGTCCGGCGAGATTCCTCTCGACACACGCCGAGGCTGGTCGCGTTACTGGCTGGTCGACCCCCTTGACGGCACCCGCGAGTTTATCGCGGGTAACGGCGAGTTCACCTTGAACCTGGCTCTGGTCGAGCACGGCGTGTCGGTGTTCGGCATCGTGCATGCTCCTGCGCTACCCGACGGCGCGGTGACCTGGTGGGGGCAGGTCGGGCAGGGCGCCTTTCGTCGTGAGCGAGGATCGACTGGCGATGGCCGTCGCGAATGCCCGATCCGAGTGCGCTCCTTGCCTGATCCTGACCGTTCGCCCTGGCAGGTAGTGGGCAGTCGCCGCGACGGTGCCTTGGCCTTGGCGACCTTCTGCCGGGCGCTGCCGGCCCACGGCATGCTGGCGATCGGCAGTTCGCTGAAGTTCTGCCGGATCGCCGAGGGTAAGGCCGATCTCTATCCTCGCCTGGCACCGACCTGTGAGTGGGACACCGCCGCGGCCCAGGCCATTGTCACCGCCGCCGGCGGCCAGGTGCTGGAGGCCGAGACGCTCGAGCCGCTGCGCTACAATCGGCGGGAGAGTCTGCTCAATCCCGACTTCATCGCCTGCGGGCAGCGCGACCCGCGTTGGGAGCTGGCGCTGATCGAGGCCCTGGGTAGCGACCCCGAGCGCCGATAGTGAGTGGGTGGGCTGCGGTGAGCTCTCTCTTGTGCCTAACGGCCTACACGGGGCATGAGAGCGTCGG
Organism: Halomonas sp. B23F22_3; assembly: GCF_043496965.1. NCBI lineage: Bacteria > Pseudomonadati > Pseudomonadota > Gammaproteobacteria > Oceanospirillales > Halomonadaceae > Halomonas > Halomonas sp. B23F22_3. The sequence goes on from NZ_JBIEKG010000002.1 coordinate 570,362, forward strand.
CAGGGAGGCCAATCGGGCGCGACGGTGATGGGAAGTCGTCGGTTCGGTACCTCGACGTGGGCGGCAGCCACGAGTGATGCACCATTCACACGTCGTGAACACAACGGCGCTCTCCCGCCATGAAGGAAACCGAGCATGTTTCAGCACCTTCTCGTCGTCTGTACCGGCAATATCTGCCGTAGCCCGGTCGCTGCGGCGATACTCGCGCGGGATCTGCCGCACCTCAGGGTGGAATCCGCCGGTCTTGGCGCTCTGATCGGTCACGGTGTCGAGCCGACCGCTCGGGCTCTGGCCGAAGCCGACGGTCTGGAGGTCGCCGGACATCGCGCCCGCCAACTCACCGCCGAGATGCTGCGACAGGCGGATATCGTGCTGGTGATGAGCGAGGGGCAGCGTCAGGCCGTTGCCGACCTCGTTCCCGAGGCCCTGGGCAAGACCCTGCTGCTGGGGCGCTGGCTGGACTCGGGACGAGGTCCAGAGATTCCTGATCCCTATCGGCAAGCCCCTGCCGTGTTCGACGAGGTGCACCGGCTGCTGAGGGAAGCGTGTGAGGCCTGGGCGACTCGCCTGACCCCGCAGGGTGTGTAGGCACGGTCTGCGTTCTTGCATTGCCGCCGCCGGGTTTGCACGAAGCGTGGCGCTCCTGCGGTTCCTGGTTGCCGACCTCCTGCCGCTGGCCTCATTGCCCAGGTGGATGTTTCCGCGCGTCTCTGCTCGCCAAACCCCGATATGTCATCCAGGTGGACGTTTCGGAGGAATGGAGCCGGGGTGGGGAGTCACGTACAATGCCGGCTCAAAAATTCGGCTACGTGTTGCAGGCGATACACGAGGCACAGTAGTTCGCTGGAGCGTTAGTGTGCCAGACACTGGTGCAAGGCTCGTTGCCCGGCGCACCGTTTGTGGCGTCTGTTGCGTGAGTCCAGGTTCACCGGCTGTCCCTGGTTCGCTCGACAGCGTGGTAGCTGGAAGCCGAGATCGCCCACCCTGGATGTAAATGCCATGAAAACGGGCGATTCGCACCGCCGAATGGTGTGAGCCTGCAGCGATTGGATCTATCGAGCCACCGGCAGTGCTCGATCCAATGCATCGAAAGGCGTCACGGGATAATGATGATGAAACATGAGACGTGCATGCATGAATGAGTCGGCTCGGCGAAGCCTGTGGGAGGCAGCGGACTGCTGGAGTTGTCCTCGAGCCATGCGGTGGCTGGGGGTGGCGGCGCTCTTGGCTTATGCCGCCTTACGCATGGCGTGGGGAGAGATAGGGGAAACCGCCGGTACTCTCATGGCGGTGTTGGGGTTGGCGGCGGTGCTGATCTACGGTCGCGGCATCCGTCGCTCCGCTTCACTCTGGTTGCTGCTCGCGGCGCTGCTCGTCCAGACCCTTTCCTGGGGGCTCGGCTATCTGCATCATCCCCAGTGGGTGGCCAGCAACCCGGAGCTGGATCGCCTGGCCAAGCTGTTTATCTTCATCTCCGTCGCCTGGTGGCTCGGGGGAAGCACGCGAAACACGCTCCTGCTGTGGGGGCTGGCACTGTCGGGTTATCTGGTGGCGTCCTTTACCCTGGGCGATGGCGTCCAGGAGTGGCTGCGTGGGCTTGGCGGTCAGCGCGTCGGCTTCGGGGTACGCAACCTTCAGCACGGCGCCATGCTGTTCGGCGTGGCACTGATCGGGGTGGTCGTTTTCGCACGGCGCTTTGTGATGCCGAGCGGCAGCGTGGTGGGTTGGCGAGCGCTGATCTGGCTGGCGGTGTTCGGGTTGTGCGTGACGGGCGTCTTCATCGGGCAAACGCGTGCCGTCTGGCTGGGCACCCTGCTGTCCTTCCTGATGACGGCGGGCATCGTCGGCGCGTGGCGCTGCAGACAGGGCGCCGCTCGTCGGCTGGTCAGGCCGCTGGTGATCGCCTTGGCTGTCGCGGTGGCCTTGTCGGCGGTGGTGGGAGTGACCTTCAAGGATCTCATCCTCGAGCGCGTCACCAACGAGTCCGAGGTTATCGGCCAGGTCGTGCGGGGAGATTTCGAGGCGGTACCCTATACCAGTATCGGCATCCGTATTCATACCTGGGTGGCGGCCAGTGAGTGGGTTGCGCAGCGCCCCCTAGTTGGCTGGGGCGGCGAGGGGCGCGGGCTAGTGATCGACCACACCCCTTGGCTGCCTGACTTCGTCAAGCAAGAGTTTGGACACCTGCATAACTTCCTCATCGAGGTATGGGTGGCGTATGGCCTTCTGGGCGTGCTGCTGATCGCAGCCTTGGCCGTCTGGGTTGGCATGGGAACATGGCGCGCCTGGCGTGGGGGGACGATGCCCAGCGATGTTGCCCTGTTCGGCGCCGCCTTCTTCGTCTACTGGGTGGTCGTCAATCAATTCGAGTCCTACAACTCCTTCGGCACCGGTGTCTATGTGCACAATCTCGTCGTCGGAGGGCTCGTCACCCATATCTGGCGCTGGCAGTCGCTGACCGGCAGGCCGGTCGTTTCTTTCCCGGGCAGGCCAAACTGATGCGTACCCTGGTAGTCGTACGTTCGCTCAAGATGGGGGGCATGGAACGTGTCGCCGTGAACCTGGCCGATGCCTTCGCCGAGGCCGGTCACGAGAGTCATCTCCTCAGCCTGCGCCAGGTTGATAGGCCGCTGACTCCGGAGCATCCGAAGGTGCAGCAGCATCGTCTGGCCCTGCGCTGGTGGAGCCGGCTGACTGGAGTGGGGCTGGTGCTGGAACTACTTGCGCGGCTGCTTCTGAATCCCTTTATCAAGCGCTCCCTGTTTCTAGGCACCGGCATCATGGGGGGGATGGTCTTTTGGCTCTGGCTCAAGGCCTTCGAGCGTCGCCATGGCCGGGTGGACCGTATCGTCTTTCGTGGGATCGGCACCTTCGAGTTGGTGTGGACCTTCCGGGACGACCGGGCACGCTACGTGCTGGAGAACATCCTGCATGTGCATGGCACCAATTGGCGACGCAGGCTTTTCGCACGCTGTCTCTATCAGGGGCGACACCTGGTTACGGTCTCGGGTGGGGTGGCCGAGAGCGTGCGTAAGGCCATGCGAGTCTGGCACTTCGAGCTGGCTTCACTGAACGTCATTCCCAACCCCTGTCCTATCGCCAGCATCCGTCGACAGATGGTCGAGTCCGTGCCCGATCTTCCTGAAAGGCCCTACATCGTCAACGTGGCGCGTCTGGTGCCTGCCAAGGACCAGGAGCTGCTGCTGCGGGCTTATGCGGCGTCCGGGGTGGATTACCCTCTGGTGTTGGTCGGCGAGGGTCAGGAACGAGAGCGGCTCGAGGCCCTGTCACAAGAGCTTGGCATTGCTGAGAAGGTGATCTTCGCCGGTCAACGCACCAATCCCTATCCCTGGATGCACCATGCTCGCCTCTTCGTGCTCAGCTCGCGTTTCGAGGGCATGGGCATCGTGCTGTTCGAGGCGCTGGCCTGCGGCACACCGGTACTCAGCGTGGACTGCCCTGGTGGCATTCGTGAGATCCTCAAGGGGGAGCTGGCGAGCTGTGTGGTGCCACACGACAATAAGAGCCTGGCCGAAGGCATCCGCACGGCCGTGCATGGCAAGAAGCCGCCCATCAAGGAGAGTTGGCTGGATGACTTCCAGCCCGAGACGGTGGCGCAGTCTTTCCTAACAGAACAAAAAATTAGTTCTACAATATCTACAAGGACGTTTTTATGATGTTAAGAACATATTATTGGCATCACCGGATCGTGTCGAAAAGAAAGCGTAATGTCAGAAGGTTGATATTTCGAGATGATCATAAATATTTCGTCACTGGAAATGCTGGTGATATTCTTGTAAGGGATATTGTCAAGTATAAGTACGGGTTAACGCCTCTCAATGTTGATGGTGAGGGTAACAGGCTGCTGCTGATTGGCTCCATTTCCCATAGAGTACAGGATGGGGATGTGCTCTGTGGTATAGGTTCTCAGGGTAAAGCAGGTGACCTTCCCAAGCGTGACAATGTGACAATATTAGGAGTTCGTGGGCCCATATCTTACGATGAGCTTCTTTGTAAGGGGTATGACATGTCGAGAGTACGCTTCCTTCTCGATCCTGGACTGCTCGTCAGGTTCATGTATCTCGATAATTCCATTCAACCTGAGCCAGGTAACGTTGCCTTCATTCCTCATTACAAGGAGCGTGCCCGCTATAAAAGCTGTACGAAACATGTTCGTTTGATTGATATCGATGATCATCCTTCAAGCGTTTGCCGGAAAATTTTGCAGGCTGAGCATGTGTTCAGCTCTTCTCTGCATGGCATTGTTTTTGCTCATGCTTTGGGAAGGCCCGCTACTCTTGTCGCTCCTCAAGAAGAGTCATTGATAAAATATAAAGACTATTATGCTTCGGTAGGTTTAGACTTCCCTTCCTCGTTGCGCGATTTTAACGATCGTGACATGAGTCGTCTACGTGATAGCCCTCATGATATTTCCTTTCAAGAAGACGACTTCTTTTTTCCTAGCATTGAATTTCTCACGCAAAAAGGTGTGGTAGAAAAATAATGTTCATTTTGTGAATGATAGGAAATAGCGTTTCAGTAATCGAGCGTTAGGTTTAACTTTTCCACTGGCTATAGCTGAGCGCGTTAGCTCGCGGAACTCTTTTCCCTGCCTCGTGCGGTAAAGCGACTGAAGAACCGATTTGGTATCAGATTCAATGAGTGTTTTTAGTTGATTCTGAGAGAGGCCATTGCACAGCAATGAGTTTTCTTGGATAGCCTGGATGAATCGCTCACCCTGTTGAATTATTCGCTTGTGATCATGGCGGGCGCGCTGAGTATCCATGTCACGCACCATACAACACGCTCCGCTGGCATAGTGGGCGCCATGGAGTGCCAACGCTCGAAGGAAAAATTCTACGTCTTCCTTTTTTCGAAGCGTTTCGTTGAATCCCTTGAGTTCGAGAAAAGCTTTTCGCTTCATCAGAAAGCTGTTGGTGTGCAGCCAACCCATGTTGTCGATATATTCAGCGAGTGACAGGCTGTCTGCATGTGGCTTAGCAGGAAGTAGAGACAGGTTCGTTGTTTCGTCGATCTTGTCACCGAAAATGATGCCTTCGAAGTCGGGATACTCCATTGCCAGCTGTACTCTGCTGGCTACAGCTGTGTCCACGAGAAGATCGTCGGAGTCCAAGAAACCTATGTAATCGGCATTACTGAGTGCGACGCCGCGATTTCTGGCCGCTGATTGTCCCTGGTTGCTTTCTAGCTGATGGATCGTGACTTTGAGGTGTGTTTCGTACTGCTCTTTGAGGCGGGCGAAGCTGTCGTCTGTGGAGGCATCATCTACGACAATGCACTGAGTGTTCGGCCACGTCTGGGCAAGCACCGACTCGATAGCCTCCCGAATATGGGGCCAGCGATTGAAGCAGGGAATGATGATGGCCACGCTGGGCTGCGAGTCTTGCATGGTTGAGTTTACCTGCCAATTAACGTTGAGTCGTGTTGGTGGTCATGGTGCCACAGCACCTTGAGTCGTCGCTCGACTCGGTTTCGATAAGCTTCGCCCCTGAGCTTGTTCACCGTCAACGAACGTTGTAGCGCCGGCCATTGGTCGGCGCTTTTCGTTGGCAACCGGCGCACGTGAGCATCGATCCAGAGAATCTCGTCGTGCTCGTCGATCAGCAGGTTGTTGTAGTGCAGGTCGCGGTGCACGTACCCGGCGCGGGCGAGCCGGGCGACCTCCTGACAGAACCGCTCCAGGAAGGCGAGACGGCCGGGTTCGTCCCGCTCATCGAAGACCTCGCCGCCGGGCCGGGCGTGCTGCACGTGCTCCATCAACAACAGCGAGCCGTTGCGGTTGCCGGGATTGAGCGATACTCCCCAGCCGTGGCAGTGGGGCGTGGCGAGGCCAGCACGACGCAGGACCTGCAGGCTGAGATACTCCTTGCGGGCGTCAGACTGACCCAGCCAGCGCTTCTCCAGGTAATCCCTCAGCAGCCACTTGAACGGGGTATGGCGCCGGGCGAACTTGTCCGGCACCACCTTGGCGAGGATCCGCCGGTCCTGCGAGACGTAGAAGCGACTGCTGCCCACGGCCTCGAAGGCCTGGGTGGTCGTGGTGCTGGAGAGTGCGAGTCGATTCGGCAGGCCGTTCGGGTGAACGACCAGGTAACGACGGCGCCTGTCATTGAAGGGGATATCCAGCAGTTTCACGTCATGTCCCGATGATGCCTTTGTAGATCACAGCGCCTCGAACTGGGGCAGCACGCTTTCCTTGAGGAACTGCCGATAGTGTCGCTCCTCGATCTCGACCGGGGCCTGGTCCATGCGCGTGATCGCATCGGCCAGGCCCTGTTCGTTGTCGGGGGCGACCAGGAAATCGGCCAGCTCCTGGGTAAGGATCTCCCTTGGGCCGCTGGGGCAGTCCACGCTGATCACCGGAGTGTGCAGCAGCAGGGCCTCGATGAGCACGCGGGGCAGCCCCTCGGCATCGGAGGCGAGGATCATCGCCTTGGCCCGGGCGATCCAGGGATAGGGATTGTGATGATAACCGGCGAGCGTCACGCGATCGCGCAGGCCGAGCTCGATGATCTGCTCGCGGATCGCGGCTTCGTGCTCCGGCTTGCCCTTGCCCATGATCACCAGTGGTGTGGCGACGCCGCTCTCGGCATAGGCGCGCAGCAGGCGGTCGTGTCGCTTGCGAGGCTCCAGGGCCGCTACGCAGAGGAAAAACTCGCCCTCGGGCAGCGCGGCGGGCTCTGTCGCCATCGCCACGAAGGGCTCGCGCTCGTAGGGGTTGTAGATCGGGATGATCCGCTCGGCCTCGAGGCCCACCACGTTTTCCAGGTTCTCCTTCACGCCTTGCGAGACGGCGATGACCTGCCGGCCGCCGTAGAAACGGCGTACCTTTGCGAAGGCGCGCTCGCGCTGTCGGGGATCGCTGAACTTGGCCGACACGTCGGACTTCACCCAGAAGTAGAGGTTGGGATGCGTCAGGTGGCGGGTGATCTTGTCGCAGGAGCAGGAGATCACCACGTCGGGGCGCCAGGCCTTAAGGGCGCGGGCGATGCGCGAGGCCTGCCACTTTTCGGTGAGCATCGTGGTGGTGGCCTTGGTGAAGGCGGTGACCACCCCGAGGTTCTCGATCTCGAGGCCTTCCGGCAGACGGTGCTCGATGCGCTCACGCAGAGTGAAGACGATGACGTCGTGGCCGCGCTGGCGCAGCTGATCCGCCGTGTAGAGCAGCGATTTCTGGGCGCCACCGCCGTAGAGGTCCTCGATGACGAAGGCGAAGCGTTGATGGGCCATGGGGATCTCGCGGCTAAAAAAATCTGCGCAAGGCTATCACAATGTTTCTGACAAGTGGCGGGGACGCGGCCATCAGGGGATTGCGTTACAATTCTCCCAGCGCAACGCAAGGAATCACCATGAAGCTCTTAATTACCGGCATGGCCGGTTTCATCGGCCATGCCGTGGCCAAGCGGCTGGCCGGAAAGGGTCACGAGATCGTCGGTATCGACAACCTTAACGACTACTACGATGTGTCGCTCAAGCAGGCCCGCCTCGATGATCTGGCCGGCTGCGAGGACGTGCGGTTTGTCCGGCTCGACTTGGCCGACCGGGAGAGCATGGCCGCGCTGTTTACCGAGCACCGCTTCGATCGGGTGATTCACCTGGCGGCACAAGCCGGCGTGCGCTACTCCCTGGAGAACCCCCATGTCTATGCCGACAGCAACCTGGTCGGGCATCTGAACGTGCTCGAGGGATGTCGACACGCCGGCGTGGAGCATCTGGTCTATGCCTCTTCGAGCTCGGTCTATGGTATGAACGAGCACGTGCCTTTCGCCACCGCGGATGCCGTGGACCATCCCATCAGCCTTTATGCAGCCACCAAGAAGGCCAACGAGCTGATGGCTCACACCTATTCCCACCTCTACGGGCTGCCGACCACCGGTCTGCGCTTCTTTACCGTCTACGGGCCCTGGAGTCGGCCCGACATGGCGATGTTCAAGTTCACCCGCGCCGTGCTGGCGGGCGAGCCGATCCCGGTCTACAACCACGGCGATATGGAACGCGATTTCACCTACATCGACGATATCGTCGAAGGGGTCGTGCGGGTGCTTGACCGCGCCCCCCAGCCCGATCCGCACTGGCGGGCCAGTGACTCCGGCCCGGATGCATCCAGCGCGCCCTATGCGCTCTACAATATCGGCCATGGCAGCCCGGTGCCGCTGATGGACTTTATCCGGGCGGTGGAGGCCGCCACCGGTCGCGAGGCGATCTGTGACTTCCAGCCCATGCAGCCGGGCGACGTGCCGCGCACCTGGGCCGATACCGAAGCGCTCTATAAGGCGACGGGGTATCGCCCCGAGGTCAGCGTGGAAGAGGGCGTGAGGCAGTTCGTGGCGTGGTACCGCGGGTTCTACGGGGTGTAGACCGCTGGCCGCAATCGGCCTTCATCGCGATCCAAGCATCGCTCCCAAAGGCCGGCCTTGCTCGCACGACACCTTTTATATGGCGACGACAGCTTCTACCGGTTAGAGCAGACCACCGGGGCAGATCAGGAGACAGGGAATGAAGATCACCATTTTTGGAACGGGGTACGTGGGTCTGGTGACCGGTACCTGCCTGGCCGACGTGGGCCACGATGTGCTGTGCATGGACGTCGACGCCGACAAGATCGCCCGACTCGAGGGCGGCGAGATCCCCATCTACGAGCCCGGGCTCGAGCCCATGGTGCAGGCCAATGTCGCGGCGGGGCGGCTGCGCTTCACCACCGATCCGGCCCAGGCGGTGGCCTTCGGGACCCTGCAGTTCATCGCCGTGGGCACGCCCCCCGATGAAGACGGCAGCGCCGACCTCAAGTACGTGCTGGCGGTGGCGGAGACCATCGGCCGCCACATGAACGAGTACAAGGTGATCGTCGACAAGTCGACGGTGCCGGTCGGCACCGCCGATCGCGTGCGTGAGACGGTGGCGAAGACCCTCGAGGCCCGGGGCGAGCAGCTCGACTTCGATGTCTGCTCCAACCCTGAGTTCCTCAAGGAGGGGGCGGCCATCGAGGACTTCACCTACGGTGCCCGGATCGTCGTCGGCACCGAGTCTGATCGGGTCAAGGGGCTGATGCGCGAGTGCTACGCCCCCTACATCCGCCAGCAGGAAAAGCTGATGTTCATGGACGTGCGGGCCGCCGAGCTGACCAAGTACGCCGCCAACGCCATGCTGGCGACCAAGATCAGCTTCATGAACGAGATCGCCAACCTGGCCGAGCGGCTGGGCGCCGACGTGGAGCAGGTGCGCCGCGGGATCGGTTCCGATCCGCGCATCGGCTACCAGTTCATCTATCCGGGCTGCGGCTATGGCGGTTCCTGCTTCCCCAAGGACGTGCAGGCCCTGGCGCGCACCGCGGCCGATGTGGACTATCGGGCGGAGCTGCTCACCGCCGTCGAGTCGGTCAATCAGCGCCAGAAGCAGACGCTGTTTGCCAAGCTCCGCCACGCCTTCGATGGCGACCTGGCCGGCAAGACCATTGCGCTGTGGGGCCTTTCTTTCAAGCCCAACACCGATGACATGCGTGACGCCCCGAGCCGCACCCTGATGGAATCGCTGTGGGACGCCGGTGCCAGGGTGCAGGCCTACGACCCGGAGGCCATGCGAGAGTGCCGCCGGCTCTACGGCGAGCGCGACGACCTGGTGCTGGTGGGCGATCGCATCCAGGCGGTGAAGGGCGCCGATGCCCTGGTGATCTGCACCGAGTGGAAAGAGTTCCGCACCCTGGACTTCACCTGGCTGAAACAGCAGCTGGCCATGCCGGTGGTCGTCGATGGGCGCAATCTCTTCGAGCCGGAGGCGGTGAAGGCGGCCGGGCTGCTCTATTTCGCCGTGGGACGGGGTGATTCGCTGCGCTAGGTGCCAACATTGTAAACCTGGCGCTTTCGCGCACTCTCCAGGCCTCGACGGCGGCGAGAACCTCTCCAGTGCCGCCGTCGAAGCCTGACAATGTCGTGACTCTTCTCTGTACCTTTTCTGTGATATGCCAAGTCTGCGACATGCCTGACCTGGCTGGCGCGCATCCCGTGTGGCGTCATGGGAGTCTCATCCCTTCACGGCCTTCCCACCAGCGAGCTCGCTAGGTATGTCACCAAGGCTAGCTCCCTGCCATGCCTCACCCGCCGTTGCCTTCTCTCCTTCCTTTTATCTCCATACCTCAATCTCCCCAGTTCTATCTCCAAACTCCCAGGTCGAAGCCCCTCCCCAAGCGCCTCGTCTAAGCCTCGCTCGCCACAGCACTTTCCCTCGAGCCCCGCCTCCAGCGTATGAGGACGATCTGGTGCGTGATCAGTCTCCCGAATGAGGCGTGAAGCTGGTTCATTCACGCCCGCCTTGCTGATCCTTTCCCCATCCTTCCGGACATTCGCGTAGGCCACTTATCACCCGTGGCGAGGCAGGAAAATCCCAATGTGGCGAATCCGCAACTTTGTAAGCTTACGTTATCTGTTCGGCCGGAATTGTTATTGGACTGTATCTCTATGCGCGGCCAGTCGCGTATCGGGGGCCGGGCAGCCAACAGAAAGGAGGCAGCGATCGAGTAGCTGCCCCTCCAACGTCCCCAGGTTTCGGAGCGATGCCAGACGACATCCTCGGGGCGGTAGCGTGGCCTGACATAACAACAGCGGGGATGACGCCATGATCATGCATGCGGTACACGCACAAGACGAGGCTCCCAGGGCAGGGCACCGCGTTCCCTGGCAAGTCGGGGGCGGCCTGCTTGCGATGCTGGCGGTGCTGATGCTGTCGGGTTGCGCCATGGCGCCGGGTGGGCATATCGACAAGGACGATCTCGAGTCGTCGCTCGATGCGCGTGTCGATGTTCGCCCGATTACCCCGGCGCTGATCGCTAGGCTGCCGGCCGAGGAGCCGCTCTCGCGACCGACGCCGAGTGAGCTGCGTCAGGCCATCGAGCACTACGACTATCGCGTTGGCCCGGGAGACATCCTCAGCGTGATCGTCTACGACCATCCCGAGTTGACCATTCCCGCCGGCGGCGAGCGGGCGGCCTCGGAGACCGGTAATCGCGTGCGCCCGGACGGCACGCTGTTCTATCCCTACGTCGGCCGGGTGCGGGTGGAAGGCATGACCCTGGAAGAGGTCCGCAGCCTGATCACGCGTCGCCTCTCGCGGGTGATCACCGATCCCCAGGTCGAAGTGGGCATGGCGGCCTTCCTCTCCCAGAAGGCCTACGTGAGTGGGGAGGTGGCCAATCCGGGCACGCTGCCCATCACCATCCAGCCGATGACCGTGCTGGACGCGATCAGCGAGGCGGGCGGCGCCACCGCGGCGGCCGATTGGCACAACCTGACCCTCGTTCGCAACGGTCGTGAGGAGCAGCTCTCGCTCTACGCGATGCTGCGTAACGGTGACCTGACCCAGAACCGCCTGCTGCGCGACGGCGACCTGCTGCACGTGCCCAGCGCCGAGAACCAGAACGCGGTGGTGCTCGGGCAGGTCCGCAAGCCTGGCGCCATCCCGCTGGGCAACGAGCGCGTCACGCTCACCGATGCGCTGGCTCGTGCCGGCGGGGTCAACGAGAGCCGGGCCGAACCCTCCGGCATCTTCGTGGTGCGGGGCAATCCCCCGGAGAGCGCCAAGATGGCGACCGTCTATCAGCTGGATATCCGTGACGCCACCCGCCTGATGCTCGGCACCCGCTTTCCCCTCCAGCCACAGGATGTGGTCTACGTGACCTCAGCCCCCCTGGCGCGCTGGAACAACGTGATCAGCCTGCTGCTGCCCTCGGTGACGCTGCCGGGTGACGTGGCGCAGAGCGCCGATGACATCGGCAACCTCTGAGGAGTGGCCACTACCATGACGGTCTTTTCGAGCCATCCCGGGGCCGGCCAGGCGCCCCGGTCGGAGTCCTCCGACATCAGCCTTGGCAAGCTGGTCTCGTCGCTACTCGACCACAAGTGGTGGATCCTCCTGTCGGCGTTCGTCTTCCTGTTCGGTGGGTACTTCTATGCCGCCTCGCAGCCCAACGTCTACCAGGCAGATGCGCTGATCCAGATCGAGAACCGCGGAACGGCCCTGGGCGTGCTCACCCCGCTGGGGGTCGAGACGCCGATGGGCAATCCGACCACGGCGGAGATGGAGATTCTGCAGTCGCGCCTGGTCATGGGCGATACGGTGGAGCGTCTCGATCTGGCCATCGAGGTGACGCCGCGGCGTTTCCCGATCCTTGGTGATTTCCTCGTCAACCACGGCTTGTCTCACGCCTGGTTCGACCGGCTGACGCCGGACCAGCTGCTCGAGTACCTGCCCGACACGCTCGTGGGCTGGGTCGGCGAGGCCCGGGGTGGGTTCGGCAGCCAGTTTGTCTGGGCCGGCGAGACGCTGGAGCTGGGCCGTTTCGTGGTGCCCGAGGCACGGCTCGGCGAGGCGCATCGTCTGAAGGTGACGGGATCCGACAGCTTCGAGCTGTGGCATGACGGGAGTCGACTGCTGGCCGGCAGGGTAGGGGAGACACTGCAGGACGAGTCCGGCTATCGGCTCTTCGTGGCGCGCCTGGAAGCGCACCCTGGCGCCGAGTTCGGCATCCGGCGTATCTCCCGGCTCCAGGCCATCGATCGGCTGCAGCGGCGCTTCGAGATCATTCCGCGAGGCGAGATGTCCGGGGTCTTCCAGCTGACCCTGAACGGGTCGGACCGCGATCAGGTGGACCGGATTCTCGACACCATCACCGGGGTCTTCCTGACCCAGAACGTGCAGCGCCAGTCGGAGGAAGCGTCCCAGCAGATCGCCTTCCTCGACGCGCAGATCCCGCAGATCAACGCCTCGCTGATCGAGGCGGAGAACAGCCTCAACAACTATCGGGCCGAGCGCGACTCGGTGGACCTGGATTTCGAAACCCGCAACCTGCTGGACAGCCTGGTGGCGGTGGAGAACCAGCTCTCGACCCTGGCGCTGACCGAGGCCGACCTGGCCGAGCGCTTTCGCCCCAGCCACCCTAACTACCAGGCGCTGCTGCGCCAGCGGGCCCAGCTGACCGCGCAGCGGGACGAACTCGAGGCCAAGGTGAACCTGCTGCCCGAGACGCAGCAGGAGGTGCTGCGGCTGACCCGCGACACCGAGGTGAATCGGCAGATCTATGTGCAGCTGCTCAACCAGCGCCAGGAGATGCGCCTGCTCAAGGCCGGGACCGTGGGCAACGTGCGCATTCTCGACCCGGCGGTGCTGCAGCCCGGCACCATCGCACCCAAGGCGGGGCTGGTCAGTCTGTCCAGCGCGCTGCTCGGGGCCCTGCTGGCGATCATGGTGGTGGTGTTGCGGCTGGTGCTGAGTCGAGCGGTCGAGAGTCCCGACCAGCTCGAGGAGCTTGGCATGCCGGTCTATGCCGTGGTGCCGGCTTCCGTCGAGCAGAATCGGCTGGCGCGCCGCATTCGCTCGAAGCATGCGCGCCAGGGGCAGAACATCTTCCGGGGCCTGCTGGCCGAGAGCGAGCCCGGCGAGATCGCCGTGGAGTCGCTGCGCGCCCTGCGTACCAGCCTGCATTTCGCCATGCTCGAGGCCAACGACAAGCGCCTGATGATCGCCGGAGCGAGCCCCGAGGTGGGCAAGAGTTTCGTCTCGGCGAACCTCGCCGCGGTATGCGCCCAGGCCGGCCAGCGGGTCCTGCTGATCGACGCCGACATGCGCCGTGGCCATCTCCATCACGTCTTCCAGGCCAGCAGCGAGGGCGGGCTCTCCGACCTGATCGGCCAGCGACTCGCCTTCGACGACGCGATCCGCAACAGCGACATCCCGGGCCTGGACTACGTCTCACGCGGGCACGTACCGCCCAATCCCTCGGAACTGCTGATGCAGCGTCGCTTCCACGAGTTTCTGGAGGCCATGAATGAGCGCTATGACCTGGTGATCCTGGACACGCCGCCAGTCCTCGCGGTCACTGATGCCGCGGTGGTTGGCAAGATGTGCGGGACCAGCCTGATGGTGGTGCGCTTCGGGCGGAATTCGCTCAAGGAAGTGCGGGCCGCCAAGCGTCGCCTCGAGCAGAGTGGGGTGAGGCTGAAGGGCACCATCCTGAACGGCATCGAGCACACGGCCACCGGCCGCTACGGCTATCAGGGAAGTTATTTCTATGCCTATCGGTGACCCGTCATGCTGACCCAACTGCGTGAACTCTACTCGCTGCTGACGCCTGGGCAGCGCCGGCGCCTGCTACGCCTGCAGGGGCTGATCATCATCATGGCGCTGGCCGAGATCGCCAGCGTGATGGCCATCGGCCCCTTCATGGCGGTGGTCGGCGACATCGGCCGGCTGCAGGGCGAGGGCTGGATCGCTTGGGCCTATGCCGCCAGCGGGCTCTCATCGCCCGAGGCCTTTCTCAGCGTGCTCGGTGCCATGGTGCTGCTGGTGCTGGTGCTCGCGGCCAGCATCTCGATCTACACCACCTGGCGGCTGTCCCTCTACAGCCACCAGGTGGGGGCGGAGCTCTCCAGTCGGCTGTTTCGTCACTACCTTTATCAGCCATGGCTGTTTCACGCCGGGGAGAACTCCAGCGTCCTGGTCAACAAGGTTTCTCAGGAGGTACAGCGGACGACGCAGCGCATCATCAATCCTCTGATGCAGCTCAATGCCCGGCTGGTGTTGATCATCCTGATGACCCTGGCGATCTTCCTCTACAACCCTGTCGTGGCGATTGGTGGGGCGCTGATCTTCAGCGTGGCCTACCTGCTGCTCTACAAGACCGTGCGGCGCTTCCTGATTCGCTGCGGGCGTCGGGTCTCGCGGGCCCAGGCCGAGCGCTTCAAGCTGATGACGGAAGGGTTCGGGGGTATCAAGGACCTGCTGCTGCTCCATCGCCAGTCGAGCTTCACCACGCGCTTCGACAGGGCCAGCCGCAGCGTCGCCCGTGGGCAGGGCGTCACCCAGGGGCTCAGCGAATCGCCCCGCTATGCCATCGAGCTGGTGGCTTTCTCGTCGGTGATATTGCTGGTGCTCTACCTGCTCAGCCACTACCAGGGCAACCTGGGAGCCATCCTGCCGGCCCTCTCCATCTATGCGCTGGCCGGCCTCAAGATGTTGCCCGCGTTCCAGCGCATCTACGCTGCGGTGTCGCATATCCGCGGCAACCTGGCGGCTTTCGAGGCGATCCGCGACGACCTGTTCGAGAGTCAGGCCCCGGCTTCGCAAGGGCACGAACGGTCTTCGCAAGAAAGGGCACAGCAATCACAGACACGGAAAGCGCAAGAACAGAATGAAGCACCAGGGTCTCCCGGCGCCATGCCCCCCCTGGTGCCCAGGCACTCGGTGATCATGCAAGACGTGGTGTTTCATTACCCGGGCAAGCAGGAGGCCGCGCTTGACGGGCTGAGCCTGACCATCCCGGCCCGGCGCATCGTCGGCCTGGTGGGGGCCTCTGGCAGCGGCAAGAGTACCGCGGTGGATATCCTGCTGGGCCTGGTCGAGCCCCAGCAGGGCGAGGTATGCATCGATGGCACGCTCCTGAGTGCATCCAACCGCCGGGCCTGGCAGGCCGCCATCGGCTTCGTGCCTCAGCAGATCTTTCTCTCTGATGCCAGCATCCTCGAGAACGTTGCCTTCGGCATCGAACGCGAGCAGATCGATGAAGCACGGGTGACCGAAGCACTGAGGATGGCGCAGCTCGACGACCTGGTGGCGAAGCTGCCTGAGGGCGTCCACACGCGGATCGGCGAGCGGGGCGTACAGTTTTCGGGTGGACAGCGCCAGCGCATTGGTATCGCCCGGGCGCTCTATCAGCAGGCGTCCCTGCTGATTCTCGACGAGGCCACCAGCGCCCTGGACGGCATCACCGAACGACGCGTGATGAACGATATTCACCGCTTCGCCGGCCGCATGACCATCGTACTGATCGCTCATCGCCTCACCACGGTCAAGGAGTGCGACGTCATCTACCTGCTGGAGGCCGGGCGAGTGGTGGACAGCGGCACCTACGATGACCTGGTTCATCGCAACGTCACCTTCCAGATGATGGCCAAGGCCTAGTGCTTTCGGCCAGCGCCTGTTTTTGCGCCAGCGCCCAAGTGTTTGCCAAAGCGTCGTAATCACCGAGGCAGAGCATCATGAACCTGATCGCTGCACTATTGATGGCCTTGGGGCTTTCGCTATCGAGTCTCTACCTATTTCCTAGCGGCCAGCCTCAGCCGGCCGACTTCATCCTGCTGGCATTCGCCGCGGTCATGGTCGCCATGGCACTGCGGGACGATGAGCTCGTGCTCTCGCCCTTCGCCCTGGCCTGGGGCCTGATGCTGGTGTGGATCCTGCTGGTGTGTTTGACCTGGACCCTGGTCACGCAGTCGACGGCGTTCTTCATCCACGTGGCCTTCTTCCTCTTCAATTTCCTGATCGGCATGGCGCTGCTGCGACTCCTCGGCGTCTACGGCGACAAGGTCCACGGGCTGATTCGCACGGCACTTTCCCTCGCGCTGTTGATCTCGGCCAGCCAGGTGATGGTGCAACTGGCGCTGGGCAGCGGTCGCACGACTGGCAGCTTCAACAATCCCAACCAGCTGGCCTTCTTCTCGCTGTGCGGCATCGTGATTCTGATGCTACTCGATGACTTCCACCCCCGCATGCGACTCACGACGCTGGTCGGCCTCGGCGCGGCGCTGGTGGGCATCTTTGCCGCCTCATCGCTGGCGGCCCTGGGCGGGCTCACCCTGGTGGCATTGGCCTGGGCACTGGCCAACGTCGTGAGCTTCAAGCAGCTGCTGCGGCTGTCGGTGGTGGTCGCCGGGCTCTGCGCCCTGCTGCTGGTGATCGATTTACAGTCGGGAGGGCAGGTGCAGCATAACTTGACGGCACGCCTGGATATGGCCCCCACCAAGGTGGATCGCATGGTCGAGGAGCGTCAGTTTGACCGCCTGCTCAACTTTCCCCACTACGCGATTCTCGGGGCGGGGGAAGCGGAGCGTCAGCGTTTCGCCCCCCACGACAGTCACGAGATCCATTCCTCATTCATCAACATGCTGTTCGCCTATGGCCTGCCCGGCCTGGGGCTCTTCCTGGTGCTTCTCGCCGCGGCGGTGTGGCGGGCCCCGCTGTATGTCTGGGTCGGCCTGGCCGGCCCCTTGCTGTACTCGGTCACCCATAACGGCCTGCGCACCACGCTCTTCTGGGTGATGTTGACGCTCTGCTGGCACCTCTACCACCGCCTGCCCGACCGATGGGACGAGGCGGCGTTGTCTTCCCGCCAGCTGAGATGAGCGATCTGGAGGGCGCGGATACACGATGTGCGCCCGTGCCGATGATGAGGTGATACGCAAGGAGATTCGGGTGGCGATATCCATGAAGACGCTGTCCACACAGGCCCTGTCCTTGAAGGCGCTGTCCCTGAAGACCTTGGTGCGACTCCCGAGATGTCTCAAGCGCCGGTTCCTGTTCGTCTTGGATGGAGTGACGGTGGCGGCCAGCCTGCAGCTGTCGACCATGCTGCACGTCGAGTCGCTGCAGCCGCTGGGGGATGCCCGGCTGTGGCTGACCTGCGCCCTGGTGGCGGTGACCAGCCTGCTGGTCTTTCAGCGCATGGGCCTCTACCGCCTGGTGATCCGTTACATGAACCATGCCACGGTGCGGGTCCTGCTCGAGGCAGTCACCGTTTCCCTGCTGGTGCTGATGGCGATCGGCTGGCTGATGCCGGCGCCGCTGAGTGGACCGGTGATCGTGGTCTACGGGCTGGTCCTGCTGCTGGGCATGGGGGGCGGGCGTTTCCTGCTGCGGGAGCTCTACCTGCTCAGTCATCGCCAGTGGCGCCGGCCGGTGGTGATCTACGGGGCCGGCGCCGCCGGCAGCGAGCTGGTGACGGCCCTGCGACATGGCAGTGACTACCAGCCGGTCGCCTTCGTCGACGACTGGCGCGGCCTCGAGGGAACGGAGGTCGAGGGGCTGCGCGTCCACCGGCCGGCGGCCCTGGAGGCGCTGGTGGAGGAGCATCGGGCGGCCATGGTGCTGCTGGCCATTCCCAGCGCGCCCCGCTGCCGACGTCGCGACATCCTGCACCGCCTGTCCGCCCTGCCGGTGCCGGTCAAGACCATCCCCGGCATGGCCGATGTGATTGACGGCCGAGCCCGTATCTCGGAGGTGCGGGACGTGGCCCTGGAGGATTTGCTCGGTCGCGAGCCCGTTCCGCCCTTCGCCGACCTGCTGGATGCCGACATTCGTGGCAAATCGGTGATGGTGACCGGGGCAGGGGGCTCGATCGGAAGCGAGCTGTGTCGCCAGATCATCGCTCAGCATCCCGCGCGGCTATTGCTCGTCGACAACAGCGAGTTCGCCCTGCACGCCATCGAGCAGGAGCTGCTGCAGGAACCGGCGGTGGGCAAGTCGGGGAGCGAGCTCAAGCCGTTGCTGGTCTCGGTGCAGTGCCTGACGGCCCTGGAAACGATCTTCGCCACCTTCGAGGTCAATACCGTTTATCACACCGCGGCCTACAAGCATGTCCCCATGGTCGAGTACAACCTGATCGAGGGCATTCGCAACAACGTCTTCGGCACGCTCAACCTCGCACGGGTGGCCATGCGCCACGGGGTGGAGAGCTTCGTGATGGTCTCCACCGACAAGGCCGTGCGGCCCACCAATGCCATGGGCGCCTCCAAGCGTCTTACCGAGCTGATCTGCCAGGCCTTCGCCCATCTCGGCGGTCCCACGCGCTTCTGCATGGTGCGCTTCGGTAACGTGCTCGGCTCGAGCGGCTCGGTGGTGCCGGTGTTCCGTCGCCAAATCGAGCAGGGCGGGCCGGTCAGGGTCACGCATCCCGAGATCACCCGCTTCTTCATGACCATTCCCGAGGCCGCACTGCTGGTCATCCAGGCGGGGTCCATGGCGAGGGGCGGGGAGGTCTTCGTGCTCGACATGGGAGAGCCGGTGCGCATCCGGGACCTGGCGGTGAACATGATCCGGCTCTCGGGGTTCGAGGTGAAAGACCCCGAGCACCCAGATGGTGACATCGAGATCGTGCACACCGGGCTTCGGCCCGGCGAGAAGCTCTTTGAGGAGCTGCTGATCGGCGATGACGTGGAGGAGACGCGCCATCATCGGATCATGCGGTGTCGCGAGCGCTTCTGGGAGTGGCCGCGGCTAAAGGCCCTGCTCGAGGAGCTCGAGCGGGCCCTGGACGCCACCGACTATCTGGCCATCCGCCGGCTGCTGGAGACCGCTCCGCTGGACTACCGGCCCGCCGATGCCGTCGCCGACCTGGTCTGGGAAGAGAGGCAGCTGTGCCTGCAAGTGCGACATGACGGCGTCGAGTCGCTGGACGATGATCAGGCCGCCGTGCCGTTAGGGGCATTGCTCGAGCCAATGCCAAGGTCGGTCAAATAAAGGTTGGTGATAAGGTTAATGAACATGGATTTGTTGGCGATAAAGAGATTTGTGTTCCAGTGGGTGCAGAGGACGGGTTACACAATCATTCCGACGAGGAAGTGTCGCCCCGTCGATTTGCGAAACTTTTCGGGGGATTTACTAGATATATACTACCGTTACCCATTTCGCTCGCTGCTCATTAGTGCGCCAGTTTCTTTTGGAGTCAGCTATCTTGACCATCCGAGAGGTATGGTTGACTCGCTGTCGTCGGTAATTCGAGAAGCATATTACACACCTGGCCATGAAAAGACGTTGCTGAGAGAGGGGCTCAGGAAATTTTATGTCGCTTGGCAGCCAAACAATGCTGCGGAGTTTTTTAAATTAGACCCAAGCAAGGCCCGGACCCTTAGTGAAGTGCCTGCTGGGATGTCGTTTTGGCCGTGGGACTATCGTGATCCCATTCAATTAAGAAATGAGCGCGAGAACCGTAAGTCAAAGGATGGTCCTAGTTGCTGGGGATCAGAAAAGGTCATTGATTTTGATTGGAAGTTTTGTGGGCCAATTACTGAGAAAGGATTGGAGATAGAGGTGGAGAGAATGGCCAGGCTGGTTTCGTCTATTCGACGACGGGGTTATTGTCGACATGATAATGGGGATGGCGATATACGAGCCGCCGTATTGATACATCCCGATGGCCGCTGGCGATGGTTTGCCTACTCGGGACAGCATCGTCAAGCTATTGCCCGCGTCTTGGCGGGAGACCGGATCCCTATAAGAGTCATTAGTTTCGTTCGTCGTGATGAGGCGGCTCACTGGCCGGGCGTTACTTCTGGTGTCTTCGATATGAATTCTGCACTAAAAGTTTTTGACGATTTCTTCAGTCATTCAAATGATTATGGTGTTGATATAAAAAAAGATCATTAAGTCGTCAGTAAATGATGGGTTGGGGGCCGGAAGAGATGTGTTAAGTGCTCCGGCTATACATATACATATGATGGCTGACTTAGCATAATGGATAATCAAAGATGAATATCGAAAACATCAGGTTGGGTGTGATCGGCCTTGGTTACGTGGGCCTGCCCCTAGCGGTCGAGTTCGGCAAGCGCTTCGCCACGGTCGGTTTCGATATCGACCAGCAGCGGATCAGCGAGCTTCGCGACCATCTCGACCATACCCGGGAGGTCGAGGAGAGCGACCTGGCCGCCGCCACGGGGCTGACCTTCGCCAGCGACGAGTCCGCCCTGCGCGAGTGCAACGTCTATATCGTTACTGTGCCCACGCCCATCGATGCCAGCCATCGCCCCGACCTGGGCCCCCTGCAGCGTGCCAGCCAACTGATCGGGCGGGTGATCGGCAAGGGTGACGTGGCCATCTTCGAATCCACTGTCTACCCCGGGGCGACGGAGGAGGAGTGCGTCCCGATCATCGAGACGGAGTCCGGTCTGCGTTTCAACCACGATTTCTTCGCCGGCTACAGCCCGGAGCGGATCAATCCGGGCGACAAGCTGCACCGGGTCACCAGCATTCGCAAGGTGGTCTCCGGCTCCACGCCCGAGACTGCCGACTTCGTGGAGTCCCTCTATGGCAGCGTCATTCAGGCCGGCACCTACCGCGCAAGCTCCATCCTGGTTGCCGAGGCCGCCAAGGTGATCGAGAACACCCAGCGAGATGTGAACATCGCGCTGATCAACGAGCTGGCGATGATCTTCAACCGTCTCGGGATCGATACCGAGGAGGTGCTGGAGGCTGCCGGCACCAAGTGGAACTTCCTGCCCTTCCGGCCCGGCCTGGTCGGCGGACACTGCATCGGGGTCGACCCCTACTACCTGACCTACCGGGCGCAGCAGCTGGGTTATCACCCCGAGGTGATCCTCTCCGGTCGACGGATCAACGACGGCATGGGCGGCTACGTCTCGGGTCAGCTGGTCAAGCAGATGCTCAAGCGCGAGATGAAGACCGACTGCGCGCGCGTGCTGGTGCTCGGGCTGACCTTCAAGGAGAACTGCCCGGATATCCGCAATACCCGCGTCGTGGACATCGTCCACGAACTGGAGGATTACCACCTCAAGGTGGACGTGCACGACCCCCATGCCGACCCCGCGCAGGCGCTTAACGACTATGGCATCCAGATGGTGGCCATGCCCATGTCCGGCGGCTACGACGCGATCATCGTCGCCGTGGCCCACCAGGCGTTTCGCGAACTCGGGATCGAGGCCATTCGTGCCTGGGGCAGGCCGGGTCATCTGCTTTTCGACCTGAAGTACGTCTTCGCACGCGAGTCCGTTGACCTGCGCCTGTAACCATCGCTCCTCCACCGGGATGACCACTGCCATGAATCGTTATCGGACCGTATTGGATGAGCTCAAGCGCAGGCCGCGCACCTGGCTGGTGACGGGATGTGCAGGCTTCATCGGCAGCAACCTGCTGGAGACCCTGCTCGGGCTCGATCAGCGGGTGGTGGGCCTCGATAACTTCTCGACCGGTTTTCGTCGCCACCTGGACGAGGTACAGGGACGAGTCAGCGCCGCGCAATGGGCGCGATTCACCTTCATCGAGGGGGATATCCAGGACGCCTCGGCGTGCCGCGATGCCCTGCGCCCCGACGGCCGACCGGTCATGCACGTGTTGCACCAGGCGGCCCTGGGGTCCGTGCCGCGCTCCATCGCCGACCCGCTGGCCACCAATGCCACCAACGTGAGCGGCTTCCTCAATCTGCTGGTAGCCGTGCGGGACGCCGGCGTGGAGAGCTTCGTCTATGCGGCCTCCAGCTCGACCTATGGCGATCATCCGGCGCTTCCCAAGATCGAGGAGCGCATCGGTCGCCCTCTGTCGCCCTATGCGGTAACCAAGGTGGTCAACGAGCTCTATGCCGAGGTCTTCCAGGCGACCTACGGGGTCTCGGCAATCGGGCTGCGCTACTTCAACGTCTTCGGCAGGCGGCAGAATCCCGACGGGGCCTACGCGGCGGTGATTCCCAAGTGGGCCGGGGCGATGCTGACCGACGAGGTCGTGCACATCAATGGTGACGGCGAGTCGAGCCGCGACTTCTGCTACATCGAGAATGCCGTGCAGGCGAACCTGCTGGCGGCCATGGCGCCGGCGGCGTCCCAAGGGGGCGTCTTCAATGTGGCGGTCGGGGCTCGCACCACGCTCAACCAGCTCTTCGCGAACATTCGTGACGCCCTGGCCGAGCAGGGCGTCATCTACTCGAGGCCGCCGGTGTATCGCGACTTTCGCGCCGGCGACGTTCGCCACTCTCTGGCCGATATCGGCAAGGCGCGCGCTCAGCTTGGTTTCGAGCCGACCCACACGCTTCGCGAGGGCATACGCCAGGCGATGCCCTGGTACCTGACCTTCTTCCACTCACGCGGTACGACGCTCACTCAACATGCCGAAACGGGACACGGTCATGGCACATGATCCCCTCGAAGCGGGCGACCGGATCCTCGTGGTGGCGGGCTACGCTCCTTCGTTGATCAACTTTCGTGGACCGCTGCTGCGCGCGTTGAACGAGGCCGGGCTGGAGGTGCATGCCGCGGCGCCTGGCCTCTCGTCCTCGACGATGCGCCAGATTCTCGAGGCCTGGGGCGTGAGCGTCCACGAGGCGCCCCTGCACCGCACCGGGATCAATCCGCTGGCCGATCTGCTGGCACTCGCCGGACTGCAGCGGCTGATGAGAGAGGTTAAACCCGATGCGGTGCTGGGCTATACGATCAAGCCGGTGATTTACGGCACGCTGGCGGCGTGGCTGTCCGGCGTGCCGCGGCGCTTCGCGCTGATCACCGGCCTGGGTTACGCCTTCACCGGCGAGGCGTCCGGGAAACGCGCCCTGATTCAGCGCCTGGTGAGAGGCCTGTACGGCTCCGCGCTGGGGCGCACCCAGCGGGTGTTCTTCCAGAACCCCGACGATCACGCGCTATTTCAGGCGCTGGGCATCATCGAAGACTCGACGCCCGTCACCGTGGTGGACGGCTCAGGGGTCGAGCTGTCGCATTTTTCCCAGGTGCCGCTCCCGCAGGGGACACCGCGTTTCCTGCTGATTGCCCGTCTGCTGGGTGACAAGGGGATACGGGAGTACGTCGCGGCCGCGAGGCGGGTGCGACGACGCCATCCCGAGGTTGTATTTCGCCTGGTCGGGGCTCTGGACGAGCATCCCGATGGCATCGGGTCGGGTGAGCTGGCGGAGTGGGTCGCCGCCGGCGACATCGATTACCTGGGGCATCGCGACGACGTGCGACCCGCCATCGCGGACAGCAGCGTCTACGTGTTGCCCAGCTACCGAGAGGGCACCCCGCGTACCGTGCTGGAGGCCATGGCGATGGGCCGGGCGATCATCACCACCGATGCGCCGGGATGCCGGCAAACCGTGATCGACGGTGACAACGGCTATCTTGTGCCGATCCAGGCGGTCGAGGCCCTGGCCGAGGCGATGCAGCGCTTCATCGATGAACCACAACGCATCGCCGAGATGGGACGGCGCTCCCGGGAGATCGCCGAATCGCGCTTCGACGTCCACAAGGTCAACGCCACGATGCTCGAGGCCATGGGCGTTAGGGCATCGACACCGTCGCTCCCGCCCACGCTTGCGACGGCAGGGCGATCCTAGTCCGCCGAACATTGCGTGGAGTGGAGTGTTTGGAAGCTTGTCATGGGGGCCAGTCATGCCGAAACGCCTGCTCGATATCGTCGTCGCGCTCGCCGCACTGATGCTGCTCTCGCCAGTGTTGCTGGTGGTGGCGCTGTTGGTTCGCTGGCGGCTGGGCACCCCGGTGCTGTTTTGCCAGCGGCGTCCTGGTCTCGGCGGTGCCCCTTTCACGCTGATGAAGTTTCGTACCATGCGCGATGCCATCGACCACCAGGGCAATGCCTTGCTCGACGAAGAGCGGCTCACTCCGTTCGGCCTGTGGCTGCGCTCCACCAGCCTGGATGAGCTGCCGGAGCTCTGGAATGTCGTGAAGGGAGAGATGAGCCTCGTCGGCCCGCGGCCGCTGCTGATGGAGTACCTGCCGTTGTACACCCCGCGACAGGCAAGACGCCATCGCGTCAGGCCGGGCATTACCGGCTGGGCGCAGGTCAACGGCCGAAACGCCATCGGCTGGGAGGAGAAGTTCGAGCACGACCTCTGGTACGTGGAGCACTGCAGCCTGTGGCTGGATCTGAAGATCCTCTGCCTGACGCTGGTAAAGAGCGTCAGACGCGAGGGGATAGCGGCTGCCGGCGAGTCGACCATGCCGCGTTTCCGGGGGAGCCAGCGTGAGTAGCAAGGGACGCCTGGCGATCCTCGGCGCGAGCGGTCATGGCAAGGTGGTGGCGGACATTGCCCTGCAGTGCGGCTGGCGCGAGATTGGCTTCTATGACGATGCCTATCCCGAACGGTCGTCCGTGGCGCTCTGGCCAGTGATAGGCAGCTTCCAGACGCTGCTTGGCGATCTCGATCGCTTCGAGGCGACGGTCGTGGCGATCGGGGATAACCGCACGCGCGATGCCAGGCTCGAGGCCCTGTTTCGGCAGGGAGCGTCCCTGGCCACCCTGGTCCATCCGCGGGCGGTGGTCAGCCCTTTCGCCAGGCTCTCGCCGGGCTGTGTGGTGGTGGGTGGGGCGGTGATCAACGCCTTCGCGACGCTGGCGCGAGGCTGCATCGTCAATACCGCGTCGACCGTGGATCACGACTGCCGGTTGGCGAATGCCGTGCATGTGGCTCCGGGGGGGCACCTGGCCGGCGAAGTGTCGGTGGGGGCGTTCAGCTGGCTCGGCGTCGGTGCCGTGGTCCGCCAGGGCCTGTGCCTCGGCGAGGACGTCATGGTGGGAGCCGGGGCCGTCGTGGTGAGCGATGTGGCAGATGGCCAGACGGTGGTGGGCGTCCCCGCCCGGCCGCTATCCAGAGGGCGACACGATGGATCCCTCACTTCAACGCCGGAATGATCATCAGCCAGTACGATCCTCAATGGAGGAGTGACGACATGGAATCGCCTTCCTGTTCTCCCTGGCCGGCCTTCACCAAGGAGGAGGCCCTGGCCGTGCAGCGAGTGCTGCTCTCCAACCGGGTCAACTACTGGACCGGCAACGAGGGGCGCGAGTTCGAGCGCGAGTTCGCACGCTTCGCCGGCACCGAGTATGCGATCGCCGTGAGCAACGGCACGACCGCTCTCGAGCTGGCCCTGAGAGGGCTGGGCATCGGCGTGGGAGACGAGGTGATCGTCAGTCCGCGATCGTTCCTGGCCTCGGCCTCCTGCATCGTCGCCGTCGGGGCGATCCCGGTGTTCGCCGACGTGGATGGCGATTCCCAGACCCTCGATCCCCGCGATGTAGAGCGGTGCCTCACGCCGCGCACCCGCGCGATCATCGCGGTGCACCTGGCCGGCTGGCCGTGCGACATGGATGCCTTGATGGCGATCGCCGATCGGCATGGCCTAAGCGTCATCGAGGATTGCGCCCAGGCCCACGGCGCGTGCTACCGGGGCAGGAGCATCGGTGGCCTCGGCCACGTCGGCGCCTGGTCATTCTGCCAGGACAAGATCATGTCGACCGGAGGTGAGGGAGGCATGGTCACCACCAACGACGGGGCGCTGTGGAAGATAATGTGGGCCTACAAGGACCATGGCAAGAGCTGGGAAGCGGTCTATGAGCGCGAGCATCCGCCCGGGTTTCGCTGGCTGCACGACGGCTTCGGCACCAACTGGCGGTTGACCGAGATGCAGGCCGCGATCGGACGCCTCCAGTTGACCCGCATGCCGGAATGGAGCGTGGCGCGCCGTGCCAATGCGGCACGGATCTGGCACGCCGCAGGCGATGCCCCGGCCCTGCGCGTGCCCCTCCCGCCGGACCATGTCGAGCATGCCGGCTACAAGTGCTATGTCTTCATCGAGCCCGAGCGACTCGCCAACGGTTGGCACCGCGATCGGATCATGGCCGAGATCAACGCCGGAGGCGTGCCTTGCTTTGCCGGCTCCTGCTCCGAGGTCTATCGCGAGCGGGCCTTCGACGACACCGGATGGCGCCCCGCAGCGCCGCTTCCGGTGGCGCATGAGCTCGGCGAGACCTCGCTGATGTTCCTGTGTCATCCCACCCTCACCGCGGCGGAGGTCGATAGGACCTGTGCGGTGCTGACCCGCGTGATGAAGCGGGCGGCGCGTCGCTAGGCGCCCATCGGCAGGTTGTCACGTCAGGGAAAGCCCATGCATCCGTCAGACCAGCGTACCGATCTTCAGCGTGCCCTTCAGGCCTGCCGACAGTCCTTCGTCTCGGTGGGGCTCTTCAGCCTGTTCATCAACCTGCTGATGCTGGCTCCCCCGCTGTATATGCTGCAGGTCTACGATCGGGTGCTCTCCACCCAGAGCGTCGAGACACTGCTGATGCTGACCCTGGTGCTCGGCTTCTTCTTCCTGGTCATGGGCGGGCTCGAGCTGGTGCGCTCGAGGATCCTGGTCAGGGTGGGCAATCGCCTGGACATACGGATTCATGCGCGCCTCTACAGCGCCATGTTCCGCCGCAGCCTCTTCCAGCGCGAGCGTCAGAGTGCCCAGCCGCTGAACGACCTGACCTCCCTGCGTCAGTTCCTGACCGGCCAGGGCCTGTTTGCCTTCTTCGATGCCCCCTGGGTACCGGTCTATCTCGGCCTGCTGTTCCTGTTCCATCCGTGGCTTGGTTTGTTTGCCAGCTTCGCCGCCGTGGTGCTGCTGGCGCTGGCCGTCGCCAACGAGCTGAGCACCAAGGCCCTGCTGGCGTCGGCCAACGGTCAGCACATCAAGGCCCAGGATCTGGCGACCGCTAACCTGCGCAATGCCGAGGTGCTGCATGCCATGGGCATGCTGCCGGCGATCATGGGGCGCTGGGCCGACAAGCACCATCGCTACTTGTCGGGTCAGTCGTTGGCCAGCGACCGCGCCGGCTCGTTGACCAACGCCGCGAAAATACTACGGCTGTTCTTCCAGTCGATGATACTCGGTCTGGGGGCCTATCTGGTGCTGGCGGGCAGCCTGACGCCGGGGATGATGATTGCCGGCTCGATCATCATGGGTCGAGCGCTGGCCCCCGTCGACCAGATGATCGGTAGCTGGAAGGGCTTCGTGAATGCCCGAGGCGCCTACGCTCGCCTGAATGACCTGCTGATCCGCTTCCATGCGGCGCCTCTCGGCATGTCGCTGCCGCCACCTATGGGCAGGATGGTCATCGAGGGCGTCGCCGCGACGGCCCCCGGTGACGATCAACCGATCCTCCAGGGGATCGCTTTCCGTGTGGCCAAGGGCGAGCACGTCGGCATCATCGGACCGAGTGCCGCGGGCAAGTCGACCCTGGCCCGGGTGCTGCTCGGTGTCTGGCCGGTCCAGTCCGGCAGCGTGCGTCTCGACGGGGTCGAGATGAGCCAGTGGCAGCGGGAGGAGTTGGGCCCCTGGGTCGGCTATCTTCCCCAGGACATCGAGCTCTTCGACGGCACCATCGGCGAGAACATCGCGCGCTTTGGCCCGGTGGAGGCCGAGCGGGTGGTGTCCGCCGCCAGGAAAGCGGGCGTGCACGAGATGATCCTGAAGCTGAGCGATGGCTACGATACCTACCTCTCGTCTGCTGGCGGCACGCTCTCCGGCGGGCAGCGTCAGCGTATCGGCCTGGCGCGCGCCCTCTACGGCGATCCGGTCCTGGTGGTGCTCGACGAGCCCAATGCCAATCTCGACGACGCCGGCGATCGCGCCCTGGCTGCAGCGATTCGCCAGCTCAAGGCCGACGGCGTGACGCTGTTCGTCGTCAGCCACGGTGCGGGCGTACTTCGCTACATGGACAAGCTGCTGGTGCTCAAGGAGGGGCGGATGGACGTTTTCGGCACGCGCGACAAGGTACTGGCGCAGTATGCGAGGTTCCCCCAGCAGCGCCGCGGCAAGACGTCGTCCCAGACGCGCGTGGCGGCCATCCGTGGCGGCTCGCCGCCCGAGCCAACAGGAGAGGCACCTCCCGCCCAGGCACCAGGAAAGACGTCATGAGCGGTGCGCCTGACGACGCTCTCGCCTGACTGAGGTATGAAAGCCGCTCAGTCGGATGGCTGATGTGTTGGGGCTCATTTCGAGCGTGGGTTCTCCCACCGTCGCCAGGGGCCACGCATTCAGCATTTTCACCATGTCAGCGGGGAAAAAACCCACCGTGCCGTGACGGGTGCCTGTGTAACATTATGTTGTCAGATGTAGGTTTTCTGTCTTCAAGGACCGGCACGACGCGATGCCGGTGGTGTAGGGGGCTCGTCCCGTCAAGTGGTTCGAGGTGATGCCATGGTGACCGACAACTTTTCCAAGAGCGGCCTGGATCTCAACGGGGTCGTGAACCTGAGCCAGCCCACGGCCTTGGTGTGGGGTGCCGACGGCCGTCTCTACGTGACCGAGGTGTCGGGCAGCGTCAAGGTCTTGACGGTGGCCTTCGGGGACAAGGATCCCACCGATGGCGATCCCACGAGCGTTTTCTATGTGACTGCGGCAGAGACGGTGGACCTGGTCACCTCGATCCCCAACTTCAACGATGACGGCACGCCTTCGGCCGGAAGCGCCCGCCAGGTGACCGGTATCGATGTCGTGCCGCAGTACGATGCCGATGGTTTTCCGGTGATCATCGACGGCAAGCCGGCGGTGACCCTCTACGTCACCTCCAGCGATAGCCGTATCGGCGCCGGCGGCGACGGCAACGATTCCGGCCTAGACACGAATTCAGGTGTCATCACTCGTATCGACCAGACGGAGACTGGCTGGACGGCCGTCGATCTGGTTCGAGGCCTGGCGCGATCGGAGGAGAACCATGCGCTGAACGGACTGGAGATCATCCAGGAACTCGATGAGACCGGCCGCCTGGTCAGCGAGCGGATGATCGTCGCCAACGGAGGCAACACCAATACCGGTGCCCCCTCCAACAACTTTGCCGGCCAGCAGGAGACCGCCTACAGCGCGGCCATCCTTGAGGTGGATCTAGACCAGCTCAAGAGTATGCCGGTGTTCACCGATCCGCTTACCGGTCGCGCCTATGTTTATGACATTCCCACCCTGGACGACCCGACCCGAATCGGGACGTTTGACGACAGCGATCCCTTCGGCGGCAACGACGGCCTGAATGCGGGCAAGATCGACCCCGATGGACCCGTGCAGATCTATTCGGCCGGCTATCGCAACGCCTACGACGTCGAGGTCACCGAGGATGGTCGTGTCTGGACCTATGACAACGGCGCCAACAACAGCTGGGGCGGCCGGCCGATCGGCGAGGCGGGCGACGACGGCGGCACGCTGGATTACACGCAGCTGCTAGGCTACATCGCCACCAACCTCAACAACGGTGACGTGAATACCGGCGACACCATCAATCTGGAGGCGTGGAGTCCCAAGAATTACGACCAGTTCCATGAGGTGACGCGTTCCGACGACCTCGAGGGGCGGCTTCTGTCCGCGGGACAGGGTGATGCCGCCACCTACGAATGGACGGATCCCGATACGGCCGAGACCCTGACTCTGGTCTACGGGGGGCATCCTAACCCTACCCGGGCCAGTGGTGGCCAGTCGGGAATACTCTTCACGCCCAAGGACGGCGTCGAGGATGCCTACCTGCTGCTCTCCAGCGTCGACAAAGACGGACCGGGAACCAGCGACTTCGCCGCTGTGCATGATTGGTTGAGTCAGGTGGAGAGTCAGTACGGTTCGGTGGGTGCGGGCGAACTGACCGGTCGCCTGATCGGCGTGGTACCGGGTGAGCACTACTACATCACCGACGCAGGGAACGCCTATCTCGTCGTTGAGCATCCCGGAGACCCCGCCACCATCAACGGCGAGACGGTGCTTGGCGACAGCGGCATGCCAGCCGACTTCGATAGCGTGGTGGCCAGTATCAATCCCGTCGAGGGCGACTATCGCGAGGGGGGCTTCACGGACGGAGCGCTGGATTCCGGCAAGGGGTCGATCAACGGCCTGACGGAGTACACCTCGACGCTGCTCGACGATCCCGAGAACGGCATCAAGATGTCGGGCGCGATCCTGGCCGCCAGCCTCAACCAGGGCACCCTGATCGTGATGGGGCGCGATGCCGACGGCGTGATGCAGACCACCATCGGCAGCAGCGGGCAGACGCTGGCCGAGGAGCGCACCATCATTTCGGTGAGCGGCGCCCCGCTGGGGCTTGCGTCGATCGGTGATGATCTCACGGCCTTCGATGGTCAGACCGCCTTCCAGGGGTCCATCTGGACCACGGTGTTCAAGCAGAACGGGCCCTTCATCGAAATCCTCCAGCCCAATAACGGCACTGTTCCCCTGGCCGGGAGCGTGGTGAGCGATCCCACTGACCATGATCTCGACGGGGTCGATCATTTGCATGATCCTTTCGAGTTTTCCGACGACAATGGTTTCGATCTAGGCGTCGGGGAGCAGATCTTTCTCGACTTCCAGCCGACCGGAAGTCCCTATCCGGGCACGATCCTCGATACCGGCCTGATGGGCGCAGCCCTCGACGGCGTAACCCCCAACCGCGATGCCAAGACGGCCGAGGAGGGCTTCGGTAGTGATCAGCAGGAAGATGGGCTCTATGACCTCGGGGGGAACATCATCCCCGGGGGAAATGCGCCGATTTTCCAGATCAAGAAGGTGGCGGGGGGCACGGTGGTCGGCACGGCCAACTCGGCACGCGATGCCATGCACGTCGGCATCAGGCCGACGCCCGATGTTGAGCGCCTTATACTCACCACCAAGATCAAGAATTGGGTGCCCTCGGTCACCGAGGGGCCTCGTGCCGGACAGCTCACCGGCTTCATGCTGGGAGACGGCACCCAGTCGAACTTTCTGCGGCTGGTCTTCGGCGCCGTGGTCATCGACGGTGTCCTGACTGCGGGCTTTGAGGTCGGTTATGAGGTCGACGATGTCTACACGGTGCTGACACGCGTCGCGGCCCCCGAACTGGCACAGAGTGACGTGGCCACCGTCGATCTGCACCTGACGGTCGACATCGCCGACGGGTTTTCCGTCGCGGCCGGCTATCAGTTGAATGACGACCCGCAGCTCACCTCGCTCGACCTGGGCGGATTCCGCCTGCCGACGGGTGTGCTTCAAGACATCCTCACCGGTGCCCATTCGATCAGCGATGGCGACACGACCCTGCCCTCGGGAGCGGCGGTCGGCTTCCTGGCGGAGACCTCCGAGGCCGACGCCGCGAGCGAGGACGGTCTCGCCGCTATCGACTTCTATCACCTGAGCATCGAGGCGAGAGGCAACGATATCGCGGCGACCACCGGCGATGAGGTCGGTACCGAGGGGACGGAGGGCATCGACACCATCGTCTACACCGGCACCGACACCGTGCTGGCGCCCCTGGCCGATTCCGTGGAGAACTTCGACGGCAGTGGCTCCACGGCTGACTTCCAGGTGATAGGTCATGCCGGTGACAATGTGTTGATCGCGGGAGCCGGCAATAACACCTTTACCGGCGGTGGCGGTGCGGACAGCATCCGTGGCAGCGTCGATAGCCTCGATGGCAGCGTGATCACGGACTTCTTCCCCGACGACGAGCTGCTTATCCTCGGCAGCTACCTGGACGAGAACCACGTCGGCTACGCCCTGGATGGCACCGATTTGCTTCTCACCTTCACCGATCCCGATACCGGCACCGCGGCTTCCGTCAGGTTGACCGGAGAGCAGTTTGTGGGCTTCGATCCGCTGGATGGCCCCGCGGCCTTCGTCATCGAGACCACGCCGACGGGTACGCGTGTGACCTACAAGCCGGAGACGGTCCTCTACCGGGTCAATGCCGGAGGCAACACGGTGGCGGCCCTGGACGGGGAGCTCAACTGGCAGGGAGACATCGACCCAGGCTTCGCCTACCTGGTCGGCGATGCAAGCGACGTCTATGGAGGTTCGGCAACGGACCAGCAGCAGGAGATCGACCTCAGCTACCTGAACGCCGGCATCGTTCCCTGGGAGCTGTTCACGGAGGAGCGTTATGACGGCAGCAGCGCCGACCCGCAGCTCGAGTACGCCTTCCCCGTCACCGCCGGCAATACCTACGAGATCACCGTCTATTACACCGAGAACTGGGGCGGCATCTTCGGCTACAGCGGCGAGCGGCGCTTCGATATCGAGGTCGAGGGCTTCGTGCCGGAGGCATTCTCGGGCCTCAATCCCGTGGAGGAGGCCAGCGCCCTGCTCGGTTCGGCGGCGACCCAGGACGATATCCTGGGATTCGGCCTTTCACGGACCTATGTCCTCGAGGCGACGGATGACACCCTGAACCTCGCCTTCCTGCACGGCGATCAGAATCCCAAGGTCAACGGCATCGAGATCAAGCAGCTGGGCGTGACGCTCTCGTCGCCCGACACGCAACCGCCGGTGGTCGATTCGATCAGCGTCGAGGCTCCCACCGATGCCGACAGTCCGCTCATCGTGACGGTCGTGGTCAGCGATGATCGAGGCGTGGACCTCGCGTCGATCGGGGGTGATGAACTCGCGTTTACGGGAATAGAGCCCGCTTCGGTCGGCCTGGCCGAGGGCGATGCCATTGCCGTGAGCGCCGATGGCAAGACGGTGACGATCCTATATCAGGCCTTGCCGCCGTCCGATACCAATGCCTGGCCCGGCGGGGACTATAGCGTGGCGGTGCTGGCCGGAGGCTATCTGGACGAGGCGGGCAATGCTGCCGAGGCCTTCGCAAGCGATTTCCAGATCCGCCTCGGCGAAGACGACACAGCGTTTTTCGTCCTGGATTTCGAGACCGTCGGCGAGCCGCTGGATGAGGGGGGCTTCGATGGCATGCTCGGAGGCATCACCGATGCCACGGTGCTCACCGCCGTCGAGGGTGGCGACCTGGTGGTGCAGACCTCCGATGGCGACATCTCCAGGGAGGCCAGTGCCAACGACTTCATCAAGTATGCCGACCTGAGCGCGGCCGAGATCAACGAGGTGCGGATCAGCTCGCGGTTTGACAATCCCTTCCCGCAGGCCCTGGCGGCCCAGGGGCTGTCGACCAGCACCATCCCCAACTATGCCCAACAGGGCATCGTGTTCGGCCTCGGCACCCAGGAGAAGAACGAGCTGGTCAAGCTGGTGTTCGGGGGCAACAAGGGCAACGCCATTCAGATCTGGTCGCGCCCGGATAGCGGAGTCGGGATCGACACGGTCTATTCCCTCGATGACCTGTTCAGCGTTGCCAGCCTGGGACTGGAGGACGTCGCAGAGCTCGAGATGACGCTGATCATTGACAAGGCGGCGGGCACGGTGACGCCGGAACTAACGCTCTTCGATGCGACCGGGGCCGTCATTGGCGGACTGCGCTCTGTCACGACCGAGGGCTTCGTCACGGCGCAGGTGGAGACGCTGCCCGCCGCGGTGCTGGACAACCTGCTGGATGAAACGGCACCGACGGCGATCGGGGTCACTTCCAACGATTTCGGGAAGCTGGGCGCCTATGAAGCACGCTGGCAGTATCTCGAGGCCTCCTCGCCGGATATCACCACGGGACCCACGCTGGTCGCCATCGCCGATGCGCCGACGGTGACCGAGAGCGGTGATACCGGCACCACCACGCTGGCCTTCGCGGTGACCACCGCCGCCACGGTGACCGGCACGCTGACACTGAGCTACCAGGTCGACGGCGGCGCGACGCAGACCCAGGCGGTGAGCGTGACCGACGGCGTCGGCACGCTGAGCCTCGAAGTGGCCAACGACGACGTCGACGACGGCCCCGACAGCATCACGGTGGTGATCACCGAGGTGGCCGAGGCGGGCTACGCCATCGATCCGGCCGCCGACACCGCCGCCGGCACGGTCGCGGAGGACGACACGGCCACGCTGGTCGCCATCGCCGATGCGCCGACGGTGACCGAGAGCGGTGATACCGGCACCACCACGCTGGCCTTCGCGGTGACCACCGCCGCCACGGTGACCGGCACGCTGACGCTGAGCT